>PSLA01000001.1:30245-101027 GCA_040289295.1 Armatimonadota bacterium
AGACCGGCCGAACGCACAGGTGCGCGCGATCCACAAGAGAACAGAGGAGGAACGGCGGGACTGCGCTGCCGGCAGTCAGCGGTCTTCGTCGTCTTCTTCGGTGATCACCTTGACGAACGCACGCTGGCCGTTGCGGTGGGCGACGGAAGCGACGATGCTGCGAATCGCCATGACGAGCCGCCCGTTCTTGCCGATGACCTTGCCCGCGTCATCCGGGTGTGTGTGTACACGCACCTGAACCGCACCGTCGTCCTCCACTTCCTCGACGGATACCTCGTCGGGCCGCTCGACCAGCCCCTTCACACAGAACTCGACAAACGGAGCGTACTTCATCCCTCGCCTCCTACTCGGACGCGCTCTCTTCAGCGCCTTCGGTTGCCTCGACGGGCGCTCGGGCCTCGGCCCCGACCTCTGCTTCTTCGGCGGGCGCAGGCTCCGGGCGCGCCTTGTGCTTACGGGGCTGGACCGGCTTCTCTTCCTTCACGCGCGGCTTAACGGGCTTGCGCTTCGCTTTCTTTGCCGGCTTCTGCTTTTCGAACTCTTCCCAGATGCCGTCCCTCTTGAGCAGGCGTTCGACGACGGTGGACACCTGAGCGCCGTTCAGCAGCCAATGCAGGGCGCGCTCTCGGCTCAGAGTTACCGCGGGCGGGTCCACCAGCGGGTCGTATGTGCCCAGTTGTTCGACGAACTGCCCGTCGCGCGCAGCGGTTGAGGGCGCGGCGACGATGCGATAGTACGGTCGCCCTTTCGTTCCCATTCTCTTCAATCGAATTCTAACCACGATTTAGTTCAAGCACTCCTTACCTTCGTTTTCGCTTCGGTTTCCCCTTGGCGCGCGCGCCGGCGCGCGTAAGGTGTTTCATCTGCTTGCGCATTTCGTCGAGGCCCTTGATGAGTCGGTTGACCTCTTCAACGGTAGCGCCTGCTCCGGCAGCGATTCTTCGCTTCCGGGAACCGTTCAGTATACCCGGGTTGGCCCTCTCAAGTGGGGTCATGCTCAGGATGAGCGCTTCCGTGCGGTCCAGGGCGCCCTGGTCGAGTTTCTCCAGCATCTCGCTGGGGATCAGCCCGGCCCCGGGAATCAATTTGATGAGGTTCGCCATGGAGCCCATCTTCTTCATGGTACGGAGTTGGGAGAGCAGCACGTGGAAGTCCAATCGCCCCGTGCGGAGCGTTTCCTGCATCTCCTTCGCCTTATCCAAGTCAATCTTCTCTTGGACCTTCTCGACCAGGCTGAGGACGTCGCCGAAGCCCAGGATACGCTCCGCCACGCGTTGGCTGTGGAACGGCTCGAGCGCATCCAGCCCCTCTCCAGCGCCGACAAACCGAACCGGACACCCGGTTACGGAGCGTACGGACAGCACGGCGCCTCCCCTCGCGTCGCCATCCATCTTCGTGAAGATGAGGCCAGTGAGGTTCACCGCGTCGTTGAACGCAGCCGCGACGTCGTGCGCCTGGCGGCCCGTGGTTGCATCGAGCACCAGGAGCGCCTCGTTCGCTCCCGACGCCTGCTTGACGCGCTTGAGTTCCTCCATCAGCCTCTCGTCCACTTGCAGGCGCCCGGCGGTGTCGAGGATGAGAACGTCCCTGAGCAGGTACCGCGCCTTGTCGAGCGCCTCCTTGACCACGGCGACCGGATCCTTCGCGTCGTGACGCGCGTACACAGGCACCTCGGCTTGTTCACCCAGCACTTCGAGTTGAGTGATGGCCGCCGGACGCTGGAGGTCGCAAGCGGCAAGCATCGGTTTCTTCCCCGCTTTCGCGAGCCACACCGCGAGTTTCGCTGCGGTCGTCGTCTTGCCTGAGCCCTGCAAGCCGCAGAGGAGGACGACGGTCGGCGGCTGCGGCGCCCAAGTAAACGGCGGCTCCTCCTCGCCGAGCAGGCGCACAAGCTCGTCCCGACAGAGTTTGATGATCATCTGGTCGGGCGAGAGCGCCTCCCACACCTTCTCTCCGATAGCTTGCTCCTTCACTCGGGCGAGGAAGTCGCGCACGACGCTGGGGCTGACGTCCGCCTCGAGCAGCGAGACGCGCACCTCACGGATGACGTCGTCGAAGTCTGCCTCGGTGATGCGGCCCTTGCGGCGCAGGCGCGCGAAGACGCCGGTTAGTTTCTCGGTCAGGTTTTCAAACACGCGGGACGGCGATTATGTCTCATCTGCCCTCCGCGACCACACTTGCAAGCCCCGCTTGAACGCCTCGCCACCTTGGAAGGTCGTCTCCAGAAAATAGAACTTTTCAAAGTCGGGATGAGAGTCCGGCTCGAGAGGATGCCGCTCGCTGCGTATCACAACTTTGTCCGGAGCCTCATCGGTGTTTAGCCAAGCGTTCGCCTCGATGCGTGCGATCCGATTCCGCTGGTCCGGCGTAGCGATGCCACCGAAGTCGAACACCGTTACGTTCGGAGCGTAATAGCCGATGATGCCGATTTCCATCAGGCCCACGGATCTTTTAGGCGGGTGTTGGCTGAGATACTCACCCACGGCGCGGTAGTACGGGTATCTAACGTGATCGTCGTTCCAAGGCCCGGTCAGCCGACCCCACGCCAAGTACAACGTCAAGGCGGGCGGGGCGCACGCGAGCCAAGCCGACCCAACAGGAAGCTTCACCACGGATAGCGCCGCTCCAACCATTAGCCCGAGACCAACGCCATAGCCAACGTAGTACCAATGGTATCGAGGAACGCCGAGCGCCGAGTACGCCACCAGGTGCAGCACTTGGTAAAGCACAAATAGCCACACGCCCATCGCCCATCCTGAGCGAGACCGCCAAGAAACGATGAAACCGATCACCGCGAGAACGAGCAGCACCCAAACGGGCTTTGCTGCGGAGAACCACGTGTAGTAGATGGTCAAGCCCGTGTAGTAAGCCTCCGGCCAGTATGGAGTTCCGCCTTGCGCCATCTTCGCGGCGAGCGTGTCGGGAGTCGCTGTTTGATACAGGATCAGCGACGCCACGAACCACGGCACGACGACCAGTACGAACGGCTTGAGGAATCGAATGCCGGCGCCGACGCGCTCCTCTGGTTGTTCCCTCACCGCGCGCAGTAGCGCCAGGAGGATGACCAACAGGAGCGCATCGTGCCGCGCGAGAAACGCGAGGCCTAGGAGCACCGAGCAGAGCGTCCACCTCTCCGCTTGGAAGGCAACGAGAGCGAAGCAAACCAGGGTAATCGCCATCGCAGTTTCCATGCCCGATGTGAAGTACACGGCGGGGAACAGTGCCACGGTGCCACCGATCGCAGCGCCAAGCATCGCCCCAGCGGTTCGCCTGCGACCCAGCAAGAGGAGATAGACAGACAGCAACAGCAGCGGAGTCCAGCCGACGTGCAAAGCCTTCGCTGCAATGACCGGGGCGTCGGAGGTTGGCGCGCCGAACAAGCTGCTAACGAACGCGACAAGAGCTATGAGCAGCAGGTTCAAAGGCGAGGTAACGACCTGCACAGGCGGAAGGCCAGGGTTATAGTACGGTCCGTTGCCTTCGAGCCAGTGTCTCACAACGCGCAAAAGGATGTAGGCGTCGTCGCTCATCGCGTTCCTGGTGTTCCACCCAGCGACGATGCCGGCTCCGACGATCAACAAAGGAGGTGCCCAAAGAACAAGGCGCGAAACGGAAGATTCCTTAGCGGACATCAGCGTGAAGCAGCAAGCCGAAGAGGGCAACTAAGAAGTACGGAACGAGCCCGGCGGCTCCCGCGTAGTCCCGGGCCATCCGCTGGCCGGCAAAAAGCGACAGCAAGGTAATCCCCGCTGCAGCGAGTGCGGCGAGCGCAGTATCTCGTGCATCGCCCAATAGGAACTGCACAGCGGCGACGGCGGACAGCGCCCCAGTGCCAACCTCCATGACGGTCAATATCGGTAACAGCACTGGCACAAGCGGCGCAAGAGGCGAGGAGGCGAAGTGCTCCTTGTGGTACTGGAAGTTGCCCTTCCAATCGAACACCTTGTCCAGCCCCGACTGCAAGAAGAGCACAGCGAAGAAACCGAGCACGAACCACTGAGCCCATTCCAGCGCAGAGCCGACGTCCAAAGCCCCAACTACCATGAGACGCATTCTGGCGCAATCGGGAATGCGGTGGCGGTTGTCCTCTCAAAAGGTGTGACCTAGCCGGTTCTTCTGGACGTCTTTATGGTAAGACAAAGAGTTCAGGCAAGGGCATGCGAAATGTATCATCGAACCATCATCCTGTATGGCCGGACGGAAGAGGCAGCGCCGGACGACAGTGGCTCAGTCGTAGTCTCATGGAAGGAGGCAGTCAACTTCTCCGACATGGCGCCGCACATGCTGGCAGGCGAGTATGAGAGCGCAGTCGTCGTGCCGGTCAACTCGACATACGGCAACGACAAGGGCGCGTGCGTTCGCATAACGGTTGATCACGCAAAGACGAACTTCAAGGGGTTCACTGCGACTCTGTGGCTGGGGGACCGGCGGCTCGCTGCGGAGGACGGCCTGACGGTTGCGTTCGACTGGGTCGCCTTCGTGCCCTGCGCTGAGTCGCTGGCGTAGGGGCAACGAACGGCGTGAACGATCTAAACTGTGCGCACTCGTGACCGAGGTCAAGCGCACCGCCATCAAGGGTTTCGGTTGGCAAACATCCGGCGTCTTCGTGCAGAACGGCGTTCAGTTTCTTCTTTCTCTGGTCTTTGCACGCTTGCTACTTCGCGAGGAGTACGGCGTCGCGATGGTCGCGTTCACGGTTGCGGAACTTGCCTCGCTGCTGCGCGTAGCGGGCCTTGCACAGGCTTGCATCGCTTCCCCTCGCTCGGACGAAGAGGTGCGCGACACAGCCTTTTGGCTCGCCCAGGGGTCGGGCCTTCTGTACGGGGCTGTGTTGTTTTTCGGCGCAGACTTGTTTTCGGATGTCTTGGGCGCTTCGGGGTCGGCTCCACTGTTGCGCGCGCTTTCGCTGGTGCAAGTGGTGGACTCGTTCCGCGTTGTACCGTTTGCACTGCTGATGCGCCACTTGCGTTACCGAGACAACGCGATCTGCGAGGCGGTTCCTTTTGTCGTAGGCGCCGCAGTTGCGTTTGGGCTGGCAGTCGCACTGGACAGCAGCCATCGAATCTGGGCGCTCATGGCTATGCCGCTCACGCGGATCGTGGTTCAAGCGGCGCTGTTCAACTGGTTCCAGCCGGGCATCCCACGTGGCTGGCTCGATCGGAAGGTCGCGCGTGAGCTGTCCGTGTCCGGATATACGATCCTCGGGTCGAACCTGCCGAGCAGTCTTCTCGAGCTAGTGCCAACGCTGGCGGTTCAGCAACGCGCGGGCGAGGTTGCGGCTGGGGCATTCCGGATAGGCAACAACCTTATGGCCCCGGCTGTGCGTATTGGGCACACTGCGAACTATACGCTCTTTCCGATCCTCGCGAAGTTCCGCAACGACCTGGAGCGGCTGCAGCGATCCATCCTACGCTCGATGAGGACCATCGGCGCACTGGCGATGGGAATCCTTGCTTGGGCGTGGGTGACGGCGCCGGACTTAGTGCCCCTGCTCTTCGGCAAGGCGTGGCTGAACGCGGTGCCTGCAGCCCAATGGCTGGCTGCCGCGAGCGCCTTGCGACTCTGCACCTACATCGGCACGAACGCGTTGCTTGCAACGGGACGAGAGCGCGCTTCCCTTGTGGTCTGGACGGGCAGTCTCGTAATCGGTATCGGCGCGCTTTACGCGTTACCCATGGTGGCCGAAGACCCAACGCCTGGCGCGGTTGCGCTCGCAATCGCGACCGGTGCCGGCTTCCTACTGAGCGTAGGAGCGCTTGCGCTTGCACTCCAGTTGCGCCCGTTGGACGTGGTGATAGCTCTCGCGCCGGCACTGGTCTCCGGCTGCGCAGGAATCGGGCTCGGGTATGGCGCAGGTGCGCTCTTCGGCACAGATGCCGGATGGTTGCACCTCTTGGCCGTAACCGTAGGGTTCGCCACGGGCTTCCTGCCGATTTGCGGTGTCTTGCTGGGAGGAAAACCGCACTCTCTGCTCACCTTACGCGGAATCAAGCAGGTGATTCAGCGGAACTGAGGCGTTCGAACCTCCGAGGGAAAGACGGGCGAAAGGCGGGCGTGGTCGGCCAACGCCGCATGGGCTCCGAGCCGCTCGCCCATGCCACACCATCCGAACGTCCATAATAGTAAAGGAGCGCGAAGATGAACAACTGTGCCCGCTGTGGCTATTCCTTGGCGCAAGGCGCCGCCTTCTGCCCTCAATGCGGAACCCCGCCAGCCGTGCGGCCTGACCGCCGACTGCACGTGCTCAGCGTGGTCGTTGGGCTATTGATCCTCGCAGCGCTTGCGTTTACGGTACAGAAGGCGGGAGTGTTGCACCTTTTTGGCGGCTCACAAGCATCGCTAGGCAAGGGCTCCGGAGCGTACCCCTCGCTGGCGCTGGGCGGGGAGGGCGGGCCAAGCGTCGCGAAGCCGGGCGATGCGCCGCCGTCCCTCACACTGCCCGGCGAGCCTTCCTCAGGCATCGGGCGCAACAAGCAAAGCATGCCGGACGACGTTAGAGCCTGGCTGGATCATTTGAAGCGAATTGACCGACGGCGCGAGCGGCTAAACGAGGACCTCGCAAAGGAAGCAATGGACATGATGGGCTCCCTGCACCCAGGGATGTTCGCCGAGACGGAGTCAGACGCAGCCACGCGGGATGACAGTCGAAGGCGAGGAACCGCAGCAGAGTTTATAAAGAGGGTGAACGAAACATTCGCCGCCCTCACACGCGACTTTCAAAATCTGCCACCCCCCGACGAATGTCGCCGGATCGCCGCCGAGTACAACGACGCCCTGCTCGGCACGAGAGAGTTGATGTCCGACATAATTCGGGCTTTGGAGGAGTTGAGTATCCAGAGGGCGGCCACACTCGAGGGCAAGAGCCTGAGCCGCGTTGACAGGCCCGTACAAAACGCGAACGAACTAATCGAGGCGCTGTGCAAAAAGTATGAGGAACCAAACGTATGGCGCCTCTTCGTCGAGCGCGGCAGCGGCCTTGCCTCCGGGATGGGCGCTGCCGCGGCGCTGGAAAGTTATGGCAAATTGCTTGAGAACGTTGACAAGTGGGCGAACGACGGCGGCGGATAGGGGCAGCGCTTTCGGTTGGCCTCAGCCCATCGCGCTAAAATGCGGCGATGTGGAGACCCAAAAAATCTACAACACCCTCACGCGAAGCCTCGTTGACTTTATACCGCGTGACCCAAACCGCGTAACCATCTACTCCTGCGGTTTAACGCCACAAGCGCCGGCCCACTTAGGTCACATGCGCGGTGCAGTGCTCTTCGACGTGGTCAGACGGTGGTTCGAGTACAAAGGGTTTACCGTAGATTTCGTCCAGAACTTCACCGACATTGACGACAAGATTATTCGGAGAAGTCAAGAGGAGGGCATCCCGCCCGCCGAGGTTGCCAAGAAGTACGGCGAACAGTACCTTGATGACCTCGCCGCGCTTGGCGTTCGCCCAGCCCGTTGGGTGTACGTCACCGAGAACATGGACGCCATCATCGAGATGATCGAGCGAATCGTCGAGCGTGGCAACGCCTATGTCGTTGATGGGGATGTTTATTTCCGAGTTACCTCACTTCCGGGGTATGGAAAGTTGAGCAACCGCTCGCTTGAAAGCATGCAGGCTGGCGCGCGCATCGAAGTGGACGAGCGCAAAGAACACCCGATGGACTTCGCACTGTGGAAAGCTGCCAAACCCGGAGAGCCATCCTGGAAAAGCCCGTGGGGACCGGGCCGACCCGGATGGCACATCGAGTGCTCCGCACTCTCTCTAAAAGAGCTTGGCCCGAACTTCGACATCCACGCAGGCGGCACGGACCTAATCTTTCCCCACCATGAGAACGAGATAGCCCAGTCCGAGGCGTACCTTGGCAAACCGGAGTTCGCCCGGATCTGGATGCACTGGGGCGCGGTGAGAATGTCGGGCGACAAGATGAGCAAGTCTTTCGGTAACGTTTTCAACGCTCGAGACGCGATTACCAGGTACGGTCCAGCTGCCGTACGGCTTTTCCTGCTCGGCACAGGGTACCGCTCGCCTATCGAGTTCTCCGAGGAGCGCCTTGACCAGGCACAGGCGGTCGTCTCTCGCATCAATGCAGCCCTCGGACGCGCGCGGAGCGCTTTGGGGCCTGAGGCGGATGCCAAGCCCGCGTCCGACGTCATAGCCCGCTTCGAGGCAGCGATGCTCGCTGATTTCAACACTCCTGCCGCTTTCGCCGTGCTCCACGACGCCATCGGCGAGATGAACGACCTGCTTGCGTCGGGGGCCCAAGTGGATTCTGCTCGGCTCGCCTCACTGTACTCTGCCGCTCGCTGGGTCGTCAATCACCTGGGACTTCCGCTCGACCAGGATGATGTCGAGGCTGGATTTGTTGAAGAACTGATGGCAAAAGTGCTAAAATGGAGGCAAGCGTTGCGTGAACAGAAGCTGTTCGCTCTCGCCGACCAGGTTAGGGATGACCTGGCAGAACTGGGCATCGTCCTGGAGGATGGAGTCGAAGGAACGACATGGCGAAGAAAGTGAACCGAATAAGAAGGGCGTTTTCTCTTGTACTTTTCCTTCTTCTCGTGGCAACGGCTGGCACGATGACAGTCGTATCCCTGCTGGCACCGAGGGCAGCTCCCGGGACCACGTTCGCGGGTATGAGCCTTGATGGGATGACTCGCCAGGAGGTGCTTCGCGCTTTTGAACGCTGGTGGGAGGCGGACCGGCAACGTATTATAACACTGGAAAGCCACTTGCTTTCGAAGAACCCTCCTCCACAGGCACTTGAGACGCTGGGGGTGGAACCTGATTTCGAGGCCATGCTGGACCAGATCCCCTTCGTCTCGGCTTTGGGAAGCTGGATCGCCAGCCACCCATCTGCCACGAACGTGCATCCTCGGTACAAGCCAGCAGAACCGAAAGCCGAAGGCCTTGCGCAATTCGTCTCTGAGCATGCGCTACCCAAGCAACCTGCCCGCGTCTTTTACCGCGACGGAAGAATCGTTCGGCAGTACGAGGCCACTTCTTTCGAGTTCAATGTCAACTTGCTTGCTGAACGAGCAGTCGCGATGGCGAACAAAGGAGGGGAACGAATGGAGCTGCCCGTGCGCGCGACCGATCCTCGCGTCCCGAGGGAATCGGTGGACTCCATTGCGGAAGTCATGGCGAGCTTCACGACCAGGTTCAACGCTGGACAGGTAAGTCGCTCGAGCAACATCCGCCTCGCTGCGGACAGACTGAACGGCATCGTGCTCATGCCCGGCGACGTGCTCAGTTACAACGAAACAGTTGGCAGGCGCACCACATCGCGAGGCTTCAAGCCAGCGGGAGTCTACGCGAACGGACGACACGGCGTGGACTATGGTGGTGGCATTTGCCAAGTGAGCACAACGCTCTTCAATGCTGCCTTGCTGGCGAACCTCAAAGTTGTATCACGGCAGAACCACTCTATGCCTGTGCCGTATGTGCCGGTCGGCCGCGACGCAACCGTTGACTACGGCAGCATTGATTTGAAGATACAGAATCCATTCGACCATCCGATCGCCATTTGCTCCGAGGTGAAGGGCGGGAAGGTCACCTTCTGGGTGCTTGGGCGCAAGGCCCCCGAGTTGAGTGTGTCCCTCGTCGTAGACGGCCATTCGTCGTGGGGCCCAACGGTTCGGTACATTGACGACCCTTCGCTCGAACCTGGCACGACCGTTGTCGTTGAACCGGGTAGTACCGGACGGCGCTGCGTCACGTGGCGGCTGGTGATGCGACACGGCAAGGTCGTTGCCCGCGAAAAGATCGCCGAGAGCGTCTACCGCGCGTGGCCGAGAATCGTGCGACGGGGCCCCCGCGCACCGACACCCGTTGCTAACCCGGCCGACGGCGCAGAACACGCGACAACACCGCCCCTCACCCCCGACCCCTCTCCCGACGGGAGAGGGGAGCAAGCCCACCTAACGCATCTCGGCAATAAGGTCGGCGTAACGCTCCCGCACGACGCGACGCTTCACCTTCATTGAGGGCGTCAATTCACCACCCTCGATCGTCCACTCGTCAGGAATCAACCGGAAAGCCTTCACCTTCTCGAAGTCGGGAAGCGACTGGTTCGCTCTTGCCACGTCCTCTCGGACACGCTTCTGCACGAACGGGGCGGACACGAACGCTTGGCGGTCGTTAAGCGAGATGCCGTGCTCCTTCGCCTCCGCGGCGAAGAACTCGACTCGCGGGATGATGAGGGCGCTGACGTGATCCGAGCCGTCGCCAACCACCATACACTCGGCGATGCTTGCCTGCGTCTTCAGGATTCCCTCGATCTTCGCAGGCGAGACGTTTTTGCCGTTCAGCAGAACGATGATGTCCTTTTTGCGGTCGGTGATAAAGATGCGTCTGCCTTCGAGGTAACCGATGTCGCCGGTGTGAAACCATCCTTCCTCGTCAATCGCCTCTTTCGTGGCGTCGGGCTTGTTAAAGTAGCCATCCATCAGGCTCGGCCCGCGCACCAGGATTTCACCGTCCTCTGCTATGCGCACCTCGATACCCTCGAGCACCTCGCCCGCCGACCGGTACACGCTCCGGTCAGGATAGTTGACGCTGATCACAGGAGCAGTCTCCGTTAGTCCGTAACCCTGTAGGATTAGAATGCCGAACGCCCCGTAGAACTCCGCCAGTTCGGGCGGCAGCGCGGCGCCGCCCGAGACCAAAAACCGGACCCTTCCGCCAAGCCTTGCGCGTACCTTTTTGCCGACCAAACGATCAAGCACCAAGCCTAACAGCCCGGTAGGGTTCAAGTTGTTCTCCAGCCGCGTTCGCCCGAGGGCGACTGTCTTGTCGAACAGCCACTTGCGCAGACCATGACCCGCTGACGCCTCGATTCGACTCTTTACGCTCTCGAGGAAGCGGGGCACCGTAAGCAGAATCGTGGGAGCGGCAGCTCGTATGTCATCAGCGAGCGTCTTCGGCGAACGCGCATACGCGATAGATGCGCCGCACGAGACCGGCAGGAAATGGCCCGCCATGCGCTCGTACACGTGCGAAAGCGGAAGGAATGAGCAAAAGCGATCCGTCGCGTCCACGGGGAGTTGCTCCACGATGGCGTCGCAAAGAAAGGAGAACGCGCGGTGAGTCAGCACGACGCCCTTCGGCTCGCCTGTAGTCCCGCTTGTGTAAATAAGGCTGGCGACATCGTCTGCGTTCGTCTTCAGCGCCCGCTCGCGCCATGCTTCGAGGTCCACCCGTTGGTCGAAGCCTTCACGCCCGACCCCACTCCAGGGCGAAGAGGGAGTTATGCCGCTCATCGGGAGCACGCGCGATTCGCACTCCTCCCGGCCCAGTAGCGCGCACAGCTTCTCGCTTCCGCCGAAAGCAAAGCGCGCCTCGGAGTCTCGCAGAATGATGCCCGCCTCGTGCGCAGGGAGCGTCGGATAGATCGGCACGGTGATCGCACCGACGCTGAGGATCGCCCAATCGAGCGTCGCCCACTCCACGCTGTTCTCTGCCATGATGGCGATCCGGTCGCCCTTTTCAACGCCGAGCAAGCGCAGCCGCGCGGCACAGGACGCGACCCTTCTCTCAGCTTCGGCGTACGGGATGCCGCGATAGCCCTCCCCCTCGCGAACGAGCCAACAGTCACGCTCCGCGTGTGCACGACAGGATTCGATGAACATCTGTGGCAGGCTTCTGAACGTCACTCCGATCTCTCCAATAGATTGCTTTTTACCCAGCGCCGCGCCTGCCTTCGAGTGACGAGGTTCGCCGCGAACCGGTTAGAGGTCTATGACGTCCTTCCTAACCCGTCGCAACCTGAGCAAGCGGAATCGAACCTCACGAATCTCCTCGGACGTCATCGGCCGCCCGAGAATCTTCTCCCCATCCTGCTTCAAAAAGGCAACCGTGTTGGACCCATCGTCCAGAGCGGCACAGCCCCGGCGAACCAGCTCGTCAACGAGAGGCAGGTAGTTGTGCCGCTTGGTAACAAAGCCGAGTTTCGGGCGGAGACGACTGAGGGCGGCAGCAACCCGCTCGGTGAGCGCCTCGGTGTCTTCCGCCCCGCGCCATGACTCGGGCAGCGGAGTCATGACGACGGGCGAAGTGGCGGCGAACGGCCCACGACGGACCACGACCTCAAGTCCGCCGGGCGCCTCGCGCACTTCCAGCGAGATCATGCCGGATCCGAGCCGAGCCGCCTGGTCCACCACCGGCCGCACGCCTTGCGTGAGAGCGTCGGCTAACTGCTCGAGTGCCTCTTCGTGTTGCGCGTCGTACCGTGCCATCAGTTGCCGAATCCTGTGTATTGACGTACGCCGGCGCGGAAAAGCGCCCCTGAGGCGAGCACGAACAGGACAATCCAGCCGCACTGCATCGCCACGCCCCGGGCGACCGCCTCAGCCCCCGTCTCGCCCATCAGCACGGAGACCGGGAACGCGACAGTATATTTGAAAGGCGAGACGGCGGCGACCGACTGCGCCCAGGTGGGCATTGTTTCGATTGGGACCAGCCTACCGCTCAGAAACATTTCAGGGAAGTAGTAAAGGCGGAAGACGCTCACAAACTCGGAGGTCCACAGCGACACCAGCGCGATCGTCCATGCCACGAAGAAGCTGAGGAAGTGCGCCAGGATCAGGGAACACCAAAAGGCAATCCCGGCGTGGACGGAGAGGTCGCTGAGGTATCCGTGGTAAATGAGCAAGAAGGCAGCGAGAATCGGCGTAAAGAGCAACACCTTGACCACGCGCCAGCCGACGTTCCTCGACAGTTGCGCCCATACAACGCTCATTGGACGCAAGAGATAGACGGGGAAGATTCCTTCACGAATCTCGAAGGCGATGTCCCACATCAGATGGCAGACGACAAACTGCGACAGCAGCGTCGCCCAGAGGTAGTACGAAACCATCTCCGAGGCGCTTCGACCGCCTATGGCGTCTGTTCCGGAACCCATCGCGGCGATCCAAACTGCCGGGAGGATAAGCGCCATCTGGCCGTCGGCGAGCGTCCATATGAACGCACCCACCCGATAAGCGAGCGTTTCTTGAATGTAGATAGAAACAAGGGCATAGGTCTTCCGAATGCCGTGAACGAGCGGCTTAGGAGTAACGAGCGCGCTCATCTCTGACCTGTTGGGCGACCGTCGCAACCGCCGAATCCAGCGGAATCGCTAACGCCTCCGCCTCGCGTCGCCACTTCACTTCGACGTTCGCATCGGCGACCGTGCGCCCACATACCACGCGCAAGGGATAACCGATGAGGTCGGCGTCTTTGAACTTAACGCCGGCGCGCTCGTCTCGGTCATCCAATAGCGCATCCACGCCCTCGGCGATGAGGCCTTCGTAGACCCTCTCGGCAGCCTCGCGCTGCATCCTGTCTTCAGGATTGACGGTGACGACGACGACCTCGAAGGGCGCTATTGAGATTGGCCAAACCAAACCAGCGTCGTCGTGTGAAACCTCAGCGACTGCCTGCATCGTCCTACCGATGCCGAGGCCGTAGCAGCCCATGAGGATCGGTCGCTTCTCGCCCGTCTCGTCGGCGAACACGGCACCCATCGGCTCACTGTATCTCGTACCCAGTTTGAAGATGTGCCCGACTTCGATGCCACGCACCTCGCGAAAGACACCGCCACCTGGGGATGGATCGCCGTCCTGTGCAACTCGGATGTCCATGAACTCCGCAACCTCGAAGTCTCGCCCGTGGCAGACGTTGATCAGGTGTGCGTCGTCTTCGTTGGCCCCGACGACAAATCCTGCCATCGAGAGGATCTCTTGATCCGCAACGATTCGTACGCCATTCAGTCCCACAGGGCCTGCGAAACCGACGTCCGCACCTGTTAGGCTTTGCACCTCAGCCGCACCGAGCATCTCGACCTTCGGCACTCCGAGGCGGCGGGCGAGCTTGTAAGGGTTCAGTTCGCGATCGCCTCGGACGAGCGCCGCGACGCGCTCTTCCCCTGCTCGAACCAGCAACGTCTTCACCAACCGGTCCGCTGGAACGTTCAAGAAGTCGGTAACTTCTTGAACGGTTCTCCTGCCGGGCGTCTCGATCCGCTTGGCGGCAGGGACACCGTCCGAAGGGGCCGGTTCGTACACTCCGCCGATGTCGCACCGCTCGGCATTTGCCGCAACCCCCGATTGTTCGTCGAGCAAAACACGATCCTCTCCGCCGGGCGTAACGACCATAAACTCGTGGTTGTCAGAGCCGCCAATGTCGCCCGCCTCAGCCTCGCACACAAGCGTCTGGAGGCCGGCGCGTTTGAACATCCGCTCGTAGGCTTGCCACATCGCCTTGTAGATTCGGTCCACGGCTTCGTCGTCTGCGTCGAAGGAGTATGCGTCGAACATCTCAAACTCCTTGGCGCGGACGAGGCCCGCCCGCGGCCGTGGCTCGTCGCGGAACTTCGTCTGGATTTGATATAAACAAAGGGGAAGGTCCCGGTACGACTGAATACTCGAACGAACGATGTCTGTGATGACCTCTTCGTGCGTAAAGCCCAGGGCAAATTGCCGGTTGGTGCGGTCTGCCGTTTTGTAGAGAACTTCGACGGCGTCTCGACCCGTCTCCTTGAGTAGGTCAAACGGAACGAGGGCCGGCATGAGCAGTTCAACGGCGCCGATGCGGTTTGCCTCTTCTCGCACGATGTCGGCAACCTTGTTGAGGACACGCAAACCAAGCGGTAGGTACGAATATACGCCCGCTGACAGTTTGCGGATGAATCCGCCACGCAAGAGCAGGCGGTGGCTGGCGAGCTCAGCCTCCGCCGGCGCTTCGCGAAGGGTGGGGAAGTAAAATCTACTTGCGCGCATCCCGGGCGATTATGAACGAAAGAGCAAGGTGGAACGTGAGTAACGAAGAGAAAGCGAAGATTTCGAGGCGCGAACTGTTTCGCACCCTGGGCGGGGCAACCGCGGGGTTAATGTTTGGCGGAGGGTCAAAAGCGCTCGCGCAGGTGCTTGGCGACGCAAACAAAATGGACCGCGCCCCTTACCTGCAAATCGACTTGGCTGCCGGCCCCGGTGTTGCGCAGGTGAAGCCGGGGGCGCAGACCAACGTCCTTCGTTTCACTGGGAGCGTCTTGCGCGGACGCCTCGATGCCCTTGGCCCCTCGCCAGGCTCTTATCTTGGCCCGACCATTCGCCTTCGCAGCGGCGAGCACGTGTCCATCTTCTTCAGCAACAACCTTGCGGAAGAGTCCATCGTCCACTGGCACGGTCTATACGTGCCGCACTACGCGGATGGTCACCCGATGGATGCGATTAACCCTGGCGCCCTCTACGCTTACCACTATCGCGTGGCAAATCGCGCTGGTACGTACTGGTACCACCCGCACCCGCACATGCTGACTGGTAACCAGGTTTATCACGGGCTTGCCGGCGGCTTGGTCGTTACTGATCCGGAGGAGCAGGCGCTGGACCTCCCTGACGGGGACCTGGATCAACTGCTCGTGCTACAAGACCGGACGCTCGACTCCAACAACCAATTCGTCTACTTGCCAAACCCGATGCGGGGCACTCTGGGAAGCGAGATTCTTGTCAACGGGCAAGCCGACTTTGAGTTACCCGTCAGAACGCGTGCCTATCGTCTACGATTCCTGAACGGCTCGAACGGGCGCGTCTACAAGTTGGCGTGGGAGGACGGCACGCCGATGACCGTCATCGGCACGGACGGCGGCTTGCTTGAGGTGCCTGTGGAGAAGCCATACGTCGTTCTTTCGCCCGGCGAACGCGTCGAAGTCTGGATGGACTTCCGAAACCGAGCCGTGGGCGATTGCCTGACGCTGAAGAGTCTCGCGATCCAGGGGTTGATGTTCGGTGTGGGCGGCGGGAACGATCCGCTGCCCAACGGGGCTGCATTCGATGTCATGCGCTTCGCCGTGGCAGAACTGGACAAGGAATATCGCTCGCTGCCTAAACGCTTAACCACGATTCGGTGGAACCGCGAGGAGGACGCAATCAACCGTGACAAACCCCGCTACCTAACCGCAAGGTGGGACAATGTTCTTGGATGGCTGCTGAACGACGAACCATTTGACATGTATAGCACCAAGCCGAACGAGCGGGTCCGCGCTCATACGCTCGAAGTGTGGGAGTTCGAGAATATCGTCGGCAACATTGTTATTGCACATCCAATTCACTTGCATGGTCGGCAGTTCCAAATTCTGCGCCGAACGGTTCACCCCGATTACGTGCAAGGATGGGAGAGCGTGCGCGACGGCTATACGGATGAGGGCTGGAAGGACACGTTCCTACTCATGCCTGGCGAGAAAGTTCGCTTGCTAATCTCCTTCGGCCAATACACCGGAATGTTTCTCTACCACTGTCACAACCTCGAGCATGAGGATATGGGCATGATGAGGAACTACCTGGTGATGTAGTACCCGGGGGCTCGCTGCACGCTACTGCTTCCCTAACGCGGGGCGAACGAAGATCACCTTCTCGCGGCTCAACATAACCGTGCCTGGGGGCGCGTGGCGTGGGCGGCGCACGTGCTTCGCCAAAGTGTAAGCGACCGGCACGAGGCTCGCGTGCTTCTGGCTGCTGTTTCGGGCCGCGATGTGTGCCGCGAAGAGGATCGTGTCGCGCGGCACGCGGTCAGGCTGGTTGTTTGTTCGAATCACCACGTGCGAGCCGGTCGCGCCACGTGCATGAAGCCATAGGTCGTTCGGCTTCGCAATTCGGCGCGTCAAGTAGTCGTTCGCCTCGGCATTCATGCCCCAAAGTACGGCGAAGCCGCGAGGGTCTTGTATCTCTCGAATCTTGTGCCCTTCGTACGGCCGCTGTTCGCGCCGCTTCGGTTTTGGCGTAAGCTCGACCTCTCCTTGCACGACCGACCGGAACCGCTTGCACAGGCTTTCGATTTCTTCGCTCAGTGCGTGCCGTCGTGCAAGCAAGTCCTTGCGCGCAGCCTTCGCTCGCCTGGCCTTGCTAAAGAGGCGCTCTGCGTTCGCAACGGGCGACAATGTTGGGTCGAGAGGTATTACGACCTCTTCGCCTTCATATCCAACGGTGCGAAGCTCCGCAGCCCCCTCCTTCACCTGATGCTGGTACGCGAGGAGCAACTCCGCTTGGACCTGAAGTTCGCGCGCGCGGTCGCCAGCGTCAAGGGCGACCTGCACTTGGCGTAGCGCCAGTTCCTTGCCTTTGATCTCCTTCTGGAGGAGCGCCACCGCCTTTTCTCGCTCTTTCTCTGCCCTCTCGCGCTCGACGGTCGCAAACAGTTCGGCGACCGCACTTGAAAACGACTTACGCCGCTCCGCGGACTGGTGAAACGGCAGGGGGTACGCTCCTTCAGGATGCATGTAGCCCGACGCGTGTCTGACGGCGTCGAGCACAGCTTGGTGATCGTGCTGATCAAACGCGAGTTTGAGCGCCCAAGAACCGCCTGCATCGCGCCTCTCGAGTGCCTGTTGCAGCGAGGCGACCCTTGGCTGTTGGTGTGTTAGGGGAGAACCGGCGCGGAACGCATCCGCCTTGCGAAGCGCTGCGATAACCTTGCCTTCTTCCGAAGCAAGCACCAGGTTCGCGTGTACTCCGAACAGAAAGGCGTACAGCCGAAGCGTCCCGTGATCCAAGGTTATCTCGACTGCGCGATCGAAGCCGATCTGCTGAACGGCAGACAAGGTCCTTCCCTTCAGGCGATGCGCCAAGCGATCGCTGAACTCCGAATCTGCAAGGGCTATGCGCTCGCGTGAGACGAAGGCGCATGGGTACTCCGCCGCCGCCGAGAGAATCAGCAAGCCGCGTTCGGCATCGCGCCGCAGCACCAGCGCGATTGCGGCTTTACCGTGCGCGCCGACGCCTGTTACCTGCGCTCCAACCAACGCCTGCGCCTCGCTTACGACCGTCGAGGTGCAAAGAGCATCGAATGCCAGGCGCTTCATTTCAGCCGAGCGACAACCGCATCGCCAACCTCAGATGTTGATGCAAAGCCGCCGAGATCCCGACTGCGCACGCCGTCGTTGAGCGTGCGTTCGACGGCGCGCTCGATTGCGTCCGCTTCTTCATCCATTTTGAAGGAGAACCGGAGCATCATCGCGGCGGAAAGGATGGTTGCGAGCGGGTTTGCTATGCCCTGCCCGGCGATGTCCGGCGCCGAGCCGTGCGCTGGCTCATAGAGACCGAAGACTGTGGCAGAGCGCTTGTCAGCGTCTGAGAGTGACGCGCTGGGCAACATTCCGAGCGAGCCTGTAACCTGTGCCGCTTCGTCGCTCAGAATGTCGCCAAACATGTTCTCCGTGAGGATGACATCAAACTGTCCTGGGTCACGAACGAGTTGCATCGCGCAGTTGTCAACCAACATGAACTCATGCTCCGTGTTCGGGCGCGCTTGCGCTATCTCTCCAACGACTTCACGCCACAGGCGGCTCGTCTCGAGGACGTTTGCCTTGTCCACGGTCGTCACCTTTTTTCGTCGCCGGTCTGCAATGTCGAACGCGCGCTCGGCGATGCGTCGAACCTCCGTTCGCGAGTACACACACGTATCAACCGCAACCTCCCCACCGTCTCGGCGCTCGCGCGGCCGGCCGAAGTAGATACCTCCGGTTAACTCGCGACACACGATGAGGTCAATCGGCCCGCTCGGACCGAATTTGACGGGTGAAGCGTCCATCAAGCTGGGAAAGATACGGGCCGGACGCAAGTTGGCGTAGAGGTGCAACTCCTGCCGCAGTCGGAGGAGCGCGCCGACTTCGGGCCGTCTGGAGGGCGGTTGCAGGTTGTCCCACTTCGGGCCACCGACTGCGCCCAGCAAAACGGCGTGGCTGTCGCGACACAGTCGCAATGTTTCTTGCGGCAGTGGCTCACCCACGGCGTCTATCGCTGCGCCACCGACCGGCGCCTCCGTCATTGCAAGGTCGTTACTCGTGGCGCGCAGAACTTTGACAGCCTCCGCGACGACTTCGGGACCGATGCCGTCGCCGGGAAGAACCGCAATCCGAAACATGGCGCGCATTATGCCTTGGCTGGCTTACCTGCCGCGTATGCCATAATTGGTGTAAGTGAAGGAATGGCTTACAGCAGGCGAACAATCTGAGATAGTGCGCGCGATGCAATCGCGCGTGCTTATCTGCGATGGCGCCGCCGGAACCCAAATCCAAGCCACCAACCTCACCACTGAGGACTTCGATGGGCTCGACGGCTGCAACGAGTACCTCAACCTTTCTCGCCCGGATGTAATCGCCGAGATTCACTGCAAGTACCTCGAAGCAGGCGCTGATGTCATCCAAACGAACACGTTCGGCGCAATACGCTATGTTTTGGACGAGTACGACGTCGGTGACAAGCTTGAAGAGATCTCTGCCGCGGCCGCGAGGATTGCCCGCGAGCAGGCGGATCGCTTCAGTACGCCCGATAAGCCAAGGTTCGTGCTGGGCGGCATCGGCCCCGGCACGCGCTTGGTAACGCTGGGCAACGTCTCGTTTGACGACGTCGTGGAGAGCTATCGCTCTGCCTTCATCGAACTTATCCGCGGCGGCGTGGATGGCTTGCTGCTAGAGACGCTGCAAGACCTGCTGCACGCGAAGGCGGGGTTAGTCGCCGTTGCCGAAGCAATGGAAGAGACGAGTAAGACCCTGCCGGTGTTCGTGCAGGTGACCATGGAGCAGACCGGTACGATGCTGATGGGGTCCGACATCCTGGCGGTTATTAACGCTGTATCAGCGTTCCCATATGTCATTTGCCTCGGCTTGAACTGCGCTACCGGGCCCGAAGAGATGGTGCCGCACGTTCGGGCACTCAGCAAACACTGGCCGGGCTTTATCTCGGTCCAGCCCAACGCCGGATTGCCCGTCATGGAGAAAGGTGAAGCGGTCTACAAGCTTACGCCGGAAGAGCTTGCGACCTTCCACCGGCGATTCGTGTCGGAGTTCGGCGTAAACCTGGTGGGGGGTTGCTGCGGCACGACGCCAAAGCACATAGAGGCGGTCGCGGAGGCAGTCGCTGGCCTCACAACAGCGAAGCGTGACGCAGTCGAGCCGCTGGTCGGCCTTTCGTCGCTATATCAGTTCCAGCCGTACGACCAATCTCCGTCCTTCCTCATCGTTGGCGAGCGGACGAACGCGAACGGAAGCAAGATGTTCCGCGAGCTGCTTGCTGCCGAGGACTGGCAAGCACTCACCGAGATGGCGCGCGAGCAGGAGCGTGAGGGTGCGCACGTGCTCGACGTCTGCGCCGCTTACGTGGGCAGGGATGAGGCGAGGGACATGGACCGCCTGCTCTTCGAATTCGCTCGACAGGTAACTGTGCCGATCATGATCGACTCCACGGAGGTGAACGTCATCGAGGCGTCGCTAAAGCGCCTCCCCGGCAAGCCGGTGATCAACTCGATCAACTTCGAGGATGGCGACGCGCGCACCGAGAAGGTGCTGACGCTGTGTCGCAAGTACGGTGCGGCAGTCGTTGGCCTGACGATTGACGAAAAGGGCATGGCAAAAACCAAGGAGCGAAAGGTCGCCATCGCAGACCGCATCCTCGAGTGGACGCGAAGGTTCGGCATACCGGACGAGGACGTGTTCATTGATGCGCTCACCTTCACTCTCGGCTCAGGCGACGCCGAGTTCCGCAGCGCCGGGATCGAGACCATCGCGGCGATTCGCGAAATCAAGCGGAAGTACCCGAGGGTGAACACGCTTCTCGGCGTCAGCAACATTTCTTTCGGATTGAAGCCTCACGCCAGGCACATCCTGAACTCTGTGTTCCTTCACTACGCCCTCGAGGCGGGGCTAACGAGCGCGATCGTTCACTCCGCGCGCATCATGCCCGAGCACCAGGTTGACAAAGAGGTATGGGAGGTCGCGCGGCGGCTGGTGTTCAACGAGCGCACCGAGGAGTCAGACCCTCTCGTCGAGTTCATGGCCCTGTTTGAGAACGTCGAGCAGCGCATGGAGTCTGAGAAGCTTGAGTCGCTGCCGATCGAGGAGCGCTTGAAGCGACACATCATTGATGGCACCAAGAAGGACCTCGAGCGTGACCTGGATGAGGCGCTTCAGACGCACACGCCTCTCCAGATCATCAACGACATCCTACTCGATGGCATGAAGGTTGTGGGAGACCTGTTCGGTGAGGGCAAGATGCAACTGCCATTCGTGCTGCAGAGCGCTGAAGTAATGAAAGCGGCAGTGAAGCATCTGGAACCGAAAATGGAGAAAGTCGAAGGAGGCGAACGCGGCTCCATCGTGCTGGCCACGGTCGCCGGAGACGTGCACGACATCGGGAAGAATCTCGTGGATATCATCCTCTCTAACAACGGCTTTCGCGTCGTCAATATCGGCATCAAGCAACCTCTCAGCGCCATCCTTCAGGCCGCCGAGGAACATAAGGTGCAGGCTATCGGCATGAGCGGGCTGCTGGTCAAGAGCACGGTAGTGATGAAAGACAACCTCGCCGAGATGAACGAACTAGGCAAGCACCACTACCCTGTGCTACTCGGAGGAGCGGCGCTCACGCGAGGTTACGTGGAACAGGACTTACGCTCTCTGTATAAGGGGAAGGTGTGGTACGCGCAGGACGCCTTCGAAGGCCTTAAGCTAATGAAGGCGATCGCAGGCGGCGACGACGCGCAACTCGTTGAAGAGGAGCCCAAGCCGACGACGCCGCAGCGCTCCGTCCCCAGTCACCGCGTTTCGTCGGACACCGAGAGGTTCTATGTCTTTGACGGCGTAACGAGCGACGTGGCGAAGGACGTGCCGATTCCAGAGCCGCCTTTCCTTGGAAGACGCGTTGCAACGGACATCAACATCGAAGACGTCTACGAGTACATCAACGAAATCGCTTTGTTCCGCGGCCAATGGGGCTTCAGGCGACCCAAGGAGATGAGCAACCCCGAGTTCCAGAAGTACCTTGAGGAGACGGCCGCGCCGAGGTTTGAGCGGCTGAAGAAGGAGCTCCGCGATGTGTTCGATCCGCGCGTCGTCTATGGCTACTTCCCTGCACAAAGCGAAGGGAACGACCTCATCCTTTACGACCCGGAAACGCGCGAAGAGTTCGAGCGCATCACCTTTCCAAGGCAAGCCACCGATCGGAGGCTGTGTATCGCGGACTTCTTCGCGCCCAAAGATTCGGGCAGGATGGACGTCGCAGCCTTCCACCTTGTTACCATCGGAAGCAAGGTGACCGAGCTGGAACGCAAGTTGTTCGCAGAAGGTCAGTACGAGGACTATCTTCTCGTTCACGGCATGGGCGTCGAAACAGCGGAAGCGCTTGCGGAGTACTGGCACAAGCGAATTCGACAAGAGCTTGGCATCGCGGACGAAGACCCAGACGAAATCCGGCTGCTGTTCAGCGTGAAGTATCGAGGATGCCGCTACTCATTCGGCTATCCAGCATGCCCGAACCTCGAAGACCAAGCGACGTTGTTCCGCCTGCTCGGGCCCGAAGAGATCGGTGTCGAGCTGACCGAGGAGTTCATGCTCGTGCCGGAGCAAAGCACCAGTGCGATCATCTGTCACCATCCGGACGCGAAGTACTTCAACCTCCGATGATGGTATGCTTCCAATGATGTGCCTCGCGGTCGCCGTATACCTTCTTATCACCCCAATCCTCCCCCTTTGGGAGAGGGCCGGGGTGAGGGAGCCCCCCCTCTCCCTCTGGGAGAGGGCTGGGGTGAGGGAGCTTTTCGCCCTAACGACGGCAGCAGAGGGTCCCCCTCCCCCTTTGCGAAAGCGTTGTGGCGAGCGCCCTACATGCCTGCAAGACCTGCTCGCCGAAGCACGAGCCGCGGAGCATGAGGGGAAGACGGCGGAGGCGATACGGCTTTATCGCGCCTACTTGCGCGAGCACCCCGACGAGTTCATCGCACTCTACAACCTCGGAGCGCTGCTGATCCGCACCGGGCAGCCCAACGACGCGCTGGAGGCTGAGCCGAATCGCCTGGAGCCGCGGATGGCACTCGCCAACGCGTACCTGCTGCTCAACGAGCCGCTGACGGCACTGGAGGTTCTGCGACCGGCGGAGGCTACTGGGGCAAACGTTCCGGAGTACTGGAGCCTGCGTGCCGGAGTGGAGGCCTCGATAGGCGACGGGGCTGCCACCGCGTCCGCGCGCCGAGCAAAGAGCCTGGCGCCGAAGCGCTTTGACCTGGCTATGCAGGCTGCCGCGATCTTCGTCGCCTTCGGCAAGCACGCGGAGGCGGCGGACGCCTACAGGGACGCAGCGCTTCTGAGCCCTGGCGACCCAGCGCCCGTGCTCGGAGAGGCCCGCGTTCTGATTGCCATGGGCAACCCACAACAGGCTGCGGAACTGTGCGAGTCGGCGTATTCTCGCTTTCCGACCAACGCCGAGATCGCCGAGCAGCATGCGCGGGCACTGCTGACGCTGAGCCGTGCTGAAGATGCCCTGAGTGTGTTGGATGCGGCGCAGGGTCGTGGGGTAGACCGACTGTCGTTGGCGGTGGCTCGCGCGGAGGTTCTTCAAGCCCTCCAGAGGCATAGCGAGGCGCTTCGCGCGCTCAATGAGGCACTCGAGAGCCGACCGGACGACACGCGCGCTCTGGCGGCGCGATCGCGACTGCACCTCCTCTCGAAGCGATACAAGGAAGCAGAGCGAGACGCGGACATGGCGATGCGCGTTGCCCCGCGGTGGCGGGAGGCGTACCTTCTCGCGCTCGAGGTCGCCCGCGCACAGAACAAGTCCCACGCGGAGGAGGTAATTCTACGCAACTGGATCGCGAATGCACCGGAGCAGCCCGAGGCTTATCCAATTCTTCTCCAGATTCTCCTAAAACGAGAAGCATGGTCGGAAGTCGGAGTGCTCGCGGACTTCTATCTGAGAATTCGGCCCAACGACAAAGAGGCGCTCGGCATGCTGGCGCAGGCGTTTCTGGGAAGCGGAGACGTCGGGACAGCCATCGAACGCCTGAACGCCGCCTTCGCACGAGGCGTCGAAAGCGAGCAACTGTACCTCTACCTTGCTTTGTGCTATCGTAAGCAACAGTCCGCCGCAGAGGCGATTCGCGTGCTCGAAACGCTTGTGCGCAAGTATCCCAACTCCGAACGAGGCTGGTCGTTGCTGGCGACGATTCAGGAGCCGCAACGCCCCGACGCCGCGCTCGTTGTGTATGACCGGATGCTTGCGGCGCTACCTGGCAACCTGGAAGCGATAAAGGGACGCGCGCGGATGCTGAGCCGGTTGCAGCGCCACGAAGAGTCGGCACGCGAGTGGATCCGCCTCGCTGAGTTGCAAGGTTCAAAGGGGCCGTACTATTTCGCCGCGATGGAGTGGGCAGCCGCAGGCAAACCGGAGCAAGCCGACGCGATGTTCGCGCGTCTCCGAGATCAACACAAAGAGGATGTGGACCTGTTTGTGGTTCACGCGCAGTACCTCGCCGATTCGGAGCGACTAGACGAAGCGCTGACTGTTTTCAAGGGGATAACGCACATCGCCCCGACCGACCCTCGGGGCTATCTCGCCGGTGGACGCGCGCTGGTGGACCGACACCGACCCGATGCTGCGATTGACCTCCTGCTCCCCGGTGGCAGACATCTCTACAAAGACTTTCAATACTTCCGACTGCTCGAAGAAGCGGCGCTGAAAGCGCAAAGGCCTGATGTCATCGCCACCGTGACGGAAGACCTCGTTGAGCGAGGGCTGTTTTCTCTGCCTATGGTTGTCGCGTATGTGAACGCACAAGCGCGCAAGAAGGCCATCGCAGCCGCCATTGCGCGCCTCGAGCGAGCAGCGAAGGACCATCCAAACGAGATGGCTGTTTTCTTCGGCTTGGCACGAGCCAAGGCGTTGAACAACGACGGAAAAGGCGCACTGGAGGCACTTGACCGAGCTGTTGACCTGGCCCCCTCCGACGTGGAAGTGCTCCAGGTGTATGCCCAAGCAGCCGAGGCGGCGCAGGACCCCCAGCGAGCCGCTCGAGCCTACGGGCTACTCGCCGTTGCGCTGCCGAACGACTCACGCTACGTTCTCAAGCAGGCGGGCTACCTCAGGGAACTGGGGCGAAAGGACGAGGCCATCGCCGTCTTGCGGCAGGCTCGCGATCGCTTCCCCAATGACAGCGAGATTGTCGAGATGCTCCGCGCGCTCGGCGGCTGATCATCGGCAGACAGCCGCCGAGGGAAGGCGAGCGTCCCCGCGAGCAGTTCTTTGATGGCGGTCCTCTGGTGCTCGCAAGACGCTCACGCTCCCTGGTGCGTGAGGTAGGGAGCGAGAGCCGCCCACCAGGTCAGCCGCGAGCCTTCCAGACTCGCAGCACGTCCCTGAGCAATGCTTCGGCATCGGCAAGGCGCCATTGCGTCGCGCTATCGGAAAGAGCTTTCTCGGGCTCTGGGTGAACTTCCAGGAACAAGGCGTCAATCCCCACCGCGGCAGCCGCGCGAGCGAGCGCCGGAATCGCGTCGCGATTGCCACCCGACTGCGTGCCTGCTGCTCCTGGCCGTTGGGCGCTGTGTGTGGCGTCGAAGCACAGCGGCCAGCCGAACGAGCGCAACACAGGCACCCCTGCCATGTCGACAACGAGCGCGTGGTAACCGAACGTTGTTCCACGCTCCGTGAGGACGATCCCCTGTGCGCCTGCGGCCTCGAGTTTGCCCACGATGTGCTTTGCGTCTTCTGGCGCCAGGAACTGCCCCTTCTTCACATTCACCGGCGCGCCGGTCTCCGCGCAGGCAGCCAAGAGGTCTGTCTGCCGACAAAGAAATGCGGGGACCTGTAAGAGATCAACCTCCTGTGCGACCGGTTTGGCTTGTTCCGGCAGGTGCACGTCGGTCGTCGTCGGCACGTGGAACTCCCGCTTCACTCTTGCCAGCAGTTCGAGCCCCGCATCCATCCCTCGGCCACGCGGAGTGGAGACGCTGCTGCGATTCGCCTTATCAAACGACGCCTTGAAGATGTAGCCCACCGAGAGCACCGAGCACAAACTTTTCATCTTCTCTACAACGCGTGCGCAGACGTCCCAGCTCTCGGCGAGGCAGGGCCCCGCGATGATGACCGGATGCCCTCCGCCGATCGGTACGCCTGCAACGTCAACGCTCTTCACGTCCATGCCTAAGGTATCGCCCCCGCGTCCCTCAGCAGTCGCAGCCAGCCCTCCGCATCGATAAACTCCTTCTGGATATGCGTCAGCCTTCCCTGCGGGTCGTAGAACCGGATATGCGGCAGTGACTGCCAGCCGAAGTGCTCCTGCGTTGCCTTCTGATATGCGGCATCCACACCGGTCGAGAGATCCATCTTGAAGGCGCGAACGCCGCGCATCGCTCGGATGACGTCCGGGTCGGTAAACGTCTTGTGTTCGATTTCCATGCATGCCGCGCACCAGTTCGCCGTACCGTCTACCACCACGGGTGTTCCGCTTCCCACCGCCTGTTCGAAAGCCTCGATCGTGAACGGCTCCCACTTGATCCCTTCAGGCGGAGGTTTTGTCGCGTCGTTGATGTAACCAGAACCGTACCAAGCCATGAACAGAATCGCAACTGTGCGCACAAAGGCAACGATCTTTGATGAGAACGACCGGTCGAACCAAAGAAGATACGCAGCCGAAACGAAGAACGCCACAGCGTTGACCCACAGCGTTGCGACGTACGGGATGTTTGCGCTCAACCCTTGCATCGCCGGACCGAGGTAGCGCGTTACTGCGAATAGGACGATAACCAGGCCGATAATGCGCTTCAGCGTTGTGAGCCAGTCTGCGGAGCGCGGAAGCTGAGCGCCAGCGACCGCAAGGAACACATAAGGCAAGCCAAGCCCAAGACCGATCGCGGTGAATACTGAGATCCCCAACGGGAAACTTCCCTGCTGCGCGACCACGATCGCAAGCGCGGCGATGAGCGCGGTACCGCACGGGGCCGCCCCGACACCAAGTAGTGACCCCATCATGAACGCACCGGCCGTACCGGAACGCCCGCGCAACTGTTTCTGCAGGAAGCCAGGCAGTCGGATTTCGTACACGCCGAACATGGAAAGTGCAAGACCAAACAGCAAGGCGAACACGCCTAAGTTGAACCACGGGCTTTGGAACAGCGTGCCGAACCCCTTTCCCACCAGAACCGACACCGCTCCGAACACCCCGAAGCTGAGCGCGATGCCGAGCATGTACGACACGCCGAGCGCGAACTTGCCGCCGGTGCTTTCCCTCGCCTGCTGGCTGAAGAACGAGAGCGTTATCGGAATGAGCGGATAGACGCATGGAGTGAGGTTCAGCAGCAGTCCGGCGAGGAAACCAGCGAGGAGTAGTGCCAAGAACCCTGTGTTCGTTGCCTGCCCTTGTTCGTCGAGCGGCACCTCGCCGGCCCGACTCGGGTAGCGGTCAACGCCCGCGAGCGGGTCCCTAACAGTTGGCCGCTCCTGCGTCTCTACGGTTTCCGCTGGTGCAGCATCCACCTGTGGGTACAAGCCCGGCGCAGCGCCATCCTCCATGTCGAACCGCTGGTCGTTGCTCGACACGGGCGTGTCATCCCGCAAGACGTCCTCCCTGTCTTGCGCCGGCGGGTGCTTCGGTGGCGCGGTATCGCCCGCACGTGACGAGCCGGTGTTCGTCAGCGGCGTCTCATCCCGCTCTATCGTTAGCGACGCGCTTGCGGTAACGATGTCCGGTGGGAAGCAGGACGAGTCGTCGCACATTTGTACCTGCACGGCGACCTCAACAGGCACCTCGCCTTGGGCATTTGCGGGCAGGCGCACCCGAATCGGGATGCGGATGTTGCCCTCGTAGACAGCCAGCGGCTCGTCGCTGAAGCCGAACGTCTTCATCTTGCCCTTTGGGTACTCAGCGGAGACCAGCGTGCCTCCGGTCTTCAGCGAAATGCTCACCGGAATGAACCCGTCGACGTTTGGTGGGTTCTGGTTCGCATGCAGACCGGTAGGAATCCTGACTTCCACAACGCCGGGCACGACCGCACCTGGCTTCGCGGACCTGACGTCAAAGCGAAGGTTGGCTTTGGCTTGCTGGGCAACGGCGCTGCCCAACGCGGCAAGCGCAAACAGGAAGAGGAGGGCGATTCGAACGTAGCGAGCCAATTCAGACGATAGGTTACTCCATCCGGGGCGTCGGGAAGTCATGCTTGTTCGAACGTCCGCATCGCGCTCGCGGGTTTCCTCTACTCGAACAACCGAACCGTCTCACCCGTGGCGGCACTCTGCCTCGCAGCCTCGAGGATCGCAATGCTGCACCGCACTTCCTCGGGCTTGACGGCGAGTTCCTTGCCATCCAGAAGATGGTCGCGAACGTTCTCATAGACCGTGCGCCAAGTGGACTCCGGCGCCTTCAAAGTGAGATCTCCCGAAAGGCTGCCGCGAATCGCGCCACGGACGAGCGCAGTATCCCAACCCTCCATCCTGAGAGCCGCGTCCTCTCCTCGAACCAACCAGCGCGGTCGAGAGAGGTGGCTGACGCACCCTACGTCGAACTGCGCGACCACGTCGTTCTCGAACGTGATGCTAACCGTGGTCTGTGTCTCAACGTTTACCCCCTCGTGGCCACCGTAGTGCTGGGTAGCGAAAACCAGCCTCGGCTTCACCGGATTCATCAATTGGACCAGTTGGTCGGCCAAGTGAGCGCCCCAATCGTACAGCATGCCACCACCATGCTCCTTGCTGCCGCGCCAGCCCACCGGAAACCAGTGCCCGTTGACCGAAGATTCGATTTGAAACACCGCGCCTAAAACGCCAGATTTGATCACCGAGCGCACGAGCAGGTAGTCCCCGTCCCAACGGCGGTTCTGATAGACGCTCAGCATTCGCCCTGCCTCCGTCGCGGCATCGATCATGGCGTCCGCCTCCGCCACGCTAAGGCACATCACCTTCTCAGTCAAGACGTCTTTGCCCGCGCGGCTGGCTTGTATGCTCAGCCTGGCGTGCGTATCGTGAGGTGTGACCAGCACAACGAGGCGCACATCCTCACGCTCAAGGAGCTGCTCGAAAGAATCACAGACCACCGCGGCTGGCTGCTCTTCTCGCGCCGCCTCCCGACGCTCAGGGAGCACGTCGAAGATCGCGCGCAGTTCCATTCCCTCGACGGCGTGCACATGCTCGGCGTGATGCCTTCCCATTTGAAACCGCGCGCCATACCCAACCAGACCGACGCCGATCGCCATGTCAGCGTGTCTACCCGTTGTGTCGGTGGGGATGCGAGTTGACGGCGGCTAAGCCCCAGGCGCGACCGCATCGCTGGCGCTGCACCTCGGTGCTGACCGGTAGGGCGAGGCTATCAACATCAAGAAGCCTTGCTCGCGGGGACGCTCGCCCTCCCTTCAACATAGGGAGCGTGGACGTCTCGCGAACACAGGGAGCGTGAGCGTCTCGCGAACACCAAACCATCGCCATCAAAAAACGGCTCGCGAAGACGTTCGCCCTCCCTTGTTGCCAGCCGCATACCAGCCAGGGAGGGCGAGCCTCCGGCGAGCCGTCGCGATGCCCTCCCGAGGAGGAACGCGAGGAAGTTAAGCCACCTTGTGCAGCAAGCATGACCTTAGGTAACCAGATGGCTGGAACCTCACGCATTATCCTGCGAAACACTAAAATCAAGAACCGCTTGACCGCCCTCGTGATTCTGCCGAGGTGATGCAAGATTTGCAACGTCTTTCTCCTTCCGGGTGGGTTTGCGCACGGGGTAGGCTTCTGCGAGTGTCGAAGCCCATACCGGAGAGCAAGTTTCACGTTGAGACTCCGCCGATTCGGCAGATACCCTTTGTCCGGCCGATCCTGGAGTTCACGAAGCTACAAGCCTCGTCGGGCATCTTGCTCATCACCGTTGCCTTGATTGCCATGGCTTGGGCGAACTCTCCGCTAAGCGAGCAGTACTTCCACCTCTGGAAGCGCCCCTTGGTCGTCGGGTTCGACACCTACGTGTTCAGTATGAGCTTTCACGACGTCATCTCCGACGGGCTCATGGCGATTTTCTTCCTGCTTGTGGGGCTGGAGATCAAGCGAGAGTTCGTGATGGGCGAGCTGTCAACGGTCCGGCGCGCTGCGCTTCCCCTGATGGCAGCCGCCGGCGGCATGGTTGTCCCCGCACTCATCTACCTCATATTCAATAAGGGACTGCCGACCGAGGGCGGGTGGGGCATCGCAGTGGCGACAGACATCGCGTTCACGCTTGGCGTCATCACGCTGCTGGGCAACAGAGTGCCACTGGCGCTGAAGGTATTCCTCACAGCGTTCGCCATCGCCGATGACATCGGGGCTGTCATCATCATCGCGCTCGTTTACAGCAACGATTTGAACTTGAACGCGCTCGCCGCCATGGGCGCTATCTGCCTGCTGCTCGCGCTGCTCAACATCGGGGGAGTTCGCAGCCTGGTACCGTACCTGGTGCTCGGCGTATTCCTCTGGCAAGCTACGTACTTCTCCGGCATCCACGCGACCGTCTCGGGCGTCTTGCTGGCGTTCTTCATTCCGATGAATTTCCGGATGAGGACGAAACAGTTCCTCGGCCTGGTCCGCCGACAGCTCAACCGTATCGAACGAGAGAACCCGTCCGACGACGCGCCGGTTACCGAGCGCCGACACTACCTGCTCGGCGAGGTTGAACGTGCCGCAGAGAGTGCCAGCATGCCCCTCATTCGGCTGGAGCACGCCCTTCACCCGTGGGTCTCGTACGCCATCATGCCGCTGTTCGCGTTGGCGAACGCAGGCGTCGCTTTGTCAGGGATGGGGTTTGAGGCCCTTGCCCACCCAGTATTTCTTGGGGGGGCTTTCGGCTTGGCGGCAGGCAAGGGGATCGGAATCTCCCTGTTTTCCTGGCTGGCGGTCCGGCTGGGGTTTGCCGATCTGCCGCGCAACGTCACCTGGAGGCAGCTGGTCGGGGCGGGCATCCTGGGCGGGATCGGGTTTACCATGTCCCTGTTCATCGCGAACCTCGGCCTCTCCCCGGAGGACCTGCCCGAAGCGAAGCTTGGCGTGCTGACCGCAAGCTCGGTAGCCGGGACCGTCGGCCTGGCCTGGTTGCATTGGGCGTCCCGGAGGCGAACTACCTCCAAATAGGAAGGAGAACAACCCTAAACCCCTTGCTTTTTGCCACCTGGACGGGGTAGAGTGCGTGGAGAGTCTCAGCACAGGTCGCCGTTGTACGGAGCTGCTGACGAGGCGGCTGCATAGAGCGGCAATCCTGCTGGGGCTCGAGAAACTAAAACAAACAAGGGGCTTTTGTCACGCAGTATGCCGCTTCCCGAGGAAGTCAAACAGCAGGTTATCGAGAAGTACCGGACGTCGGATACCGACACGGGCTCGGTTGAAGTTCAGATCGCGCTCCTCACAGAGCGGATTCGACAGATCACGGAGCACTTGCGAACGAACAAGAAAGACTTCCACTCCCGGCTGGGGCTGCTGAAGTTGGTCGGCAAGCGACGCCGGCTCGAGCGCTATCTACGCCAGCGAGACATCGATCGGTATCGCGCGTTGATTCAGGAACTCGGCATACGAGAACAAAAGCCTCAATAAGGAGGCAAAATGATCGAAACCATCAGTTTCGAGGTCGGGGGCAAAGAGCTCTCGATTGAAACCGGCCGTGTCGCAAAGCAAGCGAACGGCGCTGTCCTCCTCGGCATGGGCGAAACCGTGGTGCTGGGCACCGCGACGATGAGTAGCCAGCCGAGAGAAGGACTTGACTTTTTCCCGCTAACTTGCGACTATGAAGAGCGAAAGTACGCCGTCGGCAAAATACCAGGCGGGTTCATCAAACGTGGAGGCAGGCCCTCGGAGAAGGCTGTACTTACCTCTCGGCTGATTGACAGGCCGGTGAGACCTCTCTTCCCCGACGGGATGCGCAACGACGTCCAGTGTATCGCCATGCCGTTCGCTATGTCGCAGGAAGACCCATCGGATGTTCTTGCCATCAACGCCGTCTCTGCCGCGCTGGCCCTGAGCGATATTCCCTGGGAAGGACCGATAGGCGCCGTTCGCGTAGGCATGGAAGGCGACGAGTTAGTTCTGTTCCCCAGTGTACAGCAGATTCTTGACGGTAAATTGGACCTGGTCCTAGCGGGAAGCAAGGACAACATCATCATGGTCGAGGCAGGCGCGTCCGAAGTGCCCGAGTCCGTCATGATCGAAGCGATGCGGTGGGGTCACAGCTTCATTCGCATCATCGCCGAACAGATCGAGGCATTCGCCAAGAAGCACGGCAAACCGAAGACGACGGTACCCCTCTTCCAGGTCAACCCAGAGGTGATGGAAGTCGTCACCAAGGAGTACGGCGCGCGCGTCGAGCAGACGCTTGTCAACCCCGACAAGCAGGCCCGCGAGGGTGCCCTGCAAGCGCTGATGGAGGAGGCATACGAGAGGCTCTCCGCCACCACGTTTGCCGACTCCGAATCAAAGCAGAAGGACGTGCTTCTTGCGATGGACAAGCTCATCAAGAAGACCGTTCGATCGCTCATTGTGCACAAGAGCGTGCGGCCTGACGGGCGCGGCACGCGGGACATCCGCGAGATCTCGTGCGAGCCTGGACTATTGCCCAAGGTGCACGGCTCTGGACTCTTCACTCGTGGACAAACGCAAGTGATGACCGTCGTCACTCTCGGTGCGCCCGGCGATTCCCAAATCATGGACGGGTTGGAGGATGTGCCAGACAAACGGTACATGCACTACTACAACTTCCCGCCCTACTCCACGGGCGAAACCAGACCCATGCGCGGGCCTGGACGACGCGAAATCGGACACGGAGCGCTTGCGGAACGCGCGCTGCTCGCCGTCCTGCCCAGCGTTGACGAGTTCCCCTACACGATGCTCCTAATCAGCGAGGTGCTCGAATCAAACGGCTCAACCAGCATGGCCAGCGTTTGCGGGTCCACCCTTGCGCTGCTCGACTGCGGAGTGCCGCTCAAGGCGCCCGTGGCAGGCATCGCCATGGGGCTCATCAGCGAAGATGGAAAGTACACGGTCCTGACGGACATCCAGGGCATGGAAGACTTCTGCGGCGACATGGACTTCAAGGTCGCAGGCACGCGCGAAGGCATCACTGCGCTCCAACTTGACACCAAGATAGGGGGGATTCCTGACCAGGTGCTCGAGGCGGCGCTCGACCAGGCGCGTGAGGCGCGGCTGTTTATCCTCGACCGAATCGAAGAAGCGTTCCCAGAGCGTCGTCGCGAGCTCAACCCGAATGCACCGCGGATCAACGTCGTTACGATTGATCCGACGCGTGCGGGCGAACTCATCGGACCCGGCGGGCGCACGGTGAAGCGCATCCAACAGGAAACCGGTGCTGAAATCGACATCCAAGACGACGGACGCGTATTCATCCTTGCCACGAACAGCGAGAGCGCTGAACGGGCAATGCGCACGATCAAAGGACTCATGACCACGCCTGAAGTTGGCGAAGAGTACGAAGGCGTCGTCACCCGCCTGTTCGGGCGCGGCGCGATGGTCGAATACCTCCCAGGAAAGGAGGGAATGGTGCCAAACGACCAGCTCTCGCCGCGAAGTGTCCGACATCCCGAAGAGGTTGTCAAGCCCGGCGACGTGATTCGCGTGCGAATCCACGAGATTGACGCAATGGGTCGTGTGAACCTCACTGCGCTCGGCCTTGCGCAGACTCTCGAAGCGCTCGGTGAGAACGAGAGCGCCGAACCTGGCGCTCCTCGACCCCGTAGTTCACGCCCGCGACACGAAAAGAATGACCGCCGCGGCGGCCAGGGCGCTAGAGGACGGGACGGCGGCGACCGCGATAGGGACCGCGAGAGCAGGGGGCCTCGCAGGCGGGAGCACAACGAGCGACCGCTGCGCCAAGAGGTTCGCGAACCGGAACTTGCGCCCCGTGAGGGCGGAAGCCTGCCACAACGCGACGCCCCCGACACGCCATCGGCTCGGTTCAGACCGAAGCGGTAACAGGCGAATGTAGAAGCCCCAGCCGGTTCGCTCGGTTGGGGCTTCTTGCTTTGTTCGTTGATGGTGCCCCCGTTCCGGGCGGGGGCTTCCCTAACGCGCCAGCGTTCTATGGCGTACGGAGTCGAGGTCAAGCCCCAACGGGTCGGTCTTACGTCCTGGCGGTACGGCTATCTCCGCGTGGGAGACGATATATCGAATCGGGTGCCTTGTCGAAACCTCCATGATCAGGCTGACCAACGCGTCCACTTGCGGTTGCGGATAGGGGTCCCTTCCGTCGTTACGATTTACCAGTTCGATACCGATGGAGAAGTCGTTAGCGGCTACCCTGCCGTCCGGCATGCGGCTCGCGCCGGCGTGCCAGGCACGGAGGCTCTCGTCGACGTGCACAATGACGGAACCGTCCCTGTCAATTGTGTAGTGGCTGGAGACGCCGCTTCGGGGATCTGCGAATCGGCGCACGACCTCCTGGGGGGTATTCAGTACCGTGGCATGGACGACGATGGTGTCCACCACGACACCCCGCGGGCGGACGTCGCAGTTTGGCGACGGGGCGCAGATCCAACCTGGCATTTTGGTAAGTGCCTCCCTCAAAGCGATGGGGGAACGAGAGGATTGTGACCGAAGGTGCTGGGCGAAATCTCAAACAGCCCTACAGGATTTGCCCCAATCATCCGATTCTTTTACCGGGATCACCGTCCCGGAGGACCTAACTGGATGTACGAATCCTATTGGGGCTTGACTGAGCCACCTTTCAGTTTAACGCCTGACCCGAAGTTCTTGTACCTGAGTCGCGCCCACGAGGATGCGTTGATGATGCTGCATTACGCCATTAGCCGGAACAAGGGAGCGGCGATGCTGTGTGGGGACATCGGGATGGGCAAGACGACCATTAGCCGGAAGCTTCTCGAGTACCTGGACCCGGTGAATCACAGGGTCGTGCTGATCGTGAACCCGATTCTGACCCCGATTCAGATCATGCACGAGATCTTGTCGCAACTTGGCGCGCCCTCGTCTTCCCGGAATCGGCAAGTGCTGGTGCAAGCGATGCACGAAGTGCTGATCCAGCACTACGAACGAGGAAAGCGAGTTGTTGTGATTCTTGACGAGGCGCACCTTATCAAGTCGAGCGCTACGCTTGAAGAGTTGCGACTGTTGCTCAACTGCCAGATGAACGACTCGTTCCTGATGAGCCTGATTCTGCTCGGGCAGTTGGAATTGAAACCTAAGATTGAGAAAGTCCCTGCTCTGCAGCAGCGCATCGCGGTTCGGTATGTGCTGAAGCCGCTGAGCGTTACGGAAACCGGCGAAATGATCGAGCATCGCCTTCGCACGGCAGGTTTCGCCGGTGAGAGCAGCCCATTCACGCCAGATGCAGTCTTCGAGATTCACAAGTACTCGGGCGGCGCCCCACGCTTGATCAGCCAGGCTGCGGACAACGCGCTGCTGGTTGGCGCGATGCAGAAGCTGAAGTACATTGACGGCTTCACGACGCACTCGGTGATCCAGGACCTCGTTGGAGCAGAGGAGGTGGCGTAGAGATGCATTTGATCGACGCCATTCGAATGGCTGCCCAGCAATCACGCGACACGCAGCAAAAGGATGCTCCAGAGGCGATCGTGAGGGAGTCGCAGCCAACTGAGCAGGAGGTTCCCATGAGCCCAACGGATCCTAAACCCCTCTCCCCTTCGCAGGCACCGCTGAGCGTTGAATCCGGGGTGCCTCAGCCGGTTGACCCTGCCGTCACTGCTAACGCGGGCAGCGTGGTGCGCCTCGAGCTGTTCCTCAGCCCAGAGCAGATGCACCTGTTGCTTCGGAGCATCCTGCAAGGAGCGCACTCAGTGATGACGTTGCGAGAGGCTTCGCAATTCCTTCGCATCAAGAACGACACGCTCGCTCGCATGGCGGAGGAAGGCGAGATTCCCGCGTTCCTCGTGGACGGACGGTGGAAGTTCCCGCGGCAAGCGGTCGAGGAGTGGGTGACCCTGCAAGCAGTCTCCCGCAAAACCGAGAATTCAGAGGTGGACAAAGATGTCGCTTAGTCTGTTTGGTAGCGAAAAGTACGTTGGCATTGACATAGGCCACTCGACCCTCGCTGTGGCGCAGGTCGAGCAGTCGGGGAGCACCCTTCGTGTGCTCCATCTGGGCAAGGCACCGATCCCGCCAGACTGTGTCGCCGACGGTGTGGTAGTGGACCCCGATGCGTTGGGACATGCCATCCGCGACCTCATCCGGGAAATGCGCATCTCGGCCTCGATGGCGAACGTCGCGGTCGCTGGCCCGGCTGTCGTTGTGCGCACGGTGAGAATGCCCGTAATGTCCGAGGATTCGCTGCGCAAATCCATTCGATTCGAAGCTGGGCGCTATGTGCCGAGTTCGATCGAGGAGAGCTACATTGACTTCGAGATCGTCGGGACAACGGACGATCAGCAGATGCTCGTACTGATCGCTGCCAGCCCCCGTGACATGGTCGAAAGCAAGATCCGAGCCGTTCAGCGCGCAGGACTGGAGGTTGAGAATGTCGAAGTTGAAGCGTTTGCCCAGTTTCGCGCGCTCGTTGAAGCGGACGACCTCAGCGACTTTGAAAGCCATACGGTCGCGCTTGTTGACGTGGGAGGAGAAACGACAGAGGTAACCGTCGTGGACCACGGAGCTTTCTCGCTCACCCGCTCGATTCCGATTGGTGGAACCGCCCTAACAGGGGCACTCCAAAACTACTTTAAGATGAGCAGCGACGATGCAGAGAGCGGCAAGCGGTCGCTAGATCTGACGGAGTTGATCAAGTCTGGACCACAAGAGAACCCACCCCTTCGAGTCATTCAACCGATTGTGGACGAGCTTGTCCGCGAGATTCGGCGCTCACTGAACTACTTCCAGTCTCAGCAAAGCGAAGCCGGGCAACCCGCGCAGGTGACACACCTGATGTTCTCGGGTGGTGGAGCGTTACTGAAGGGCTTTCCCGAATACATTAGCCACAAGTTAAATATGACGCCGGTGATTCCGAACCTGTTCGAGAACCCGCGATTCGTCTTTGCCGGACACGAACCGCCAGCCGACGCCGGAGCGTATGCCGTTGCCATCGGCCTCGCGATGCGGCGCGCCGGAAAGCTGGTCGTCGCCGCATAAGGAGAATAAAACGATGCCGACCATCAACCTAATCCACGATCAGAGAAGGGCGTTTCGCCAGCGCCTAAAGGCCTCGCGCCTATGGTTTCTGGCGTTCCTCGGCGCCGCCATTTCAACCGCCGGGATGACGGCGATGCTCCTGATCGGTAGCATCACGCTCCGCGGGGAGGCGCGGGACCTGGAGGTGAAATCAGAGGCGTTGAAGCCATATCGCGAACTTATCGAGCAGAGCGACAAAGCGTTTAGCCAACTCCGGCCGAGGTTAACGACTCTGACGACAGCGCGCACTGACACGGAGCGCTGGACACGGATTCTCCAGGCCATGAGTTACGTAATGCCTACGAACACATGGCTGACAGGCGTTCGCTCGGTTCCCAATTCGGACGAAAGCGCCCCTGTCGAGGTTGCACTGACAGGCATGAGCGGCCAGCAGGAAAGCGTTGGGGAGTTCATGTTGCGTCTTCAGTCGCTGGGGGACATCTCTAACGTTCGCCTTCGCTATACAGAGGAGAAGAAGACGCAGTACGGCGAGGGGCTCGAGTTCCAAATCGTCTGCAATGTTCCAACTTCCAAAGAGAGCAGCAAGGAGACTAAGAATGACAGTACGCGGTCCTAATCCAACCGTCTTCGCGCTGATGTTCGTGTTCGCCCTGCTGGCTGGCAGCGGCGCAGCCTACTGGCAGTACACGAACTACCGTCACAACGCCACCCGGGTCGAGAAATTGCGACAAGAGCTGGAGTCGTCCTCCGATCTGGAGCGACAGGCACGGATGGCCGCACAACGAGTCAGCGACGCGCTGGAACAGATCAAGCACCTGGAGACGACGGTTTCGACCGTCGAGTATGTGCCGACGCTGCTCAAGGACCTCCAGTACACCGCCGAGGCGTGCAACCTCCGCGTTACAGGCGTACGCCCAGCCCCGCCTAAGCCCGAAAGAAAGGGCAAAAAGGACGAGGTCGACAAGAAGGTCGCGAAGCCGTACGAGGAGATTGACGTAGAGGTCAAGGTGCTCGGGAGCTTCGAGAGCACGATGTCGTTCCTGCGAAATCTGGAAGAGTTTCCCAAGATCGTGTCCGTTCAGTACGTCAGCGTGGACCCGCGGGTGGATGCACGCACTCGCGTGCTGACGGCAATCGAAACGACCTTCAACATCCGGGTGTACGCGTTCCCGACCGTGCCAACGGCGAAGAAACCGGAGAAGGAGTCGCAGACGGTCATCAACCTCAGTCCGGAATCTCGAGGACTTAATCAGAACATGGAGGAGTCGAACTGATGGCGCAAGACAAGAAAAAACTACTCATTATCGGCGTTTTGTTCCTCGCCCTTGTCGCCGTTAGCACGTACCAGTTCATTGGTTCGAGCCCGGCCCCCAAGAAAAGCAACGTTTCAAAGCCTGAAGAGGCGAAGAAAAACGACGCGGCAGAGCAACCTGAAGATAAAGGCGTGGCGGACAACCTGTATGCCTTGGGGAAAACACCGAGAAACCCATTCCAACCAGGATCATTGCCCAACGAGCAGAGCCCAAGTGACTCGGAAAACAACAACCGAATCGTGCAAGCCCCGCCCGAAAAGCCGAACGTGACAAGACCGTATAAACACCAAGTACCACCATGGAACCCGACGATCCCGGGGGTTGGGCTGAATCCCGGCGGGGAGCCCCTTCCGCCGGTCAAGGAGTTCTCTTACACACTCATCGGCTTCGTGGACGGACCGACGCCCGTCGCAGTGTTCCTAACCGGCGACGGCGTTCAAAAGATGGTCAGGGTCGGAGAGTACGTAGGTCAGAACGCCAAGGTCGTCCGAATCCAGAACGGATCCGTGACGATCCAGGCAGACGGAAAAACAATCACCCAGAGGGTGGGAGGTAATTAGAGTGAGAAAGAACAGCATACGAATCGCAACGTTCTTGCTCGCCGCACTCATGGCGTCGTTCGCGCTTGCTTCGGGCAAGGTCACGGCGTTCGACGCAGCCAAGAGCGGCGAGGGAGCCATCATCAAGGTGAAAGGCACGAACCTGCCGAAACCGAAACTGCAGACGGCGTACGGCGGTTCGCTCGCCATTCTCGAATTCCAGGCGGTGCTAATCGGCAAGGCGGAGTTCGTTCGTCTGAACGCACCGAACGTGACGTACGCGAAGATTGCTCAATTCACGGCGAAGCCCCCGGTCGTACGCGTGGTGGCCAAGACAAGCCCCGCAGCGAGCATCAACATGGCGCAGACTGAGAACGGCTGGCAGATCTCGATCGGAACGCCGGCGAAGACCGGGGTGAACCTGATCGAACACACACAAAAGGCGGACCAGGAAGCGTTCGAGAAGGCGCAACAGGCGCTGAAGAAGGGCACCCCTGCGACGAGCACCGCGAACACGACCGGAACGGCCGACGGAGCTACGCCGGAAACGAGCAATATCGGTTCCAAGGCCTGCACGCCGCTTGAGGATCTCATCGAGGCTGCAAAGCAGCAAGATGAGAAGATGTTTGGCGAGGCGATGAGACAACTCCGCGCCTCGAAGTCGAGCAAGAGCGCAGCGACCTCCCCGCAGGCGGATGCAGTGACCACAACCGCTCAGGTAAAGGTTGCCGCCCCGACCAAGGTTGACGGCCCCAAGGTATCTGAGCCGACCACTTGGACGATAAGCGGCTCAACGCTCGGCGGTGGCCCGGCCTCGGCACAGCGACGCGTTTCGCTTGATTTCGTTGACACGCAAGTTGTCATCATCCTGAAGGCACTTGCGGAGCAGTCGGGTGCGAACATCGTCACGGCGCCTACGGTACAGGGCACGATCTCCGTTACGTTGCGGAACGTAACGGTGCAGAGCGCTCTGGACCTGATCACGAAGTTGGCTGGTGTTCGCTATGCATTTGTAGATGGGACGTACATCGTTGGCTCGCCCGAGTTCATGCGGTCGATGCTGATTCAGGACACGGGCACGGCGTCTCGAAATGGGACGGTGATGCGCGTGGTTCCTCTTGCCAGTAGAAAAGCCGGCGAGATCAAGCGCGCGATCACTCAGGCGATGACCATGGACGTTCTGAATGAGACCATCCAAATCATCAATCCGGCCGCACCAGTGGAGCAGCAACCCGCGGCGGCAAACGGCCAGAACGGTAATCAGAGCGGCGCTCCCACCATGGAGGGTGACGCTGACTACCTGATCCTGATCGGAGAGCCCGGGCGTGTTGAGCAAGCGAGTCTCCTGATCACGCAACTTGACCGGGGTCTCGCCGGCATCCACGGAATCACAGAGGTCGGCGCCGACGCGTTGCGCCCCGTTTCGAAGGCGTACCGGGTGCAAGGCGGCCGCGCCGCTGAGTTGGCGGCTGCTGTCGAAAAGTTTGCGACTGGCGTGTCGGTGGTCGCCACGCCGGCAGGTAGTCGCGCAGAGCAGTCACTCGTGATAACTGGGCGTCCGTCAGACGTGGATCGTGTTCTGGAAGTACTGGCGCAGATTGACGACGTAACTGCCGGCGGCGAGTGGGTTGTCGAGATCTACGACGTCCGCCACGCCGACCCTCGATCGCTGAAGGCTCAGGTTGAGGAGAGTTTCGAGACCGTCCGCGTCGCCATCGGCCCGCAGCACGCTGCAGGTCGTAGTTTTACTCCTGCCATGGCGGCGGGTGCGAGTGGTCAGGGCGGGGGCCCTTTGGGCGCAGCGTCGAACCAAGGCTCCGGTGGAGTCGCGACGAGCGCAGGCTTTAAGGCTTCTCCTCAGTACGGAGAAGACGAAACGCGAGCGGTACCGATGATGCTCGTCTTGAGTGGTCCTCGCGATCAAGTGGGCCAAGCGCTGGACATGATGAAAAGGCTGGATCGAAAGATGCCAGAAATCGTTCTGGAGGCTCGCGTCGTGGATGCGAACAAAGAGGACCTGCTCAAGTTGGGTATCGACTGGAGCGCTGTTACCGGCTCTGCAGTCAAGATCATCAACCTCAGCTACGGTCAACCCGCTGGCGCAGACGGTAGCCCGTTTTCCGAGATCACAGGGCGGTTTGCAGGGCCGGGTTGGCTTGCTACGGGTATTGCTAACATTGACAAGTTGGTCGCACGGGACAAGATCCTCGCCCGACCGAACGTTCGAGCTATGGACGGACGCGAAGCGGTCGTGTTCATGGGCGACATCGTGCGGTACGTCAAGTCCGTCCAAGCAACGCAAAACGGTATCACCGTAGAAGTGGGCGAGGAGGAAGTTGGTGTGAAGCTGAACGTGCTACCTCGGGTAACGCGCGACGGCCACATCATCATGGAGGTCCAGCCGACATTGTCGTTCATCAAGGAGTTCCTTGAAGTGCCGGGCGGCGGTCGGATTCCGACCACTTCCATTCGCACGGCACGGAGCACTCTGACGATCCGCAGCGGCGACACGATCGCGATCGGAGGTCTGATCACGGATGAGGACCGTCGGCAGATCGTAGGGGTTCCGATTCTGATGGACATTCCTATCATCGGCAACCTGTTCCGACGCATGACGACTGACAAGGTGCGACGCGAAATCGTCATCTTCCTCTCTGCCCGCATCGTGGACGAAGAAGAAACGACTGCCGCCCCAAGCAACGGTCCTGCCGGCTCAGGTGCTGGCGGAGGCAAGTAAGTCTACCGGCCTGCGCCCTTCCACCCAACGAGTCTCGCCCTTCCCGACCGGGGAGGGCGAGGCTTCTCACTGGGCAGCCCGCTACCGAGAGATCCGCGCCACCGCAGCATTGCCGGGTTGTCGAGAGAAGCCGTACGGAAGAAGTGAACAGGGATGCTGCAGTACCACTGAGGCAGGGATTCCGTTCGCATGATTAACGGAGAGGTTTTCGTCCAGGAAGGGCTCATCAGTCAAGAGCAGCTCGACCAGGCCATCGCCAAGCAAAAGGAACTGGGAGGGAATGAACCCATCGGTAATGTCCTGGTTTCCATGGGCTACGTCTCCGAACGAGACCGCGTGCGGTGCATGGGACGAATATGGGGAGTCGAGTTCATTGACCTTGCAGAACATCCACCTGATTCGCAGGTCGTAGGCAGGATCTCCTCAACCTTCGCAAAGAAGTTCAAAGTTCTGCCCGTCCGAATCGTCGAGGGGCGTTTGTTGGTGGCGATGGCAAACCCTCTCGATATCTTCGTGATCGACGAGCTCAGGCTCCTCGTGGGCATGGACGTCGAGCCGCTGATCACGGTGGAGGAGGAACTTACGGACGCCATCGCCAGCGCATACGCCAACGATGGCAGCGTCAGCGATGCGCTCAAAGGAGTCATTGAGGACTTCGACGGCGACATTGAGATCACTGCGGGCGGCGACGAGGATGAACTCACAGCCGACGAACTCCGAAATCTCGGGGAAGAGGCGCCCATCGTTCGACTGGCGAACCTGATCATCAATCAAGCCATCGCCGACGGCGCGAGCGACATCCACATTGAGCCCAGGCGTAATGAGGTCAAGGTTCGCATCCGCATGGACGGCGTAATGCACGAAGCTATGACCCTTCCCAAGAAGGTTCAGGCGCCTCTCATTAGCCGCTTTAAGATTATGGCTGAGATGGACATCGCCGAAAAGCGCGCGCCCCAGGACAACCGTATCGCAGCCAACGTCGGAGGCAAGCCATACGACTTCCGCGTCAGCACCCTCCCAACTGTGCATGGCGAGAAAGTCGTTATGCGCGTCCTCGACCGGGGCAGTGTGAACATTGGCCTGAGCAAGCTGGGATTCCTGCCCGACACCTTGGCCCTGCTCGAAGACGTTGTTGCGCGCACCTTCGGCATTATCCTCATCACCGGGCCTACCGGCTCCGGCAAGTCCACGACGCTGTACTCGATTCTGAACAAGATCAACAACGGCGAGTCAAACATCATCACGATTGAAGACCCCGTCGAATATGAACTGGAGGGCATCAACCAGTGCAACGTCAATAACAAGGCGGGCATGACGTTCGCCGCCGGTTTACGAGCAATGCTGCGTCAAGACCCCGACGTCATCATGGTGGGCGAGATGCGCGACACCGAGACTGCGACGATCGCCATGGAAGCAGCGCTGACGGGCCACCTGGTCCTCAGCACGCTCCACACAAACGACGCATCGAGCGCGCCGTCTCGACTGATTGACATGGGCGTCGAGCCGTTCCTCATCGCCAGTTCCATCATCGCTGTTTGCGCGCAACGCTTGGTGAGAACCATTTGCCCGAAGTGCAAGGAGGAGTACGTCGCGACGCGCGAGGCGCTCCTTCGCTACGGCTTCCCCGTTCCTGAAGAGGTGGGCGCCGAGACGGGAGGCTCGGTCCACATCTACCGGGCAACATCTTGCGAGGCGTGCCGCAAAACTGGTTACAAAGGCCGAACAGGCGTGCACGAACTGCTGCGGGTTACGGACTCGATTCGCGACGAGATCCTAAGGAAGAGCGCATCCCACTCGATTCGACAAATCGCGACCAGCGAAGGGATGCGCACGCTCCAGGAAGATGCTGTACAAAAGGTTTTGGTCGGACAGACCACAGTGGACGAGGTCCTGAGGGTCATCTACTCTGGGTAACGAGATGTCTGCGATACCAAACAACGACTCGGCAAGAGCGGTGGACGCCATCCTGAGCGGAGTAGGCGACCTCGCCGCGCTGCCTCAGGTTGTTTACAAGATCGTTGAGCTTACGGGCAGCACAATGACCGCGGCGCAGGAGATCGAGCGCACCATCTCAGTGGACCCGGGCTTTAGCAGCAAGATCCTCATGCTGGCGAACAGCGCTTACTATGCCCTTCCAAGAAAGCTTACGTCCATTAGCGAGGCGGTTACGATGCTCGGATTCAAAACGGTGCGTCAACTCGCGATGACCATCGGCGTCTTTGAAATGTTCATTGGTAAAAACGACGCAAGCAGCCTCCGACGAAGGACATGGTGGCGCCACAGCGTGGACACAGCCCTTTGTGCCCAAGCGATATCGAAAATCACAGGTATGGTTCCCCACGATGAGGCTTACACGTGCGGTCTACTTCACGACATCGGCAAGCCGCTCCTGGATAGATACGCCACGCCATCCTACGAAGAGGTGACTGTGCTGGTTGAAGCGGGCATGGACGCTATGCGAGCCGAGACGCGCGTCTACGGCTGCGACCACGCAACGGTCGGCGGTGAGGCAGCCCAACAGTGGGGCTTTCCCGAAGCTCTGTGCCAGTCTATCCGTGACCACCACGTTCCTGAACCGGAGCACGCAACAGCGCGCCTTGCGACAACCGTTGCGGCGAACCAAATGGCAAAACTCATCGTTGAAGGCACTGGATGCGAGGATGAGGCTGAGTTGATGCACCGCTTCCCCGCCTGGGCGCTATCCACGTTGGGACTTGACGAACTGAAACTAAACAACGCCTTACGCGCATGCCGAGAGGCAGTAGCCACGAAGGCAGCGATGGGCGCATTCTAAGGAGGTATAAAAACAATGTCGACATTCGATTGGAGCAAACATATGGAGAGCGAAGAGCCGCTCGAACGGCCTCGCGAGAACTTGGTGATTGACCCGCGCAACGGTGAGCCAATCCTGATGCGCCAGGAAGATAGCGAACAGGCACAAAGACACGACGTCGAGCAAGTTCGCTCGATCGAAGACCTGCACGTTGACGACTTGCTTGCAGATGCAGTAAAACGCGGCGCGTCTGACTTGCACCTCACGGTCAAACTGCCGCCCATCGCGCGGATTGACGGTGACCTGGTGCAACTGCCCTACCAAGCTCTTGACTCCCGCGATACGAACCGACTCGTTTATGAAATCATGAGCGACGAGCAGGTCGCGCGGTTCGAACAAACGCACGACACGGACTTCTCCTACGGTGTGAAAGGCCTTGGGCGGTTCCGTGTGAACGTGTATATGCAGCGGGACAGCATCGGCGCTGCTTTCCGCACCATTCCTGCGAAGATTCCCTCGTTCGAGGAGCTTGGCCTGCCCCCGATCCTGCGTGAGGTTTCGAAGCGAACCAGCGGACTCATCTTGGTTACCGGTCCGACCGGATCCGGTAAGTCGACAACAATCGCATGCATGATCGACGATATTAACCGCATCCGTCCGTGCCACATCATGACAATCGAAGACCCTATCGAGTACCTCCACCCCCATCAGAAGGCCATGGTGAACCAACGCGAGGTACACCACGACACGATGTCGTTTCAAAACGCGCTGCGCGCGGTGCTGCGCGAGGACCCCGACGTCATCCTCGTCGGCGAGATGCGGGATCTTGAAACGATTACCGCGGCATTGACGCTCGCCGAGACGGGCCACCTCGTGTTCGGGACATTGCACACGCGAAACGCACCACAAGCGGTGGACCGCATCATTGACGTCTTCCCGCCGGACCAGCAGGAACAGATTCGCGTGCTCCTCGGCAACACGCTCGAATGCGTGGTGGCTCAGCAGCTGCTGCCGAAATTAGGAGGGGGTCGAGTTGCCGCCATAGAGATTATGATTGCGACTCCTGCCATCCGAAACCTAATCCGAGAGGGCAAGACACACCAAATGTACAGCATCATCGAAACCGGCACTCAGTACGGCATGCAGCATATGGATCGCCAACTCGAGGATCTTGTCAAGAACGGATACGTGTCGTTCGACGAAGCGCTGATGCGGGCGATCGATAAGGAATCGTTCGCACGTAGCGTCCGCGCGGCATAACATCCGTTCGAGTGCGTGAGCGTCCTCGCGAACATTGAAGACTTAGGGAGCGTGAGCTTCCTCGCGAACACGAAGCGAGCTTTCGAAGGCTGGGTATTGGCTCGCGGGACGCTCGCCCTGCCTCGGACGGTACAATTCGCCCCGTGGCTGACGACTATCCATACGACGACCCGAAGAAACCAGAGGTACCTGAAGGAGCAGGTAAGGCGGAAGAAGCGGGCGAACCGGAGCGGCCTCCTGAACCGGAAACCTCACCCTTCGCCGGGCCCCACGCGGACCCATACGGCCTCGGTTCGACCAGATTCGGGTTGGCGGCGCACGTTGTCGCCGGATTGAGCTATTTTTTCTGGCCGGTCCTGCCCCTAATCATCTATCTGATGGAGTCGGATAACCGATTCGTCCGTTTTCACGCGATGCAGTCACTGCTTCTGGGAGTGGGCGCGTTAGTCGTGGTCATTGCTGCGTTCGTGCTGAAATTTGTTCCGATCTTCGGTTGGCTTGCATCGCTGGCGTTATGGGTCGGGTTCTTGGGTCTCGTGATTTGGGGCATCGTGAGCGGGTTTACCGGACAGTGGAAGCGGCTGCCGATCGTCGGCGAGATAGCGGCGCAACAGCTGAAACTCGACGGTTAGCGCACCTGAACGACTTCGTACGCCTCGATGATGTCGCCTTCCTTGAAGTCAGACCAGCCAGCGAATTGAATACCGCAGTCGAAGCCTGCGGCAACTTCGCGCACGTCCTCTTTCAAGTGTTTTAGAGAAGCGACCTGCCCTTCGAAGACGACTTCGCCATCACGCCGGACACGCACCTTACTGTTCCGTGTGATCTTTCCGTCGGTACAGTGGCACCCAGCGACCTTGCCAACCTTGGTCAAATTGAACACGGCGCGAACCTCGACGGTTCCCTGGTACTGCTGCTCGAAGACGGGTTCCAGCATTCCCTTCACCGCCTTCTCAATCTCCTCGATGAGTTCGTAGATGACGCGGTAGGTTCGCACTTCGATCTTTAGGCGCTCCGCTTCTCTCTTCGCTTGCCCTTCGATACCAACGTTGAACCCGACGACGATGGCGTCCGCAGCCTCGGCGAGGTTAATGTCGTTCAGGCTGACGTTCCCCACGCCCGCATGCAGCACCTTGACATCAATCTCGTCATTGTCAATCTTCTCTATGAGTCCCTTCACGGCCTCGACGCTGCCCTGCACGTCCGCTTTCACGATGATGCGCAGCTCACGCGTCTCGCCTTGCTCGAGCGCACGCTTCAAGTCGGCAAGCGTCAGGTGCTGTGTAGCGAAGCCAAGTTCCTCGTCGCGAGCCTTCTCTCTCAACGCTTCAATTCTCGCCTTCGCCTGCCTTTCGTCGAGGTACACCACTAAGCGATCGCCTGCGTTGGGGACCTCGTCGATGCCGAGAATCTCGACCGGAGTCGAGGGACCCGCGTCCTTGACCTCTTTGCCGGCGAAATCGAACATCGCCCGGATACGCCCATATGCGAGGCCGACCACGACGACGTCTCCTCGCTTCAGCGTACCGTTCTGCACGAGAATGGTCGCGACAGGCCCGCGCCCCTTGTCCTTCTTCGCTTCGATAACCACGCCCTCGACGTCTCCGGCGGGGTCGGCCTTCAGCTCCATGATTTCCGCCTGAAGAAGGATGATCTCGAGCAAGTGATCTACCCCTTCGCCCGTTACAGCTGAAACGGGAACCATCTCTACGTCACCGCCGAAATCGGTGGCAACAACGCCGTGCTCAACAAGTTGCTGCTTTACGCGCCCAACATTCGCCTCGGGGCGGTCTATTTTGTTGATAGCGACGATGATGGGCACTTCTGCGTTGCGCGCATGATTTATTGCCTCGACGGTTTGAGGCATAACCCCGTCGTCGGCGGCGACGACAAGCACCGCGATGTCGGTTACCTGCGCCCCGCGTGCACGCATTGCGGTGAAAGCCTCGTGCCCCGGCGTGTCGAGGAACGTAATTTTTCCTGAACCAACGGCAACTTGGTATGCGCCGATGTGCTGCGTGATGCCGCCGTGCTCCTTCTCCGCGACTCGACTGTTGCGGATATAGTCCAGCAAACTCGTCTTGCCGTGGTCAACGTGCCCCAAAATAGTGACAACGGGCGGACGAAGCGTGCCCCCGCCAACAGCCTTCCTGCGTAGCGTTGTTGGCTCCTCTTGCTCCTTCTTCTTCGGTGCCTCCGCCCACCGAACAACAAAGCCGAACTGCTTGACCGCGTTTTCAGCTACTGCTGGCTCGAGAACCGTTGTAAGGCTGGCAAGTATGCCCTTACCGATAAGCGCCTTCTGCACGTCGCTCTGTGGCACGTCAAGGGCAATGGCGATATCGCGCGGCGTTGGCTTCGGCGCAAGTGTGACGATCTTAGATTCGACGAGGTCTCGAATCTCGTCCGCCGCGAGTTCTAGCGTCTCCTCGTCCACCTCTACGGCGCCGTTCTCGGGGAACGCGCCGAGCTGCGCAAGCACAAAGGCAACCTGGGAGGGCAGCGCCCCCAGGTCGGAAGCAAGCTTTGTTAGTTCAACCTTCGGCATTGCGCTCCTTCGCCATCTCGAGTAGGCGCCCCATACATTGTTCCCAATCGGAGGGCATGGATTCCACCCTGAGCGCGCGCAGGAGCAGCCGCTTCTCGAACATTCGGGCGACGCACTTCTCGTCTGGGCAAACCCACGCACCGCGCCCTGGGCCGCTGCCGCATCGGATCGCTGAGTTCACCTTTCGCACGCGCAGCATCTCGCCGGCTGGCCGCTTGCGCTTGCACGCAACGCACGTCCTTATCGGCGTATGCGTCATCCTTGGGCAGCCTGTGTGCCCTCCTGGTTCGCCTTCGATTCAGGGGTGACGGTGATGTCGTAACCTGTAAGGAAACCGGCCAATCTCACGTTCTGCCCGCCGCGCCCGATCGCGAGGCTGGACTGTGAGTCCGGTACGATGACGTGCGCGGTGCGTCGTTTTCCGTCATTCGTCTCCACCTCGCCGAGGGTAATGGAGAGAACCTTCGCCGGGCTGAGTGCGTTGCCGATGTACTCAATCGGGTCTTCGCTGTACGGCACGATGTCAATCTTTTCGTCGTACAGCTCGTTAACGATGACCTGCACGCGCGCGCCCCGTTGTCCGACACAAGCACCGACAGCATCTACGCGCTCATCGTGAGAACGCACGGCGATCTTGGTTCGATGTCCTGCCTCTCGAGCGATGCCCATGATCTCGACGACGCCGCTCGCGATCTCTGGCACCTCAACCTCGAAAAGCTTGCGCACGAGGTTGGGGTGCGTTCTTGAAACGATGACCCGCGGGCCGCGTTTTTCGGTCTCTTGAAGCTCCAGCACGTACACGCGAATCCGGTCGTTCGGGCGATACGGCTCAGTAGGCACCTGTTCCTTCCTCGGCAGGAAGCACTCTCCCCGGCCCACGGTGAGGAGAACGTCGCCGCCGCTCAACCGACGATTGACCACGGCGCTCACAACGTCACCAACCTTGTCCTTGAACTCTTCTCGCGTCCGCCTTCGCTCGGCGTCGCGCAGCAGTTGTTGCAGCACCTGCTTGAACGTGCTCGCAGCGATTCGGCCGAACGTCTCGGGCGAGATGGGTGCGGGGATGAAGTCTCCTATCTCTACGTTTGGGTCCCGCCGTCGAGCCTCGTCAATCCCGATTTGGAAGAAGTGGTTGGTAACGTGACCGACGACCTCCTTCTCGCAGACGGCTTGAAGGTCTCCGGTTTCGAGGTCAATCTTTACGGTTACGTCACCGCTTGCGCCGACGTGGCGTTTGTAGGCGGCAGCGAGGGCGCGCTCCAGTTCACCCTGGAGGTCCGCCATGGACAGGCCGCGCTCCCGCGCGATCTGCTGCATGGTTTCAAAAAGTTTTCGATCCATCGCTTCCCCGGCACTCTGCTGACAAAAAAGGGACGGCCGGAGAGCCATCCCCCTGAATCCCCAGATGCGCCGCACATAGTATAGCATGCCGGGCACCCGGCGGGGATGGCAATCTCTCCCGCCAGGTAAACTTTCGACGTGAGCCGCCTCCGCGTCCTCGTGGCGGACGACGACCCTATCATCCGCCTTGATCTCAAACAGATGTTGGCGAACCTCGGCTATGAGGTGGTCGCCGAGGCCGGTGACGGCAACGAGGCGGTGCTTCTCGCGCGCTCGGTCAAGCCCGACGTGTGCGTCCTAGACGTTCGCATGCCGGAACGAGACGGCATCTCAGCCGTCGCGGAACTCGTCGCGGAAGGCATATCCGCAGCCATCGTGCTGACTGCCTACAACGACCAGGAACTGGTGCAGAAAGCCACGGATGCTGGCGCATTCGCTTATCTCATCAAGCCGTTCAAGCCTCAAGACCTGCCACCCGCCATTGAGGTCGCCGTCTCTCGCTTTCGACAAACCCAGGCGCTCCACAAGCAGGTCAAGGAGCTGAACCAGCGCCTGGAAGCACGCAGAGTAATCGAGAAGGCGAAGGGCGTGCTCATGCGCAGGCAAGGTATCTCGGAAGAGGAAGCCTACAAGCGAATCCGACAGCGCAGCATGGAAACACGGCGGAGCATGCGCGAGGTCGCTGAGGCGATACTGATGACGGGGGACATGTGACCACGATTCTGATTGTGGGCATTCCTCAGGCAGAACTGACAACGGAGGAAGGATAGTGACGGTACGACGAACCAGAATATGGCTTGCTGCGGTGGGAACGGTCGCTCTCTTGGCGGGTTGCACCGGCGGAAGCGACCGGGGGAGCAACCTCGCCTCCGAGAAGGGCGACGACGATGGAGCGTTCAAAGTCGCACTCATCACGCCGTCGCCAGTCAACGACTCAGGTTGGAGCGCCCTTGCGTATCGGGGCCTCGAGGCGATTCGGGTGAACCTCGGCGCAGAGGTCAGCAATGTGGTCGCTTCCACGCCAGCCGACATCGAGGACGCGATGCGCTCGTTCGCCCAAAAAGGGTTTGACCTCATCATTGGCCACGGCTACGAGTACAACCAACACGCTATCAAAGTGGGCAAGGAGTTCCCTAACACCGTATTCGTCAGCTCGTCCGGCGATCAAACGGCGAAGAACGTCGGCGCCTTCCGATTCTATCTCGAGCAAGGCACCTATCTCTTGGGAGTGCTGGCCGCGAAACTGTCGAAGTCTGGCGTGGTCGGCATGGTAGGAGGCCCGGACATCCCCAGCATCGAGAGCACGTTTCAAGCGTTCGAGGCAGGAGCCAAGGCAGAACGGCCCGACATCACGGTTCTCAAAGCATACACGGGCTCGAATGGCGACATCGGTGCCGCTAAGCAGCAAACTCTCGCATTCATCAACCGAGGGGCAGACATCATCATTCACCAAACCAACGCCGCGGCGGCGGGCGTGTTCGAGGCCTGTCGTGAACGGAAAGTGTGGGCATTCGGAACGAACAGCGACCAGTCCTCGGTTGCTCCGGACGTGGTGCTCGCGAGCGCGGTGATTCGTGCGGATACGGTGTTCACCGACCTTGCCGCCCGCGTGCGGGATGGCAAGTACTCCGGAGCCGTCGAACTTGTGGGAGTCAAAGAGGGCGCCATCAACGTCGTATTCAACCCTAAACTGCTTGACAAGATTCCAAAAGAGTATCAGGACATTTTAACAAGACAGTTCGCTGAGATTATGAGCGGCGATCTCGTCGTGCCCAAGTTGGAGTTCTGAACCTGGAGATTCAAGTCCGCGCGGTCACGAAGCGTTTCGGCGACGTCGTCGCCCTTAGCGAGGCGTCGCTGACGATCCGTACCGGCGAAGTTCACGCCCTGCTCGGCGAGAACGGCGCGGGCAAAACCACGCTCGCCTCCATTCTTTCAGGTAACCTGCAGCCCACATCGGGCGCACTGATCGTTGACGGACGAAACGTGCGCTTCCGGGACGCGGGGGTGGCGCGCAACTTTGGCATCGACATAGTGCACCAGCACTTTATGCTAATTCCTGCGTTCACCGTTGCCGAAAACCTCGCTCTGTTTGGCGCGACGGATGGCGTGTCAGAGTTAGACGTTTCACCCGACGCGATTGTGCGCGACCTGTCGGTCGGCGAACAACAGCGGGTGGAGATTGCGCGGGCGCTTGCGTCCGGGCGCGCAGTCGTCTTGTTCGACGAGCCGACAGCCGTTCTCACGCCTGACGAGTCGCGTCAGTTGCTTGATCGCCTGCGCCGCCTTGCGGACGAGGGCAGGGGCGTTGTCCTCATCACCCATCGAGTGGAGGAAGCGCTCGCTGTCGCCGACCGGATCACTGTTCTTCGCGGCGGAAAGGTAGTGCGTCAGTTGACCCCACGGGAGGCAACCGAGGAAACTCTCAAGACCCTTATCGCAGGTGGCGAGGTGCAGCTGGAGGTAAGCAACGGCGAAAGCCACCCAACTGACGAGATTCGGGTTCTCGCGCAGGACGTGTGCGTCAGAAGCGATAGGGGGCACATCGCGGTCGCGGGGGTTACCCTATCGATTAGAGCCGGCGAGGTGGTGGGCGTCGGAGGCGTTGACGGGAATGGGCAGCTGGAATTGGCGGAGGCGATCGCAGGCGTCCGAAACTATGAGTCTGGAGCCGTGAAGACCACAGGAAACGTCGCCTACATACCAGCAGACCGCAACCGAGACGGCCTTGCGCTCTTGATGACCGTTCTCGACAACCTTCTGATCGCGGGACATCGCAGGAGGAACCTCCGCGTCGGCCCGCTTTTGCATCCTCGGCGAGTCCTACAGTGGGCGCGTTCCGTCCTTCGGCGGTACCACGTTCGCCCCCAAAGGATCGACCTCCCCCGCCCTCAGCGGCGGCAATCGGCAGAAGCTCCTCGTTGCGCGCGAGCTGGACGCCAAGCCTGATGTTATCGTCGCTGTCCATCCAACAAGAGGCCTCGACGTTCGGGCAAAGGCGCAAGTCCATCGCATGCTTCAAGAGGCGAAGGTGCGCCGCTGCGCCATTCTCCTCGTCAGCGCCGACCCTGACGAACTCTCTTCCCTATCAGACCGCACCCTCGTCATGAGCCGAGGGCGGTGCAAGGACAGCACGTGAGGCTCATCCCCATCCTACTCGGCTTATTGCTAACCCTCGCGCTCACCCTCGCCGCGTTCGGTTTGCCTGTCCTCGATTCGCTCGGCCATCTATGGGAAGGGGCGCTGGGCGATAAGTTCGCCATTCACCGCACGCTCGTCAAGGCAAGCCCCCTGATACTCGCCGGCCTCGGCATGGTCGTAGCGTGGCGGGGCGGCATGTTTAATATTGGCGGCGAGGGGCAGCTCCTCATGGGCGCGTCAGCGGGGGCGATCACGTATCACCTCCTCAGCCGAATCCAAGGTCCCGCGCTAACTGTGCTGGTGTTAGCCGCGTGTTGCCTGGCGGGCGCGTTGTGGGCCTGCATTGCCGCGCTTCTCTACACGAAACGAGGCGTCAACGTAGTTATCAGCACGATCCTCCTGAACTTCGTCGCAATTCATATGGTGTCGTACCTCGTGCGCGGGCCGCTCCAGGCAGTGGGCGAGACAATCCCTCAGACGACGCCCCTGCCGGCAAGCGCAATGTTCCAGCGCCTCGACCCGCAAAGCAGCTTGCACACCGGGTTGTTCATCGCCCCGCTGCTCGCCCTAACCGTGCACGTGTGGCTGAAGTTGACCGCGTCGGGCTTTCAATTACGCTTGGTAGGGCAGAACCCGTCGGCGGCTCAAGCGGCACGGATACCGGTCGCGCAAACGCAGGTGCTCGCCCTCACCGTCAGGGGCGCGCTGTGCGGCCTTGCGGGAGGTGTCGAGTATGTCGGCGTCAGTGGCTACCTCTTCGACGGCTTTTCACCCGGCTGGGGGTACTTGAGCATCGCGGTCGCGCTTCTGGGTGGCCTGGAGGCTTGGGGCGTGGTGCTTTCGGGCCTCTACTTCGGAGCGCTTGTCGCCGGTTCGAGGAACCTCGAGGCATTCGGTGGTGCGTCCTCCGCATTTGTGTATGCGGTGCAGGGCATTGCGGTGATTGCGTTCGTCGCGCTGCAACAATGGGCGCGCCGGAAGGTTGAGAGGACCGCTTCATGAGCGAGCTCCTCGGCGTTATCGGCGCCATGCTGTCACTCGGCACTCCACTCGTCATCGCGGCAACCGGGGAAACGATTTCAGAGCGCGCCGGAGTGCTGAACATCGGCCTGGAGGGCGCGATGCTCGCCTCGGCGTACGCGGGCTTCTACACTTCCTGGCAAACCGGGAGCCCGTACCTCGGCCTGCTCGCAGGCTGCCTCGTGGGGGCGCTCGTGCTGGGGGGAACCGCGCCGCTGGTGCTGCACCTCGGCGCTGACCAGGTTGTCGTAGGTACAGGAGTGAACCTGCTCTGCTTGGGCGTCACGGGCACGTTGTTCGTGATGGCATTCGGTCGCGCAGGGCAGTTGGTGCAAGTTCCCACGGTCGGAAAGTTCGCGGGGGACCTCAGCCTGAATGTCGTGATGCTTGCCGCCCCTGCGCTCGTATACCTGAGTTGGCGCCTCCTTTTTCGCACTGATTGGGGCCGCGCGCTTCGTGCAGCCGGTGAAATGCCGGAAGCCGCAACAGCCGCCGGCTGGTCGGTCTACCGCCTCCGTCTGCAGGGCATCCTCGCATCTGGGCTCACGGCTGGTCTGGCGGGGGCGTACCTGAGCGTCGCGCAAACGAACTCCTTTGCGGAAAACATGACGGCAGGGCGCGGGTTTGTCGTGATTGCGGCGGTAACATTCGGGCGATGGACCCCGCTCGGAGCAGCCGCCGCGGCAATGCTGATCGCATTTGCCTATGGTCTACAGTTCTTGATCAAAGCGTATTCCTTGCCGCTGCCGTACCAGCTGTTCGACGCGCTGCCGTATCTGATTGCGCTCGGCGTACTGGTGGGCAGTGGGCGAGGCAAAGCAGGCCCCGCGGCTCTCGCAATGCCCTACAAGGAGCACCGGTAGCACAGGGAGGGCGAGCCTCCGGCGAGCCGTGGCAAGGAGCAACCGTAGCATGAGGCTGACACGAATCGCCCGCTTCTCCTGCGGGCACAGGTTCTGGAACCCGGAGTGGAGCGACGACGAGAACCGCCGCGCGTTCGGACAGTACGCTTCACCCTATAACCACGGCCACAATTATCTCCTTGAAGTAACGGTGGAAGGAGCCGTACGTCCTGAAACCGGTATGGTGATTAACATCGGGGACGTGAAGAAAGACATCGTCGAGCAGGTAGTACATGCGCTCGATCGGAAGAGCCTTAACGACGAGGTGCCCCCGTTCGACCGAGTCGCTCCGAACCTTGAGAACCTTATTCGTTGGATCGCAAATCGGATCCCCGCGCCCGGAGGAGCTAAACTGTGCAGGTTGCGACTGTATGAGATGCAGGACTTCTACGCGGAATTGTCATTCGACGCTGGCGACGCGAAGGGGGAGCGCAAAGTGCTGACCCTGACGCGCGGCTACCACTTCTCCGCTTCGCACCGGCTGCACAACCCCCAACTGTCCGACGAAGAAAACCGCGAGCTGTTCGGAGCGTGCAACAACCCACACGGTCACGGCCACAACTACGAGATGGAGGTTACCGTCGGCGGCCAGATGGACGAAACCACAGGAATGATCGTGGATATTGACGCCCTGGATGAAGTGGTGATCCGAGAAGTCGTTGAGCGCTACGATCATCGGAACCTGAACATGGAGTTGCCCGAGTTCGCCGACAAGAACCCGACCTCCGAGGCGCTACTAAAAGAAATTTGGAACCGCCTCGAGCCGACCGTTCCAGCCAAACTGGTGCGTGTGGTTTTGAAAGAAACACCGAGAAACGTGTTCGAATACACCGGAGGTGATGCGTGACCGACCGTCTCCAAGAGGTGTACCGTCGGCTCCTGGAAGAGATTGGCGAAGACCCCAGTCGGGAAGGGCTCGCCAGGACGCCCAGTCGCGCGGCGAAGGCGATTCGCTTCCTAACGCGCGGCTATCAGCAGAGCCTCGTCGACATTGTGAACGGCGCGGTATTCACCGAGAACCTTGAGGACATGGTCATCGTGCGCGACATTGAGTTCTTCAGCCTCTGCGAGCACCACTTACTGCCGTTCTTCGGCTTCGCCCACGTCGGCTACATCCCGAACGGCAAGATCATCGGCATCAGCAAGATCGCGCGGATCGTGGATATGTTTGCGAGGCGCCTCCAGGTGCAGGAGCGCATGACGCAACAGGTCGCCGAGGCGCTACACGAGACTCTGGAACCTCGCGGCGTCGTGTGCGTCTCCGAAGCAAAGCACCTGTGCATGATGGCGCGGGGCGTTGAGAAGCGCGCTTCCAACGTCTTAAGCAGCTACCTGACGGGCGTGTTCCGCGACAACCCCCCCACACGGCAGGAGTTCTTCGAGTTGATTCAACAAAGGAGGACGTATCTCTGAGCCGCATCCCCAACGCGTGCCTGGTAACGGGAGCCAGCAGCGGTATCGGCCGTGCGGTGGCGCTTTGTCTTGCGCGACGAGGCGTGCACGTGGCGCTCAACGGGCGCAACCGGGAACGACTTGAACAGACCCGTCAAGCCTGTGCCGAAAGCGGCGTGGATGCGTTCGCTGTTGATGGCGACGCGGCCGACGAGGCGGTACTGCGCGAGCTCTTACTCCTCTTGCCGGAAGGGCCGATTGGAGCCGTCTTCGCCGCGGGCTACGCCCGTTTCGGTGATACTCTGTCGCTCGAAGCCGAAGTCTGGGACTCCAGCATTCACGCCAACCTAACCGCACTCTATCATGGCAATCGACTTGCGATTGAGGGCATGCTTTCTCGGGGCGGAGGGCGCATCTTGAACGTCTTGAGCGTGGCGAGCAGGGTCGCGTTCCCCTCCTCGGCGGCGTACGTCGCTTCGAAGTACGGCGCGCTCGGACTCACGCGGAGCCTCGCGGCTGAGTTTCGTTCGCGCGGGATCGAAATCATCGCCTTCATGCCCGGCTCAACCAACACCGAGTTGTGGAACAGCCAGGGCGCGGCGCCCGACCGCGAACGCATGATGAAACCGGAAGACGTCGCCACCGCGGTGGCGAACGCGATCCTGCACGAGGGCGACGCTTTCTTCGACGAGGTGCTACTAATGCCTCCGGGGGGGGTGTTGTGATGCGGGTCGGCATCATCGGCGCAGGAGCTATGGGGCGGACGCACGCGCGGCACTATTCGAAGATGGACGACGTCTCCCTCATCGTCTTCGACATCGAGCGCGAGTCCGCGGAGTCGCTTCGAAGCCAAGCGGCGAACGCCAGCGTTTGCAACAGCCTCGATCAACTTCTGTCCAGCGTGGACGCGGTTGACGTCTGCCTGCCTACGCATCTACACAAGGAGGTCGTCCTCACGGCGCTCGAAGCGAAGCTACCCACCCTCTGCGAAAAACCCCTCGCGCGCACCGTTGCCGAGTGCGCCGAGATGGTGGATGCGGCGTATCGCCACAGCACGTTGCTCATTCCCGCGCAGGTCGTCCGCTTCTTCCCGGAGTTCGAAACTGCGCACAGGGTCGTTAAGTCGGGGAGATTGGGTGTCATCTCTGCCATACGAACGCGACGGGGCGGCGCGCAGCCCAGAGGCGCAGGCGAATGGTTCCGCAACCCAGACCTTTCGGGCGGAGTCCTGTTGGACCTCGCTGTGCACGACTTCGACTGGATTCTGTGGACGTTTGGGCCTGTCGCGCGAGTGTTCTCTCAGGCACTGACCTGGTCGAACGTCGGCGCGCTGGATTACGCGCTGACGATTTTGACCCTCGATAGCGGCGCGCTCGCCCACGTGGAGGCGACATGGGCAGATCCGGGCGGCTTCCGAGTGACGTTCGAGGTCGTCGGTTCGGAGGCGCTCCTCGAGTTCGACAGTCGGCTGAAGGCCACGCTGCGAACGGCCACAGACCCCCTCTCCCTGTGGGAGAGGGTTGGGGTGAGGGCAGCTGAGTCCAACCTTGCGCCGTGCGACGATCCTTACTTCAAGCAACTGCGCGCGTTCTTGAAGGCAGCTATGGGAGAGGCGCCTCCCGCCGTTCGTCCTGAGGAGGGAATGGCCGCCGTGGCAGTTGCGGAGGCGGCGATCGAAAGCGCATGCAGCGGCAGGCCTGTGGCCCCCTCGCGAATCGAACCCCGGCGAACTGCCGAGGCGTCTGAGATCTGATGATGCTCCTCCCTTTCGCGCTCCTTCTGGGGCAAAGCACCGAGCCGTCAGGGGTCTGGCAAGGTCAGGAGTGGCGTGTGAACCCGGCGCACGCGTTGATTTGGGATGGTCGCGCGTACACGCCGGTGGGCCTGGCAGTGCCGGCAGCGACGGAGGCGATCCGCAAGGCGGAAAGCGCGGGTGTTAAAGACCTTATGATCGAGGCAAGCCTAACCGATGATTGGGCGGCTGCGTTCGCTGCGGCGGAGCGTCTGTCCGCTCGCTACCTGTTGTCCCTGAACGAGCGTATGCCGCAAGCCTCCGGATGGCTGTGCACACCCGAGGCATTACGGGTTCTGAACGTCAGTCATCGTTCGGTGGTGGAGGTCGCATTGCCGGGCGCAGTGCGGGCGTACTTTGTGGTCGTTGGACCGTCGTCTTCCATCATGGCGCGTGGCTGGGCGACGATGCACTTCGGCAAGGCCTCCGTGGAAGTGAACCTGAAGGTTAGCGCGGACGACTACCAGGTGCTTCTCTTCCCACTGATGCGAGAGAGCGACCTCGTGGACTATTGGGAGGGGCTGGACGCAAGGCGCGACGAAGTAATACGAAAACTGAGGGACGCTGCACCAGGAAAGGGGCTCCGCGGCATAGTAAATCCGTTTGGCCGACCCCCGTCTCACTTCCTCTCCCTGCGGGAGAGGGTTGGGGTGAGGGCAGCAGACGGCTGGACGACGTCCGGCGGGATCGTGCCCGATTCTATTCTGTTCCGCCTCGAGTTTGAACAGTATCTTCGGGAGAAGTATCAGACGATCGAGGCGCTCGCACGCGCATGGCGCATTGACCCGCTGGGGCTCAAGACTTTCGCCGAGGCCGCGGCGCTGATTCCACTCTTCTCACCCGACATGGGCGTGGACGCGTTCCTCGACCCAGTGAACGACCGAACCGTCTCCGGCCGCCGGGTTGGATCAAGGTTCTGGGACGACGTGCAAGTGGTCATCGAGAGCGCGTGCGTTCGAAGGCTTTCTCGACTTGCTTCGGCGACTCGGAGCATCGCCAACGTGCCGGTAGTATACGACTGGGCTGGCTGGAGCCCCCTTCACGAGCGGCGAGATATCGCCGGCGACGGCATTGGTATCCCTACCGTAGGCGCGGGGCGGACCATAGACTCCCTCTCCCTGTGGGAGAGGGTTGGGGTGAGGGCAGCAGACGCTCTGTCCTCCGCGCTGGCGTGGGGGTCGCGATCGTGGATCGTAAGCACGCGCATCTGCTTTTCAGAAAACGGCGCACCCTTCCCAACCGAGGCACAGTTGCGCTCGGTGATTGCAGCGCTCGTGGACCTTGGCGTGAAGGGGTGGTTCGTGGAGAGCACGGGAGGAGACGAGGCAGTGTGGGTGGCTGCGATGAACGGTGAGGCGCAGCAGGACCTCGCTCTGGGGGACCGCTCTCCGCGCGCCATCTTCTATCCCATCAACGCTCGTTACCCGGCGGACACGATGCAACTCCCTGGCGGCGTATGGTGGCTTCCCACTCCGGCTGCAGGCGATAGGCTCGATGTGGGTGCGAACTATGAAGCGTACCGCCTCACCGCGCCCTATGATCGGCATATCGCCATCTGGACGACTGGCGCTCCGCGAAAGACGAAGCTGCTGACACCTAACCCTCAATCTGTAACGCTGCATTCGGTTTCGGGAATGGCTGTTGACGCACGAGTGGTGCGCGACGGCATAGAGGTTACGATTCGGAATGAGCCGCTGCTAATCTTCGGCGCGGACACGACGCCCGTTCCCGAGGACGCAGTTCAGGAACTAGTAGAGGCGGAGGCTGCGATTACGGCGGAGGCTGTGCGCAAGGGCGCCGACATTACTGAAGAGCGTTTTCTCTTCGCCGACGCGTTGCGCAAAGCGAAGACGTCGCCCGGAGCATCGCTGATGCAGATGACAGAGGCCTATCGCCGAATGCTGCTTAAGGTCGCGCCGTACGTCTGGCGAGAAGGGGAGCGGGCGGACTCGGCAGGGTTGGGTGTTCGAATGCAGTCAGCGGGCTGCTCGCAGGGAGAGGCGCTGCGGCTGCGGCTGGCCATTCCAGCGCGCTTTGTTCAGGTGGACGGCCGCGACGGGTTCAATGGAATGAGGGCAGTGTACAAGCTGTCTGTATCCGGCAGCCGCGACGAGCACACGGTGTGGTTGGCTGCGAGGATCCCGGAAGAGTCTCGACCTTTCGTCCGCGTCGAGGTCAAGGGAGACTCCCTCTCCCCGTGGGAGAGGGTTGGGGTGAGGGCAGCACTGTCCGCACCGCCGGTTTCCGAATATGGCGATGGATTCGGGTGGTACCAAGTTGGGACGATGCTCCTACCGAAAGGGGAGTATGAGTTCACAGTTTCCATGGACCCAGGCGCGCCGGTGATGGACATGGCGATTGACGTGTTGTTGGCTACGCCTCAACCGTTCCGGCCGTCCGGCCCGCGGATGCCGAGGTTCCTTCGATAGGTTCCGCACGCAGTCTCGTACTCCCTCTCCCTGCGGCAGAGGGTTGGGGTGAGGGGAACACGGATGCGTTGCGTTACACTTACGACTCCTCTCGCTGCTGCTTGTGCTTGCGGATGAACGCGGGCACGTCGAGGTCTTCCGGTTGTGTTGACGTTCCGTCCTGCTTTGCGGGGCGAGGGACACCCGTTGCCGGCGCGGTTCCGGGAGGCAAGCTGTTGCCATCGGTTGCGGCGCGCTCGGTCGCAGGCTGGGGCGTACCGGCGCGCTGATGTACACGCTCGCTCTCTGCGGACGTGGTGGCGCTGGATTCGCGACCCCCTCTCCCTGTGGGAGAGGGTTGGGGTGAGGGCAGCAGACGCCCCGATTCCGTTCCGGCGGCGCGAGGTGGTCGGGCGGTCGGGTCAAAACCAGCGGCGAGGACGGTAATGCGGACGTCGCCTTTGAGGGCGTTGTCATACACTGCGCCGAAGATGATGTTGGCGTCGTCCGCCGCCGCAAGGTCTGCGATGTAACTCATCGCCTCATTCATCTCCGCTAAGGTGAGGTCCTCCGCGGACGTAACGTTGACGAGGAGTCGGCGTGCGCCGTGGATGTCGCTTTCGAGCAGCGGGTTGGCGACGGCAGACTGCGCGGCCTGCATCGCACGGTGCTCGCCAGTGCCAATTCCGATGCCCATCAAAGCGGGGCCAGACTGGGACATCACGGCTCGCACGTCTGCGAAGTCCACGTTGATGAGGCCCGGCACCGTGATGATCTCAGAAATCGCCTGCACGCCTTGGCGCAGTACGTCATCGGCAACGCGAAACGCCTCGATGGTGGATGTGTGCTTGTCAACTACGGCGAGGAGCCGGTCATTGGGAATAGTGATAATCGTGTCGACGATTTCGGTTAGTTCGGCAATTCCCTTTTGTGCTTTGATTTCGCGCCCCCGTTCCCACATGAAAGGCTTTGTCACAACGGCGATGGTAAGCGCTCCGACATCCCGGGCGAGCTCCGCGACGATCGGCGACGCTCCGGTTCCGGTTCCGCCCCCCATACCGGCGGTGATGAAGACGAGGTCCGCGCCGGCAAGCACATCGCGGATCGCTTCTTTGCTCTCTTCGGCTGCTTGCCTTCCCCGTTCGGGATCGCCTCCCACTCCGAGCCCCCGCGTTACCTTTTCTCCGACTTGGAGTTTCACAGGCGCCTGCGAGTCCTCGAGCGCCTGGGCGTCGGTGTTGATTGCGACGAACTCGACGCCTCGGACCCCAGTTTCGATCATGCGGTTGACGGCGTTGGAGCCCCCTCCGCCGACGCCTACCACTTTGATTACCGCTTGTCTTTCAGTGTTCTGCTTCGTTGCACTCATGGTGTTGTTTCACTCCTATTATGAAATGGTGGTCAAGGAATATCCTCTCTGCTTTTCGATCCGAGAACCGAGCCTATGGCGTTCATAAGACGGCGGATGCCCTTCGCTTCCGAGCCTTCTCGCTTGGTCGCCACACTCTTTTGTGCGTGCTTGAGCAAGCCGACAATAGCGGCGTGCTCATAACTGCTCACAACGTCCCCCAGCCCGTGCAGCGGCGTCGGCTTCGCCACGCGTATCGGTGTGTCGCGGAAAATACGCGCTGCGAGGCGGTCCAGCCCCGTCAGTGCGGCGCCCCCGCCGGTCAGCACGACGCCTGCGTTCAGGTCGTCAAAAGATGCTATCTGTTCAATCCAGTCGCGGACGAGCGTAAGGTTCTCCTCTGCGCGGGCTTCGATGATCTCACAGAACACGCGACGCGCCATGGGCCTGGGCTTCTCGGAGCCGATCTGCCTCACGAGCACCGCCTCCTTCTCGCGGGCATCCGCGGGCACGCAGGAACCCGCCTGAAGTTTGAGTCTTTCGGCCTCTTCGGGAGTCGTCTTCAGAAGTTTCACCAGGTCTGAGGTGATGTGTGAACCGCCAATCGGGACGATGCACGAGTTGGTGATGCCGCCCTGGCGGAACACGGCGACGTCGGTCGAATACCCGCCGATGTCTACAACAGCACAGCCCGCTTGCCGATCGCTTGGCGCGGTTACGCTCTCGCTGGTGGCGAGCGGCTGCAGCACGACGTCCTCGACTTCAATCTGCGCTCGATTCACACAGCGCTCGATATTCAAAATGTGAGACTTTAGGCCAGTGACGAGGTAAGCCTCTACCTCGAGGCGCTCGCCGTTCATGCCGACGGGCTTCGTCACGCCAGCCTGGCCGTCCACTTTGAACGAGACGGGTACAACGTGCAGTAATTGCCGCTCGGCGGGAATGGGGATGTTCTCGCTGTGCTTAATGACGCGGTGAACGTCCTCGTTCGTAATGGTTCGCCCCGGAGGCACGATCGGAACGATGCCCGGACTGCGCGTTCCCGTGATGTGTTCTCCGGTAACGCCCAGCACCACGCTGTCGAGTTTACGATCCGCCATCTGCTCGCATTGGCGAACCGCTCGAAGAATCGCCTGCGCCGTCGTTTCAATGTCAACGACGGTGCCGCTTCGCACGCCGTCGTTGGGCGCCGAGCCCACAGCGAGAACGCGGAGCAGCCCGCTTTCCTCAACGTCTGCGAGCGCTACCACGACTTTCGTGCTGCCGATGTCCATTGCGGCGACTTGGCTCATTGCGCACTACCCTCTTCCGTTTTCTTTTGCTCTCTCACGTCGGCAAGACGTGTCAAAAGGATTCGCCTCAGCACGGAGGCGTTGACGAACATCCTTCCGCCCAGCGCGATAACGGCTGCAAGATACAGATCCACCCCAAGCGAAGCGCCGAGGAAGACCAACCCGATGGCGAGCACGATGTTCGTAAAAAAACCGCTAACGAAGATATCAGGACGGAATCGCTTCTCGGCGGCGGCCCGTGCACCTCCGAGAACGGCGTCTAACCCTGCGACGGCGGCAACTCCGACATAGACCGGCTCCACCGCTTCGATGATCTGCGGAAAGAAGACGGCAAGCAGCCCGCCCACGATGAGCGCCAACAGGGGCACCAGCAGGGCAACCAGGTTCGTCACTTCTGCTCGTCCTTCTCCTTTACTACTGGTTTGGCGAACTGAAGTTTCGTGTTGCCTGTGAAGGCGGGCAAAACGATGCGATCCAACTTGCGCACGACCGCCATGTTCGGATCGTTGCTTCGGATCGAATCAACCACGCGCCCGGGCATGACGAGCGCGCCGTAAAGGGTATCGGGGTCTCCGATCGCTTGTATCACAACCGGTGAGGAGGTTGGCACACCTTTGACGTTGACCACCGGGCCTTCGCAACGATAGTAGGTCGTGGCAACCACGCGCTGCCTACCCACGGAAATCGCCTCTGCGCCACTCATAAACAGTTCATTCACAACGCGGAGAATGTCCACCTCGTGTATCACATATTCTGGCATAAGGATCGGATCCTTCGGTGGCGACTCGCTGTCCTTAAGCACAATCTCGATGCCCGGTCCCTCCACTTCGGTAAGACCTGCAAGCACTTTCAAGTCCTGCAGTTGCTCGTTCAACACCTGCGCCTGAGAAGATTGTTCACCAAGCGCCGTCTGAAGTTGCGTTATCTGTTGGCGGAGGTTCTGTACCTCTTTTTCACGCTCGAACAGCGTCTGCATCACGTCAACCGGTGGTCCGGAAGAGCTGTCCAGCATGCGCGAAGTAAACGGCGCATAGCCCGGCGGCTTCGGACTCTTCCACGCAGCAACGATCGTGAAGCCGAGGACGAGCGTCATCAACGACGTCGGAAGAATCCAGTTGTTACGGCTCTGTTTCATCATGTTGTCTTATCTCCAACGGACGGCCGGGCGCTCCGGCACGACCAGATTCACCGTGCGCGCTCGCCGAAGCAGATCGGGGCTTTGCTCCAACGCCCGCGCCAAGACGGAGACCTTCTCGTCCAACCTTTCCCGGTTGCCAAACTCGACGCGTGCGCCTTCCGTCACCGTTAAGGCTAACCCACCCGAGGCGAGTAGGCTTAGTTTACCGCCTAAGGAAGGCAACTTTTGTTGTACTTTCGCCGCCAGGTCGAGCAGCCCGCCAAGTCGACGACTGTCGAAAACGGATAGGTTTGGACTGGATTCCATTAACTTTCCGTCCACCGACAGAGGAGGAGGCTCCCCGATCAGTGGAAAGACAACGCCCTCAGTGGACACGGCAAACTCCATATCGCCCCGCGTGAACCAAGCCACCGCAGGCCGATACTCGACCTCCAATCGCGCTCGCCCGAAGACGTTTCGACGAAAGTCTGAGCGTAACACCGCAGGATGCCATTCGACTTGGCGCTCGACCTGAAGTGGGTTGATTCGCAGGGCGGGAATGCCTTCGTAGGCACGCAGCAGTGAGCCGATTCTCTCGCGGTCCCACGGCGGAACACCGCTGACTCGGACCACGCGAACCTTTGTCATCTCGCTTGTGAACAATCCGGCTAGGACAACTCCGGCGAGCGCGGTTGAAATCAGCGGCAACTGCACAATCGGAAGGTGCAGTCGAAATCGCCGCGCACGCCTACGCCTACTTCGAGATGCCATACCTCTCCATCGCGGAACGAAGGATGCGCTCGCACAGTTGCGCGAACCCGATACCCACGCTCGCTGCGGAGCGAGGAACGAGGGATGTCGACGTGAGCCCCGGGAGAGTGTTCACCTCGAGCGCGACAACCTCCTCGTTGCGAGTAACGATGAAGTCGCTACGGCTCAGGTCGCATGCGCCCACAGCGTTGTGCGCGATGAGCGCCGCCTGTCGAACCTGTTCCTCTGCCCTCTCGGAGATGCGCGCCGGCACGATCTCTTCCGTGGCGCCGGGCGTGTATTTGGCCGAAAAGTCGTACCGACCTCCCAGGGGTACGATCTCGACGGCCGGCAGCGCCTCCTTGCCCACAACCGGCACGCTCACTTCGACACCTTCGACCCACTCCTCTATGAGAGCCGCTTCGTCGTACTTCCAAGCGATGCGAACGGCTCGTTCCTGTTCATCGCGCCGCCTTACGAACGTCAAGCCGACAGTGGAGCCTTGCGAGTTCGGCTTCACCACAGCCGGGAGCGGAGCGTTCGGGGGAATCGCCGCTCCTCTGGGTACGAGCATGCCCTCTGGAACGCGCAAACCGGCCGACCTTAAAGCACCCTTAGCGGAGTGCTTATCCATTGCAAGCGCGCTCGCCGCAACCCCTGACCCCGTGTACGGCACCTCCAGCAGGTCGAGGAGCCCCTGAATACGACCATCCTCCGCGCCGGTGCCGTGCAACGCCAGAAATGCGACGTCGGGCCGGTCGGGTCCCGTCAGCGCCCGAAGGCCCTCGCCTCCCCAAAGCAACTGCTCTGGATCGAGCGTTATCACGTCGAGGCCCAACGACCGAAGCGCATCCGCAACCATCTTGCCGCTCAAGAGTGAGACTTCCCTTTCGGCGGACGCCCCACCTTGAAGGACGGCAACGCGCAACGGACGAGCGGAACGCTCCAACTCGACGATGAAGGCCCTTGGGAAGGCGTCAATGTTGCCCGCGCCCATCGCTACCACCACATCGCCCGGTACCGCGGAGCGCGCCACCTCCCGCGCCAATCGGAAGCGTGATGGAACGTAGGAGAGATCTACATCAGCCTGCTCAAGTTGCTGCACGATGAGCAACGAAGAGATGCCCGGTATTGGAGTCTCGCGTGCGGCATAGATGTCTGTTAGGAATACGCAATCTGCGAGCGCGAGTGTGGGGGCGAACTCGTTCAATAAGTCCCGCGTGCGGCTGTAAAGATGCGGCTGAAAAACGCACACGAGCCGACGACCGGGATGCGCTTCGCGAAGAGCGCGAAGGGATGCCGCGATTTCCGTTGGGTGATGCGCATAGTCATCGTAGAGCAGAACGCCGTGATGCTCGCCAAGCGGCTGTAGCCTTCTAACGCAGCCTTTGACGTACTGAACGTACGGCAGCAGTTGTGCGACGTCACAGGAGAGGGCAACCGATGCGGCGACGACGGCCCCCCACAGGTTCTGGGCGTTGTGCTCGCCGATGAGAGACGGTGTCACGGCAACGGCGCCGTGTTTCAACACCCCTCCCTCAAACTGTGCGACATAGTCGCCCCGCACAAGACCGTATCCGATCGTTTCGCTGAAACGCGAAGCCACATCGCAAGCGCCCACATCGTCCGCGCAGAAGACGAAATTCGGTGCGCCGCTTGCCTTGCGGATAAACGCGGCAACGCTTTCGCGAAGTGCGCCGAACGAGCCGTGGCGATCGAGGTGATCCGCCTCGAGGTTCGTCAGCACAACCAGATGCGGGTCGAGGTCGAAGTAGCCTTCGTACGCCTCACACGCCTCGACGACAGCCCACGGACCCTCGCCATGCAGCACATTTCCATCGAAGCCCAAGACGTCTGCACCCACCAGGGCGAGTGGAGATTCGCCTGCTAGCGCGAGCACCTGTGCGATCGCCGCCGTGACTGTGCTCTTGCCGTGAGTTCCGGTAACGGCGATGACCTTGTATCCTTCGAGCACGATCCCCAACAGGCGACTTCGGCGGACTCTGGGCAGGCCGAGCCGCGCCGCCTCGACCGCCTCGGGGTTCTCGTCCAGCGGTATCGCGTCGCTAACGACGACCAGGTCGGCACCTTCCACGGCGCGGGCATGGTGTCCGATGGTGACGCGCGCCCCAAGCTCGGCGAGATCCGCCGTGGTCTTCGACCTTACCACGTCGCTCCCAGTTACTCGATACTTTCGGGCGAGTAGGACGCGAGCAAGCGCGCTCATGCCGGCACCACCGATGCCAATGAAGTGCACCGTTCCCGTCTTAGGCAGGCGTGCATCTGCGCTGAACCAGGTCTGCTCTTCTCGAGTTCTCATTGGGCCACTTCCGTTATGATGTTCCAAATCCTCTCGGTCGCATCGCGGATGACCCAGCTGCGGAGGGTATCGCTCGCTGCCTGTCGCTTCGCTTCGTCTTCCCGCCAGGTGCGCCAGGCTGCTGTGAGATGCTCTGGCGTCAACTCGCTTTGCGCGATAACAGTACCGCCGCCGAGCCTCGAGATAACCTCCGCATTGCGCCGCTGATGGTCGGCGTGGGCGTGCGGATACGGAACGAAGATGCCAGGAATGCCGAAGAGCGCCAATTCGCACAGTACGCCGGTGCCCGCGCGCGTTACAGCGAGGTCAGCTCGGCAGTATGCCTCCACGAGTTCCCCGGTTTCGAGGAACGGCTGTTGCGTGAAGTGCGGAGGCGCACCCACGCGTTCAAGCGCCCGAGCACAAGACTCGAACTGGCTGGGCCCACAAACTTGCAGCCACTCCTCGGCGTCGGTGCCGACGTGCGTCGCGAGCGTCAGGACGGCCGCGTTCAGCGCCGCAGAGCCTTGCGATCCGCCGAGTGCCAGGGTGAAGAACCGATCGCCCGAAGCCGAGTCGAGGGCGCGCGACGTTCCACGCACGCCGTCCTGGGAGGCAGCAGCCTCGACCAGCTCCCGACGCAACGGCATTCCAGTTACCGTGGCCCTGCCATCGAAGTACCTTAGTGCCTCTTCGAACACCACGCAAACCGCACTCGCAAAGCGGGAGGCAAGGCGGTTGGTTCGGCCCGGGACGCTGTTCTGCTCGTGGATAACCATCGGAACACCGAAGCTGCGGGCAGCGTTCAGCACTGGAGCAGCAGCATAGCCTCCGGTGGAGAACACGGCGTTGGGTTGCCAGTCCCGCATCGCAACCCTTGCTTGCGACGATGAGCGGAGGATGCCCACGAAGGAGCGCAAACCCGAGGGTGACCATGGCTTCCTGAGGGGTGATGCGCGGAAGCCTTGAAACGGGATTCCCGCCTTCTGCGCCGCACGCGACTCGAGGCCACGCACGCTTCCAAAATAAATGACCTCACAACCCTCAGCGACGGCGTATCGAGCGACCTCAAGAGCGGGATAGACGTGCCCGCCAGTACCGCCGCCCGTCACGATCAATCTCACTTCGTGCCTCCTGAACCGCCGCCAATTTGATGATCGAGCATGCACCGCCCAACCCCACGGCGAGAGCCATCAAACTGCTTCCTCCATAACTGAAGAACGGCAGCGGCACGCCAATCGGGGGCAGCAGGCCGATCGCCATCGTCAGGTTTCCAATTGTTTGCAGACCGATCCACCATGCAGTTCCTTGAACGACGAACCGAGCGAACGTGTTTTCGATACCAACCGAGATTCTATACAATATAAGGCACAGTCCGCCGACAAGGGCCACAATGAAGAGCAGCGCAAACACGCCGAACTCCTCCGCCATCGTCGTGTAGATGAAATCGGTGGTCGCAGCCGGCATGAGGTATTTTGCATGCCCACGGCCCGGCCCCAGCCCGCTCACACCACCCAAAGCGACCGCGGTTTTTGACGAGAACGTTTGATACGCGGGACCAGACACGACCTCGCGACTGTCGGTTCGGCTAAACGTTGTAAAGCGCTCCAGCCGATACGGCTGTGCGAAGACGAACCACACTGCGCACACAACACCGAGAACGGTCAATCCGGACACCATCTTCCCACCGTAGCGACCAAAAAGCTTTTGCGCGCCGCCGCCAAGCAACATGCCGTAAGGAATAAACAGGGCGAACACAGCCGTCCCGAGGTCGGGCTCCATCTCAATTAGTATGAACAGAAGTAGTGCAGCGAAGAGAGACACAAGTCGGGGCACCATATGGTCAAGGAAGTGCGGGAAACATCTCCACTTATCAGGAAGCTTGGGGTATCGTCGCGAGAGCACCCAGGCGAAGAACCAGACCATTGTGGGCTTGGCGAACTCGCCAGGTTGAAGCTGAAACGGCCCCAGAGAAATCCATCGTTTTGCCCCGTTCGTGGCTTCAATGCCAGGGAACCAAACGACAAACGCACACGCAAGCACCGTAGCAACAAACACCCAAGGTGCAAACCGGCATAGGGTGCTCGGGGACAGTTGGCGCAAGAACAGGAAGGCCACGATGCCGACACCTACCCATAAGCATTGCTTGAACCACTGACTCCCTGTCAGAGTCGAGGCATCTGGGATGCTTGCGCTAAGAATAAAGAGAACGCCAGAGAGCGCAGCAACGAGAGACATAACGATGATTGAATTCTCTTGAGCGGAGAAGAGTTGTCGTTTACTCATCGCGCAGCCTCCATCAGTGTAAGGACGCAGGCACGAAACCGTTCGCCGCGCTCTTCAAAACTGGAGAACTGATCGAAACTGGCGCATCCTGGCGACAGGAGCACGACTTCACCCCGCTGAGCATCGTGCCGGGCAGCGTCAAAAGCCGTATCCATCGTCTCGAAGACGTAGCACTCGATACCGTCTGATCGGAACTGTTCGGCAAGGGCATCTCCATCGCGGCCGAACAGATATGCCGCCTTCACGTTAGCCGGAAGTACACCCCGAAAGTCCGACGCTCGCGGCGCCTTTGAGATTCCGCCGGCGAGCAAGCGCACTCCGTTCGAAATGGCGGACACCGACGCGCGCAGCGCATCAGGGTTCGTACACATTGAGTTGTTGATGTACCGCACACCGTCAACATCGGCGACTATCTCCATGCGATTCGCGAGGCCGCGGAACGTTCGTACACCTTCCTCGACCGCGGCCCACGGCGCGCCGCTGGCGCGCGCCAGTAGACCCGCAACTGCCACGTTCTCAAGGTTGTGCTTGCCCATTAGGGGCACGTCCTTCGCCTCGATCATCGCCCCGCCCGCAAACGCCACACCGGAGTCGCTGACCGACGCGTCGTCGGCGCTGCCTCCCACGTACAACGTCCTGCACTTTACCTTCGAATCTGGTATCGTTTCCGGATGAAGTCGCGACAACACAGCAACGTCGTTTTCCCGCATCTGAGCGAATACACGGTGCTTTGTCTGGGCGTACTCCTCAAACGTCGCATACCGATCCAGGTGGTCTGGTGTGATATTGGTTATCGTTGCAACGCTGGGCCGGAACTCGTCAACCCATTCGAGTTGGAAGGAGCTCACTTCGGCGATGAGGAACTCATCCTGTGCGCTACTCGCCGCGACCTCTCCGATCGCCCTTTCTCCCAGTCCAGCTCCTGCGATGTTGCCGCATAGATGCGCACCTTTGTTCGCTACTCTAAGAATGTGCCACGTCAGCGCGGTGACAGTGCTCTTGCCATTCGTGCCGGTTATCGCTACGATTGGCGAGCGAGTAACGCGATACGCGACCTCCATCTCGCCCCAAACAGCTTTGCCCGATGCGAGCGCACCGCGAATCGCCGGGTGGTCTCGCGGTACTCCAGGTGAGACGGCAAGCGCATCCAACAAATCGAAGTCGAGTGAGCCAGTCCAGTCGGTCTGCATCAAAATATCGAGCGCCCCCAGCCGGTCGCCGGCTTGAATCATCTCAGGTGCGTCACCTGACTTCTCGTCGACAGCGTGAACAAATGCTCCAGAGCGTTTCAGGGCGACCGCCATGCCGATTCCCGCTCTGCCCAGACCAACCACACAGACTCGGAGGCCGTTCAAGACAGCACCCCTGTTAGCACCAGCGCCGACAAGGTCGCCTGCGCGAGGAGAAACGTCCAGACGACGCGACTCTCAGGCCATCCACGCACCTCGAAGGCATGATGAATTGGCGTGGCGGGAAAGACGCGACGCCCAATGGTCTTGACGGCGATAACTTGCATCGGCACCAGAACCAACTCCAAGATAAAGACAAGGCTAAGCGCCCACGGCACGACCGATCGCTGCCACTCCGCCTGTGCGAACAGGTACCCGTACACTGCTCCGAAAGATAGAGCGCCTACGTCGCCCATGAAGAGGCGAGCGGGCGGCACGTTAAGGAACAGAAACGGCAGGAGCCA
>PSLA01000001.1:101037-144443 GCA_040289295.1 Armatimonadota bacterium
CCCCGCCACAAATCGCAAGCGCAACCACCCCCTCGGCAGACCACTCGAGGCGCAACGCGAGAACGGGCAGCGTGAGAAGCAGCAGCAACGCAGCCAAGCCGTCCAAACCGTCGGCGAAGTTGACCGCGTTCGCAAAGAAGAGCACCCAAAACGCCACAGCCGGAGCGTCCTTAAGCGGCAAAGAGAAAAAGACAGGCGAAACCGCAAGGAGTTGCAGGCCAAGTTTCGGCATCCAGCCGATACCCCGTTTGCCGGTCACTCGAGGGACAACGAAGTCATCCAATAGACCGACAACTGCAAACGTGAGTAGAAGCAGAAAGCTGAGACCGACGCCACCGCCCCAACCTCCTGGAAGCAATGCTAATAACGCGACGGCGCAACCGAACAGCGTAATGATTCCGCCCATGCTCGGTGTTCCCTGCTTGCTCTGGTGCGCCTCTGGGGCGAAACGACTGATGATGCTCTCGGCGCGCAGGCGTCTCAGCACAAGCAATGTCGGATAAGCGGCAACGGCTGCCGCGGCAAAGGAGACCCAAAACGAGAGCACGAACTCAGACGGCATACGCGACGCCCGCCTCCACCAGTGCACGTTCCATGTGCACCGCGCGAGACCCTTTGATTAAGGCGACGTCTCCGGGCCCCATTGAGCGAAACACACGCGCAGCGTCCTCCGAGTGCGTGAACGAATCGACGCGCCCCGCGAAGCCGCATGCGAGCGCCTCTTCACGAATCCAGTGGGCATCCCTACCAACCACCGCAAGCCAAGTAATAGGCAGACCCGCAATCACCGCCCCCACGCGGCGATGGGCAGCCTCCGATTGGTCACCCAACTCCTTCATCTCACCCAGGACCGCGATGCGCCGCTCAGCGGGAAGGTCCGCCAAAGTTTGCAAACTTTCGATACAAGATTCAGGGCTGGAGTTGTATACATCTACCAAAACTCCAAACTTCTCGTGGCTCACGTAGGTCAGGCGGTCGGACGGGAGCGTCGCCCCCTCCATGCCTTGAACCGCGTCCTCAATGCTGACTTCGAGGCGGGAAACAAGTGCGAGGGCGGCGCATGCGTTCCGCATCATGCCGCGACCAAGACCGGGCAGTGACGCGGCGTATTGCCTCTCGCCGACGATGAAGAGAACATCGGTTCGATTCTCCACGGGCTGCATTGCGCCGAGTAGGATGCGCACATCGGCTCCGTCGCCCTCGCCGAATGAAACGCCGGTCGCGCGCGCTGCCTTTGCGAGGCGCTCCGCGAAAGCGCCCTCGGCCGGGTAAACGCGAACACCATTCCTCGGGAGGCTCTCGAAGAGTTCCAACTTCGCCCGTAGGATGTTCTCCTGCACCCCACCGAGTTCGCCGATGTGAGCGGTGCCGATTGCGGTGATGATCCCGTGATGCGGCCGCGAGAATGCGCACAGATGGCGGATCTGCCCAAGTCCGCGCATCGCCATCTCGAGGACCACGAACCGGTGCTCGTCTTCGAGTCGCATCCACGTTATCGGTAGGCCGTACTCGGTGTTCTGGTTCCCTTCTGACTTCAGCACACCCCCGAACGGCGCCAGCGCTGCGCCGAGGTACTCCTTAGTCGAAGTCTTGCCAACGCTGCCGGTTACCGCGACGACGGTTCCATGGAATGCGTCACGGACTGCGGATGCGATGCTCGCCATCGCCGTCTCCACGTCCGGTACGACGTATGCAGGCTGCACGCCTACGTCTCGCGTGACCAAGCAGCCTGCAGCGCCCGCCTTCATGGCTGCCTCGGCATAGTCGTGCCCGTCAACGTTCGCGCCGCGCACTGCGCAGAAGAGATCGCCCGGCTTGACGGCGCGGCTGTCTACCGCAAGACCACGGATCTCATTCGCACTTCGCGGCACGGCAACGCCAAGGATGGAAGCGAGACGATCTGGAGACAATCTCATACCTTCGCCCTGCCCCGAATCGCTTCGGCTGCTATTTCGCGGTCGTCGAAGTGGATCTTGGTCGTACCAAGAATCTGATAGTCCTCGTGTCCTTTGCCGGCAATGACGACGACGTCTCCAGCCCGAGCCTCCGCGATCGCGTCGTGAATCGCCTGGCGTCTGTCCACCTGAAACCGCACCGCGGTTCCGGGCCGGATCCCCGGCAGGATGTCTTTCAAGATTGCGTCGGGGTTTTCGGTTCTGGGGTTATCGCTGGTCACATAGACGATATCGGAGTGCGTGGCAGCTGCGGTGCCCATCAGCGGTCTCTTGGTCCGGTCGCGGTCTCCCCCACAGCCGAAGACGGTAATGATTCGCTTGGGTTCCAGATCCCTAACCGCAGTGAGCAGCTTGACGAGGGCGTCCGGGGTGTGCGCGTAATCGACAAGTACCTGATACTCGTCGTCCGTTGGCACGCTCTCGAAGCGCCCTGGCGCAGGCTTCACGCCGGCGAGAGCCGCGACGGAGTCCTCGACATGGATGCCCAACGCCAGCGCTGCGCCAATGGCAGCAAGGCAGTTCGCGATGTTGAACGACGCTCCCAGCGGCGCTTCTGCGTCGTACCGCTTGCCGTCGTGCTCCACTGTGAACGTGCAGCGGCCCACGGTCGCGCTCCCACGAACGAGACGCAGCGTCGCATCCTCGGCGGAACCGAAGGAGATCGCGTCCTTCGCCTCCAAGAGCAGTCGCCGACCGAATGGGTCGTCTGCGTTGAGCACAGCCAGCGGTCGCTCCGGTTGCGGCATCTCGGCGAACAGTCGCCGCTTCGAATGGAAGTAGTCATCAAGCGAGCGATGGTAGTCGAGATGGTCTTGCGTCAAGTTGGTGAATACCGCTACCTTGAATTCCACTCCATCCACGCGGCGCTGTTGCAGTGCGTGTGAGGACACCTCCATCGCAACGGAGCCAACGCCTTTCTCGGCGAAGCGCCTAAGCAGCGACTGCACTTGCGGAGGGAACGGCGTCGTGAGGTCGGTCTCAAACTGCACGTCGGAGGTTCGTGCTCCAAGAGTACCGATGTATCCCGCTTTCCTCCCGATGGAATCGAGCAGCTGCAACAACAGCCAAGCGGTAGTAGTCTTACCGTTCGTGCCTGTGATGCCGACGACCTGCATGCCCGCCGAGGGGTTGCCGTAACATTGCCTTGCCAGTCTCCAGCACGCTTCGACCGCATCGCGAACCACGGCAGCGGGCACGTCTCGCTCTTGCAATGCGTCGTATACGTCGCGTCTGGTAACCACAACAGCGGCTGCCCCCTTCGAGAGTGCCTCGTCCACGAAGTTGTGGCTGTCTACCTTTGCACCGGGCATACAGAGAAACAGGTCGCCGGGGTTTAGCGTTCGAGAATCAATGCCGATTCCGGTTACCTCAGCGTCGCCTGCGGCGGCGATGAGGTCAGGCACCAGCACGGCTGCCAGTTCCTTGAACCGCACCGATCCTTTCTCCCCCTTGTCCTGTGCTGCTTGAGCTTTTGAGCAAATACTCTGCCACTGCGCGGAATACAGGACCTGCCACCGCGGCACCGTAATACCCATTTTTTGTGGGTGAATCTATCATGACGAGCACCGTGTAATCGGGTGAATTGCCCGGAACATACCCGACGAAGGAACTGACGTACAGAGATTTGCTCATCTTGCCGGTTTCGGGGTCGCGTTTTTGGGCTGTGCCGGACTTGCCGGCGATCTCAACGCCTTCGATTCTTAGCGACCGCCCGGTGCCGTGCTCGCCTTCGACGACGCGCTTCATCATCTTGAGGACGGCGCGTGCCGTCTCAGCGCGAAAGACGCGCGTCGCCGGGGGGTAGGGCTGCTCCACATTGCCAATACGCTCCACCAAACGGGGTCGCACCATCACGCCGTTGTTGGAAAATGCGGTGAACGCGCTCGCCAGCATGAGCGGCGTAACGTTGAGAGACTGTCCGAAGGCGAGCGTCGCGACTTGCAGCTGTTTGTTATACTCTTGCCAGTTGAATCGCCCCTTCAGCTCGCCGGGGAGCGAGACGCTGGGGTCGTCAAGTATGCCAAGCCTACGGATGAAGTTATACCATGATTTATGACCAATCTTCATGCCCCACGTCGCAGCGGCAACGTTACAACTCACCTCGATGCAGCGCTCCGGGGTAACTTGTCCGTGCCCAGGCGAACCGTGGAGCGCACAGTGAATCGTATGGTTCGCGACCGAAATCGAGCCACGGCATGAGACGACGCTCTTCTCCGTCAATGCGCCCGTTTCCAATCCGAGCGCAACCGTGAACACCTTAAACGTCGAGCCCGGCTCGAGGATGACAGCCACGGCGGGGTTGATCTCAGGCGAAGCGTTTCTGCCGAGCAGCGCGCGTTGGCGCGCAGGCACGGGATTAGTGGGATCAAACGTTGGCCAAGTCGCCATCGCGCGAACGTTCCCAGTTCGAGATTCCATCACGATGACGACGCCTTGCCAAGCCCCATGAAGCTCGCACGCTTCTGCGAGGCGTTCACTTGCGAACGTCTGCAGGTCGCGATCTATGGTCACGACGACCGTTGCGCCGCCCTCTGCCGGCGATGACTGCGCGTGGTCCTCGAGCCACGGAATTGCCTGCCCCGAGCGATCCACGAAGCCGACCTCGACGCCGTCCTTGCCTCGCAGGTACTTGTCGTACCCGAGTTCGATCCCGCAGGCTGGTTTTCCTCCGTCGAGGAAACCGAGCAGCGGCGCGAGCGCGGAGCCTCCGGGGTAGGTGCGAACACCCGCTGGACGGAACCCAACGCCGTCCACACGGTATCGGCGCGCGATCTCGATGAGGCGCGCGCGCTGGTTGTCGTCCAACGGCTCTTCCCACTCAACACCGGAGCCCTTTCGACGCACCATCTCGATGCCCTGTTCTGCCGGCATGCCCGTTACTTCGGAAACCTCCACCCAGAATGCTGGGCTTTCCGTAAGCAGCGACGGCGTCAGCGTCATCCACCACCCGGGCTCCGACCGTGCGAGCGCCCGTTCGCCCCGGTCGAGGATATCACCGCGCCGCGCTTCGATGGTGATGCGGTGCGTCAAACGGTCATGATCCGCCGCCAGGTCGAGCTGCATGGATCGCTGGCACGTCGCGAGGCATAGATGCTGCGCGGCGACCGCACCGAACCCGAAGCACAACAGCAACGCCGGTAGTAAGACGTCGCGCGAAGAGCCCCGTCTATTCGACCTCTGCATCCTGCCTCGACGCGACGAACGATGACTGGAATCCGTGTAACCGCGCCCAAGCCGCGACTGACGAAGGGTTCGTCGCTCGCTCGCTGTTCCGTTGCAGTGCAAGGGTCGTGGCACGGACTCGCTCGGTCATATCTTCCAGCGAGAGTGCGCTTTGTCGTGTTCTCTCGACGATGGCATGGCCCATGACGCCGACGGCAACGTGCAGCAATAGTGCAGCCGCGGCGAACGCTGTGAGGAACGTTGCCGCCATAGTCGCAAGACCGCTGTGTGTGGCCACCCGGCGGCGGACCGCTATGGTTCGTGCATTTTCAGGATGAGAAAGTGCGCTCATGATAAGTCCTCGTTATGATTTCGTTGTATCGCGCGCAACCTGGCGCTGCGCGCGCTTGGATTGGCAGCAACTTCGGCAGGCGAGGGGCGCACCGGCTTTCGTGTTAGAAGCGTGTATCCTCGTTCAGAAAGCGAGCGGAACGCGCGCTTGACCGCTCGATCCTCGCCGGAGTGATATGCGAGCACGGCCATCCGGCCGCAGGGCTTGAGCGTCTCAGCAATCGCTATGCACGCTTCCTCGAGACCCTCGAGCTCACGGTTGACCACGATGCGCACAGCTTGAAACGTGCGCGTGGCAGGGTGAATGCGCTTCTCCCGAAGGCGGGCCGGTATCGCCTCGAGTACTGCCTCAACCAAATCGAATGTTGTCTTCATGCGCCCGCGCGCTCGTCGCTCGATGATTCGCTTTGCGATCGCAGTCGCGTGCCGCTCGCCGCCCAGTTCGCGCAACGCGTTCCGAATCTCATCCGCGCTCGCGCGATTGAGCCACGCCGCCGCCGTTTCGCCTGATGAGCGATCCATGCGCATGTCCAGGGAGGCATCTTCCAAAAACGAGAAACCGCGGCTGGCGTCTTCAAAGTGCTCAAGGTTCACGCCCAGGTCGAGCAGGGCGACGTCTACGCCTTCAGGCATGTTGTCATGCACCCAATCCGGCACTGCGCGAAAGTCCAAATGTAGGAAGCGCTTTGCGCCCGCCGTGCCGACGAGACGCTCCTCAGCGCGGCGCAACATCGCCGCGTCCAAGTCAAATGCTACCAATGTCCCCGTGCCTCCTGTCGCCTCCAACAACGCCTTCGCGTGGCCACCGTGGCCAACGGTACCATCCACGATGACCGCGCCCGAGGCCGGCGCCAACAACTCCAGCACCTCGGAAAGCATCACGGGCTGGTGTTCGCGAGCCATTCACCACTGGCGGTCCTCCCCACCCGATGCGAACGCCTCCTTTCGCTTGAGCGCGGCCATTCGCTTCGCAGCCAACTCTTCGTAGGCTGGTTTTTTCCAGACCTGGATGCAGTCTCCGCATCCCACAACGACAACTTCGCCCGAAAGGTCGAGACTCTCTCGAAACCGTTGTGGAATGACGAACCGACCCTGCTGGTCACACTTGATGTCGTCCTCCGCCATCGCGCAGAGGTCATGCAAGGCGAAGTCCCTCTCCCAATCGCCCGCCGGACGGGCAAGCACTGCCTTCAGGCGAGCGCGCCACGTCTGGAGAGGATACAGCGCGAGGCACCCCATAGGATCCGCGTGTACGACGAAAGGCTGTCCGAGCCGGTCAAGCTTCTTCACGCTAAGGCGCAGACGCCCCTTGTCGTCAACGACCGCCTCCTCTTTTCCTACGAGCGGAGCGTATACGAACTGCTCTTCTATGCCCGACTGCTGTTCGGTCATTTCAACGTGTGCCCGGAACGTGAAGACCGAAGGCGGCGTCCATTCCGCCCGGTCTTCAATCAATGTGGGGGAGAGCGTTGCCCTCTCTGCGACGGGTGTACCCATCCTTGGGAACAACCGCCACTCCTCACTGCATGACTCCCATAGTTTACCAAACATCTGGGCGAAACATGGGAAAAAGTGCCCTAAAAAGGCACCAATAGGATACGAACGTTTAGCATGCCGGCGCCCGTTACGTAGACAGCCGACTACTATTCGCCGCGCTCAATCTGGAAAAGAACCAAGTCTCCCGATGCGAACAGCAAGCTTGCGGAGGCTCCCCTGTGATCCAGCCCGGGGACTCGCAGACGCCCTCGACGGGTAAGCAACAAGCCGTCGCGTGCGAGCGCTTCGTCCGGCCAGTCCACCCTCTGCACGACGCGACCCCAGTACCACTGGAAGCTTGGATGCGAGACGACGCCGGGCTCCCCCATCCCTCCCATGCGGTACGAACGCACCGGGCCGCCATGTCTTCTGGCGGCCTCTGCCAGCGTACGCACCGACGCGTGAGTTGTCGCCCAGTACTCCGGCAAACCAGCATGCAGGGCGTACAGGACGAAGGGTACTGCCGCAAGCCAAGCTTGGGTCGCGAACTCCGCCCCTCTTGCGTGTGCGACCAACCCTACGACTGTGCCAAGCAGGCAGGCGATGCCAAGCCCAAAGCCGAGGCGCTGGTACTCACCAAGGCCGCCCGAGGCGACAAGCAGCCCTATCCCCAACAAAAGGAACCACCCCGTAGCAAGATACGGCAACCGAGCTCCACTCCGCGCTTGCCAACAGCCGAACAGCAGCGCTATTGGCGGAAACATCGGCAAGATATAGTGAGGCAGTTTCGACCCGGCGAGGCTGAACAGAATCAGCACGCTCAAAGCCCATGCCCACAGGTATCCGCTGAGCGCGTCTCTACCACGGTCTTTCCACACAATCGGTAATGCGAGGCTGAAGGGCGCGAAGCCCACGAGCAGCACCGGTAGATAGAAGTAGACTGGGCCGAGGTGCGCAGTGTCCCCACCCGCAAGGCGGCCGAGGTTTTGCCGTATCACAAACTCCTGAAAGAATGCGCCGCCCTCGCGCACCGCGACCGGCACGTACCAAGCAGCAACCACCGTAAGGAACAACGCGCATCCCCCCAGCCAACCACCACGCAGTCTTGGTCGTACTTCGGGTCGCCGCAACCACAGAAACGCAACCGCAGGGAGAAAGATTGCGACGGGCATCGGTCCCTTCGCTAACACCGCTGCTCCCAAGCAGGCCAGTGCGAGCCAACGGCTTCGGACGGACCCCTCCACCGACGACCAGAACGCGAGCATCGCGGCGGTCAGAAAAAACACCAGCACGGCGTCGGGCATGAACATCCTTCCGATGCCGGCAAACAACGGGGAGAGCGCGAGGGCCCCAGCGGAAGCGAGAGCTGCAGTTTCCCCCCACCTTGCGCGCGCAAAGCGATAGACGAGCAGCAGCGTGCCGAGAGACGCGAGCACCGCGGGCAAGCGAAGCGCCAGCTCGCCCGGAACGCCCAACCCCAAAGCCCCAAGGGCCACCCAGTACTGCAGAATCGGTTTCTCGAAGAACGGCGTGCCGCCGTACGTTGGCACGAGCCAGTCGCCGCGAAGCCGCATCTCGGTGAGCGCCGCGGCATAGATACCTTCGTCCAGGTCAAAGAGGCCGTAGCTCCAGAATCCCCAGAAGACGGCAACCACAGTCAGTAGGAGAAGGGCGAGTCTGGCAGGCACGTTAATCGGGTGGCTCCGACTCCCGAATCTCTATGCCCGCGAGGCGCGCCTTGCCGCCACCCTTCTTCACCAGGCGGATGAACCGCACCGTTTGCGGCATTGCGCGATAACGAACGCGCACAATCGATGAGTCGGATGGATCAACGTCGCGACGGTAGGCGACTGCTCTACTCCAGTCGAGTTCACTCGCGTACACTCGCGCTTCGTTAAGCCTCTGACCGGTGCTGTACACCTGAATCTCAAACTGCGTCCAGAACTCGCTACCATCCAGTGCCGTGACGAGAGTTATCTCACCGATTGGTCGGTCTCGACCGATGTCGATCTCGATCCAGTCCGCTTCCGACTCATAGAACGTCTTTGGGTTGCCATCCACGAGCAGACTAAGGTTCTCGAGTCGGCTATCTGCGGAATCGAGCACAATCTTGTTGAGCGCCCAATCACCATCCTTCAGGGGTTTATGGGTTACGTTAAAGCGCAGCTCCAGGATCGCGACCTCACGGTTCCCGCGCGCGAAGGCGTCAACCAGTTGCCACGCCTTCAGCCACGCCCACTCTCTCTGGCCCTGGTAGTCGATCTCAACGAGGAACACGCCGTTTGACCCAACCACGTCGATGCGCCCGAACGGGTTCGGCTTCAACGTGTGCCCTGTAACCGTTGTGAACGGTTGGTCGAGCCCGGTTGGTCGGTTCGGCAAGAACGCCGTGCCGTTTCGAATCTCCACCTCGAACGCCGGCGGGTCGTCCGGGATGACGCCGTTCTTCATTTGATAGAAGCGTAGCGTGCCGGAAGGTATCGGCGTCCCGTTCCTGTCTGCCGCGCGCACTATGACGACGCCGGGCATCGAGTACATGTACTCGCCGAAGAAGCCGCGCCGAAAGCCGACGTTTGCGTTGAGTGCGAACACACACGTCGCGGAATACAAGTCGGTTCTCTGGAACAGCGCGTGCCTCAAAGCGACATCGGGCACGTCTTCGATGAAGATCTGCGCGGTTCGGTGCAGACCGTTGTCGTTGCGCGTGTCGCCGCCGCCCATCAGCGGCGCGGGCGGGTCAATCGCGCCGCGGGTCAACACGAAACCGTCCGCCTTGAGGCGTACCTTTCCCCCACTGCCGTCGGGCATTGATGCGTCAACGTTCATCTGATACATGTCAATCAGCCCGATCTGATGGCTCATCTCATGCAACAGCGCACGGTCGAGTCTGATGCGTACCGCGTCGATGTACCGCTCAGGCTCGCCAAACGACGAATCGAAGCCCCATTCGCCGTCGTACCGCATGTCTTGCTTGTCGTCGGGCACGTGAGCGCCCCCCTTTAGCGTTCCGTCCGGCACGATTGTGATGCGCTGAACTCGAACGGATTCTCGGCACCCATCGGGCGCGAAACTGAATCGGCTGTGACGCATCAAGACATCGTTCCACAGTCGGAACTGCCATTGAATCCAATCCTCGAACGCCCTGCTTCCGGAACCGTTCACCTCTTTTGCAAACTTCTCATAGAACGACCTGTCAACCCAGATGCCCAGGTTGAGTGCGTTCGCCTGAATCTCAAGCACGTTGTTTGCGGCGACAGCATCCGCTCCGTACGGCTCGAGTCGAAACCGTATGGGACGAAGCCGGTGGTCGTCTTTCACCGAAGAGTAGGTCGTTTTGTACTCTATTTCGACCGTCTCCCCCGGCGCGAGGGAGCGAGCAACGCTGCCCTTCTCAGTTTCTTTCCAATCTTTCGACCAAACGAAGCGAAAGCCTTCCGAAGGCGCGTCCCCTACGTTCTTGACCACCGCGGTGTACGTAACCGGTTCCCCTTCTTTGGGCCACTTTTGCGTGTCTGCATTCCCTGGGCGCATCAACACACCCGATTCGTGGCTGTCAACGTTCATGCGCACGTAGGCGTCGCCAGTCGGGTCGTAGCGGAGGTACTCGGGGGTGCGCTGGATATACGTCACGCTAAGATCAGGGCCGCGAGGAGGATCTGTTGGTTCGGTCGTCACGACCAGCGTCGGCCTCCCGGACACTCCTTGCGCGCTTTCAAACACCGCCGAGCCCGAGAACTCGATGACCCAGCCGTGGTTGTCGTACCACCTGTCAACCATCTGCTGTACGTCGTCCCCCAATCCCGTGATCTCGATGCGCTCCGTCGCCTGAGACACATCCACCTGGGCGCTGGCGCGTTGAGAGTCGTACTGCGAGCCACCGTTACGCCAAGCCAGCTTCATCGCCGGATGGTGCAGTTGGTGTGACCATGTAGTGTTCATGCCGTCACCCTCCGTGCCGTTGATACCGGCGCCTTCGAACCACGGCGCACCAAACCGCTTGAGGATCAGGCGCCCGGGCCGCTCAACCGTAACGACCGTCAGCACCAGCTTAGCTGACGTGACCCGGCGTGATGGTCCCAGTGCACGCTCGAGGTCACCGAAACGGATGAGCACACGGTGTTCCGGGCTCGCAGTCAACAACGTGCCCTGGCCGAAGGAACCGTTCGGAGTCTGGCGGGCAAGAGTCGTGTCCTCGCAGGACCAATAGCGCGTGTCGTGCCCTTGAAGCGAAGCGCCTCTAAACAGTTCAACGGTTGTGGACTGAGACAGAACAACAAGCAAAGTCAGCGCGACCATCGCGCTGACATTCTACAACGTCAGCGCATGGCGGCGGTGGGGACTCGCTCTTTCAGCAGCGCAAGGGCTCGCTGGAGTTGCACGTCCGTCTCGAGCTTGCCCTGCTCCGCGCCGATCGGATTCTTGACGACGACGTCCGGCTCAAGGCGCCCGCGAACCACGTCCCCCCAGTCGTTCTCCACCCGCTGTACCGACTCGCCGCTGGGCAAATAGTATCGACCGATGGTTATCTTGAGTTGCGCGCCATCAGGAAGATGATAAACGGACTGAACCGACCCCTTCCCGTAGGTTGCCTCGCCCACTATCACTGCGCGATGATGGTCGCGAAGCGCTCCGGCGAAGATCTCAGCTGCGCTCGCAGATCCCTCGTTCACCAGAATCACAATCGGGTAGCTGCGCCCCTGGTCGAGCCCTGTCGGCGCGTAGAATGGCATTCTGCCTCCCGCACGCTGCTCCAGCGTTACGACCAGTTTGCCTGAGAGGAACCTCCCCACGAGTTCTCCGGCACGCTCCAGAAGGCCTCCAGGGTTGTCTCGCACGTCAACAATCAACCCACGCAATCCTTGTTGTTCCAGGGCATAGAGCTCGTCGTCAAACTGCGGAACGATCGTGTCGCTGAACGACCTAAGCAGTATGTATCCGAAACCGTCGTCCAGCATCTCGCTGTACACGTCTTGTATGACGACCTTTTCTCGTTTCAAGCGATAGCGCTTCGTTTCTCCTGTCGTGGGTCGCAGCACATCCAAGGTGACGTATGTGCCCTCCTCCCCACGAATTTGGTCAACTGCTCCGAGGATGTCGTTCACTGCGTTGCCGTTCACCTTCACGATCACGTCCCCGGGCTTCAAGCCCGCCCTTTCCGCTGGCCCACCACGGAAGACACGCGCAATGAGGGCACCCATCTCGTGCTGGCCTAACTCCGCTCCTATACCACCACTTCCCACGAAACGTCCTTGAGTACGCTCATCCAGGCGGGTTGCGAGATCGGGCGGAACGAACGAAGTGTGTGGATCGCCGAGCGCTTCCAACATCCCCTGCGCGGCGGCGTAGGTCAATTTATCGCGAGACACGTCATCGAAGTACGCCGCCTCGATTTGGCTCAGCGCGCTTGAGAATTGAGCCGCAGGTCTGACGCCGGCGTTCTCCGAACCGCCAAAGATTGTCGAGCTCAGCGCGCCGAGGTCAGGAAACGCGCCGTTCGCGATATCCCTTGCACCAAACCCGGCGACCAAGCCGAGCACCAAAAACGCGAACCCTGCGAGGAAAGTCTTCACGGTCGTTGCTCGGCGTCATCGCCCCCGGCGGGCCGGAGCACGTATCCGTTCCTCAACAGAGGATTCTTCTCGGCGTCGAGGAACACGCCGCGTGTAACGGTGTAGCCTGCGCCGCTGGGCAGCTCATAGGATGCCACCTGAATGCCCAAACCCAACGTCTGCTCTCCGCTAACGGTTACCCCCGCGGCCTTCGATGCTGCGACGAACATCTCCGCCTCTCGCGCCGTGGTTCGGTCAGCGATGACGGACAGTTGCGGCAAGGGTGAATCATTCGCCGGCGTCCTGAACGGTTTTGGCGGCTCGGTTGGCCTCCGCCGGACGTACAGCGTCTGGGGAGGAATCAGCACACCCAGCGCGCCCAGCACGTCATCCTGCGCTCCGCCGGCGTTGTTGCGGACGTCGAGCGTGATCCTCTCCTTTCCCTGGAGGAGCCTCTTGAGTCGCTCGGCGGCGCCCTTCGGAAACGTGCGAATGCGGATGGTATCCCCCCTCAACTCTATGGGCTCAAACGTCGTCACTCGTCGCACAAGGCGATGGGTGCTCTCCTTGCCGTCCCGCAGCGTGGTCACTTCAACGGTACCACGGTTTTCGGCGACCAGTTCGTGCATCGCCTTATCCCAGAAGATCATCTTCTCCACTCGCTCGTAGAGGGCGTCGAGGCGTTTCCGAAACTCTTCTTGGGTGATTTTGCCCTCGTCCCGTTGTCGGTGGAGCAATTCCCACAACGGTCGAAGGCTACGGCTTCCGACCCAATGCCCATTCACAAACTCAATCCAGTCTCCGGGGCGAATGCCGGCTTCAGCCGCCGGGCTTCCGTCGGCAACGCCGATCACGACGAGCGGATAGATCGTCTCGTTGTTCCTCTGCATCCTAACGAGTTGCAAAAGGACGCCGATGCCGTGCGCCTTGCCCTGGTAGTAGTCGCGAACAGCCTTCCACAGGGCAGGCTTGTAGAAGTCGGTGCCCGTCGTGTTCAGCTGTTCGATCATCCCCTTCACTGCACCGTCGGCGAGCGGGGTTTCGTCCTGCACTGGTTCCACAAAGTGTCGCAGCACGATACGCCGGACGTTCTCGAAGTACTCGGTGACTGGGCGCCCGTCGGCGAGCAGCATTTTTCGGTCGGCTTCAGCGAGGGCGCCACGCATCGCCTTCGGAATTGCAGTTCTGTCGCCCCTCTCGTAGCTGGTGCGTAGCCCACCACCGGCGATTAGCCCCAGCGCGAGGCTGCCGGCTACCCAGCACACAGCCCAGAAGCGCTTACGGTCGTCGTTCACTCTCATCCACAGCAGGGCGCTTTCGAAGGCTCGCACCCATCGAGCATGTCAATCTTACCAACACGTCGCACATGACGCTCCTGGTCGCTTGCCGGCGTTTCGAGGAACGACTGAAGAATCCTCATCGCGAGGTCCGGCTCGATGAGCCTTGCTCCCACACACAAGATGTTGGCGTGATTGTGTTCGCGAGCGAGTTTTGCGGAGTCCTCGCTCCAGCAGGTCGCGGCACGGATGCCTTTGAACTTATTCGCGGTCATCGCCATTCCAATACCGGTTCCGCACACGAGGATGCCCATATCCGCTTCGCCGCGTTGCACGCGCATCGCAACTTCTGCGGCTGCATCGGGGTAGTCATATGCGGTTTCGTCCGTCGCGCCAACCTCACTAACGGCGTGGCCATGGTCAACGAGGTGCGCAGCAAAGATTCGCCGCAACGCGAAGCCCGCGTGATCCGATCCAAGAACAATCGTCATCGGTTTACCAACTCCTTTGCAATACGCCTTATCGAGTCGTTGCGATGCATCGAAAGACGCTCCAGCATGGCGCGCGGCAACGTGATTCGCCCTTCTCGCGCCTGCATCAGGAGCGGCTCCAGCACCACATCGTACTCTTCTGACATTAGCGTGGTCATCTCCTCGAAGGAGCGTTGACCTGGTATTTTGAACAGACTTTTGAGCGCAGCGGCTCGAACGAACGGGTTCTCGTCCGACAGCAGCGCCACCAACTGCTGGACGTGTTCAGCACGCGGATCGTTCCCCATGGATTCTGCGATGATCCGGCGCACTTCCGCCATTTTGCTCTTCAGCCCCGCGTAGCCACGCGACCGCATCACCGGATCATCCGAGCGAATCAAAGCGGCGTAACAATAAGCCTGCACGACGGCGGATAGGTCGTTAACGCTTCCCCACTCCATGCGTCGATCCACAGGATCAATGTTCACGTCTGCGTTCCGCGCCACCTCTAATCGCACCATCGGGTCGACCTCTTGGAGAAACACCATCATCGCGCGTTGAGCGTTCTCGGTTCCCAGCTCAGCCAATGCGCGAACGGCCTCCCTGCGCACGAGCCAACTCCGCTTCGCATAGAGGATGGTGATGTCCGCAATAACTTCATCCACGCGCGCACGAGCAAGCATTCGGGCTGCCTCTGCTGCGGCGTCCTCATAGAAGCGGCTCTGTCGCACGAGCGCCTTCAGAGTGTCGCGCGCATCGTCACCGACCTGGTTGTACAGGGCGCGAACCATCGCCACGCCAACGTCCTGATCCGGCTCGGTGAGGACCTGACCGCGAAGAGGCTCCGCCGCTGCAGGATAGTGCACCCTGGTGAAGTAGAGCGCCGCATTCAGGCGAACGATTGGCGCAGGATCTGCAAGCAGCGCAGCGACTGCCGCCGCGTTCTCCTCGCCCGCGCCAGCTATCGCCCTTGCCCGTTCGCGCGGCTCGAGCGAAACAAACGATCCCACCGGATTCAACTCCTCGTCGTTGTCCTCAATCGCAGGCACGTCGCGCGGCGCCGTTCGCACGATCCGGAACTCGTCCACGAAGTACTGAATCTTATCGAGGTCGTGATGCTGGTTGCTGCTGAACTCGCGGGTGTCACCGATCGCAATGTCTCGGACGATGAACTGCCGCTCGCCGAACGCCGCCTTCAGCGCCTCGCGCAGGTTGATGACAATGCGCTGCCACGTGCCGTTCGGCACGAACTTCGCACGCGGGAGCTCGGTTGCCTCTCCCCACTGAGCAAGGTATCGCCCCGTCAGCATCACCACCGCCCGTAGGCCATCGTCAAGCGTAACCGAGACCCCGCAATTCCGAGTAGCGGTCGTCTTGAAATAGAAGTCCAGGTAGGGATACGCGGAGACGTCGTAGCCACCGAAGGTAGGGTCCGGATGACCGCTGGATAAGCGCTTTCCGAAGAGCGTGACCCTGCCCCAGTGCGAGCCCCCGCTGTCCGTTATCGCGAGGCACTTGCCCGACACACCGCCGGGAGCAGTCTCGACGGTCCAGCCGCCCTGGTCGGCGCGCTGCTCAGCGGCAAAGCCGATATCAGAGTCGTACGTGTCCTCAACCAGCGCCTCCGCGTTTTCTAAACGGAAGGACATTCGTACCGTGCCCGCGGGCTTGCCGCCCATCGCCAGGTCAAACGCAACCTCGTACGTGCCGGCGCGCACACCGTCTGCAGCGGTCAAATTTACCGTTACCGTCTTCTGCTCGAGTTGTTGCAGAAACACCTCCTTCGGCGCGCTCACAGACCATCCCTCGGGCGCTGAAGCGTGTAATTGCACTGAATCGCCTTCCGCCCACGAACGAAGATTCAGCCTCAACTCCGCCCACCCGGCGGTGATTCGCGGTCCGCCGACCACCTCCGCGCGGGCTTCGACGGGCGGCCGCACTCGCACCACGAGCGGTCGCTCGCTCCGGGAGCCGTCGTCGCCGACGGCTTGCATCAGCAGAATGTGCGTCCCGACAGAGCGCGTGACCGCACTCCAATCCGTTATCGGTCGCCTGGAGAGGTCGGTAACCACCATTCTCGGTGCACCCACCGGGGAAGCGCCTATCGATGCGCCAAGCAGCACGTCGCCGGGTGTCGCGATCGAGAATTCAGCGCCCTTCGCGCCGAGACGCAAAGCGTTCAGCTCGGCGGTGGTCTTTGGCAAAGACGCCTCGAACACCACCATGAACTTATCCTCCACGTTCATGTAGCCCAACACCTCAGCGTCCAGGGAATCCAGAACGAAATCCGCCATGTCGAAGCGAACAAAGCAAATGTCCTTGCCATGTACGCGAAGTCGAGCCATGCACTCTCGGGAGAAGTTCAGCTGGTTGTTCAGAAACGCTTCTTCCGCATCCACCGACGTCAGAACCGCAGACTCGATCTGACCGTCCGGAACAAAGAGCACCTGGCTCGCGCCAGTCCGCACGGTCACCCCCATCCCCAACAATCGCCCGATGTCCTCCGGCGTCATGAACGGTAGCTTCGCCCACGGGTCATCCCTCACCGATGCCCAGGAGTATCGCACCCCGGAGAACGGTCGCGTCTGCTTGATGACCGCGCCGAAATCCGGGTCTTCGCGGTTCGACATCTTCGACCACATACCGGGGCGCACCGACCAAAGCATCAGGTCGCGAAGCCACGCGAACCAACCGGTATATCCCGCTTGATCGGTTGTGTATCCGTTTTGCTCCGCCGAGTGAAGGTGCGGGAGGGCGGCGTTCGGGTAACCACCGTAGCCCCACCGACTGTAAGTGTCCTCCACCTGGTGAAACCACTCGTGCACCATCGCCTCTGTGTGACCTATGCGCACACCCCCCTCACGCCCACTCGACACGATGACGAATGATTGCGTGGCGTTGTTGGTGCGGCCGGCGGTTCCACCAAAACTGAAGGAGTCAATTGGGCCAGGCAAGTACATGTACAGAATGGAGTCGAAGTCGCCAGGGTTGAACCTGCCTCGGAGGTACTCCTCGCCCGCCACCCGCGGGTCAAGCGCCCACACCTCGCCCGCCCTGTAAGCGCCGCGCACCGGCTCCTCTTCAAGTGATGCGGTGATCTGGATGTCCACGGCCCCTCGCGTAAACGCCTCGACCGCAGCCTCGAAACGCGCGAAAGTTTCTAGAGCAAATTGGATTTCGGGAGCTGCCATCACGGTCCGCTGCTGGCTGGCCACACCGTCCACGTCAGTGAACGTAACGTTGAGCCTCAGGAACAGCACAGCCTTCACCTTCCAAACACGCGCGCGTCCCGCGGCGATCCGCTGCTGCGCCTCTTCGTACAGGGCGCGGAACTCCTCCCAGCCGCCACTGCCGCGCACTAGCCGCTCTGGATTGCCCCACTCATTCAGCAGAACGCGCCAGCCGTTCCACTCTACATATGGCTGCGAAGACGAGACCGGAACCGGGCTCTCACGAGGGAAACGGATCGGCACCACACGCTCCGGCACCTGGCGCGCGTCGGGGTCAACCTGACCGAAAAACGTCTTCTCGCCAAGCGTGACCCACTCGTCCTCCTGCGGCATTGAGGGCGCGGCAGGCAACCCCCACAGCAGCGTCAATCCGATGAGACAGTTCATGAATTCCTCACCCTTTCTTTGACTCGAGACGATCCACAGGGGCAGAAGGCAGCCGAATCTGTCCGACCAATCATCGCTTCGCCCGAACCCTCTTCCGAATCTCTGTCCCGAGCGCATCAAGCGCGACATCAACCCGGCCGCCTGACCTCAAAAGCACGTCCGGATTGATACCCACAATCGAGTTTGTCGTGCCCGCCTCCGTCGAGTCCCAAGGGACGCCCGTGAGCTCGTTCGGATCTCCCGCCACTATGATGATTTGCGGATCCCACGCAAGGACCTGGTCCGGAGAGACCTGCTCGAACCGAGGCGAGTCCGGCCCGAGCGGCTGGGCGCCCGCTGCCCGCAGTAAGTCCGCCTGGAACGTTCCCAGCCCGGCAACCCGAGGCTGCTGCCCGTTCATGACGACAATAGCTGTTGGCTTGGGATCAAGGGGGTCCGAGCGCCACATCGCCTCAACCTGCTCGACGTCGCCGATGCGCTTCGACGCGGTGCGCTGCCGCAGGAAGCCGGACGCGAGATCATAGACGGCACGCTTCCACTCCTCCAGCGAATGGATATCGACAACCTTCACCTCCGCTCCGATACGGCGCAGCTTCTCCTCCCAAGCCGGGTTCATCACCGAAGAGTCCGCAACGATTAAGTCCGGTTGTAGGTTCGCGATCCGCTCGAAATCCGGCTCTGGGTTGGCGACGATCGTTGTGTTCCGCACGGATGACGGCACCGTGCAGAACGCGGTTCTGCCGAGCAAGTACGACTCGCAATCTATCAGCCCGATTAGTTCGGTTGTGCTCGGACTGAGTGACACCACACGGGAATAGATTCGGTCGGGCAGGTCGTCGCTCGAGATGCGCGGCGGCTCGCAGCCTGCCAGCGCAAGCCCGAGAGCCAAAAGAAGGCACGCTTTGGGGATTCGCATCGCGTCTATTCTGACATGCGCCCGCCTGCGTCGTGCCGAAGCGAGCGGAACTTGGATAAACTACGGTCCAGGAACAGAGACGCTGAACATGGAAATCATTGCCGCCACCGTAGTAATCGCGCTCGCCGGTCTGTCTGGCGTCGTCCGCGCTCCTTCCGGCCTTCCGGAGTCGGGGGTTACCGTCGAAGTTGCCCCGATGGGTGCGGAGCCAGTGACCGTAGTCACTGACGCGGAAGGGCGGTTCACGCTCTCGGGCCTGCCCGACGGCGTCCACCCCGTTCGCCTACGTAAGGGTAGGACGGTCGTCGAGTTACCTGAGGTCGCGGTTCATGAAAACGCGGAAGTGCTTCTCTTCTGGAACCCCGCCCTGACTGCGGATGTACGCGGCGCTATCGTGGCCGACGCGTTCCAGACGGGCACCGAACTGCTCTCCCAAGCGCGATACGACGACGCCGCGCAAGAGTTTCTCCGAGGCTTGTGGGCCGACACCGCACAGTCGTCCCTTTGGGCATCCCTCGGCCTCGCCCACGTTGGCGCTGCTCGCCTCGAGGACGGCTTATTCGCCACGAGGATGGCTATGACGCTCTCGCCGCGGGAAGGCGCCTATCCCAACAACGTGGGCAGCATCCTGTTCAGGATGGGCCGGCACGCCGAAGCCATTGCCTACTACGAGCGAGCGGCGCAGGTCAACCCCGGCGGTCGAGGGCTGTATCTCTTCAACATCGCAGCTTGCCAGTACGCCCTCGGCCGCGCGGAGGACGCCGTTCGCTGCTACCGAGAAGCGTCAAGCGACCCAACCATGCCGCCCTCCGGGTTCTACTACCTCGGCAGTCTCCTCGCAGCCAGGGGCGAACGTGACGAAGCGGTAGCCAGCCTCCAGCAGTATCTTCGGGTGCAGCCGTCTGGGCCGTTCGCTGAGAGTGCGCGAGTACTCATCGAGAAACTCAGCGGCTAAACCAAGTGGTGCCGCAGGCCGGAATCGAACCGGCGACCCACGGATTTTCAGTCCGTTGCTCTACCATCTGAGCTACCGCGGCACGTGGCGCGGACGACGGGACTTGAACCCGCGGCCTCCGGCGTGACAGGCCGGCGCTCTGACCAACTGAGCTACGCCCGCGTGCGAACCGCTATTATGCCGTAACCGGCTGCCGCCGCGCAACCGGCATCGGCCTTGCTGACGTGGCAGCCGACGCAAGGGTTCGCATTGTAGAGGTCGGGCCGCGGGATGGCCTCCAGAGCATCAAGCCGACCATTCCCACGGGAGCGAAGGTCGCATTTGTCAACGCCCTTTCTCGTAGTGGGCTGGATGAGATTGAGGTCAGTTCCTTTGTCTCCCCGAAGTGGGTGCCGCAGTTGGCAGACGCCGCCGAAGTCTTCGCGGCGATCGAGCGTGTGCCTGGCGTAACGTACATGGCGCTCGTGCCGAACGAGAAGGGATTGGAGCGAGCCGTAGAAGCGCGAGTGGACAAGATCGCCGTCTTCACTGCGGCAAGCGAGACGTTCAACCAGAAGAACATCTCGGCAACGATCGCCGAGTCCATCAAGCGGTTTCGCCCGGTGGTGGCGGCGTCGCCCGTCCCCGTTCGCGGATACATTTCGACGGCGTTTCACTGCCCCTATGAAGGCGCGGTTGCACCTTTTAAGGTTGCGGAGGTGATGGCGATGCTTCTGGAGGTAGGTGTCGTCGAGATCTCCCTTGGCGATACCATCGGCAAGGCGAGCCCAGACGAGGTTCGCGCACTACTCGAAACTGTCCTGCCACGCATGGGTCGGGCACAAGTCGCCCTTCACTTCCACGACACTTTCGGTCGCGCTGTCGAGAACGCGCGCGCCGGATATGACATGGGCGTGCGCGTCTTCGATGCATCGGCGGGGGGAATCGGCGGCTGCCCGTTTGCGCCGGGGGCGCCGGGCAACGTCTCTACCCAAGCGTTGCTCCGCGAGTTCGACGGGCTGCACTCAGTTGACGCAGCCGTGGTGGACGAAGCAGACAAGCTCATTCAACCGTACCTCATGTAGAACCGCACGTACTGCTGTCTCGACGGTCTTCGCCCACCGCCTCCGAGTGGCTCAGCTGGCAAGTGGAGCGGTGGTGGGATCGCATGCTCGGCACGCCACTCGGGTCGGAACCGTGGACGCCGCCGCCCAGCCATAATGCCGCTCCATGGCAACCGAGGCACGAGAGGCGCAGGAGGCGCCGCCTGCGCCCGATGAGAGTGGAGGGTTGACGCTCCGCCAGACACTCTCGTTCTACCTCCCGGTCGCCGCTTCCTGGCTCCTCATGGCGTTCGAGGGGCCGATCATTTACTTCTTCGTCAATCGTCTTCCCGAGACAACCGACGTTACACGCGCTGCGCTCGGCGTGGTCATCGGTCTGTCCATTTGGATCGAGTCGCCGGTTATCGGCCTGCTCTCCACTTCGACGACGCTCGCGCGGAACCGACAGCATTATCTCCAGTTGCGTCGCTTCACGGCTCACATCTGCCTTGTCGTAAGCCTCGTCGCCGCGCTCGTCGCGTTGACGCCGCTGTATGATCTCATTGTACGTTCGTGGATGAATCAACCGGACGCAGTTGCGGATGGTGGACGCATCGGCATGGTTATAATGATCCCTTGGAGCGCGGCGATAGGCTGGCGGAGGTACACGCAGGGGATTCTGATTCGACACGGCGCTGCGCGTGCGGTGGGGTGGGGTACAGCGGTTCGCCTCGCCTCAGCCGCGGTGGCTGCGGGAGTGCTGTATCAATTCTCGAACCTACCGGGCGTGTGGATCGGTGGATTCGCTTGGGTCTCGGCTGTGGTCGCCGAGGCGATCTATGCGCACCTCACCGCGAGACCGATCATTTACGCACTCTGCCGAACCGAAAGCAACGAGCAATTGGGTTATCGCGAGCTGGCGCGCTTCCACCTACCGCTTTCGATCACCTCAATGATCGCGATTCTGGGCAAGCCCGTGATCCAGACTGGGCTCGCGTACGGAAAGAACCCCGCTGCTTTGGTCTCCGCATACGAGATGGGATGGATTCTGATGTTCCCGATGCGTGCGCTCGGATTCGCGCTGCCGGAAGTCGTCATCCGCCTTCAGGAGGAGCAAGACTCTCACCGGTTCCTGCTACGCTTTTGCGTCGCAGTCGGAGCGCTCGCGAGCGTCATCCTGTTGCTGGTAGTGTTGACGCCGCTCGGCGAGTGGTATCTCCAAGGCGTGCTCTTTTTACCGGCGGACAACGTGCACCTGGCGCGCACCTGGGCGATCGCGGCGTCGCTCCTGCCGTTCCTTACCTGCGCGCAGGCGTGGCTTCGCGGGATGCTCACGGCGACGAGGCGCACCTATGCGCTCGGCGTCTCGATGGGCATATATCTCGCGGTGCTCGTGGCGTTCCTGTTCGCAAGCGCGGCACTTGGCTGGATGAACATCGCAACCCCCGCCATCGCCGTCACGGTGGCGACGTTGATCGAAACCGCAGTACTACATCGGTTCTGGGCGCTACACAAAAGATGAACTCGGTGCTCCCTATTTGGTCAATTGGCGAAATGCTGCTCGCGGGACGCTCGCGCTCCCTGTTCGGTCGATTGGCAAAACGCTGCTCGCGAGGACGCTTCCGCTCCCCGAAAACAATTACCCTGGGTTCGAGGCGTCGCGCAGGAAGCGTGATGCCGCAGACTTAAGCTGCCGCAGGCACTTCTCGTCAATGTACATCATATGCCCCGCTTCGAACTCTTCCGTTGTTATGTTGCCCCGTAGCGTTGGGTCCAGTCCCATGTGCCCAAGCGTCCACTCCGTGGCGAAGTAGGGCGTTGCAAGGTCGTAGTAGCCGCTCGCGATGAGCACCTTCATGTACGGGTTCTTGCTCATGGCGTCGCGCAGGGCGTCGCTGGTGTCAGGGTGCCCCTGACTCGCGCTACCCCAGTCCCACTTCTCCCAGAGTTTCTCACCAAATACGTGATACGGCTCGTCGGTTAGGAACTTGAGTTGTCTCCGGATGTAGTCGTTGACCATCGCCGTGTAGGGTGGTCGCGTCGCCGCCATCGCCGGGTCGTGTTCGGGCCGCGCCTCGACGATGTCCTTGTCAATGCCCTTGAAGCGGCTGTCGAGCCGCCCGACCGTGCGCCGCTCATCGCGCAGCAGCTCCTTGCAGAACTGGTGGATGTTGATGCGCAGGCTGGAGAGGTTAATGAACTCGGGCCTCAACCCGGTAAACCGCGCGATTTGCTTCACCGCACTCATGCGCTCGGCGTCGGTGATGAGGTCGCCCTTCTGCAAGATCGCGTAGTACTCCGACGTCGCCCACTCCTCGCACTGTTTCAGAGTGTCGCGCAGCGGGTGCTTGGTGTCAATGCGCTTGTGATAGTACGCCGTCGCACAATACGACGGGAGGAACAGCACATACGGCAACTCGTTGCCTTGAGTGAAGCGCGCTGTTTGAAAGTTCAGGATTGCGCTCACCAGCACAATGCCGTTGAAGGTGATACCCTTTTCGATGAGGTGTCCAGCCAGGCCCGCGGCCCGCGTCGTGCCGTAGCTCTCGCCGACTAGGAACAGCGGCGACGCCCATCGGTCGTAGCGCGACAAGTACAGGCGGATGAACTCGCCCACCGACTCAATGTCGCCCTTCAGGCCCCAGAACTTCCCGTCGAGTTCCTCGGTCGCTGCTCGGCTGAAGCCGGTCCCAACCGGGTCAATGAACACAACGTCGGTCTCAGTAATCCACGTGTGAGCGTTGTCAACCAATTGATACGGAGGTGGAGGCAGTTCCCCTCCGGGCAGCATCTTCGCGCGCTTTGGGCCGACGGCCCCCAGGTGGAGCCAAACGGAAGACGAACCAGGCCCGCCGTTGAAAGAGAACATCAGCGGCCGAGGCTTCCTCCCGGACGCCTTGACCGTGTAGGCGATGAAGAACACGTTCGCCTCGTGCTCGCCGAAGTCGTTTTTCAAGGGGAGAAAGCCCGTCGTTACGTCGTACTTGAGCGGCTTGCCCTGGATAGTGATCTGGTGCTGGGTGGTAACGGGCGCCTCAGTTGAAAGCGGCCGCCGCTTCTCGTCCGGCTTCTTCTCGTCAGACTTGATCGGTTCTTCCGGCATGGCGGGAATTATGGCGCGGGTACCTCGGTCGCAGGCGTTGGCGATCTGCAGACACTGACGGTAGACTACATCTTATGATCAAGATCCTTGACGAAATGCTCGAAGCGGGGAAGGGCGGTGGGCAGCCTTACAGCGCTGCTCACCCGGGCGAATTTGCGGAAAGCCCAGGAGTCCGGGAGCGGTGGTAGCGAAAGCGGAGCGAGCGGTACCGGTAACTAGGGCGGCGCGGCAGCGGCGAATGACAGGTTCCACAGCCCCTACCGCCAGGCGTACACCCACCAGTTAGCCGGCGCAACGCGGTCGGTCGGCTCCGCCAGTGTCAGCAAAAAGCCGATCGGCGCGGCAGCGAGGTCGTCCGCCCGCGCGTTGTATTGCGTGCCGCCCCATCGAGTGCCGAGTGCCACCACGTCGAACGCAACGAACCGCCTCGTTGTGCGGTCGAACTCGGCGAAGCCCAGGAACTTCAGGTCCACACCGCGCTTCCGCAGTTCCGGGCTGTTCATGTCCTGAAAGCCTTTGATCGCCCAGGTGCCTTCTTCTTCGACGAGCGCCTCGCCCGTTATGCGAAGGCGAACCCGCTCCTCGGTAACCGAAAGCGCCTCCGTCCGCAGGAGCGCCCGCTGGACGGCGTTCTCGCCATAGGGCGGCGACTGCCCTCGAACGGTGTCAATCAAGTGCGCGCGCGCGAAGCGCCGCGCCACCTGCGCCGCCATCTCTCCCCTTGCGCCAACACTCAGGTCGCTCGGTACCAAGGTGAGCATCTCGTCGCGGCGAAACCACGCGAAGTCCTGGTTCCAGGCTTCGGCGCGCCAGTCGCTCGGTCTGCATGGTCGCTCGCCGTCTGCGTCGCGCGGGAGGTCGCGCACAACGACTCGCAGCACGAGGCCGCCCTCGGGATAGAGCCGTTCGGGGCGCTGCAGTTGGTCAGCCCATGCCCGCGGGTCGTCCTGGCGGACGCGCTGCTCCTTGCTCATTGAGTTCCACTTCTCAAGCGCCCGTCGCAACATGTCCGCCATGCGCTTGGGGTCGTTCGTGTTCGCGGACGCGAGCAAGACGCCGTTCGGTGCAGCGGCGTAGGTTCCCTGGCGCGTGCTAGTCGGCTGTATGCGACCGGCGTAGTGCCCTTGCTCGGCGATCTGTTGAAAGAGGCGGCACTCGGGGTCGGTGCCCCGCTGCAGCCGGCTCACCTCGTCGGCGGCGGGCACGAACTGTGAGGCGAGGTCAACGACGGTTGGATCAGACCAGACGGCCCGTCTGGCGATAATGCCGTTGTTTCACGTACACCCTAGCGGATGCCCGTTCATCGCCCAAAGCAGGATCGGCTTGTCTTTCTCCTGCGCTTCAACGACGGCGGAATAAAAATCGGCACGCCACGCGATTCCCTGGAATGCACACTCGGCGGGCTTCGGCGCGAGGTATCGCTTCCACTCCTGGAAGTTCTCCTCGTTCAGGTCAACGGTTGTGCCGAGCGCAACGCCAGCGAACAAAACGAAGCTCGTCATACGAGGATTATGGCTCTTCACGCGAACCCGTGTGGCGCGGCAATCACCGTCGTGACGGGAAGGGGTCGCTCAGCCGCGCCACCCGGTACTCGCCTACTGCATCATGCCCCCTTGGTCCAGAGCCAACCGAACGTGCCGGCGGTCATCCCGGTGTACACGATGGAATCGAAGAGGTACGTCCAGAAGCTGCGCGACGACCCGCCGAACCAAATCATATGGGGAATCCAACCGAGGCCATACCCCATAAACGCCGCGTACCGCAGATTTGGAACTGGCTGATGGAACCGGAGAGCGACGCATGGTACAACGCCGGCGGTGTGGTGATTCGAGGCGGCGCACCCGGGCGGGGCGATTCGTCGGTTCCGAGCTAGACCTACGGGCGATTCTCCGCGCAAGCGACACGCAAACGTTTTCAATCGGCTACAGCCGCTTCTTCGCCGGATCGTTCGTGAAAGACACGGGGCCGGCTAGGGACGCGGACTTCCTCTATGTCATGAGCCAGTGGCGCTTTTCAGGAAAGTAGGCACGGGCGGGACGAGCGCAAGGGCGACCCCTTACCAGGTACCAGACCGACGTCCTAACAGCGGGCAGGCTGTCCGAATGGTGCTCCGCCCTAAAGCCAAGTCGGCGTGGGCTTCCTACGAGAAGAGCATAGTCGAATAGCCCTACGTTGTCGCGCGGGCTTGCGTCTTCTGGGGGAGAGTCGCTTTCGGAATCCAGCCACGGTCATAGACCGCCTGCGCGACGCGCTGAATCGAAAGGGTGTACGCCGCGGCGCGAGTATGGATGCGCCGCTCCTCGCGCACATCGTAAACAGCACGGAACGTCTTGGTCATCCTTTCGTCGAGTCGGCGATGCACCTCTTGGAGGGGCCACTGGTCAGGCAATGGCAAACGGGTTCTCCATGCGGATCGTCTACACTCTGGGGCGCCGGGTGAGAGCTTTCATTCGAGGAGATCAGCTGGCAGTACCTGAGCGCCACGCCTCGATGATGCGCCCAGCCACCTCCTCTGCGGAGAGCTCGTCAGTATCGACCACGAGCGCGCCCTCGGCGACGCGCAGCGGGCTGTGGTCTCGCGTCGTGTCGCGCATGTCGCGCTCGCGAATCTGTTCAAGCACCGCCTCGAGTGCGACGTCCTCGCCGGCGGCTTGAAGGTCCTTCAGCCTTCTCCTGGCACGCTCCTCGATCGAAGCGGTCAAGAACACTTTCAGCCGCGCGTCGGGGCAAACGACGGTCGTGGTGTCTCTGCCTTCCAGGACGACGCTGCCGGCCTCGCAGAGCGCACGCTGACGACGAACCATCTCCTTTCGCACGCGCGGGTGCACACTGATCGTGCTCGCCGCGTTGGAGACCTCCACAGTGCGAATCGCGTCCGTGACGTCCTCGCCGTTCAGCAGCACGCGTTGGGGGTTGCCGGGGATGAAGCGGACGTCCATCCCCTGGGCGATCTCGCCGCAAGCATCCTCGTCTTCGAGTCCGACTCCGTCCCGGAGCGCGACGAGAGCCGCCGAACGATACATCGCTCCGGTGTCGAGGTATTGAAACCCCAACTCGGCGGCGACCACCTTCGCCACCGTGCTCTTCCCGGCCCCGGCGGGGCCGTCTATCGCGATGGCGTCAAGCAACGCTTGCAAGCCGCCTGAGTTCGGATTCGAAGTCCGGGAAACTGGTGGCGATGCTCTCTGCACCCAGGATCTCGGTTTCTCCCTCGGCGATCAGCCCTGCCACGGCGAAGGCCATCGCCACGCGGTGGTCGTGGTGCGCTTGGATGACCGCGCCCCGGAGGGAAGCCGGGCCGCTGATGCTCATTCCATCGTCGAAGACGTCAACGCGTGCGCCCATTTGGCGGAGCCCCTCCGCCATCGCGGCGATGCGATCGCTCTCCTTGACGCGCAGCTCCTTCGCGTCTCGGATCGTGCTGACCCCGTCGCACTGGGTGGCGAGAACCGCGAGCACGGGAACCTCATCCACCAACCTCGGGACGAGCGCGCCCGAGATGTGGAACGGCTCGAGCGGTACCACCGACTTTTCCACCGCGAGGTCGGCGACAGGCTCGCCCTGTGTCCATCGTTCGTTGGTCACGGTAACCGAGACGCCCGCCATTTTTAGCACATCGAGGATACCCGTCCGCGTGGGGTTCACCCCAACCTCCAAGAGGGTTACCGGACCGCCTACCAGGGCGGCAGCGACCATGAAGAACGCAGCGGACGAGATATCGCCGGGCACTTCCATCTCGACTCGATCCGGTCGACCCGGGTGGATGGTAACGCTGGGACCGGAAGTTTCAAGCTGAACCTTAGCGGCGCGGAGCATCCGCTCAGTGTGGTCGCGGCTGTGAGACGGCTCGATGACGGTCGTGCGGCCTTCCGCCGATAGGCCGGCGAGCAAGATCGCCGACTTCACCTGTGCGCTCGCAATGGGCGACTCATACCGAATGCCTCGCAGCGAAGCCGGTCTAACTCGAACCGGTGGGTACTCGCCTGCGACATCTGCCCCCATAAGCCGCAGTGGCTCTACCACCCTCCGCATCGGTCGTTTGCTCAGCGACTCGTCGCCGTGCAGTTCGGCGGTTACTCCGAGGCCTGCAAGCAGCCCGGTGAGCAGGCGCATCGTCGTGCCAGAGTTGCCACACCAAAGCCTTTGCGACGGCGAGCGAAGGGCGGTGGGAATTATTTCTACGCAGCCGTCGCGCTCGTTGACCTGGGCGCCCATCGCTCGGAGGCATGCGAGCGTATCGTCGCAGTCCTGTGCTTGCAGCGGCCTTGAGACGACACCGCCGCGTTCGGCTATTGCGCCCAGCAGGTACGCGCGATGCGTCATGCTTTTGTCGCTGGGCGGCCGAAGTTCACCCCAAAAATGGGTTGCCCGCCGCACGCGGAGGCTCTTAGATTCGGTCATTCGGTTCCGGCGCTTCTGTCCCTCACAAGTAAGAGACGCGCGCGGGCGTCGGTCAGTCGCGCGACTGCGACGCAAGAACACTGGGAGCATCCCTCGACCCAACCCTCTCACACAGGGAGAAAGAGTGACGCGAAGGCAGCGTGAGCGTCCTCGCGAACACGAAGCCGCGGAGCTGCCGAGGCCACGCGATGGGCTCGCGCCTCCCTCCAAACTTCTCGCCCTCCCTTCAAACTTAGTGAGCGGTCCTCGACTTCGACCTCGCGTACTCGGCGCTACGCTTCAACCAGTTGAGGAACTCCTGCTCGTCGTCCAGGACTTTCTGCGGCATGACGACGTACTCGGGCATGGGGTCCTTATCGGGTGCAGGTCGAAAAATGCAAGCGCCTTCCATCGAGAGGACGGCTTGGCGGTCTTCGGGTGAGAGTTTGAAACTGACGACGTCATCCAGGAGGATGGCAAACATCTTCTCGCCCGTATACACGCCCATTCCACCGAAGATTTTCCGCGCTCGGACATCGAAGCACTCCGAGGCTTTCATGACCTGTTCGTATCGTGTCGGTCGGTAAGCCATAGACACTCCATCGGCATCGGCGCGGGCGATTCCTTTCCTGCGCTGCTCCCCTTGGCAGCGCCGAGGCTCCTCCTAACTTGCCTCGCTTGCGCCTATCGCCGCGTAGCATTCTACCCGAGGCGCCGGGCTGCAGTGTGGCGGGAGCGTGTGGGAATCGAACCCACCTGACCCGGCAAGCGAGTCACACCGGTTTTGAAGACCGGAGGGCACACCAGCACCCATCCGCCCCCGCATGGGATCACTCGCCGAGCGGAAGCACATCTTTGCAAAGGACGCGGCCTTCCCGGTCGAGTTGGTAAACGTAGGGTACCCCCGTCTCAAGGTTCAAGTCGAGCACCTGCTGTGGCGTGAGCGATTCGAGTTGCATCATGATGGAGCGGTTGCTATTGCCGTGGGCAACCACCAATACGTTCAAGCCGTCGCGAATGTCGCCAAGGATCGCGCGCTCGAAAAACGGAAGCGTCCGTGCCGCGGTGTCCTTCAGCGATTCGCCGTTGGGCGGCGGGATGTCGAAACTCCGCCGCCAGAGGTGCACGATGTGCTCGCCATAGCGCTCGCGCATTGCGTCCTTGTTCAGTCCCTGCAGGTCGCCGTACATCCTCTCGTTGAGCGCTTGGTCGCGGATAATCGGGAGCCTGGTTCCCATCTCCTCGAGCATCAGGTCGAGCGTGCGCTGGGCGCGCGTGAGAGCGCTCGTGTAGGCGACATCAAAGGTAACCCCGCGCGCCTTCACCATCCTTCCGGCTTTCCTCGCCTCCTCCTCTCCTTTCGGCGAGAGGGGCACGTCTATCCAACCCGTGAAGCGGTTCTGGGCGTTCCAGATGGATTCGCCGTGGCGAACGAGGGCGAGCAGAGGCATGACGCGCCTACTTTACCACATCATGGTGCCCATCGAGAATACCATCTGAAGTGTCGGCATATCGGCAGGGCTGGGTCACCTGCGACGGGTACAGCCACCCCAAGCGCTCGGCCGCACGGTACATCGACAGCGCAGATAGGAATACCGAGAGCGCGGCGATTGCCAACACGAGGGCGAGTTTCCAGGTCATCGGCTTGCGCATCATGTGCGGCCTGACGGCAGGACAGCCCAGAGCTTGCGCGCTCAGCGTGACGCTGCGCAGCATTCTGTCCAAGTGCTCGTCCTGTGCAAGCAGCCGCCCGCATTGGTCGCAATGGTCAACATGGAAGCGGGCGGCGGATGGTAACTCATTGGATGACACTACGGCGTGCAGTTCGACATACGTGCGGAGGTCGGCACATGCCCACAAATCCAAGATGGTGAAGTACACCTCAGCACACTTGGTGCAGTTGGCGACGTGCTCCCGCACGTCATGGGCGAGGTGATTTAGGTTTCCTGCCTCCGCTGCCTCGGCAATGACTTTTTGAACGGTTGCGCAGTTATACACGTCTCCGAAATCAAGTACGTCAGCCGAGGTCAACTGTTCCCAGAAGTTTGCGACGAAGCGCCTCCCTCGCCCGCCCTAACCTACTTTTCACAGTACCTGCCGGGACGCTTAGCTCCTTCGCAATGGCATCCACCGACAATCCTTCGATATGGTGCATGACGAGTACGGTTCGGTGTTCCTCGGAAAGTCGCGAGACCGCCAGCACCAAGGCCTCCTCGTTCGTTCGGCGCCGGAGCGCCTGCTCCGGGTTGTCCCCAGGGTCGCGTATCGGCTTAGGGGAACCGTCCGCCTCATCGAGGGTCGTTGTTTGAATTCCCTTCCGCGAGCGCAGCACATCGATTGCCGCATTCCTGGCGGTGCGATAGAGGTACGCGCTCACCGCGCCATCTTTGTGAAATCGGGAAAGCTTGCCAAATGCGCGGAGAAAGGTCTCCTGCACGACGTCCACAGCATCGGATGGGTTGCCCAGCACCGCGTATGCAATGGTGTAAACTCTGTCCCGATGGCGGTCGAACAGGTCTGCGAATGCTTCGACCTCGCCCCTTTGGGCGCGTCCGACTAACTCGCCGTCTCCGAGGAGAGGCAGTTTCGATACGATTACGTCCTTGGTCGCCATTGGGCTTGCCTTTGGTATTCTGTCTAATTGTACTTGACAATAAGAAGGGATGTTCGCGAGACACTCACGCTACCTAAAATGCTTAGAAAACAGGGAGGGCGAGCGTCCCCGCGAGCCGTTGACGCCTTGTGTCAGGCTTGGCAGTTAGCAGGCAGGACAGTGGGGTAGGATAACTCCACCCTATAAGACGGTGCGCAATTAGGAAGAGACACCCGATTTCAGCGGAAATTATGGCAGGCACCTCCTCGCTCCAGCAACTCCTCGCCCGCCTCCGAAGAACGGGGGCGCCGCTGTCGTTCAGCCTTCTTGCGCTGGAGGTTGTCGCGTTCCTCTTGTTTTTTCTCACCTCGGGAGCTGGAGGGAGGGGTCTGCTCGAGAACACTGCGTTCACCAGCTCTTCGGCATTGTCCCACCCTTGGGCGTTGGTGACCTACGCCTTCGCCTGGCCGTACGACGCAGTCTGGCTGGCGCTGTTCGTCTTCCTCGGGCTTTACTACTTTGCTCCGGCCTTGGAGCGAGGGATGGGTACTCAGGCCTTCGCGCGTCTGGTGCTGTTTGTCACGCTTTCCGCGCCCATAGCGTTCTGGGCTGGGGCAGCCGCGCTCCACCTCGAGGCCCGCCTGGGGTCACCTCTGCTCCCGGTTTCGGCGGTGATCGTCGGCTGGGCAACTAAGTACCCCGAGGCAACCGTCATGCTGTGGTTCGTTGTCCCTGTCAGGGCGAAGTGGCTGGGTGTGCTCACTGCGGTCTTTGTGGCACTTGGCTACGGTTGGGGTACGCCTGCGCTTAGCGTGTTCGCTCTCGTGCCCCTCGCGTTGGCGCACTTCTGGGTAAAGAAGGGCGACTCCCTACGCTTCGTCGGCGACAAGCCCAGAGGTGAGCAGGACGGACTCTCGGCCTGGGAGCGGCAGCGGAAAGAGGAGGCGGAGAGGCTACGCCTGAAGGAGCTCTTCGAGCGCAGTTACCGTGAAAGTGAGCCGGAAGACGACCAGAAGTAGCGCTCCGGGTGCGAGCGCGGGAACCGAACGCCGCGGAATGTGGTAGACTACTCATGCCGGTGGGAAACCGCTGGCGACGTCTAATTTCCCAAGACCGGGAAAGCGGGGGACCCAGACTTCTGGGGCGTATTCCGCAAAGCGGATAGGGTACCTCTTGGCCCGAGCCCGTCAGCTAACCCCGTAGACGAAGCAAGAGCCGACAACTCATGAGCGGCGATGCAGCCGCCGAGGAGGGAGGCTGTGCTTCGACGAACGTCAAAGCGCGGCTTTTTTGCTCGGTGAGTCTCGGCGCTGCGTTTCGTTACTGGTCAGAAGGAAAGAACCGTCGCTGAATGGCGTTCGCGGTGGCGCAGTCGCCGCCCGACGCCGACTGGACACCTCCTGACAGGAGCGCCCCTTCTGCGCAGAAGGGGCGCTCGCTTTATCGGGACGTTCCCCCGCAATGCCTGCTCGTACCGGGATATACTTGCGAATGAACATGAAGAAAGGCACGCTTCTTACGATACTCGCCCTGCTCCCCCTGCTTACAGCCGCGCAAGGCGACAATCAGATGGTCCTCAAGGTGAACGATCGCGTCTTCACGCGCGCGGAGTACCTAAAGCGCATGGAATTCATCAACGGTGTCTACATGGAGGTCGGCGGCGGCTTCCTCGAAGCGCCGCCAGGATTCATAACACTTGCGCGTATGATCAACGACCAGCTCATCATCGAGTTGGCTCGCTCCAAAGGAGTCTATCCCACTCAGGCAGAGATCGACAAAGAGTTCGAAGACCGGAAGAAGGGCAACGAAACGCTATTCGCTGAGATGGCAGCCCTTGGAATCCCAGAGGCCGAGATGAAACTCCGGGCAACCGTTGACCTCGCCCAGTTCAAACTGCTTACCCTCGGCGTAACAGTAACCGACCAAGATGTTGAGGAACACTATAAGGTTAACCCACAGCTGTATACGCTACCCGCGACCATTGACCTGCGCGTCATCGTCGTTAGAGATGAATCTGCCAAGCGCGCAGTGGACGAAGCGCTCAAAACGCAGTCGTTTGAACAGGTTGCCAAGCAATACTCCACTGACGCGACAAAGGCGGTCGGCGGCGATCTGCCGGAAGTGCCGGTTGCAAACCTGCCACAGCACATTCAAGACCTCTTCGCCACCGTTGACAAGGGCAAGACCACCGATTGGGTGCAATCACAAGGCGCATGGCTCAAGTACTTGGTCGAGAACAAGACGCAAACGCAAGTGCTTCCCCTAACGCCCCAGCTCAAGGAGACCATCCGCAAGCGGCTTATGTTAGAGATCGGTCGGAACAAGAACCGAATACAGGACGACCTCGACGAACTGCGGCAAAAGGCGAATATCGAATTCGGTAACCCCGGGATGAAGGATCTGTACGAGAGATACATGCGCGACTACTTCCGCTCCCGCAGCGGCGAAGAAAGCGATTGAGCCAGTTACTCATCGTCGGTCTGGGGCCGGGCGCTCGGGATCGCCTGCCGCTCGAGAACCTCGACGCTCTCAAGAAAGCGAGCGCAGTGCTGTTGCGCACAGCAGAACACCCCACCGCCGCCATTCTAAGCGACGAAGGAATTCCCTTCGACACATGCGACGACCTTTACGACAACGCAGAGACCTTCGACGAGCTTTACGAAAGCATTGCCCTGCGCGCAGCAGCGCTGCCGGAAGGCGGGGCGTTCGCAGTGCCCGGCCACCCGCTTATCGGCGAGCGGTCTGTGGCCCGGCTACGCGAACTGCGCGAGTGCCGCGTTCTCGCTGCCCCAAGCTTCATTGAAGTTACTCTGGAGGCCTGCGGCAAGCCGCTTTCGACGGCGCTGCAGGTGTGGAACGCGCACGACCCGGAGGGTCACTTCCCCGACCCGCGAAGCGCCCAACTGGTATATCAAGTGGACAGTCGCCAGGCTGCGTCTGATGCGAAACTGCGGCTAATGAGGTTCTTCGATGCCGAACACCCGGTCACAGTGGTTCACGCTGCCGGGACAGAGGCGGCACGGGCCGTGCGTCTTCCACTGCACGACCTTGATCACCTGGAGTTCACTCCCCTGACGACCGTGTTCGTGCCCGCCGCGCACCGGGGGCGCCCACACGGCTTCTACGGTCTCGTCGAAATCATAGATCGGCTCCTTGGCCCTGGAGGCTGTCCCTGGGATCAGGCGCAAACGCACGAGACGCTGAAGAAGCACTTGCTTGAAGAAACCTACGAAACGTTAGCAGCGATCGATTCCGGTGATCCAAACAAACTGTGCGAAGAACTAGGTGACCTGCTACTCCAACCATTGATGCATGCACAGATGGATGCGATCGATGGCCTGTATGACATTGAAGACGTTATCGCCAGCATATCGGAGAAATTAGTCAGAAGACACCCACACGTGTTTAGCGATGCAAGCGCCGACACCGCTGATGAAGTGCTCGCCAACTGGGACGCTATGAAGCAGCAGGAACGTGGAGAGCAGCCCGGGAGCATCCTCGATGGCATTCCATCCACCATGCCCAGCCTCCTTCGTGCGTTCGAGGTGAGCAAGCGCGCGGCGCGGGTCGGCTTCGAGTGGCCGTCGGGCGAGGAAGTCTGGAACAAGGTGGAGGAAGAGCGCGACGAGTTCCTCAACGCAATTCGCTCCGGTGACGCGAAAAAAGCGCAGGAGGAGTTCGGCGACCTCCTGTTCGCGCTCGTGAACGTCGCTCGTTGGAATGGCGTCGAGCCGGAGGACGCGCTTCGACGGATGGTGGATCGCTTTTGCACCCGGTTTCGAGCGATGGAGGGGGCGGCGAACCAACCTCTGCGCGAGCTGTCAGCAGAGGAGTGGGACGTCCTCTGGCGGCGAGCGAAGTCCGTCGAATGAGACCGAGACCGATAGCCACAAGATGGAAAGCGTGCCTCACTCCAACCCCTCTCCCAGTGGGAGAGGGGTGCCGAAGGCGGGGTGAGGGAGTTAGTCGGCGAGGTGGTTTGCGCGTCTCGTGCATAAGGGCATCGGGGGACATGGGCGAGCAACGACGCCGCCCTGCATTGCGAAAGCCTTCGCGTTGCTCGCTCGTGCGGCCTTACAGCCTCCGCGAGCGGGTATAGTACCGCCCCGTGCCGGAAACGGTCGGCGTACTCTCCCTTCAAGGCGACTTCGAAAAGCACCTGCACGCGTTGTTACGTTTGGGCGTGGAGGGTCTTGAGGTTCGCACGTCCACAGACCTCGAACGATGTTCCCGCCTCATCCTCCCCGGAGGCGAGAGCACGACGCTGGCGATTCTGCTGCAAAGACACGGGATGGACGAGGAGATCCGCAAGCGCATCGCCGACGGCATGCCCGCTTGGGGCACGTGCATGGGGCTGATCCTTCTGGCGAAGGAGGTCGAGGGCCGCGAGCAGTGGACGCTTGGTGTGCTCGACGTTACGGTGCGGCGGAACGCCTTCGGCCCGCAGGTGCACTCCTTCGAGGCGGACATCGCGGTTCGGGGATTGGATTCTCCGTTCCATGCGGTGTTCATCCGCGCCCCAGTTGTAACACGCCTGGGCGACGGCGTTGAGTCGCTCGCAGAGCTGGAGGGCAAGACCGTCGCGGTGCACTCCGGACGGATCATGGGTACATCTTTCCATCCCGAGCTGACTCCCGACACGCGGCTGCACGAACTCTTCCTCTCCCTTTGAAGTAAGCTTGTCGTGCCGAGGCAAGCCTGGGGAGATTGTAAGGTCGCGGGGGCGTGCGATACGATAGCTTTCTTATTGCGGGGCGGCGTCAGTCGCGCGCCCTTGCCATTCGGAGCCGCTTCAGGATGACGCCCAGCCCCGCAGCCAGCACGAAAATCCCCGCCGGCTCGGGAACGGGTCCGGCGCCCACCTGCATGTTCGCCTGAGTGTGCACGCTGATGTCCCAGTTCGGGATCATCCGCAGCGCGGCGTCGTAGCTGTTCTGCCTCGGCGCCACCTGGTACACCAACTCCTCGTGCAACGGCTGCTCGATAAGGTCCGATGCTCTCACACCCAGCAAGTGCCACAGATCGAGCGGGCGTAGGCTGGCGAGAGTACCGGTTTACTCCGCAGCCAAGAGCACGCCGAAGCCAAGCAGCGCCGCTAACAACAACCCCAACGAGATGCGATAGAGGATGAACACGGACAGCGTGCGCGTGCGCAGAAACCTCAGAAGGAACTCGATGGATGCGTAGCCCGCAACGAACGCCGCGACCGTGGCAACCACAACGTTCAACGCGTTTTGCTCGAGCAACGCCTCGCGCTCGGAGTACAGTTCGAACACTCCTGCGAGGAAGATCGCTGGAATGCTGAGCAAGAAACTAAACCTGGCGGCAGTCTCCCGCTCGAAGCCGAGGAAGAGCGCGCCGGCAATCGTGCTGCCCGAGCGGGATACGCCTGGAATGAGCGCGAACGCCTGCCAGAGGCCGACCACGAGCCCGTCCCTCCACGTGACTTCTTCGATCGCTCGCCTGTGGCGGCCTGCCGCTTCCGCAACCGCGAGAATCAGCGCTACGCCGACCAGGGTGCCGGCGATGATCCAGAGGGAGCGAAACGGGCCTTCGATATACTCCTTTAGCAAGAGCCCCGCGACGGAGATCGGAACGGTGCCGACCAGGATAGCGACGCCCAGACGCGACTCAGGCGAGCGTTCGCCCGAGCGCACGGCGCGCGCAATACCCCTCGCGCTCGCCACGAGGTCTTTCCAAAAATAGACGAGTACCGCAAGCAACGTTCCAAGTTGGATCACGGCGGTGAAGCCTGCACCGGGATCGCTCCAGCCCGCGAGAGCCGGCACGATGCGCAAGTGCGCAGTGCTGCTGATCGGGATGAACTCCGTCAGCCCTTGCACGATTCCGAGGACGATGGCTTCGATCAGCGTCATGTCATCACCTTAATGAGGATGACGGCGGTCGCGCAGAGGACGAACGTGATGGCGTATATGACGGTGACCACCTGCGGCTGCGAGAGGCCGCGACCAAGTAGGCTGTGATGCAGGTGGCGACGGTCGGCCTGGGTTATCGGTGCGCGACTGATGGCGCGACGGATGACTACGAGGAATGCGTCGAACAGCGGGACTCCGAACAGCAACAGCGGTACCAAGAACGCCACGGCGGCGGCGGTTTTCACGACGCCTTGTATGCTAATCGCGGCAAGAAAAAACCCGAGGAACTGCGCCCCGCCCGTTCCCATGAAGATCTTTGCGGGATACCAGTTGTAGCGCAAGAAGCCGAGCCCCGCCCCAATCACGCCCGCGCAAAGCACGCCCACGAGCGGCTGCTGCCACAGCGCCAGCACCAGCATGGTGGACGCCATGATGACGGCAATGCCTGCGCTAAGGCCATCAAGGCCATCCATCGTGTCCATCGTTTTCGTGATGAGAAACACGTATATTATCGTCAGTAGCACAGAGTTGGTCTCGCTGAAGTTAATGTACTCTCCAAACGGATTGCCGATGCCCTCGATGCGAATGTTCGCAAGATCAGGGTGCGCAAGCAATGCGCCAACGATAACCAAGAAGAGCGCCTGGTACGTTGCGGAAAACTGGAAAACATCGTCGAGCATCCCAAAAAGCACGATCAACCCGCCCAGGCCGATAATCCAGATCGAGTTGACCGTGTAGGCGCCGAGAAGAGGCACCCCAGCCGGGTGGTGCGAGATCGGATACACGACGAGCCAGGCGGCGACCACCGCCAGATAGATGGCAAGGCCGCCCCACCTCGGCGTAGGCTCTTTGTGCACGCGCCGGTCGGCATCCGGCATGTCTACTGCGCCTGCAAGAAGAGCGAGCTTTCTAACCACGGGCGTCAGTAAAAGCGCTGTAAATCCCGCGACAAGGATGGCGAATGTAAAACGACTGCCGAGCATCGCACCGAGGTTGACCTCACCCATGCGGTTCCACCACTCGCTCAAGCTTGCCGTTCTCTATCCGGAACAACTCGACGTTTGCGAACTCAAACAGTTCAATGGCGAGCGGGTCCGGATACTCCCCCTCGAACACAACCCGATGGATGCCGCTGTTAATGATGAGTTTGGCGCAGGCGTTGCACGGTTGGCATGTAACATAAAGCGTCGCACCCTCACAACTCACCCCGTTCGCGGCGGCTTGTGCGATCGCGTTCTGCTCGGCGTGGGCTGCAAGTTGGCAACGTTGGGTGATGTCGCAACCGTACTCTTCGCAGTGCGGCACACCGCGCGGCGCGCCATTGTATCCCGTCGAAAGGATGCGGCGGTTCCGTACGATGACCGCTCCGACCGACCTGCGGCGGCACGTTGCACGCGTACTGACGGTCTTCGCAAGCTCCATGAAGTACTCATCCCACGAAGGGCGGTTTGACATCGGCGCGGATTATGACGGAACGCGAAGGGGATGCGCGAGCGCCTGACGCGCGGGTACCATCTCATAAGGCCCAGGTGGTGAAATGGTAAACACAGGGGACTTAAAATCCCCCGGGGTAACCCTTGCGGGTTCGAGTCCCGCCCTGGGCACGTACGCTCAACCTCGAAACGTGCACTCGATGACTATGTCGCGGATGCCGTCTTTGCCTCGCAGGTTGGTGGCAATTTTGTGGACGATCGATTCAACGTCAACGTCGTGCCCCCGCATGCGCTTGACCGTTCCCTGGATGCGAACCACGCCGTGGTTAGCGGTCACAACCATCAGGTTCGTATCAATGGGATGCCGCGCAAACTCGTGCCGGACTCGGCGGACCATAGCCAGGTTTTCTTCCCGCGCCATAACTGAAGTATACAGCAGTTCAGCGTCGCCGTTTCACCGGGCTGTACCGCGTGTCCCCAAGAGCCCCCTCGTCCTCCTCTTCGTCCCTCTGGTCGCCTCGCAGGCGCGTGTCGTGCATAATAGTTGCTCCGACCCCCTTACGCTTCGAAACGATGCGCTCCCACAGGACGAGAATGGGCGCAGCGTTGAAGATCGAAGAGTATGTTCCAGACAGGATGCCGACCAGCATTGCGGCGTTGAAGTGCTTCAGGTCCGGCGTCGAGCTTCCCAAGAACACGAGGATCGCAAGCGTCACCACGACGATCGCGCTGGTGTTGATCGACCGGGCAAAGCTTTGCGTAATGGAACGGTCCACCAAATTGTCGAACGTTTCGCCGGGCAACGGCCGGCGAAGGTTCTCGCGAATCCGGTCGAAGATGACGATCGAGTCGTGAACCGAGAAGCCGATGACCGTAAGGATCGCCGTGATGCTGAGTTGGCTGATCTCCCAGTTGTAGAAGTAGCCTGTAATCGCAGCCAAGCCGACGACCACAAGCACATCGTGCACCAAAGCGATGACCGCGCTCATTCCAAAGCGCAAACCGATGACGAAACCGCCTAACGCAAAGCCGAACCGCATGGCGAGATAAATTACGATGAGCAAGGACGAGATGGTGACGCCCCAAATCGCGCCGCGAATCGTCTCCGCACGTACCGCGGGACCGGTTGAAGAAAACGACTCCTCGCCCACGATCCCGATGATTTGCGTCTTCCCCGCTTCGTCGGTACGGGTTTTCAACGTCGGATCGCCACCGGCAGCCTCGACTATTTTTCTGCGAGCGGTAAAGAGATCGTTGTTTGCCTCCTCGGGCGTTTTGGGCGTGCCATCCGCCTTCACGCTCGAGACGAGTTGCGCCAGTTCCTGATTCTTCTCTTCAATCGGAATTGTAATGTAGGCTATCGTTTTACCATTAGGGCCAGCGGCAATCCTCGAGTTCGACCCCTCGATGCCCGCGGCCTCGAGTCGCCGATTGACGGCCGCACTGGTGGCGTCAACTCCCTCTTTCAGGACCACCCCGGATTCAATGCCTCCCAGGAACTCGACGTTCGGTCGTATCCCTCCCATCGCCATGAAGATCAGGCCAGGGAAAATCATCAAGCCAGAAATGAGGAAGTATCGGCCCATTTTTTGAACGATCGCGAGCGGCCGCTCTTCCGCGCTAGCTTCCAGCCGCTCACCGAACCAGCCTCGGTTCAAGCCATACCAGGACACCTCGCGGCCGATGCCCGAGTGGACAAAGAACAGCAGCAGGGAGCGGGTTACCGTAATCGCTGTGAACAGGCTGATCAACACGCCGATCATAAGCGTGGTAGCAAAGCCGCGAACCGAGCCTGTGCCGATATTCATCAGTACTATGGTTGTAATAATCGTACAGGCATTGGAGTCGAGAATCGATGGGAACGCGCGCCGGAACCCAAGGTCAATCGCCGTGAGTAGCGTTCGCTTGTTCCGCAACTCCTCTTTCAATCGCTCGAAGATGAGAATGTTCGCGTCCACCGCCATGCCGATACTCAAGATGAAACCGGCGATGGCCGCGAGTGAGAATGTAACCCCCAGCAGTTTGAACGTGGCGTACGCAAAAGAGATGTACGCAAGAAGCGCAATCAGCGCCGTAAGGCCGGGGAACACGTAGTAAACCAGAAGAAATGCGGCGGTCACGACGAACGAAATCAGACCGGCGAAGATAATCTGGTCCTTTGCGCCCTCACCAATCGTAGGTGAAACGCGGCTCACGTTCTCCTCCACCAAGTCAACAGGCAGGGCGCCCGCGTTCAGCAGTTCGGCGAGCCTCTTCGCTTGTTCGACTGTGAACCGCCCTTCAAGAACAACGTTGCCGTCAGTGAACCGCACGCCGTCCTTGATATAAGCGATCGAGATGACCTTTCCATCGAGCACAGCGGCGATGTTCTCGTGCATGTTCATGGTACGCCGCGCGAGGTCGTCGAGGGCGCGCGCCCCCTCCGCGTTGAATCTGAGGTGAAGGTCGTATCCTTCGCCGGTCACAGAAGCCTGCGCTTCGGCACTCATAAGCGTGTCTCCGGTCGTGATGAGCTGCCAACTGCGTAACATGCGCTCGTACTCGGGAGTGCCAGGCTCAAGGTATTCGTTCGGAGCGGCTGTTGCACGCCGGAAGCGAGGCTCATCATTGGGACCCCTCTCCTGTACGTAGGCGCGGTTGGGGCTTCGGTCAGTGGCGACGGTCCTCGCCCAGTAATACTCCAAACGAGCCGAGGTGCTGATGACCTGTCGAGCAGCCTCTTCGCTCGTAAAACCTGGTAATTCTACGATAAACCGGTCTTCCCCTTTCTGGTAAACCGAACTCTCCAAGACGCCAAGCGCCTGCTGGGCACGCCGCTCCAGGATTCCAATCAGCGTTTGGCTCAGTTGGGGCCAGTTCTGGCGCTGCTCGTCGGTGAGGGTGCTCATGTTGGCCCTAATGGTCATACGGATGCCCCCGGCGATGTCCAGCCCCAGGTTGGGCTTTACTCGGGCGTTGATGAATGCCGACAGGCCGACCAGCGCCAAGACGATAACGATGAACCAGAATCCCCGTTGCTTTTGCAAAACTGACACCTTCCGCCCCGAGTTGTTTCGGGGCGAGCGCGGATTATACTGTACCTGCCTCGCCCGAAGAGACCGCCATGACCGTCTCCGAAGCCATTGACAAGTTCCTGAAGCAGTTCGCAGCCGGGCGTTCGGCGCACACCTTGCGTGCCTACGGCGCCGACCTGCGGCAGCTCGAGCAAGTGTGCGAGCAGGGCGGCGTGAGGGACGCACGGCTGCTTTCTGGGAGAGAAATTCGCCTGTTTCTTAGACAGTTCGGCTCGTCGCCCGTAACCCGCGCGCGGAAGCTGTGCGCCGTCCGCGCTTTCACCCGCTGGCTTCTCCGCTCCGGCGTACTTGAGGAGGACCCGAGCCTCGCGATCAGTGCGCCTGCGAAGCCGAGGCGCCTGCCTAAGGACCTCAGCGTAGAGCAAGCCGCCGAACTCGTCTCCTGCGCGCACGGTTCGACGCCGTTCCGCGACCAGGCGATCCTGGAGTTGCTGTATGGTGCTGGACTGCGAGCCTCCGAGGTGGTGGGCATCAACGTTGAAGACGTTGATCTGAGGGCTGGGGAGGTGCGAGTGCGGGGAAAGGGGATGAAGGATCGCGTCGCCTTGTTTGGCGAACCGTGCGCGAACGCGCTTCAAGCTTGGCTGAAGCACGAGCGCCCGACCACCTCCTCGCCCGCGCTCTTCGTCAACCGGAGAGGTGGGCGGCTGACGACCCGCACGGTGCAGAACATCGTTGTGCGTCGGCGACGCCTTCTCGGCTTGGGCGAGCCGGTTACGCCGCATTCTCTGCGCCACAGTTTTGCGACGCATCTGTTGAATGGCGGCGCTGACCTCAAGACCGTCCAACAATTGCTCGGTCACGAAAGCCTGGCGACGACTCAGGTGTACACGCACGTGAGCATCGAGCGGCTGAAAGAGGTCGTTCGCGATCGGCACCCGCGGTCGAGGGCAAGGCGGTAGCCGGGGCGTCATGTGCAGGGTTCACGCAACTTATGACAGGCGTCATAGACGCGTGCGGTTGGCCCATCCCATACTCGAATCATGGCAACGCGGTATCCCGTGCCGGGGCGAGCACCAGCACAGCCGCCGAGGGGCGAAGCAAGAGTAGTACGAACGACGGACAGCCCAAACTGCGCAGGCGCTTGTGGCTGGCTCGCGACCGTTGTGGACGATGTCATCGTAGACCTCAAGCCGGCGGGCGACTACTCCTGTCAGGAGTACAACCCGCGCCGTTGTCTTCGCGGCATGTCCATGACCCACATGATCTACAACCGGGATCGCGTGCGGACGCCGCTGATTCGAGAGGGCGAACGAGGCGAAGGAAAGTGGCGCGAGGCGACCTGGGACGAGGCGCTCGACCTCATCGCCGAGAAGATGAGGCACATACGGGATACCTACGGCCACGATAGCATGCTGCTGTTCAACCAAGTGGTGGGCACTGGCTACGTCCAGAAGGGCGCCCAGGTGCGGATGGCAGCTCTGCTCGGCATGAGTTTCGCCACCGCGTACGACTTCAGCGGCGACATCTCGATGGGCTTCACGCACACGCTCGGCATTGACTCCGTCGAATGCGAAACGCGCAGTTGGGGATACGCGAAGACCGCGATCCTCTGGTCGAGCAACGTTTTTCAAACCCAAATTCCCGACGCTCAATTCCTAACACGCATTGCGAAGCAGCGCAATAATTGCCAAATCGTCTGCATTGATCCGCGTTGCTCGCAAACCGCGAAGGGCGCCGACTTATGGTTGCCGATTCAGCCCGGCACCGACGGTGCCCTCGCCTTATTTATGTGTCAGGCGATCATTGAGAGGAACCTCGTCGACTGGGGCTTCCTCCAGCAGTTCACGGACTGCTGCACATTCATCCGCGAGGACACCGGGTTCGCCTGCGCGCATCAGACGTTGAAATGGGCGGAGACGATGAGTTCGTCGTCTGGAACGAGGCTAACGACAGGCTTTTCACACTACCCAGCGAAACGCTTCGTCTACCCGAAGGCATGCGCTTCGCCTTCCGCGGCCGGCGCCTGGTGCAGACGAAGGACGGCGAAGTGTGGGTGCGCCCCGTGTTCGAGATGGTTGAAGACGTGGTGATGTGCGAGGAATGCCATCCGGATCGCGTCGCCCAGATCACGCACATCCCGGCGGACACGATTCGCGAGGTCGCGACTTTGTATGCGACCAATCGCCCCAGTTCCATCATCATCGAAGCACTCCGAGGCTTTCATGACCTGTTCGTATCGTGTCGGTCGGTAAGC
>PSLA01000024.1:0-2676 GCA_040289295.1 Armatimonadota bacterium
AAGCCATGATTAGTCGGCCGATCGCAATTGCCGGAGTCGTCGTCTTCGTCCTGTTCGCGGGAGTGGTTGCCTACCGGCTGTTGTTCCGCGTCGAGACCCTCGAGGAAGCAGCGCTCAAGTGCATGGATGCCCTTGAGCGAGGTGACGCAGCATCCCTCTTGCGGTACGTAACGGAGGAGGAGAAGCAGGTGACGGGCCTGGACGAATCAAAGCTCGACGCCTTTCTCCGCCGCTTTTATCAGCCGCGGATGGAGGGGTTCAAGGCAACCGGCGACGAAGCCGACCTCCTCGACTACACCCAGAGGCTCTACCTCGACAGGACGTACGTCCACCCGGACGGCAGGGTGGTCGTCGTGTCGGTCGCCGTGACGGCAACAGACAACGGGCCAAAGTTGGAACGCTTGATCACAGACATCCTGTTCTCGGGCCTCGCAGCCGACTGGCCACGGGACCCGAAGCAGCGCCCACCGGCTGTCCCGGGGATGGTCGCGTCGTACGAACCGATGAAAGACGCGCTGACGGTTCTGGAAGCATTGCCCCTTCAAGGGTTCGGCATATTGGATGAAGTCGCCGGCACGATGCGCTTGTGTCGCTGGCGAGAGGAGCTCGGCTCGATGGAACGCGCGAAAGCCTTGGTTGCCCAGAGCCAATCCGGCCCGTAGGGCGGTTCGGATAGCGGTCATGCGGCCACTTGGGCTCTAAGTGCGGCCGCGGCTGCCTCGAGCGCATCGCGCGCCCTTGACGTGTCCTTGCCGCCCCCCTGAGCGAATTCGGGCCTACCGCCCCCGTTTCCGCCCACCGCTTCAGCGGCTGCGCGCACGACCTCGCCCGCGTGCGCTCCTTTTGCGACGGATTCTGGCGTCGCTCGGCAAAGAATCGTCACCCGGTCGTTGGAGCGCACAACTACGACGGCGACGGCGGCGGGTGCCTTCTCCGCGAGTTCATCCACAAGGCGGCGAGCGGAGACCGCGTCCAAGTCGTTCATCAGTGCAGGTAAGAGCGTAACCCCATTGAGCGGAACCGGTTCAACGTCAATCGCTCCGGCAGGCGCGGCGCGCTCGGCAGCCTTTTTGAGTTGGCGTATCTGCTGCTGGAGCCGCTCGATTGCGACTGGCAGGTCGTTTGGAGGCGACTTCATGGCGGCGCATGCTTTTCGAAGCAACGCGTCCCGCGAGGCCGCCCATTCGTACGCGCCTAAGCCCGTGACCGCCTCGATGCGGCGAACCCCGCTCGCCGACGAGCCTTCGCTCACTATTTTGAACAGTCCAATCTCCGACGTGAACCGCACGTGACAGCCGGCGCACAGTTCGAGGCTGATGCCGGGGATGCCGACCACGCGCACGCGATCAGCGTACTTCTCGCCGAAGAGCATCATGGCTCCTCGTTGGCGCGCAGCTGAGAGCGGGACGTTGTCTTCGATCACCACTGGGTGCGCGGCGGCGATCTGTTCATTGATGTTTTTCTCAATCTGCGCAAGGCTCTCGGGTGGTACCGCCTCAGGGTGCGTGAAGTCGAAGCGCAAGTGGTCAGGATCGACCAGCGAGCCGGCTTGCGTAACGTGCTCGCCAAGGGTCTTGCGAAGGGCGGCGTGCAGGAGGTGTGTCGCCGTGTGGTTGCGTGTGATGCTCAGTCGCCGTTGCGCATCGACCTCGGCAATCACGGGCTGGAAGAAGATGCTGCTTTCCAACAGGGCACGAATCTCGTCCGGCGAAAGCCCCAGCAGGTCTTCGGCGCGTGTGACGCCGTGCTGAGCTGCGCTAACGCTCTCGATGCGGCAATCGTGCCATATCATTCCGCCCTCACGCCAGGTGTCTTCGACCAGGAACTCGAAGCGTTCGCCCGTGATCCGCCCCGTGTCTCCGACTTGGCCCCCTCCCTCCGGATAAAAAGGCGTCGTGGCGAGGCAAATTTGGAAGCGACCGTTGGTTCGCCCGCTTTCATCGAACCTCGGGCTGATTTGGGCGATCTCCGTTTCACACGCGAGTTCTTCATAGCCGACGAACGGCGTATCGGTCCGCGCGTGTTTGGTGGCGACGAGCAGGATCTTGTCCTGGTCGCCAAACACATTGCCTCCGCTGTGCGCCGCGCGGGATCTTTCCTGCGCTTGCTTCATACAATGTCGGAAGCCTTCGACGTCCACCTCCAGTCCTCGCTCTTGTGCAAGCTCTTGCGTTACTTCGAGCGGGAAGCCCAGGGTGTCATACAAGAAGAATGCATTCTCGCCCGTGAAGATGCCATTCTCTGGAGCCAGTTCCGCGAACCTGTCCATCCCATGCCGCAACGTACGCCGGAACAGCTCCTCTTCACCCTGCAAGGTTGCTTCGATTACCGGCTTGCGCTCGGACAGTTCGACGTACGGATCGCCCAGCGCCTCGATGACAGCGGGGAACACTTTTGGCAGGAATTCCTGTTCCAGCCCGAGCACTCGCTCGCCCTTGAGGATCGCGCGCCTCATCAGCCTTCGCAACACGTAGCCGCGACCGGTATTCGAGGGCAGAATGCCGTCCATGATACACATTGAGGCAGTGCGCATATGGTCGGCTATGATGCGTACTGCACGGTCCTTCGTTGGCTCGCTCCCATAGGCGTACGATGCAAGGGAGCAGATGCGCTCAACGATGGGGTGGAAAACGTCCGTTTCGTAGACCGAGGCATAACCGCCGAGAACGGCGGCGG
>PSLA01000024.1:2687-10427 GCA_040289295.1 Armatimonadota bacterium
TCCAATCCGCTTCCCGTGTCTATGTTCTTCGTCGGGAGCGGCTCCATACCTTCCTTCACGTAGCCAAGGTGGGGCGCCTCTGGGTCCTTCAACCTGCCTTGCCATTCGAACTGCATGAAGACGAGGTTCCAGATTTCGAGCCAGCGGCCGGCTTCCTCGTCGGTTTTGAAGTCGCCCACGAGTTCATGGTCTTGCCCGGTTTGAAAGAAGATCTCGCTGCATGGGCCGCAAGGTCCAGGGGGGCCTTGGCTGAAGGCGTTCGCTGGCCAGTAGTTTTTGTCTTCGCCAAGGCGGTAAATCTTCGCCGTCGGTTCAAAACCGGCGTCGCTCCACTTTGCCGCCCAAAGGTCGAATGCCTCATCGTCGTCCTTGTAGACGGTTACGCACACCCTTGCCGGATCGAGATTAAGCCAGTCTCTGCTGAAGAGAAACTCCCAAGCGTACGCGATCGCACCCTCTTTGAAGTAGTCACCGAACGAGAAGTTGCCCAGCATCTCGAAAAAGGTGAGGTGGGAGAGATTGCCTACCTCCTCGATGTCCACAGCGCGAACGCATGGCTGCGAGTTCACCAGGCGGCGGCTGGGCGGTTCAATCAGACCGCGGAAGTACGGCTTGAACTGTACCATCCCCGCGCCAGTGAAGAGCAGCGTTTCGTCCAATTTGCCCGTCACGTCAACCGGCACGAGCGGCGCGGATGGGTACTCCGCGTGCCCCTGGGAAAGGAAGTAATCAAGGAAGAGCTTTCGCAGCCTCCGCGCGTTCATTCGCGCCGCCGATTCTACCAGCCAATTCCGCCACGGAGCGCGCAGGAACCTTCGCGCCACGCGGTATCCTTTGGCGGTATCTGTGTTCGTTGACGAGGTGAAAATCCGAGTGGCCGCTGGTAATGGCGGCGACGGCTCCGCCTCCTTCCGAAGAGAGAAACACGTGCCTAAAGGTGGTCCGGATGGGGGTGATGGCGGGAAGGGTGGAGACGTCGTGCTTGTCGCGGACGAGGGGATGAACACCTTACTCGAGTTCCGCTTCAAGAGCGAGTACCGCGCCGAGGACGGGGCACCTGGTGGCTCAGCCAAGCGGCACGGCAAGGCAGGGGGGGACGTGCAGATTCGGGTGCCCATCGGCACCCTGGCGCGCGACGCCGAAACAGGCGAATTGCTGGGAGATTTCGCCGAAGCTGATTCTCGTGCCGTGGTCGCCAGGGGAGGTAAGGGGGGCAGAGGCAACCTCCACTTCACAACAAGCGTCCGCCAAGCTCCAACGTTCGCCGAGAAGGGAGAGCCAGGAGAGCATCGCGTTCTACACCTGGAGTTGCGCCTGCTGGCTGATGTCGGGTTGGTAGGCCTGCCGAACGCTGGCAAATCGACCCTGCTGTCCGCCGTGTCTGCCGCCAACCCGGAGGTGGGCGATTACCCTTTCACCACCCTCGTGCCACACTTGGGTTTGGTTCGCGTCGGCGATCGCTCGTTCGTGATGGCGGACCTGCCGGGCCTCATCGAAGGAGCGGCGGAGGGCAAAGGGTTAGGGCACCGCTTCCTCCGCCACGCCTCGAGAACCCGGTTGGTCGTCCATGTCGTAGAGTGCGCACCCCTCGATCAGACAGAGCCGCTCGACAACTTTAACACCGTCCTGCGGGAGTTGGAATCGTACTCGCACGAGCTTGCTGGGCGCCCGGCGGTCATAGCGCTTTCGAAGTGCGACCTCATTAGCTTGGGGGAGGCTCAAAGCCTTGCCGATGAGCTGAAAGCCAAAACCGGGCTCGACTGCTTCGTGATTTCGGCGGCGACAGGAGCGGGCGTGCAGGAGTTTCTGTTCGCTGTTGACGAGCGACTCCAAGCCTTGCCAAAGCCAAGGCCGGATTCTGCGGAACACTCTGTCGTCCCGAAAGTTGTAACGGAAGAGCCCACGCGTTTTACGATCGAGCGGAACGAAGAAGGCTTCGTCGTGCGGAGCGAGCGGCTGGAGCGATTGATTCAGCGCGTGGACCTCGCGAACGACGAAGCGGTCATGCTACTACAAGAGCGGCTCGGAAAGAGCGGCCTGTTCGATGCGCTACGAGAGCACGGCGCGACCGAAGGCGATAGCGTCACCATCGGCCGCTTTGAGTTCGTGTTCGTGGAGGACGATTGAAGCGGGGAATCCTCGGCGGGACGTTCGACCCAATCCACGTCGCGCACTTGCGCATGGCGATTGAGGCGAAGGAGGCTTTCGGTTTGGACGAGGTCGTGCTCGAAGTCGCCCACGTTTCGCCGTTCAAACTCGATTACGAGGCCGCGCCGCCCGAGGCGCGCCTTCAAATGGTTTCGCTTGCCGTCGAGGGAACGCCCGGCTTGGTTGCGGGGCGAACCGAGATCGACCGACCGCCTCCAAGTTTTGCTGTGGACACGCTCGAGGCGCATGCAGGACACGACCTTGTCCTGATTCTTGGCGCCGACTCGCTGGCCGACCTTCCGGCGTGGCGCGAGCCCGAGCGCGTGGCAACCCTTGCCCGCCTGGCGGCGTGCTCTCGCCCGGGGTTTCCGCTGGAGGAGGTAGTCCGTGCTCTGCCGGAGCTGTTCGCCCGGCGAGTTGAACCGTTTTCCGCACCGCTATTAGACGTGAGCTCCACCGACCTGCGCCGCAGGCTCCGCGAAGGGCGGTCTGTGCGGTACCTTATTCCTGATTCGGTTATCCGTTTCATCGAGGAAACCCGTCTGTATCTATGACACTGACACCTATACCGAACTCGGAAGGCAAAGCCGCGATGATCAGCGGAATCGCGGAAGAGTTGAAGGCCGAAAGGGTCGAGATGCTTGACCTGCGTCGGAAGACCATCGTTTGCGACTACTTCATCGTCTGCAGCGGGACGTCGGACATACACGTTCGGAGCATCGCTGAGAAGGTCGAAGAGAAGATGAGGGCAATTCGCGTCAAGCCCGTACGGGTCGAAGGGCGAGGAAGCGGGTGGATTCTGATCGACTTCGGCGACGTGGTCTGCCACGTCATGCGAGAGGAGCAACGCCAGTTCTACGACCTTGAAAGCCTCTGGAAGGAGGTTCCGATTCGCGACGATATTCAGCAGCCCCATGGACAATCCGCTGATTGACGAGGAGGTTCGCTCCACGCTCTCGTTCGCTCGGGTCCACCTGAAGCGAGGCGAAAGGGAGGCGGCACTTGCGCTCGCTGAGGACCTTGCCGCGAAGTATCCCGACAATCCAGACGCAAAAGAGGCACTTGCGGATGTTCTCGTCGGAGTGGGCAGAAAGCAGGAGGCGATCCGCCTTTTGAAAGAGGTCATTGATCAGCACCCAGGTCGCGTCCAGACGGAGAAAAAACACGCCGAACTCGTGTTCGGCATGCACAAGGATGAATGGGATCTGTATGCTGCCTCGTTAGAGCGTGAAGACGGAGCGTTCGGCCAACGCTCAACTGGCGCGGCTACAATCCTTGGCCTGATGTTTCCGGGCTTGGGTCAGATCTACGTGGGTCGGTTCTGGCGTGGCGTTGTCTTCGCGGCGTTGGCTGTCTTTGGGTTTGTCGTGGCGTTCACGCTTGGCCGTGCCGAGAATGGGATGAACGGAATCGGCATCGGCGCGCTCGTGTTCCTTGCGACGCTTTGGGTCACGGGCATCCTGGACGCGGCGGCAGGCGCGGCTCGCACCTCGGATACCCCCCCGAGCGACCGCCCGGCGCCACCGGCCGATTTGCCGTTCGAGTAAGATTCTGTTAGGAGTCCGATCGCAATGCCCGAACCGGTAAGAAGGTCAGACGTCACGGAGATACACTGGGAGAACGTCATCACTTGGGGCGTCCTCTCCATACTTTGCTTGCTGGTAGGCATGTTCTTTCTTCGCTTCGGCGAGAACTGGATGGTGATTGACCTCCCGTTCTGGAAGTTCGGTGGGCTCAACCTGCAGGCGTTGGGCATCCCGTTCATTGCGGCGGCGCCACTGCTGATGCTCTACGCCCTCTATCGCGCTATTGCGAGCCGATACGAGGGCTCTTTCGTGGTGGAGTGCCCGTATTGCCACGAGGCGAACGAGTTTATTGCCAAGCCAGACGACGACTTCACGTGCACGCACTGCGACCGCCGCGTTGCGGTGCGGGAAGGGAAGGTTCTCGACGTGATGGCGGTGTCGTGCGGCTTTTGCGGCGGTGTTAATTATCTAACCGATAAGACCGCTGTTCTGATCTGCGAGCAGTGCGGACGCGAGATACCTCTTCTTGACCCGGAGACTGGCGAGATGCGCCACGCGCCGAAGGGCTTCGCACGCGTGGACGACACTTCACTGTACGAACTCGTGCTCGTGGACATCGGACGCGACCGAGAAGCTGTCATCACATCGCTTCAGCATATGCTCGCCCTTACCAGGAACCAAGTGAAGGACATGCTGGAGCCCCTACCTGTCACCTTGCTTACCGGGATCAACCGGCGGAAGGCGGAGCTCCTGAAGGCTCAATTAGAGGCGTCGGGGGCAATTGCCGAGATGCGGAAGGTGGGCGAGGCCGCGGGCGCATAAGCAAGCCCCGCGTTACGCACTTCGTGGCGGCAGCGTTCAGGTATCATGCGCCGCGTCGCCTGCCCACTCATGCTGGGTGGCGCGCTCCTGCGTCTGCGTAAGGAGGCACAGAGAAAGCGATGAATATGAGAACAATTACCGAGACGGTTTACCAGGCGTCGAGGACGGGACGTGCCCGTCTGATTCTTCTTGGGCTTTTTGCGTTGCTTGCACCGACGTTCGCGCTCGCGGCAGGCGCTGAGGCGAAGGTCGCCCTGCAGTTTCAGCAGAGCGATATGGTGTATCTGTACATCTCTCTTGGCTTGGCGGTGCTTGCGATTGTGGTCGGGTGGATGATCGGCGCCGCTGTGATGAGGCGCTCGCCGGGTACGCCGGAGATGCAAAGCGTCAGCGCCGCGATTAAGGAGGGGGCGCTTGCTTACCTCCGTGCGCAGGTGAAGACGATGTCCATTTTCGTCGTGATCCTTGCCGTCGTGCTTTGGCTTACCATTGGGGCGCAGTACGAAGGCTCAATTTTTGGCATCCCGCTTTCCGTCTGTTTGGCGCTTGCCTTCGTGCTTGGTGTTGCCGCGTCCTACATTGCAGGGTTCGTGGGCATGGTTATGGCGGTGAACGGCAACGCTCGCGTGGCGAATGCTGCGTTGACCTCATACAAAGACGCTCTCGAAACCGCCTTCCGATCCGGAGCCGTAGCGGGCCTCGTTACCGTCGGCATGGGCCTCCTGGGGGCGACTGTGATTTTCCTTGTCGCGCGCGAGCACGCGATGAAGCTGCTGATCGGCTTTGGCTTCGGCGGTTCGCTTGCAGCGCTGTTCATGCGTGTCGGGGGTGGCATCTATACGAAGGCTGCCGACGTGGGCGCGGACTTGGTGGGCAAGGTGGAGGCGGGAATCCCTGAGGACGACCCGCGTAACGCAGCCACGATCGCCGACAACGTGGGCGACAACGTCGGCGACTGCGCTGGCATGGCTGCTGACGTCTTTGAGTCGTACGAAGTAACGCTCGTCGCGGCAATCGTTCTCGGTGCAGCAACCGCTTCCATTTTCGACACCTCCACTTGGATGAAGCTGGTGCTGTTCGCGCTCATGGCGCGCGGTGTTGGCATCGTAGCCTCCATTTTAGGCATCTTCATGGTGAAGGGCAAGAACGACGAAAGACTTGACCCGCTTACACCGGTACGTCGAGGTTTTTGGGGGAGCGCGCTTATCGCCGCGGCTGGGACTGTACTGCTAGCGTGGTTCATGATGCAGGGCATCGAGTCGCACTATTACGTTGACGCCAGTGGGAAAACGATCACCGGCGTGCGCAAGGTCTCCTTCGAAGATTTGAAGACGCTTTCGGCGATCGCGCGCGTCGTCCACGGGCAAAAAGCTAACCCGCTTAACCCTGGCTCCTCAGACATCAAGGCGCAACCGAACCTGAGCGACAAGGAACTCACCGAGCGGGTGAATCAGATCCTCAAATCAGACCGTGATTCTTTGGCGCAACATCTTCAATCGTCGAACATCCAGGTGCCTGAGTTCACTCCAGTTTCGGTTGAACGTGTTCGGACGCTAAGAGACAATCCGATGCTCAACTACTCACTCCTGTCCTCGCGTGTTTCTTCAGGGCCGCTTGTGCGCATTGGCCAACAAATTGATTCACGCATCATGCTCGTTAAAGAGCGCTTCAGGATTGGAGGACAGCAGCAGGGCCAGCAGCCGCAGACCAGCGAGTCGTGGACACTGAGACTGGAGAGCCAGCTGAAGCAAGCGACGCCTGGGGTTGAACTCCTTGAGAAGTACCCCGTGTCGATCGGCTACGGAGGCCCGCGATCGGACGGATTGTACTGGGTCGTCGAAGCACCGTTCAAGAAGAGCGACTTCGGCGTTGGCAACGAGGCATACAAGGCGCTTGCAAGCTTGCAGCCATTAGACTATCTTGCACAGTACGCCGAGCCGCCGGACTTTTCCGCTGGAGAACCCGATCGGATCATCGAGACCGGCCGAATGGTTGCTGTTGCCGAGCAGAAGGCACCCGTGGCGTGGTACCTCTTCGCACTCGCAATCATAGCCGGCATCTTCATGGCGTACCTGATTGAGCAATTGACCGACTACTTCGTGTCATTCGAGAAGAAGCCGGTGCGCGAAATCGCTTCGACGTCCACTGCTGGACCTGCACCAATGATCATTCAGGGCTTCGCTTACGGCCTCGAGAGCAGCGTTTGGGCGCTGCTCGCGATTGTCCTCGCCTTGGTCACGCCGCTCATCATCTTCCCACCCGCTGCGTACGGAGGGTTCATCCTCTCGTTCTACGGGATTGCGCTGGTCGGTCTCGGCTTGCTCACAACCACTGGCTACATCCTGGCAATGGACACGTTCGGCCCAATCAGCGACAACGCACAGGGTGTGTACGAGATGTCGGGAGCGCACAAACTTGAGAAGACGGAAGAGGGCAGCATGGCCGGTAGTCGCGCGGTGCAGCGCCTCGACGCCGCGGGCAACACGACGAAGGCGCTCACAAAAGGATTCGCCATCGCGACGGCCGTGGTGGCCGCCGTCGCCCTGTTCCACTCGTTCATCGAGGATGCATTCCTAATTGGCAGAGGCCTCCCCATTGATGTCCCGCAAATCTTCCTTGGGCTACTTATCGGTGGCGCGGTGCCGTTCCTGTTTAGCGCGTTCAGTATCAACGCAGTCGGCCGGGCATCCTTCCTGCTGATTCAGGAGGTGCGACGCCAGTTCGCTGCTGACCCCGGTATCCTGAAGGGAACGAGCAAGCCCGACTACGGCACCTGCGTGGCGATCGTAACCGCTGCCGCGCAGAAGGAGTTGCTAGGGCCGGGCCTGCTCGCCATCTGCTTCCCGGTACTCGTCGGCTTCGGCTTCGCTATCGGTGGCGAAACCATCGAGATGGCTGGGCTGCAAGTCAACATCACCGGCGCCCAGGCGCTCGGCGGGTTCTTGGCCGGTGCGATCCTCAGTGGCCAGTTGCTCGCTGTACTGCTCGCAAACTCGGGCGGCGCGTGGGACAACGCGAAGAAGCTGATCGAGGACGGCAACTTCGGTGGAAAAGGCAGTGACGCGCACAAGGCAGGCGTCGTCTGTGACACAGTCGGCGACCCGTTCAAAGATACGGCTGGACCCGCGCTCAACCCGCTGATCAAGGTGATGAACCTTGTCGCCTTGCTAATGGCAGGGACGCTCGTCGCTCCGATGGCGGATTGGATTCGGTATTCAGCCGTAGGCGGCGCGGTTGCCGGCAT
>PSLA01000024.1:10502-29218 GCA_040289295.1 Armatimonadota bacterium
TGGCGGACGCTCAAGCGGTGGGTTCGGGCTCTGCCACGTCTCTGCACGCCCACAACGCCTCGCACATCAAGGAGAGGGAGTAGGTTCTGCCGATGGCGATCCTTGTCAACAGGGAAACGAAGGTCGTTGTCCAAGGCATGACAGGCCGCGAAGGAGGTTTCCACACGCGACAGATGGTCGCGTACGGAACTAAGGTCGTTGCCGGTGTTACTCCGGGCAAAGGGGGAGCCGACTTTGACGGCATTCGTGTCTATGACTCCGTCAGGCAAGCGGTGGATGCAACTGGGGCGAATGCGTCGGTGATCTTCGTCCCCCCGCCGTTCGCAGCCGACGCTATATTGGAGGCGGAGGCGGCCGGTGTTCCGCTTATCTGCGCGATAACTGAAGGGATCCCGCAGGCGGATATGCTGCGTGTGGTGAATCGCATCCGCGAGAATGGACGCTCGCGACTCGTCGGTCCGAACTGTCCCGGCCTCATTACGACGGACGAGTGCAAGATCGGCATCATGCCGGGCCAGATCTTCTTCCGCGGACCAGTCGGCATGGTGTCTCGCTCGGGCACGCTCACGTATGAAATCGTCAACGACTTGACCCGTGCGGGCCTCGGTCAAACTACGTGCGTTGGGATCGGCGGCGATCCGCTGCTCGGCACGCGGTTCGTTGACGTCCTGCCGATGTTCGAGGAGGACGACGACACAAAGGCAGTGGTGCTCATCGGTGAAATCGGCGGCACCGACGAGGAGATGGCGGCGGAATACATCAAGAAGATGTCCAAACCGGTCGTCGCATTCATTAGCGGGCGAACGGCGCCGCCTGGCAAGCGGATGGGCCACGCAGGAGCGATCATTAGCGGCGGCCTGGGCGGACCGGCCAGCAAGGTGAAAGCTCTGACGGAGGCAGGAGCGCGCGTCGCAGACACCACGACTCAGATTCCGGAGTTCGTTGCCGAGGCACTCGGTCGCGCCGCACGGGCGTAATAGAGGGTGTGCCCCTGCGCATGGGTATACTCGGCCGCCCGTCCGAGCCGACATAGCTCAGCGGTAGAGCAGCTGTTTCGTAAACAGCAGGTCGCCGGTTCGAATCCGGCTGTCGGCTCCAGCCGCCCCAATAGCCTCCCCCGAGGTTGGCGGGCTTTCACCGGGAGGTCAGGAGGCCCACCACGGGTTTTCGAATGAGGAACCCGGCGCGTGGATGTTGGGTATACTCATTGCAGTCTCTGCGCAAATCGCACAGAAGGAGGTTCGTATGTTGACCAGTGTTGTTGCAAGTACGCTCTTGCTTGTTTCTGGGCAGGCAGACGGGGTTAGCCTCATTGCCAAACACGAGCAAGCGCTTCGTGAGGCGAAATCGCTGACGGTGACGTTCACCGTTCAGCATCTTCCCGCTGCGCCCGAAGAGGTGACAATCACCTTCAGCCGACCCGGCCTCGTCCGAATTGAGACGCCGTCCATCCTTCGGATGACAGACGGTAACAAGGTGTGGGAATACGATAAGGAATCGAATTCCTACACTGAGTTTGATGGCGGACTCGAGGACGCGATGGACTGGTTGAAGTCTGACGACGTCTATGCATGGGCCGCCTTCTTCTTGAAGGACCAGTTCGCCAAAGTGAGCAACGTCAAAGCGGGTAATCCGCGAATGGTCTTGGGCAACCGGGTCATACCGGTCGAATTCACCATCGACGCCCGCTCCAGCAAGACCTGCACGCTGTACATAGATCAGGCGCTCGGGGTCGCCCGCGGCTCTTCGATCAAGGCGGCGCGCTCGGGCGATTCGAGCGAACTGATTGTCCTTGCCAAGAAGATTTCGGTCGGCACGGATGCGCTTAGCGCAAGCGCGTTCAAGTTCGTGGAGCCCGCAGGATCGAAGAAGGTTGAGGTGTCCGCCCGCGACATGGGTAAGTGGTACACCGACCTGAACGAGGCGCTCAAGGTTGCCAAGGCCACCAATCGCCTCGTGTTCGTTGACATCGGAACCGAGTGGTGCGTGTTTTGCAAGAAGATGGCCCGTGAGGTCTTCCCAACCACAGAGTTCCAAGAGCAAGCAAAGTACTTCGTCTTTGTCCACCTCGACGGAGATCACCAGGAGGACCAGGTCAGCCAGTTCGGCGTTACCGGCTACCCGACGATGGTCATCCTGAACAAGGATGGCAAGGAGATTCATCGAATCGTCGGGTACCTCCCGCTTGGTAATCTTCTCAACGAAATGAACAAGGCGAGGAGCATGGGCAAGTAACGCTCGCGAGGTTCTTCGCGGCAAAGAGCCTGGGAGCGTGAGCATCCAGGCTCTTTAATCTTTTTGCCGTCGGCAGGGAGCCAAAAGGGAGTATCCTAAGGGGACTGATGGAGCGAATCCTGCTCGCCGCGCCGAGGGGCTTTTGTGCCGGGGTTGCCTACGCCATAGAGGTCGTGGACCTGGCGTTGAAGTCTTACGGCGCGCCACTCTACGTGCGCCACGCCATCGTGCACAACGAGCACGTGGTGCGGTCGTTCGAGCGAAGAGGCGTCATCTTCGTCGAGCGCGTTGAGGAGATTCCGGACGGCGCCACCGTCGTCTTCAGCGCCCACGGCGTCAGCCCCGCGGTTCGAGAGGCTGCGAGGGAGCGAGCCCTGCGCGTCATTGACGCCACGTGCCCACTTGTTACCAAGGTGCATCGCGAGGCGGCACGCTTTGCTCGGCAGGGTTACCACATGCTGTACATCGGTCACCGCGGCCACGTCGAAGCCGAGGGCACAATGGGCGAGGCCCCGGAGCAGATGACGCTGGTTGACGGCATCGAGGAGGCGGAGCGCGTGCAGCCGCCGGACGGGCCGCTCGCGGTAGTGACACAGACCACACTCTCGGTTGATGAGGTGGAGCGCATCATGGCGGTGCTACGGAGGCGCTTCCCGCACGTCGAAACGCCGAAGAAGGAGGACATCTGCTACGCCACGACAAACCGACAAGCCGCCGTGAAGCAGCTCACCGAGCAAGCCAACCTGGTGCTCGTCGTCGGCAGCCGCACGTCTTCTAACAGCAACCGCCTGCGCGAGGTCGCAGAGAGTTGCGGAGTCCCTGCTCACCTTCTGATGGAGCCATCGGAGGTTGAGCCGTCTTGGAGGACGGCGTATCGCGTGGTGGGCGTGACGAGCGGCGCCTCCACGCCGGAGGAGCTTGTCGAGCACATCGTCGGCTCGCTTCTGGAAGGAAATCCAAATGCCGAGGTGTCGGTTCTGGAGACGGTTCGCGAGGACGTTACGTTCATCCCGCCGCGAGACCTGATTGCGTCGGCGAGGCGCTGAGAGGACGATTGGTTTACCCGTCACCCAAGCCCTCTCTTGTGGGGGAGGTTGGGGTTTCCCTCCCCGGCCGCAGACTAGTCGTCAAGTGCCACGCAGGTTGCGCCTGCCGGTAAAATGGAGCCATGGCCACCGTATCCGAGACATCCAGCACACAGCGAATCGAAACCATCCACGCCAAGAACCTCATCAACGGTGAATGGAGAGAAGCCGCGAGCGGCGGGCGATTCGAGAGCCGCAACCCCGCCGACACCCGCGAAGTGGTCGGAACCGCGCCTAAGTCGGACGCGGAGGACATCGCCGATGCGGTACGAGCCGCGAGGAACGCGTTTCCGGCCTGGGCGGCCCTAAGTTGGGTCAATCGAGGCGAGATCCTCGACAAGTTCGCGCAACTCATCAAGCGCGACTTGGAATCGCTGAGCCGGTTGGTTACGCGCGAGTGCGGCAAGCCGATCAACGAAGGCCGCGCGGACGTGGTTGAGACGCTGCACATGGTACAGTTCGCCGCCTCCCTGGGGCGAATGCCAGTTGGCGACTGCGTGAGCAGCGAGGTGCCGGACAAGGACGCGTTCATCCGCCGTAAGCCGAAAGGAGTGGTCGGCTGCGTCACGCCATGGAATTTCCCGATGGCGATACCGCTTTGGGAGATGGCACCCTCTCTCATCGCAGGCAATACCGTAATCCTAAAGCCGAGCGAGGAGACGCCAATCTGCGCGCATCGCCTGTTCGAGTTGATGGTCGAAGCAGGCTTCCCGCCCGGGGTTATCAACATCGTTCACGGCATCGGCGAGCAGGCGGGCGCCGCCCTTGTCAAGCATTCCGGCATTGACGTCATCCTGTTCACCGGCTCCTTCCAAGTGGGGAAGATGGTGCAGCAGCAGGCTGCAAGCGAGGCTTACAAGTTCGTCGCCACGGAGATGGGCGGGAAAAACGCGGTCATCGTTCTTGACGACGCCGATCTCGATATAGCCGTGCCCGCGGGCGTGTTGAGCGCCTTCAAGACTTCAGGCCAGCGGTGCGTAACGAGCGGGCGTATTATCGTTGATGAGAAGATCATTGACGAGTACCAGGAGCGCTTCCTGAAACTGGTTGACAGGATCAAGATTGGCAACGGCCTTCAGGAAGACGTCTTTATGGGCCCGCTCATCAACGACGCTGGCGTGAAGAAATACGAACTACATAACCAAAAGGCGCGAGAGGAAGGCGCCCAAATCCTTCGCGAAGGCGGGCGCCTTACAGACGGCGACTTGCAACACGGCTACTTTGTGAAGCCCTTCGTCTATCGGATGAAGCACTCACACGACTCGTTTGTGCTTCGAGAGGAGGCGTTCAGCCCGCACTGCGCGCTCATTCCTGTTAACGGCCTTGAGGAGGCAGTGCAAGTGTACAACGACACCGAGTACGGCCTTGCGATGGCGGTTTGCACCGAGGACTTCCGAAAGATGCGATACGTGCGAGACCACGCGGAGTATGGCCTTGGATATGTGAACCTCCCCAGCATCGGCGCGGAGGTTCACTTGCCTTTCGGGGGTGTAAAACGCTCCGGCAACGGCCATCCCAGCGCGGAAGGGCTGCTCGAGGCGGTCACGCACCGAACCGCCTTTACGGTGAACCATGCGAAGCGAATCGTGATGGCACAGGGCCTTTCGGCGGAGATATAGCGCCCACGGGCCACGCGCAGCGCCCGCGGCCGTAGGAGTAACAGGGTTTGGGGTGATCCGAGCGCCTTCTCGTGCCGAAAATCACCTTGGATCCCCAGTGGGACGAGACTCTGGGAAGGGCTTCTACATGTGGAGATCGGTGATTCTGTTGTGCGTGTTGCTTGCGGCTTCTGCGTTTAGCCAGGTCGGCGACGACCTGGCAGCGAAGTCTTTGGAGGAGTTGCTGCGCGTGCAGGTAACGCTCCAGCGGCATCCCGTTGCTTTCGAGGACGTTCCTGCCTCGGTTTACGTCATCACGCCGGCGGAGATGCGGCGCATGGGCTTCAACAGCATCCCGGAGGCATTGCGCATGGTTCCGGGCATGGAGGTTGCGCAAATCGACGGCAGCAGTTGGGCGATCTCCTCCCGCGGATTCAATGGACGCTTTGCAAACAAACTACTGGTGCTGGTTGATGGGCAGAGCGTGTACACGCCAAACTTCTCGGGCGTCTTCTGGGACGCGACAGACGTGCCGCTTGACATCTTGGATCGCATCGAAGTTATCCGTGGCCCCGGCGGAACGCTATTCGGGCCCAACGCGGTGAACTGCATCATCAACATCATTACGACTCGCGCCGGGGAGCGCAACGGAGCATCGTTGGATGCGCGCGCGGGAGATCGAGAGTTGGCGAAAGGGGCTTTCGTGTTCGATGCCGACCTCGGCGGCGGCGCAGCCGTGCGAATCCACGGCCAGTCGCAGACCCAAGGCGCGAATCGAATCTTCGACGGCATGCCCGGTCACGACGGCTGGAGCACGAACCGTATCGGTATGCGGTTCGACTGGAGCGGTCGCCCGGGTGAATCGGCAACAGTAATTGCGGGAGGATATCGCTCGAAGGTGAATCGGCAGCTCATGGAGCCCAGGTTTACGCCGCCGCTTAGCGTGATCACCTTTGACCATGCAGATCAGGCGGCGTGGAACCTGCTCGGGCGCTACGATGTGCAGACGGGCGACGCAAATCTAAAGGCGCAAGTTGCCTATGACCGCTCCAACCGAACGATCGTACACGCACGCGAGGATCGAGGGACCCTCGACATTGATCTTAGCGCTGATATCACCTTGCCCGGCGGCGTCGGATTCCAAGCGGGTTTCGGCTACCGAACGACTGAGGACCACATCGCAGGATCATTTATGCACTACTACTTGCCCTCGTCAAAGACAGACCAGCGATTTGGAGGCTTCGTACAAGGGACATGGAGCCTCGGCCCAAGTACTGAGTTGACCGTCGGTGCCAAAGTACTGCACGACGAGTACGTAGGCTGGCAGGTGCAGCCCAGCGTGCGAGTCATGCACACACCTTCCGAGGTTGAGCATGTGTGGGCCGCGTTGACACGCGCCGTGAGGACCCCGGCTCGGGCTGACCGCGCGGTGGGCATCATCGTTACGTCTCAGCCAGGACCTGGCGGGCTTCCTCTCTTTGGCGAGCTCCGAGGATCCCCAGACTTTAGAGAGGAGACGGTCGTTGCACTCGAAACAGGGTATCGCCATCGCCTAAGTGAAACCGCGTACTTCGACGCTGCCACGTATCTGAACTTCTACGAAGGTCTGCGCACCTTCGAGCCTCAAGACATCGAGTTTCGCACCGACCCCGCCCCTCATTGGGTGCTGCCGATGCAATTCGCTAACAAAGGCAGTGCCACGACGGTTGGAGCTGAACTGCGCGTGCGATGGCAAGCATCCCGTACTTGGCACGTTGACCTCGGCGCGGCAGTCAAGTCTTGGCGGTATCGGGTCGCGCCGGACAGCAATGACACCCTCTCCCCTCTCGAGCACTTTCAGACGCCCAGGCACCAACTGAGCCTGCAGTCTTATATCGACCTCGGAAGCAGCTGGACGATGGACGCCTTTCTGGCGTACGTGGATTCGCTTCTGTCGCCCGACGTAGATGCGTACTGGCGATTCGACGCACGAGTAGGCCGCCGCTTGGCAGACGGAACGGAGTTGGAGGTGGGGGTGCGGAACGCCTTTCGACCTGCTGCGATCGAGTTTCCGCTTCAGGTGCACAGCACGCCCAGCCGAGTGCCTTCCAGCGTCTACTTCGGTGTCCGGGTGGGGTACTGACTGGTGGCACGGACCCTTCCTAAGATAGCGACGGAAGTCTTCGCCTTGGCCCTATACAGCTCTGTATTGGCGCAAGCGAACGAAACCACGTTGAAGGCAGAGTTTCTCGTTCGCTTTGCAGGATTTACGACTTGGCCCTCAAGCTCGTTCCAAGATGCTTCCTCTCCCGTTATCATTGGTGTGTGGAACGACGGCAAGTTCACAAGCACACTCTCTTTTGCCATTGGGACGCGAACGACTGCAGGCCGTCGAATCGTAGCCAAAACCGTCAGGCAGACTTCCGAGATACACTCGTTGCATATCTTGTTTATTCCCTCGTCTGGTGCGCAGTCCGTTGATCGAATCCTCTCAGCCACGTCTCGCCTACCGGTGTTGACGGTCTCAGAGATTTCGGGTTTCTGCAGCCGCGGCGGTGCACTGAACTTCTACCGCGACGGCGATTTCATCCGGTTTGAGGCAAACCCGGATGGGGCGCAAAATGTCGGACTGCAGATTAGTTCACAACTTTTGCGCCTTGCGCGCATCGTGAGGAAGCAGCATGGCTAAACTTGCAAAGATCTGGCGTTCCGCACAAGCGATCCGGCTACCCTGGATATCATCATTGTCTTTGAGAGGAAGGATTATTGGTGCTGCAACGTTGTCCTGCGCAGCGGCGATTGCAGTTATGCTCTCGCTGACAGCTGGCACGTTTTACCAGTACGCGAAGAATGATTTGCATCAACAAGCATTTTCATTGCTTAGTGCGCTAAGCTTCGAACTGGCGGCGCCGATGGCGTTCGGCGATCGGGCGATGGTAGCAAACTTTCTCCAGCACGCGGCCCCAATGGGCGAAGTTCGGGGCCTCGCAGTCTACGATAAGAATGGAGTGAAAGTAGCGTCCGTGGGCGAGCAATCCATGCTGCCGACGAATTGGAGCGACATTTTTGACAAGAATGTCAGTAAGGACCTGCACGCCCGAAGAATCACTTTTCAAGGCGAGACGCTGGGTACAGTTGCCCTCTCTCTCAACTGGGAGAGGATGTTCGGACAACACCGAGTAATCGTGACGGTTGGCGTGGTATCGGGCTTAATCGCTTTAGTCGTCGCCATCTTGCTTGCATCTGTGCTAATCGATAAAACCACAACGAACATACGGCAGCTAATTGCGGCAACAAGGGTGGTGTCGTCTGGTTCCACATTCGGTGTCCGGGTGCAAAAGATTACCAACGACGAGACGGGTGTTCTGATCGATCGCTTCAACGCTATGCTCGATGAGATCAACGGTCGCGAGCGAGAACTGAAGGCCTCCAAAGAAATACTGGAGCAACGCGTGATCGAGCGAACCGCCCAGCTCGAAGCGGAGATTGCGGTTCGCATCAGAGCGCAGGATGATTTGCGCGTAAGAAACCAGCACCTCGAGCTTCTTAACTTCGTTCCGAGCGCAGTGCAGAAAGCGGAGTCCGAAGAGGAGGCCTTAACGGCAATTGCCGAGGCGATTCGCGGCGCGTACGGTGCAACGATAGTCGCCATCGAGTGTTACGAGTCTCTTGAAAACAAGTGCGTGTGGAAGGTGTTGTCGGGCGCGACGGTCGCCGAGAAGGCGACGTTCGAGGTGTACGAGACACCGGCTGATTCAATTCGGCGCTTGAGGGCGGCGGGGATGTTGAATCGGGAAGAGATTGAAGTCACGGGCTACTCGGCGATCCTGAAGCACGTGGACGTTGAAACGTACGTGGGGGCGCCGTTTATCGACGGCAAGGGGGAGTGCATCGGGGTGCTTTCCTTGTACTTTGACAAATCTGACTCGGTCGCGCTCGTTGACGGGATAGTGAGTATGGTGGCGAGTTTGGCAAATCAGATCATGGCCGACCTGGAGCGTCGGAGACAAGCGAAGGAGATTGCGTTTCTGGCGCGGTTTCCGGAGGAGAATCCACATCCGGTTCTTCGTTGTGACGAGTCGGGAAAGGTGCTTTATGGGAACGCGGCGTCAATTCCGTTTCTGGGCGAATGGCAAACAGCGGTTGGCGAGGTTTTGCCGGAGGACCTCCGTCAGGTGTGCTACTGGTGCTATAAAAATGGAGAGAGGCGTCAGGTGGAAGTGGAGCGTGGCAGTTCCACGTACCTGTTCACATTCGCTCCGCAAACTGGGTTGGGCTACGTGCATGTTTATGCTTCGGACGTTACGATTCTGAAGGAGGCTGAGAGGCAGGTAGTGGAGGCGCGTGACCGAGCTGTGGAGATGGCTCGGTTGAAGTCGGAATTCCTCGCGAACATGAGTCACGAGATCCGCACGCCGATGAACGGAGTGCTGGGAATGGCGGAGTTGCTGCTTGGTACGGACCTTGGGCAGGATCAGAAGGACTACGTGCAGACAATCGTGAACAGCGGGGAGTCTCTCCTTGGAATTCTTAACGATATCCTGGACCTCAGCAAGGTCGATGCTGGCCATATGAAGTTGGAGTCTTCCCCAGTGGAAATCTGCAGCATCGTCGAAGAGGTGGCCGGATTGCTGGCTGCTACGGCGCACGCGAAGGGCATCGAGCTGCTAGTGGAAGTACCACGGCAGAGTCCCGGAATGGTGCTTGGTGATGCGGTTCGCCTTCGTCAAGTTGTGACGAACTTGATGGGAAACGCGGTAAAGTTCACAGAAGAGGGCGAGGTGGTAGCAGGTGTTGAGATTCTAAAAGAAAGTACGGAGACAGTATGCCTGCGCTTCTTTGTGAGAGACACGGGGCCTGGAATCCCGAAGGAACAGCAGGAGGTGATTTTCGACCCGTTCCGGCAGGGAGACGGCTCGATGACGCGCCAGCACGGGGGCACCGGCCTTGGCCTGTCGGTCAGCAAGCGGTTTGTTGAGTTAATGGGCGGAACGATAGGCCTTGAGAGTGAGGAAGGCAAAGGAAGCACCTTCTGGTTCGAGATAACCTTCCAACGCGCGGCGTTGGCCGAACGCCCGCCGGCGCGTCCGGAGACGATTGTGGATGCGCCCATTCTGGTGGTAGACGATAACAGCACGAACCGCCTCATCCTCTCGCGCCTTCTTGAAGCGTGGGGGATGATGCCAACGACGGCTGGATCGCCGCAAGAGGTGCTTGACCTCATGGATGCAGCCGACGAACCATACAGGGCGTTTATCATCGACATGCAGATGCCCGAGATGGACGGGGCCGAACTTGCGAGGCGCATCCGCGCCGACGCAAGGTACAAGGATGTCCCGATCGTGCTTCTCAGCTCCATTGGCACATATGTTTCGAAATGCGACGGAGTCGGCGACCTTTTTGACTACGTCCTTGTAAAGCCGGTGCGCAAGTCACAACTGTACAACATACTTGCACAACTCTTTGGAATTGAGATTGAGCGCGATTCCTCCGAGGCTGTGCGCCTATCGTCGCGCAGCGCGAAGGTACTGCTCGTTGAGGACAACGCCGTGAACCGGAAGGTCGCCTCTCGACTGCTGGAGCGACTCGGACACGACGTTGATTGTGCCTGCGACGGCAAGGAAGCAGTAGCCATGGCGCAGATGAACTCCTATGACCTCATCTTCATGGACGTGCAAATGCCGGAGATGGACGGATGCGCCGCCACAGCCGCGATCCGCGAGTGGCAGCAAAGGCATGGCGTGGTGATCCCAATCATCGCCCTGACCGCCCACGCCATGGTGGGCGACCGCGAGAAGTGTCTACAAGCTGGAATGGACGACTACCTCAGCAAGCCGATAACCCTCAACCGCCTTGCCGAAATGCTGGAAAAATGGATAGGACAATCAGAAGGGAAGGCGGCTTAGAGGGGCAAACCCGGTAACTCTCCATACAAGCAGGCCGTCTTCCACGCCGAATATAACGAATATAAGAGTAACCCAAGCAGGTGAGGTGCATCAGTGTACGTAAACTGGGATTTCCTCAAGGAGATCGCCGACGCCGATGCTTCGTTCCAGAGCGAACTTGTGCAAGAGTTCTGTGAGCAAGCGACGGCATTGGGTGAGAGGATCAAGGATGCTGTGGAAGCGCTAGACGCGGAGGCGCTCCACAGCGCTGCGCATTCGCTTAAAGGAAGCGCAGCGTCCGTTGGCGCGGAAGACCTGACTAAAGCGGCAGCGAATCTGGACGATCGCGCCAGAGAAGGCGACTTCGAAGGTGCGCTTGAGCGATTGAGCGCGCTGCTCGATAGTTTGCACGGAACGATACATGAGATGAAGGCATGGATCAAGCAAGCAGCTTGAGGATTCTTGTTGCCGAGGACAACCCAGTCTCGTCGCGCATCCTCTTAAGGGCGCTGGGCAAGCACGGCTACGAAGCGAAATTCGTGAAGGATGGCATCGCCGCGTGGGAAGAGGTTAGCACCGGCAGTTATCAGATCTTGATCACGGACTGGATGATGCCCGGGCTTGAAGGCCCTGAGCTCTGCCGACGGATCCGAGACAGCGATCTACCGTTTTGCTACATCATCGTTATTACCGCGAAGACCGCGAACGAGGACAAGATGAACGCGATCCTAGCCGGCGCCGACGACTTTCTCACCAAACCGTTCAACGAGGCGGACCTCGTCGCGCGGTTGGCCGCGGGCGGGCGCCTCGTGCGCCTCAACTATGAACTTCAGCGTATCAACGGGGAACTCACGGCGCGACGTGACGAGCTCGCGACGATGAACGAACGCCTTGTCGCTCAGCAAGAGGAACTGAAGATCGCATTGAAGCGCCTCGAAGAAGCTTCGCGGGTTGCAGACATTTCCCGGGATCGGTTCTCGCAACTTTTCGAGGGCTTACCTTTGCCGTGCTTTACCATCGGTATGGACGGGTTGGTGTACGAGTGGAACGCAGAGGCGGCGACCCGCTTCGGTGTTCCGCCGCACCTGGCCATCGGACGGACTCCGGTGGAATTGCTCGGGTCGAACCTCATTGACGAACGAGCAGTCGCGTGCATCGAAGGCGCTGCTCAAGGAATGGCATTCGCGCACGAGGACTGGAACGACGGCTGCCAGTACTTTTTCGTCAGCGGATACCCGCTGTTCGGTAGTTCCGGGCAAGTTACGGGAGCGATTCTTACCCTCGCGGACGTTACTCCGCAGCGATTGGCTGAGGCGAAGTTGGAAGAGCAACTGAAGACGATCAACGAACTGTATGAAAAGTTGCAGGCGGCGAACCAGCGCCTCGCGTCAATCGCAAGCCTCGACGGGTTGACCGGCATACCAAACCACCGCACGTTTCAGGAGCGCCTTGCCGCTGTGGCCGAGATGTTCGAGCAGGGCGGGGAGCCGTTCGTGCTCGCTCTCGTCGACATTGACCACTTCAAGAAGTTCAACGACGAGTTTGGGCATCTCGCCGGCGACGAAGTGCTCAAACAGGTTGCCGAGACCCTCAACAACGCGACGCGAGACAGCGACGTCGTGGCGCGATACGGCGGCGAGGAGTTCGCGGCCCTCTTCCGGAACGCGACGATCGAGCGCGCAACAACGTTAGCCGAACGGCTGAGAGCGGCGGTCGAATCCATTCCCCCCAAGTACCGCCCGGTAACGATCAGCGTCGGTTTGGCAGAGTATGGCGAAGATATCGGAACGACCACCGAGTTGGTCAGTCGGGCTGACGCTGCCCTCTACGCGGCGAAGAACGCCGGACGGAACTGCGTCCGCTCCTGGACGCGTGAACTTGGGGCGCAGCAGGGCAAAGCGGCCTAACGCAAGCACATCTGCCCTCCGCGCGAGGGGTAACCTTCTGCGCGTGACGCAACTCAGAGTTGCCATCCTGGGCGCAACCGGCGCGGTGGGTCGCGAACTGCTCCACCTGATCGAGCAGCGTGATTTTCCGGTCAGCTCGATCCGGTTGCTTGCAAGTCCACGCTCGACTGGCAAGACGATGCGCTTTCGGGGCCAAAACTTGCCGGTGCTCGCTGTCTCAGAGCAGCTGTTCGACTCGGTGGACGTCGCGTTCTTTAGCGCCGGCGGAGAGGCGGCGCGCACGTGGGCGGGAGTCGCACAGGGTGCCGGAGCGCTTGTCATTGACAACTCTTCTGCCTTCCGCATGGACCCGAAGGTGCCGCTCATCGTGCCCGAGATTAACTGGCATCGTGCGAGGCCGGAGGTACGCTACTATCCAGTGGGAAACTGCACGGGCATCCTGCTAGCGATGACCCTTGCGCCGCTACGGCGCTTCGGCGCGATAAGGCGCGTCGTCGTGAGCACCTATCAAAGCGCAAGCGGAGCAGGCGCGCGGGCGATGAAAGAGCTTGAAGAACAGGCGCGCGTCTTCGCGCATGGCGAGGAGCCGCGAGCCGAGGTGCTGCCGTATCCGATTCTGTTTAACCTCTTTAGCCACAACTCGCCGATCAACGAGTACGGTTACAACGAAGAGGAGTGGAAGGTTATCAACGAGGTGCGCAAAGTGCTCGACGACGACGACCTTCCGATCGAGATCACCTGCGTGCGCGTCCCTGTGCAGCGTGCGCACAGCTTGAGCGTCAACGTCGAGTTTGAAAACCCTGCGCCGTCGGTCGGGGCGGTTCGCGAGGCTATCGCGAGCTTCCCGGGCCTCGATTTGGTGGACGACCGCGAGGCGAATCGCTTCCCGATGCCGATGCTCGCCGCCGAGCGAGACGAGGTGCTGGTCGGCAGGATCCGCCAGGACCAGTCGTGCAAGAACGCCATCAGCCTATTCGCCTGCGGCGACCAGTTGCGCAAGGGTGCGGCCCTAAACGCGATCCAGATCGCCGAGAAGCTTGTCGAAACCGGGTATCTTGTCCACAGGAATTAGCGATGCGCCTACACGACTACACCGAACCGTTCGAAGACGAGGAGTTGGAGCGCAGAGCGCGTGACCACTACGAGCAGGCCCGGGAGCAGGGGTCAATTCTCCCCGACGCCGTCCTGATGGAACAGAGCCGCCGATTGGCGCACGAAGAACACGTACGTCAGATCGGTACCGACAACGAGGCCGTCCCGATAGACGAAGAGGAGGTATAGAATGGGAGCGTTTCAATCTCCGAAAGAATGGGGTCCGCTCATCACGGCCATGGTAAGCCCGATGAACCCGGACGGCTCGATCAACTATGAAGCAGCCGAAGCGCTAGCGAACTATTTGGTTGACGAGCAGCGTAACACCGGAATCGTCGTTGGAGGGACCACTGGTGAGTCACCCACGCTCACCGACAAAGAGAAGACGCAACTGCTCGGCACGGTGCTCGGCGCGGTCGGCGACCGAGCCGCTGTGATCTTTGGTGCGGGAACCTACGACACAAAGCACAGCATCTACCTCACGCAGGCGGCAACGGAGATGGGCGCGCACGGCATCATGCTCGTGTCGCCCTACTACAGCAAGCCTACGCAAGAGGGACTCTATCAGCACTTCCGTACGGTGGCCGAGCGCACCGACCTTCCCGTTATGCTGTACAACATTGAGGGTCGGACCGGAGTGAACATCGAGACGTCGACGCTGTTGCGCCTCGCCGAAGACGTACAGAACATCTGCGCCGTAAAGGAGGCGAGCGGAAATCTCGCCCAAGTTGCCGAGGTCGCCGCCGCACTCCCCAACGGCTTCCGCATTTACAGCGGGGATGATATCCTCACGCTGCCGGTACTCAGTGTCGGCGGCATTGGAGTCGTCAGCGTGGCGGGGCACGTGGCGGGCAAGAAGATCATGGAGATGATGGAGACGTTCTTCAAGGCGCCGCACGAGGCTGCGAAGTTGAACCGCAAGCTCGTGCCGCTTCTGAAGGCGCTCTTTTGCACCACGAACCCGATCCCAGTGAAGTACGCCGTGTCGCTGTTCGGCTTTGACGTCGCAAACTATCGGCTGCCGATGGTGCCGCTGACGGACGAACAGAAGGCGATGGTGCAGCATGCGATGGAGAAACTCGGCCTGCTGGAGGCCCGCGCCGCCGTGCGGGGCGGGTAACAGCGAGCGATTCGGTTGCCCGCGGCGCCTATGCGTTGCCGAGGTTCAACAACTGTCGAAGCCGCGCCTCTTCGAAACCGATGACGGTTTCGACGCCGATCACCGTAACCGGTGTGGTCATTGTTCCGAGGTCTCTGAGCGTTTCAACAGCCGCCGGGTGTTCAGCGATGTAACGCTCATTGAAGACAACGCTGTGCCTTCGAAGGAACTCCTTCGTCATCTCACAGAAGTGTCAACCAGGCTGAGTAAAAACAGTTGGAGTACTGTCCATGCGGCGAGTCTACTTCACCGGCCCACACGCCGCAGAATCTCTTGAATCGCTCGCTCCAGTTGCGGGTCGCGGTCCGTGAGGAACTCCTCGTTCCTCCACGGCACCCGAATGTCGGGCTGCTGGCCGATGTTCTCCATCGGGCTGCCGTCCATCCGATACACCGCGCCCATCGGCATCCGGATGCTCGTGCCGTCTACCAGCTGCGAGCCCCACGTCCAGATGACATATCCCGGCGTCGGCATCCCGACGAGCGTCGCAAGGCCGCGCTCCTTCATCGCGTAGGGGAACATCTCTGCGTTCGAGAACGAGTTCTCGTGCATCAGCACGATGATCGGCTTGTTCCAGAGGCGGTCGCTCGGCGCGTTCTGCAAAAACGAGTCGCGATACCGGTAGTAACCGTGAGGCTTGCGTTCGAGCCAGTCGATCAGCGTGTCGCTGATGTTGCCACCACCGTTGAAACGCACATCGATGATCATTGCGTCGCGGCCCTGGGCGCGTTCCCAGAACTCCTCCTCGAAGAGCGCTTGGTTCGTCCCTCCCATCCCGGCGATATGAACGTAGCTCACGCGGCCGTTCGTCTCTCTTTCGACGCGTTCGCGGTTCTTCCGGACCCAGTTCTCTTGCCAAAGACTACGCATTCCGCTGGACGATTGGGCGGCATACCGAACTTCGCGCGCGCCCTCCTTGGTTGGCACGTCGTTGACGAGGAAGACGAGGTCGCGCCCGCCCTGGTTATGCAGCGTGTCCCAAAGGTGTTCATCTAAGCTGACATCCTTACCGTTGATTGCAAGCACATACTCTCCAGGTTTGATCGCAGTTTTCTCGAACCACGCCGGCGCGCCCTCGAGCACTTCGGCAACGCGGATGCCAGGCCCTTCATAGGAATAATCGAAGAAAAACCCAGGATGAGAAACGGATGGCCCGCTTACACCGCCGGGCGCACTGCCAACCTCGGAGTGCGAAGCCTCGAGCTCGCCCACCATCAGGTTCAGCAGTTCCGAGAACTCGCGACGATGACCAATGCCTTCCAGGAGTGGTTCGTACCGCGCCCGAATCGCCGACCAGTCCCGACCGTGGAAGTTCCCGTCGTAAAATCCGCGGTTGTACATCCGATAGAACTGAACGAACGCCGCTTTACGGACCTGGTCCAAATCCTGAATCAGCTCTGCACGGAAGGCGATCGTGCTAACAGGGTAGTTGCCACTCAGGGTTACTTTGAACAGTTCGCCATTTCTGAGCCCATACGCCGTCTTACCATCCTTTGCCAGCGTAAAGGAGGCGACACCATCCACGATCTGCCGCCCTCCCTCGCCGTCGTAGTTGGTTGTCCATAGGCTGGATCCGACCAAGAAGTATAGTTTGCCAGTCTCCTTGTCTATCGTCACGCTGCCAGTTACGTTTTGGTCGAGGAACCGTCGAGCGCGGTCAGCGATCCCGTCGAAGTCTATATCAATCCGCAAATCCTCCGACGGCTTTTCGTACTTCAACTTAATCTCATTCGGATGGGCGTTCTCTTTCTGCAGCGGCACGATCATGAAGCCGCCGCTTACGCCCGAGCGGCTGTAGTAGAGATACTTGCCATCGCCCGACCAGCCGAGAGACCAATAGTTCACATTGCGCTGGCTTATGTTGTGAACCTCCCCCGTCTCCACGCTTACGACGAGTACGTCGCGCGTGCTACCGGGGCGCTGCGCGGTGTATGCGATCCATCGGGAGTCAGGCGACCAGGCGATCTCCCCACCACCGCTGGTTCCGAAGAAGTGGCTGCCTGCTTGGTCTACAAGGCGCCTCGGCGAAGAGCTGCCATCGGTCGGCCACAGGTAGATGCCGCCCTGAGGACCGGCAACCCAGAATGCCAGCGTTTTTCCGTTGGGGGAGAGCGTCGGTCTAAACGCGTCGTCCGTGCCCGCCCAGATCGGCTTCACTTCCTTCGTTTCGACGGTCAGTTCGAAGAGGCGGACGTTGTAGTCCCGGTCGCTGGCGAAGAACAGACGCTTGCCCTCCGCGTCCCAAGTGAAGTCTTCGTCAATGCCTGGATAGTCCGTCAGCCGAGTCGCGTCGTCCTTGTTACGATTGTCCGGCTTCTCAAGGGGGACAGCCCAGAGTTCGGACCCGACGCGGAAGGCGAACGTCTTCGCGTCGGGGGAAACCTCGGCCTCCTCGGCGCCTGACGTGAAGACCCGACGAGACCAGGTAGTCGTCTTCTGATCCCCGTAGACGCGGATCGGAACCTCCGCCTCCTTTCCATTCGCGAAGCGATAAATCCTGCCGTCGCGTTCGTAGACCAGAGTGCCATCCTTCGAGATGGAGGGCCAGCGGATCGCCGCACCTACCGCATTGGTTATCCGTCGGCCCTGACCGTTCAGGTCGAGTCGCCACAGGTTCGGCGTCCGATCCGCCGTGTCCTGAAACTTCGTCGGCTCCTTGTTGAGCCAGGTCACGCTCGGCGTTACGTCGCCATAGGTGACCGTATAGACGAACCTGCCATCAGGCGCGAAGAGCGGCCAGAGGTGCTGCCGATCATCCTGCACCAACGAGCGGACTTTGCCCGTCGCGACGTCGATCAAAACCAGCTTGGCGGCGGCGCTACCGTTGTATCGCGGGCGCGTCCAGGGGAAGCCGTGCCGTATGGCGACGATCGTTTTCCCGTCTGGGGAGAAGTGCGGCTCGCTGTAGCCTTGATAATCCATCGAGAGCATCCGGAAGCGCAGCGTGCGCACGTCGAGAACGAAGATTCCTGTCCATAACGCCTCGCGACGCGCGGCGAACGTGATCCAGCGACCATCCGGAGACCAATCTGTCGCCACTTCGTCGAAACCCGAGTACGTGAGCTGACGAATCTCCCCGCCAGCCAAAGGCACTGCGAAGACATCTAGATTGCCGTTGCGGTCGCTGCTAAACGCAATCCACTTGCCGTCGGGGCTCCAGATCGGATTCGTGTCAAGCTCGACGTGGTTCGTGATCTGAGTGGCGACTCCGCCTTCTGCCGACACGACGTAGATGTCTCCGCGATATTGGAACGCAATCTTCGACCCGTCCGGGCTAATCGCGGGCCGCTTGGCACCCACAATTCCCCGCGCCGTTGACTCGGTCAACTGAGCCATCGAGGAGACGCCTACCAACGCAACGGCACAGACGAAAAGGGCAACAGATGTCCTCATGCAGCGCTTTTTACCACGCCAGGCGCCGAACAGCAGAACACCAGGGAGCGTTCGCGTTCTCGCGAACACCAATCTGCCGGGTTGTGATGGCTCGGACTAGGCTCGGCGGGACGCTCGCCCTTGCTTACGCCACCCTCTCCCTGCGGGAGAGGGTCGGGGTGAGGGCACCCTCGCGGAAACGCTCGCCGTTCCTTCGGTAGAATGCGCGGCCGGAGGACGCAGTTGAACATCCCTGACGACCTGAAGTACACCCGAACCCACGAATGGGTCAAGATCGAAGGCGACATCGCCACCGTCGGCATCACCGAGTACGCGCAGACCGAACTCGGTGACATCGTTTACGTTGATCTACCCTCTCCCGGCCGAGTTGTAGAGGCGGGGCA
>PSLA01000024.1:29263-30965 GCA_040289295.1 Armatimonadota bacterium
AGACGCTCGGCAGCATCGAATCCGTCAAGACGGTCTCGGACCTGTACGCCCCCGTGAGCGGCGAGGTCTCCGAGGTGAACGGCGCCCTCGAGGGGACGCCTGAGTTGGTGAACTCCGACCCTTACGGCGCAGGCTGGCTCGTAAAGATCAACGTGGCCAATGTGCCCGACGACTTGCTCGACGCTGAAGCCTACAAGGAGGCCGTGAACGGCCCTCACCCCAACCCTCTCCCACAGGGAGAGGGAGTTAATTGATGAGCTACATTCCGCACACAGAAGAGGATCGGCGCGCGATGCTGGCGACCATCGGAGTCGAGAGCATCGCGAAACTGTTTTCGGACATCCCCGAGGCGCTCCAACTGAAGGAGCCGCTCGACGTGCCGCCTGCCCTCGACCCGCACAGCATCCTCAGGACGCTGGCAGAGTACTCGAGACAGAATCGCTCGCTGGACGAAATGGTGTCGTTCCTGGGCGCAGGCGTCTATCAGCACGCGGTGCCCAGCGCGGTGGCTGCGCTCATAGGGCGTGGCGAGTTCCTTTCCGCCTACACGCCCTACCAACCTGAGGCGAGCCAGGGCTATTTGCAGACCATCTACGAGTTCCAGACGATGATCTGCGAGCTGACCGGCATGGAGGTTGCAAACGCCTCGATGTACGACGGCGCAACCGCCGCCGCCGAGGCAGCTGTCATGGCGCACGGCGTCACCGGGAAAGACAAGATCGTCGTCTCGCGCGCGCTGCATCCGCATTATCGCGAATGCATCCGCACCTACGCGGCAGCGGTTGGCTGCACCATCGTCGAGCCCCCTCTCCCCTTGGGAGAGGGCCGGGATGAGGGAACCACCGGGGTGAGGGACTCTGCTGGGGTGAGGGAGATAAGGGAGCTCGAAGCAGCGATCGACAAGGAAACGGCGTGCGTTGTGTGGCAGTACCCCGACTTCTTCGGCAGGGTACTAAGCCCTTTGCACTTGGTCAACAAGGCAAGGGAAGTCGGCGCGCTAACAGTTTGCGCCACGGAGCCTGTTTCGCTCGGCGTGCTCCGCCCGCCGGGCTCCTTCGGCGTGGACGTTGTGGTGGGAGAGGGGCAGCCCCTGGGCGTGCCAATGGGCTACGGCGGGCCGCACGTGGGCTTCTTCTGCGTGAAGAGGGACCTGGTGCGCGCGATCCCTGGCCGAATCGTGGGAGCGACCCACGACAAGGACGGCAGGCGCGGCTTCGTCATGACGCTGCGAACTCGTGAGCAGGACATCCGCCGCGAGAAGGCGACCAGCAACATCTGCACTAACCAAGCGCTAATGGCGCTCGCGGCTACGATCTACATGAGCCTCTTAGGGAAGCAGGGATTCCGCGAAGTTGCCGAGGCGTGCGTTCGCAACGCGCACTACTGCGCTGAGCAGTTGCTTCGCATTCCCGGCGTTTCGCTACTGTTCCCGGACGACCCGTTCGCGTTCGAGTTCGCGGTGCGATTGCCAAAAGGCGCCGAGGCGGTGCGCGATGCGCTGCTGGACCAGGACATTCTCGCTGGGCTACCGCTTGGGCGATTCTACCCCCCTCTCCCCTTGGGAGAGGGCCGGGGTGAGGGAACCACCGGGGTGAGCGACTCTGACCCCCTCTCCCTCTGGGAGAGGGCCGGGGTGAGGGACTGTTTGCTTGTCGCAGTAACCGAAGTGCGCACACGAGCCGAGATTGATAACTTCGCGACG
>PSLA01000048.1:0-3223 GCA_040289295.1 Armatimonadota bacterium
GGGCGGCGAATTCGACGTCCGATTCCCCGCGGTGGGGCAGGATCCCCGACAGCTCGAGGATGCTCCGCCCGGGAGGCAGAACGTCCAGCACGATGCGGTTGCCCTCAGCGTAGGCCAGGAGATGGCGCCCCGGCTCGGCTCCCACGGCCTCCCGAAGCATTCTGGGAAGCGTAATCTGGCCGCGTGGCGACACCCTGACGACGCGCACTGGCGGAACCTCTCCTTCTGATTTGTTTTATCCGCAGTGACCCTTTTACGACCTGCTGCGGGCTGATACGCCCGAGGCGGTCGAGCGCCTGCGGCACTTCGAGGACCTCAGTCAGCGGCTGATGCTTTGTTGGACGGTCTCACTACCACGGACCGTGTGCGCAAAAACGAGCCCGTCGAGCAGGCATCGCTCCGTTCTGCCCCGATATGGGGGGCAGCTCACGCCCGGCTCCCCCTTCGGACAAGCAAGCGCCGTCCTTCGGGGCGGTGCTCTTTTCCCGGAATCCCTTGGTCAGCAGCTCCCTCTGCACAGTGCTACACCGGAGGCCCGTCATAACCAGCCGCCCGCCGGCGATGGCCACCTCGGCCACGTACCGAAGCTCCGCGCCGGATTCCAACAAGTATGGGGCGATCAGCCCCTCGATCAACCGCCGGCTCGCCTTGCCCCCCGCTCCGTGGGCGAGTTCGATGGAAGTTTCTTGGAAGCGAACGCGCGGCCTAGTCTGAGGCATCGTCACCCCCCCACGATTTTCCAGTCTTCTTTCATTGAGCCTTCTCTTGAGACCACCGTTCTTCCAACCGGCCCACCTTCCACACGCCGTAGGAGACTGCCCAGGTCAAGACAAAAAGACTGACCAACAGATAGCCGAGGCCGCCCAGCTCCAGATTACCCAACCATTCCCAAAATCGCCCTTCGAACCCCAGTTTCTCTCCCAACACTTGAAGCAATTCGATGCCTCCGATGAGCAGCGCGGCCACCACCGAAAGCCCTGTCACCGTCAGATTGTAGTAGATCTTGCGCAGCGGAGTGGAAAAGGCCCACCCGTACGCCCGGGTCATGAACACCCCGTCCGCGGTATCCATCAGGCTCATGCCGGCCGCAAACAACAGGGGAAGCGCGAGAATCCCCGACCAGGACAGCGCTGTCGCGCTCCCGGCGGAAAGGGCCAGCAGGCTGATCTGGCTCGCCGTGTCGAATCCCAGCCCGAAGAGCAGGCCCAAGGGGTAGACGTGCCACGACTTGCTGATAAAACGCCAGAGAGGTTTGGCGAACCTCGCCACGAATCCGCGATTCATCAGCAGATGGTCCAGCGATCCCGGCTGATACTCTCCCCTGCGCAAAGCCCTGAAAAGCCGCCAGATCTCCACCCAAATTATCAGGTTCAACAGGGCAATGACCACGAGAAAAATCCCCGACACCAGGGTGCCGATCAGCCCCCCCACTTCTTGAAAGCTGGGGATCTTCTCCTGCAGCCACTTCGCTGCAAAGGCCGTGGCCAGCGCCGCCGAGAAGACGACCGTGGAGTGGCCCAGGGAAAAATAAAACCCGACGCCGGAGGGGTTCTCCCCTTGTTGCACCAGTTTCCGAACCGTATTGTCGATTGCGGCGATGTGATCGGCATCAAAGGCGTGGCGGAGGCCAAAGGTATAAGCAAGCAGAGCCATCCCTAGAATGGTCGGATGACGGCTGGCCTCCGCTAAAAGTAACAGAATCGCCAACAGGTGAAGGGCACCGACACCCAGCGCGTAAGGCCACCACGGGTAACGGACATCGGCACCGTTTTGCTTAGGCAGTGTTTCTCTCATCGAAATGACCTCCTTTTCGCTTCATTCCCCCACCGCTTCACGCAGGTACACGTGGTGGAATTAGGCCGCGCATGCGCCCTCCGACGACACCATGAGAGCGCCCACGGGATGCTCGGGCGTACACTCCTTGCCGAAGAGTTTGCATTGATGAGGTTTGAGAACCCCCTTCAGCACCTCGCCGCACTGCGCGGCCTTGGGATCCGTCACCCGAAGCCCCGCGATTTTGAACTGCACTTCTGCGTCCCAGGGCGCAAACTCTGACCGCAGTTTCAGCGCTGACTGGGAGATGAAGCCGAGCCCGCGCCATTCAAAGAAGGGCCGGACTTCGAAGACTTCGGCCATCGCCGCGAGCGCCGCGCGATTGCCGTCCCACGGAACGACGCGGCTGTACTGGTTTTCGACCGCCATCCGGCCTTCTTCGATCTGCTGGACGAGCATCAAAACAGACTGCAGCACATCCAACGGCTCAAAGCCGGAGATGACGACCGGTTTGCCGTAATGACGGGCGATGAACTCATACGGCCGGGCGCCGATGACGGCGGAGACATGGCCGGGGCCTATAAAACCGTCGATACGCATATCTGGCGACTCAAGTATGGCCCGGATGGCCGGAAGGATCAGCACATGATTGGGCAGGACAAAGAAATTCCAGATACCCATCTCCCGCGCGCGAAGAAGTGTCAGCGCCGTTGACGGTGCCGTCGTCTCAAAGCCAATGGCGAAAAAGACGACCTTGCGATCGGCGTTCTGGACGGCGAGCTTGAGAGCGTCGAGCGGCGAGTAGACCATGCGCACGTCCGCGCCTTTGGCCTTGAGCTCCAACGGTGAGCCGTGACTTCCCGGGATACGCATGACGTCACCAAACGCCGTGAAGATGACGCTTGGATCTTTGGCCAGGTTCAGGCCGTCGTCCATCCGCCCCATTGGGAGGACGCACACCGGACAGCACGGCCCGTGGACGAGCTCGATGTTTTCCGGCAAGAGTTCTTGAATCCCGAAGCGGAAAATCGAAAACGTATGCCCCACACACTTCCATCAAGCGATAACGCTTCGACGGGTCCACCCGGCGCCGGATTTCCTGCGCAGGCCTTTCGATCAGCTCTGCGTTCCGAAATTCGTCGACGTAGCGCATCAGAGCGACACCTCCAGCGCCCGACCGATGGCCACGCCCATGTGGACGAGGAGGTCAGAGGGCGAACCGGTCATCACAACCTTGATCTGGCCCAACGCGTCCTCATCGTGGTGCCACTCGGGGTGGGGGCGGGTGATCTCGCGGTAGAGGTCCGCGCAGATGCGCCGGCTCATGCAGACCACGATAGCCTTGCCGTCCAGCGCTTCCAGCCGCCGTTCGAAGTGGGGCACGGCGTCGCGCAGCTGCCGGGCAAAGCCGTCGATGAAGTCGTACTGGCTACCCCGCGGTGCCAGGTTC
>PSLA01000049.1:0-3209 GCA_040289295.1 Armatimonadota bacterium
CGCGCCATCGCCCACATCCTCGGCACGCTGGACGACAAGATCGAGCTGAACCGGCGGATGAGCGAGACGCTGGAGCAGATGGCGCGGGCGATCTTCAAGGCGTGGTTCGTGGACTTCGAGCCGGTGCGCGCCAAGATGGAGGGCCGCTGGCGCCGCGGCGAATCCCTCCCCGGCCTGCCCGCCCACCTCTACGACCTCTTCCCCGACCGCTTGGTGGACTCGGAGCTGGGCGAGATTCCGGAGGGGTGGGAGGTGGGGACACTTGGTGACTTTGTAGAACTCCTTCGAGACCAAGAGAACCCGCTCCAATCCTCCGATGTCCGGTTTCTCCACTTCAGTATCCCCGCTTTCGATGAAGGCCAGTCGCCAAAGGAGGAACTGGGTGAGACGATCAAGAGCCTGAAGTTTCGTGTTTCACCTGGTGTGATTCTACTGTCAAAGCTGAATCCCGAAATTGAGCGCGTTTGGCTCGTGGATGTGCCGCCAAACAGTCGTGCGGTTTGTTCCACGGAGTTCCTCGTCCTTCGGCCGCGTCCCCCTGTTGGACGATCCTTCGCGTATTGCTATTGTCGGTCGCCCGTTTTCCGCCAGCAACTTGAGGCCCTGGTCACAGGCACTTCAAAGAGTCATCAACGGGCACTAGCTGCTTCGGTATTGGGCATACCTGTGGCGCTTCCGCCGGCGGCCCTTTTCGAGGCATTCGAGCAGGTTACCGGACCACTGCTTGAACGGAGCCTGGAATGTCGGCGCGAATCCCGCACCCTCGCTGCCTTGCGCGATGCGCTGCTGCCGAAGCTCATCTCCGGCCAGATTGGGGTGAAGCATGCGGAGAAGGTCATTGGGAGGGTTGTATGACGCGCATCACCCGCATAGTACACCTACGCGACTGTGGGATCTTCCGAGATTTCGAATGGCCGGAAGGCTTGGGGGACTTCGGACGGTACAACGTCATCTATGGATGGAATGGGACCGGCAAGACGACACTGAGCCGGATACTGCGCTGCTTGGAAAAACGGACGGTGCCAGCGGGCCAGGTCACGGTTGTACTGGATGGGGAGGAGGAGGTTCAAGGTGACGAGTTCCCCAGTGTGTCGCTGTCGATACGGGTGTTCAATCGGGAGTTCATCGTCGAGAACGTATTTCCCGTGAGGGGCGGAGACCTGCCGCCTATCTTCGTGTTGGGGGCGGAGAGCGTCGAGAAGCAGAAGGAGGTTGAGCGCCTAAAGGGCGAGCGCGCTACGGCCCAATCGAAGCTCGACTCCGCGCGCTCCGCGAAGCAAAAATCCGAGAAGGACCTCGACCAGTTCTGTATCGACCATGCCAAAGTTATCAAGGACACGCTCCGGTCTAGCGGCCAGAACCCGTACAACAACTACGACAAAGCTGATTTTAAACGTGACGCGGAGGAGGCGATGGGGAAGGAAGGCGTCGGCGCACCCCCTCGCCTCAGCGATGTGGAGCGCGAGACGCTGCTCGCGCAGCATCGGGCGACACCGAAGCCGAAGCTGCAGGAGGTAATGTACACCCTGCCGGACTTTGAGAAACTCGTTGCAAGACTATCGGCGATTCTCGCCACCACGGTCATTTCAGAGGCGATCGAGTCCTTGAAGAAGGATCACGTGCTCGCCGATTGGACCCGGCAAGGTCTGGGATTACATCGCGATCGGAAGGCCGGCCGATGTCTGTTCTGCGAACAACCATTGCCAAAGGACCGGTTGGCTACCCTCGAAGCACATTTCAGCGCTGAGTATGAGCAGTTCATACAGCGCCTGGACCGGTTGATCGACGAGATACGGGCATCGTCTAGGGCGGCGGCCGCACTCCGGGTGCCCAACAAGGCAGAGCTTTACGACGATCTGGCGGAGGAGTTCCAAACCGCAGAGGCTGGGCTAAGAGAGGTCGTTGACGTGGCTCATCGTTTTCTCGATGCTGCAGTGCAAGCGTTGACAGGCAAGAAGCGTCTGGCTTTTGAGCAGGTCAGACTTGAGCTTGAGCCGCCACGGGTGGACGCAACGGCTGTCGAGAAGCTGAACGCGGTGATCCGCAAGCACAATCAGGCGTGCGATGACTTCCAGACCCGAGTTGATGGAGCACGCCAGCGGCTCGCCTTAGACATGATCGCTGCGGAACTGGGAGACTTCGTGCGCCTCAAGAATGACGCACAGCAAGCGAGGGGCGATGTGCGCACGGCAGAGCAACAGGTCCAGTGTCTGGATGCTGAAATCGCCCGGTTGGAACGGGAGATCGTCGAGCATCGCCAGCCCGCGGAGGAGCTGAACGAGGACCTCCGTAAGTACCTCGGCCACGACGAGCTTCGACTGGAGATCAAGGCGACCGGCTACACAATCACGCGCGGCGGCGTGCCGGCACAGGCTCTGAGTGAAGGCGAAGTGACGGCGATTGCCTTGCTCTACTTCCTCAAGTCGCTTCAGGACCGGCGGTTTGACCTCACGAAGGGCGTCGTCGTGCTGGACGATCCGGTATCGAGCCTCGATGCAAACGCCCTCTACCTCGCGTTTGGTGTCATACGCGAGCGCACGAAGGACGCCGGCCAGCTGTTCATTTTCACCCATAACTTCACGTTCTTCCGGCAGGTGCGGAACTGGTTTCATCATCTCAAGGGACAGAAGAAAAAGGACGTCAGTCAGCGCCCTGCACGCTTCTACATGCTGGAGTGTGCAGCAGGTAGCGGGCAGCGCTTCTCAACGATGGCCCCACTCGATCCACTCCTTGAGCAGTACGAGTCCGAGTATCACTACCTCTTTTCGCGGATCTATCGGGAGGCATTCGCGTCGTCGCCAGCAGGCTTGGAGGAGAATTACGTGTTGCCAAACATGGCGCGGCGCCTGTTGGAGGCGTTTCTCGCGTTCCGCCGGCCGCAAGTGTCCGGCGAGCTTTGGGAGAAGGTGAAGGACATAAACTTCGATGAAGCCAAAAAGTTGCGGATTCTCCGATTCGTTCACACCTACTCGCACGGCGACACCATCGGCGAGCCGGAGCATGACCCGTCTGTTCTTGGTGAAGCGCGATCCATACTCAAGGATGTGTTGGACTTCATCAACGATCAGGACGCGGAGCACTTTGCTGCCATGGAGGCGATTGCTAGGCCGTCCGAGGAAGAGGGGGACGCCACGTGACAGCGCGCGCCTTCACTGAATCCGTCGTCGAGGAAGCCGCCCTCGCCTGGCTGGAGGCCATCGGCTGGAGCG
>PSLA01000025.1:0-22048 GCA_040289295.1 Armatimonadota bacterium
TCTCGCCGAGCGTCGCCACGCGAGCCCTCACCTTCGCCGCGTCGCCTGGCAAAAGCCATCGATCTGCCCACGCCAGGAGGAACTCTTCCGGCGAACTGTTGGAGCCCGCCTCTGCAACCACCTCACGCATACCCGCCCAGGTTTTTGCCGAGATCGGGGGCGGTTCTGCAATCAGGTGACTCCGCAAAGCGACCGCCAACAGCGTGCTCATTGCCTCGGCCTCGCGACGGCAAGCGCGAAGGGTACCACGGCAGAGCAACCTGCGCGGCGGAGCTGAATCCCAATCACCGTCATTGTCCATCCCGAGTCATACACATCATCAAGGAGCAAACAAGGACCCTCAAGGATGTTCACCACCTTGAACGCGCCGGATACATTCTTGTACTGTCGTGTCGAATTCTGCATCTCCTTCTGTTCTCCGGTCTCCCTCACCTTTACAACCGCATCGATAGCTCCGATCCCCAGCGCCTCGGCGAGCCGCTTGGCGAAGTCCGGAACGAGGTTACCACGCTTCAGACTAGGCACCCAGCAGAGCCACTCCGGCTGAATCGGCAACATCCGAATCAATTCTACAGCTGGCGGTATTAACTCGTCCGGGAAGGCTTGACGTGAGTACTTCGCCTCTCGGACCAATCTCCCCCAGCCTGCGTCGTTATACACCGAGAGGGCAGCGCCTTGGGATAGCTGCTCCTGATGAGGAATTGCCTCCCTGCCGACCCCCTTGACTCCTGGAGGGAAAAACTTCTTCGGGGCAATCACCTGATGGTCGCGCTTCAGGAAATGAATCGCCTCCAAGACTTTTTCACGTGCGGGAACGGGCATTGTCCTCAGGTTGCAATTGTCACACCGCCCACAGTCGTTTGCAGATACATCATCCAGCGCTTCGGCGAGGAAGCGCATCCTGCATCGACGCGTCTCGATGTACTCATACATCTGGCGCAGTTCCTTCCGTCGCTGCTCGGTGATCTGTTCCGACCTCAAGCGATCGTACTGCCATGTCGGCATCAACAGTCGAATCTCTCCGTTAGACGCTTTGGAAACCGCGCCTTCGACCTCGAGCAGTTTCAGCGCTTTTTCCATCCGCCACCTCGGTTGGTTGGTGCGAGAGATAAGCACCTCCATGCTGGCAGGCGACTGCCGCAGCGCTCCGAGCACCTCGTCAAAGCACGCCTTGTCCGGAAAGGCCGAACGAATGAAGTAGTCGTTGATTTCTTCATCCTCCTCGCCCACCAGTAGCACGCCGTATGCGGCGGAAAGCGCCCGCCCCGCTCGCCCGACCTGCTGATAGTAGTTGATAATCGAGCCGGGCGCTTGGAAGTGGATAACGAACTCGACGTCGCCCTTGTCGTAGCCCATGCCGAGAGCGGTGGTGGCAACAACACACTTCACCCCGTTCTTCTCGAAGCGGCGTTCCAGATCCTCTCGACCATCCCTCAGCTCTGAGTGGTACGCGTGTGCGTCGACGCCGTTGAGCCTCAACCACTGAGCGGTCCTTCGAGCGTCATTGATCGTCAACGCATAGATGATGCCCGTGCCGCGGAATCTCGGGATCATCTTCGCCAGCCAAGCGAGACGTTCCGCCTGATCCCTCATCTTGATGACGCTCAGCTTGAGGCTCTCACGCATTAGAGGGCCGCGAACCACCTCCAAGCCCTCACCAAGCTGCGCCCGAATATCGGCGATCACTCGCTCATTCGCCGTGGCGGTCGTGCACAGTAATGATGTCGCCTTGTCGAGACGTGAGACAGTCTGAATGATGCGCCGGTAATCCGGACGGAAGTCATGCCCCCAATCGCTAATGCAATGTGCTTCATCAATCACTAGGAGGCCACACTTCGACTCGAGAAACCCAAGGAGGTCACTGCGAAACTCTGCGTTTCCCAACCGCTCTGGTGAAACCAGAAGCGCGTCAATCTGTCCTGCTCGCACGGCGTGGGTAAGAGTCGGCCAATCGTCTCGGTTCGTGCTGTCAATGCTTGCCGCCACGACACCGAATCGACGAGACATCTCAACCTGGTTGCGCATCAGCGCCAAGAGCGGGCTGACGATCAGCGTCGGCCCCCTTGCCGCGTCGCGAAGCAATCGGGTAGCCACGAAGTACACCACGCTTTTGCCCCAACCCGTCCGTTGGACCAGCAGCTGGCGACTTCCGGCGATGAGAACCGACCGGATGGCCTCCCATTGCCCAGGCTGGAACTCAGCGCTCTCACCGAGGCCCGACCGAAGTACCGCCAAGGCCTGGCTCCTTCCGTGGGAGCCACTCATGCTGCGATTGTGGCACGAGGAATCCCGTGGGCGCCTATCGAATTCCGATTACGTAGTCCCCAACGTCCGCGCTGACGCGCCGGGTGAGAGCACCCCCCTCCATGCCGACCGTAACCACCGTAACCCCGCGCTCGCCGGTGCGCCGCTCAATGCGATAGTTGATGCCCTGCCGATACAGCACGTGCCCGTTCCCCGCCAGCACCACCAACACCGTGTTCGGCGTAACCACGGTGCGGTTGAGGTAGCGCAGGGCCGAGTCCGCCATCCCCTCATCCCACAGCACCTGTCCGCGGTACATCCCGTCAAGCGCCGCGCCCGGCGGGTGCCCCTGCATCATCGCGTCGAAGACGCGCCGGTGAGCCGCGTTGCCCAAGAACAACTCCGGCGGAAGGTCGGCGTCCCTTGGCAGCGCGCCGTAGCCCTCCCTGCTCGCCGCCGTTACCCAATCGCGCGACACGTTCAACGCAACCATGCGCAGCTTCCGATCCCGACAGTAGGCGAAGATCGGGCGATAGAGCGCGAAGTTGAACCCCCACTGGCCCGCCCAATCCGAGCGCTCAAGGAACTCCTCCTCTTCGTACTTGCCGAGGGTCCACTTGTCCAAATGCACCTGCATCGGGCGCTGGTACATCTCAAGCCCGACGATGACGTTCTTTCCTGCGCGGTCAAGCGCTCCGATAAGAAGCGCCTGCCAGCGATGCGCGTCCGCGCTGTCGTGGTTCTCGCCAATGTACACGAACTGCTCGCCTCGGCACCGCTCGGCGAACTGTTCCAAGGTAACGCGCTCGCCCGTTCTCGTGTCAATAAGCGCGTTCATGCGAGCCACAACGGTTCGCTCCGAGAAGAGTGAAAGTTGGTAAACGTCAACGGTGGCGGCTTGCAACAGCAGCGCAGGAAGCATAGGTGCAGTTTACCGAACCCGCCCCGCCTACCCCTTCACCGTCGTGAAGCGATACTGCAGCAGCGAGCGAATCTGCAGCACGGTAAACCCGATCAGCATCGCGCCCATCACCCACGCCGCCGCGGTCGCGTAGCCGAACTTCAAGAACATGAACGCGTTCTGCCATATCTCCAAGCCGAGGGTGTGCGTCGCATAGAGCGGGCCGCCCGCGGTCATGATGAAGATCTGCTCCATCGCTTTGAAGCCACCGATGAACGCGCCCAACAGGTTTATCAAAATCAGGGGTCTCAACGCCGGGTAGGTAATGTGAACGATCTTTTGCCACCACGTCGCGCCGTCGAGGTCGGCTGCCTCATACCTTTCCTCGGAAACGTTCTTCAAAGCCGCCAGGTACAAGATGCTGCCAGGGCCAGCACCCGCCCAGATGCCCGGGATCACAACAGACAACATCGCCAAGGACGGATCCCCAAGCCAGTCATGCGTGAACGCGAAGTGCCCGATCGAGGCGCCGAACACATTGTTGAGCACCTCAATCCCCGAGTTCAACGCGCTGAACACCGGCGCCAGCAACTGATTCAACAAACCGTGCTCCGACTTGTCGTAGAACTGTCGCCATAGAAAAGCGATTACGATGCCGCTCGTCATCGCCGGAAGGTAAAAGATTGTGCGGAAGAACACCTTGAAGCGCGGTATCTCATCAAGCGCAAGCGCCAAGAAGAATGGCAGGAAAAACCCCAAGCCAAGCGTCAAGCCGACGTACAGGATGCTGTTCCACACCCCTTTATAGAACGTCTGCGACGTAAACACGTCAATGAAGTTGTCCAACCCCACCCACTGTGGTGGCGTCATGATACGATAGTCTTGGAACGCAATGACCAGTCCTCGGAACAGCGGATAGTACGCCCACACGAGCAGCGTGAGCGCCGCCGGCGCGAGAAAGATGCCCATGAACGCTACCACACGCCGACGGTTCGCCCCCGCCTCCAGTCCCCAATCTCCAGCGGGCATGGTGCGAAATCGCTGTATCGCTCGCACTGTTACCGAAAACGTCGCGATCAACAGCATCACCATGATGCCAAAGGCGAAGCCACGCCGCTTCGCCATAACGTCTTCCGGAACGTAGCCGAGCATCTTCGTGTTCGTTTCCGCCGCAGCGCGGTTTAGGATCTCCATCACGGGCCGGTCAGGGTTCAAAAGCGCCTCCTGAAGCGGCTGATCAAGCATCACATACAGCAACTGGCAGTTGCGCCCATAAGGCTCGGGCTTTCCGTTCTCGAATTGTTCTCGACTCGCCTGCACAAGGAGCGGATCAACACGCCGCGCCAACTCGGTGTATCCATACTTCTCTAACAAGTCGGGCTGAACCAAGTTCCCCAAACCGAACTCGACGTAGTGCTGCACGGCGATCCTTTCCGCGTTCTCCCCGGCGAAAAACAAAATGAACCTCCAACACGCTTCCAGCTTTTTCGGATCTTCGATGCTCGCGTTGATCGCCCACATACCCGCGTTGATTTCGTTCGCCCTGCCTCCGGGACCCGCCGGCATGGCAGCCACGCCGATCAGCGCGGGATTCGTCCGAGTACTGTGCAACAGAACGTCGTTCGTGTAGTCGAACCACATCGCCCCCTTGCCGTTGTCGATGTCTTGACGCCATTGCGTGGATAGGCCCGCCGCCGGGCCGATCGTCTTGCCGTTACGCACCCATTTCTCGAGACATAGCTTGCGGAAAAAATCCAGGGCCAAAGCCCCAGCCTTAGTGTTGAAACTCGCGACCCATTCCCCGGTCTCGAGGCGAGTCACCGGCTCGCCTCCCGCTTGACGCAGCAGGTTTGTCCAGTGCCAGCCCTTCCCCTCCATGCCGTTGTTAAACAGAAAACCGTATCGGCCGACGGATGGATCGGTCAGCATCTGCGCGTACCGATAGAACTCGTCCCATGTCCTCGGTGGGCGCGATGGATCAAGACCAGCCTGGCGGAAAAAATCTATGCGATAATACAGAGCCATCCCATACTGAATGTACGGAATCGCATAAATGCGCCCGTCCAGACTGCGCAACACCTCCAACACCTTGGGCTTGATGCGGTTCAGGATCTCAGGATTGCGCGCAATCAGGTCGTCCAGCGGACGGCAGAACCCCTGGTCAATGTAGTTCGTCATCTGGCGAAAGTTCACGTAGAACACGTCCGGCGCAGTGTCACCCGCCATGCTCATCAAAAACGGCGCGTCCGGTTGGTTGCCCGCCACTTGTAGACCTGCGGCATTCACCACGCGAATGTCTGGGTTCTGGCGGTGAAACTCTTCGAACACCGCGCGGCGCGTGATGCTCGCAGGGTCAACTGCATCCTTCGGCGGAATGCCCCAACTGTCGTGCGCAATCATGCGGATGGTCGTCACCTCCTGCGCACCCGCGAACACGAAGCAACAGCACCAGAACGCCGTCAGCCAATTACGCAAACCGAAGTCGCGCACCACCGCCGATTATGCAAGGAACGACTAGCCAGCGGTATGATGAAGAACCATGCTCGGTCCTCTGCAGCAAGCTGTAAACGAGATCCTAACCTTCGGTGGCTCGCCCTGCCTCTCCCTCTACCTGAACACCCACCGTGCCAGCGTGCAGGCCGCCGAAGACCGAATCCGCTACAAGAACATGCTCCGCGACGCCGAAGCACTCCTCGGAGACGACGCTTCGTTCCTCGAACCCGCCCGCGCGCTACTCGACGATGAGGAATTCTGGACGAACCTGTCCGACTCCGTCGCCATGTTCTGCGCAACCTCATTCTTCAAAGTTGCAAAAGCCCCATTCCCCCTCGCCACCGACCTCGTCGTCGGGCGCCGATTCTACGTGAAGCCCTTGCTCGGATTAGCCTCCCTGCCTGGCCGCTTCTACGTGCTCGCCCTCAGCCAGGACGTCCAACTATTCGAGTGCACACTCGAAGGCATCAAGGAGGTAGCCATTTCCGGTGCCGTGCAAAGCCTCAAAGAGTTCAACAAGCGCGAAGGACGCTGGGATGACCTGCAGCAGCATAGTCTCTCTAACCGAGGGGCGGGCGCGATCTTCCACGGCCAAGGCGCTGGCAAAGACATGCTCGACGAACGACAGGTGAAGTTCTTCCAACAGATCGAGAACGCCGTCTCTAAACACCTCAACACCAGCCGCGCGCGACTGCTGCTCGCCGGCACGCAGGAAAGCGTCGCCCTCTACGCGAGAATTAACCAGTACCCGCACCTCGAACCGGAACCGCTTTTAGGTAGCACAAAGCGCACACCGCCCAACGACATCCACCGTCAAGCCTGGAAGTATTTACTGCAGAAACTCGAAACCCAGAAGACCGAGGCGGTCGAGCGATTTAAACAGTTGCGCGGGTCGGAACGCGCTGTTGACCACCCGGAGGCAGTACTGAAGCAGGCAGCACAAAGAAGAATCAAAACGCTGCTGGTTGCCCTCGACCGCCACCTGTGGGGGTACTGGGATGAAGAGACCCTCTCAGCCCAGACACTCCAACAGTGGCAAACCGACGCCGAAGACCTCCTCGACCGAGCCGCCGTCCTTGCCGCCTCGAACGGCGCAACCGTCTACACCCTCCCCGAAAAGCGAATGCCTTCTGCCCTCGCGGCCGCGAGCCTCTATTAGGCAACCCCCCCCCAACCCGGCGGTAGACTTCACCGAATCAGGTGAGAGCCTATGAACGCCAGGGCTGAAATCGAAGTCCTCCTCCGGGCCAAGTATCCCATCCTTTACATCCTTACATGGGAGGAAGAGAGGGCCGCCCAGGCTGTCGAAGAGGTCGCGGCGGAACTGCACCGATCGGTACACCGCTGGACGCTCACCCGCGGATTCCGCCCCCCGGTTCCTCAGCGCAACCCCGAACCGAAGCAGCACCTCGCCCCCGAGCTTGAGGCTGTGGCACAGATGCACGGTGCCCCGGAGAACGCCGTCTGCCTCCTGCAGGACTTCCACCATTGGCTCAGCGATGTCAGGGTCACCCGCTTCCTGCGCGACCTCGCTACCAGCCTCCGAGGCAAGAACCAGTGCATCGTCATTACCGCGCCCGTCCTGCGATTGCCGGTCGAACTCGAGAAGGACGTTACCGTCGTGGACTTTGGCTTGCCGAACGAAGAGGAGATCGGAGAAGTGTTAGACAGCCTTATGCTTGCGCTGCAAGGGCGAACGGACCTCGACCTCCTCCTCAGCCCCGAACGGCGTGAGGAGATCGTCAAAGCCTGCTCCGGTCTTACGCTCGACGAGGTCGAGTCGGTCTTCTCGCGAAGCCTCGTGGAAAAGAAAGCGCTGGATCACGATGTCATCCTTGAACAGAAGAAACAGATCATCCGAAAGTCGGGTCTGCTTGAGTACTACCCCGCGAGCGAATCGCTAAAAGAAGTGGGCGGTATGGAGTACCTGAAGGAGTGGCTTCGCAAACGAGCCAAGAGCTTCACCTCACCAGCGCGCGACTTCGGTCTTCCCGCACCAAAGGGCGTGCTGCTGCTCGGGGTACAGGGCTGCGGCAAGTCGCTCGTTGCCAAGGCGATCGCGAGTCACTGGAACCTTCCGATGCTCCGCATGGACGTTGGACGCATTTTCGGAAGCTTGGTCGGACAAAGCGAACAGAACGTGCGGCGCGCCATCCAGGTTGCCGAGGGCGTGGCGCCGTGCGTGCTGTGGGCTGATGAACTCGAGAAGGCCTTCGCCGGCCTGCAAGGGAGCGGCTACAGCGACAGCGGCACGACCGCCCGCGTCTTCGCCACTTTCCTCACATGGATGCAAGAAAAGACCGCTCCTGTCTTCCTCGTCGCCACCGCAAACGACGTTACCAAACTCCCGCCCGAACTGCTGCGAAAGGGGCGCTTCGACGAGATGTTCTTCATTGACCTACCCGACTCCGGGGAGCGTGAGGAGATCTTCCGCATCCACCTTCGCAAGCGAAAACGCGACCCAGAGCAATTTGACCTCGACAACCTAAGCCGCATCACCGCCGGATTCAGCGGCGCGGAGATCGAGCAGGCTGTGGTCGACGCGCTCTTCACAGCGTTCGACGCGGGTCGCGACCTCGCGCAAGAGGATCTTGAAGCGGAAGTAACGAGCACCGTTCCTCTGAGTGTGATGATGAGTGAGGAGATTCAGCAGTTGCGAGAGTGGGCGCGACTCCGTGCCCGCCCGGCAGGTAGGAACGACGATCAGTGTGACGACTGAGCATCCGCCTTACGACCAGACGCGGCGGTAGCGAAGGAACAACTCGTCGGCCACTCGGTGCGCCTCCACAAGCGAGTACCGCTGAAGCCCCTCCCTAGGCAGCGGCTCCCCGCCCGCGTACGTCGGCAGATCTTCGCCCAACTTAACCTTAGGCGCAAGCGTGAGAAACAGCTCATCCACCACGTCGGCCCGCAGCATCTGCCCGTTTAGGTTGCTCCCACCCTCAACAAGCAACCGCTCGACTGCCATTTGCTCGCGCATCAGGCGCACGGCGTCCCCCACCATCACTGCGTCGCCCGGAAAGCTAACCACGGACACGCCCCCCGGCAGGGTCGGAAGAGTAGACTCGTCGGTACAGAACACCCAAGCGCTGCGCGGTTCGTCGGTGAAAAAACGGCTCTCCGCGAGGACGTTGCCGCTACGCGTGACGACGATTCGCTTCACGCCCGGCGGATACCAGATGCCGGGGCTTGACCGCTGCGACTCCGCTCCGATCAAAACCGCGTCCGCCGCCCTTTCAATCCGGCGCATTAGCAAATGATCCACATTTGAGCCCAAATCACCCACCTCCTCACCTCGCGCGCCGGAAATCACCTTGCCGTCAATGGTGGCAACCATGTTGATGAACGTGTACGGTCGCCACGCGGGCGCATTATGTGCCGGAAAGTCCAGATTGGCGTACACCGCCTCGATGTCGGATTCGTTCATCACCTAACCAGACCTTACCGCAACCTGAACGCCGTAGACGCGAGAACAGGTAGCGCTCACGGGCCCCACCCGGCCGAAAAGCCGATATACTTCGCGCGTGTTGGCACGCGTCCTCGCCGCCTGCGGAATTGCGCTTCTGTTCGCTTTTGTCGGCTGCTCCCGCGGGAAGAGCGCCGAGGGGACGTGGGAAATCGCCCCGCCCACCATCGCCTCGGACGCCAGCGGCGGGTCTAAGGTCCTGATCCCTAAAGGATCGCTCACCATCAAAGGCGACGGCTCGTTCCGCCTAACTGTGGAAGGTCCCACCAAGGAGTCGGTTTCCGGAACCTGGCAAGCCCAAGGCAACGTGCTATCGTTTCGAGTTAAAGGTGACGACGGGATAGAGCACGCGTTCAATGGCGCGCTCTCGGAGGACGGTGAGACGCTAAAGGCTTTCGGCTTTGAATTCAAGCTACGCTGAGCGCTACTCGAGGGAACGTGGGAAAGTCGAGGCAAAGTGCCTTCGTTTCGAGTAGTCGCCTCAGGGAAAAGGCTCGCCAGGACGCTCGACTTGCCCTTTCTATCACAAGGACGCTCAGGCGACGCTGGGTCCTACTCGCCCTCGATGACGAAGCGACTGAAGTCGGCAACGGTTCTTGCCAACTGGTCAATTCGAGAAAGCAACGCCAAGCGGTTGTCTCTACGCTCGGTGTCGTCGGTCATCACCATCACGTCGTCGAAAAAAGTCTCGATGTGTGGCTTGAGCGCGCGCAATACTTCCGTTTGCTCCGCGAAGGCATCAACCGGCAGGGCGTCCATCTGCTCCTCCGCGATCAACGTTTGCTCATAGAGCACGACCTCCGCCTCACTTTCGAACAGGTCGACGCTCACGCGGGCCTCCTCGCGGGACCCTGCAACCTCTATGCCCTTCTTTCGCGCTGCGTCAACGATGTTGCCCGCGCGCTTCGCAAGCCGAATGAAATCCGTGTCGCCGGAGATATCAGAAAGGAACCGCACCCTCGCGGCGAAGCGATGCGAAGGTTCGTGCCAGGCAACCGCCCATGCAGCGTCGAGCGCGTCGTGCGGCAGGCCGGAGAAGATGTGCTCGTACCTGCCCTCGAGAATCTCTTTCACACCCATCTGCAGGCTGAGCGGGTCGCTCAACTCGATCCCCTGCTCTGCGTACCCTTCGCTCGCGGCAACCACCCAGTCCGCGATTCCCACTTTGGCGAATGGCCACGACATCTGCGCCTCAACAAGCATCGCGACCGAACGCCGCAACCCAAACGGGTCCTTGCTCCCGCTCGGTAGCTCGCCTATCCCGAGGTAGCCCGCAAGCCGGTCCGACTGGTCTGCGCACATCACGAGCGTCGCTAAGCGCTCGCCTTCCTCTTCGGACGTCGCGTCAGGCGCGTAATGACGCTCAATGGCGCGGCAGATGCTCTCCGGGAAGCCCTCTCGGCATGCGTACTCAGCTCCTATCTGCCCCTGCAAGGAAGGCAACTCGCTCACCAGACCCGTGCTCAGATCCGCCTTGGCGTACAGACCTGCACGCCGAGCATGCTCCGCCGTTTCGTCGTCCAGATCGGCTTGCCCTGCAAGCAGCGCGGCCATTCTCGCGATCCGATCGGCGCGTTGCCGCACGGTTCCCAGCTTCTCCTGAAAGACGATGCGCTCCGTGCGCAGCAAGAACTCGTCAATGGTGTGGCGCTGGTCCTCATCATAGAAAAACTTTGCGTCGTTGAACCGCGCGTTCAGAACCCATTCGTTTCCTTGCCGTACCGTCGCCTCATCGCCGCCGTTGCTGATACTGATGAACCGGCTGGTCAACTCGCCTGGCGCAGACTCCACTGGGAAGAAGCGCTGGTAGTGTGCCATGGCTGCGATGAGCACTGGCCGCGGCAGAGCGAGGAACTCCTCCCTGAACTCGCCTGCCACCGCCGTCGGCCACTCCGTCAGGTACACGTTCTCCTCGACCAGGTCTTCCATCATGAGCGGCGTGCCCCGCGCGGCTGCCATCGCGCCCGAAACGATTCGCTCGCGCCGTGCCTCAGGCTCGGGTTCTACGAACCGTTCGCGCAACTTCTGGAGCAGATCGTCCCAACCCGTTACCACAAACGGCCCCCGTGATAGGAACCGGTGGCCGCGAGATTCGTTGCCGGCGGCAACACCCTCCACCGCGAGCTCAATGACCTCTCCACCAATGAGCGCCACGATCCACCGAATCGGACGTGCGAAACGAGTCCTGCCAACACCCCAGCGCATCGTCTTGTCAAACGGGATTTGGCGAATCGCATCAACGAGACCAGGGCCTAACACCTCAACAGCCGACATGCCCACCTCCAGCTTGGATGCCCAAACGTAATCGTCCCTCACCTCGACGTCGGCGGGCTTGACACCTACGCCTCGGCAAAAACCTTCGAGCGCTTTGGTAGGGTTCCCAGCGGCATCGAATGCCGCGCTCTTTGAAGGTCCCCGCCGCTCCACTTGACGGTCAGGCTGCCGCTCCGCAACTCCCTCAATGGACACGATGAGCCGCCTCGGAGTCGCCGCCCAGCGAGGGGTGAGCGGCTCCGTCGCCAGTGCTTCTGCCTCGACAGCCTTCTGCACAAAGCGAAGCAGCGCCTCCGCCGCACGACGAACCGAGCTAGCGGGGAGTTCCTCACAACCAACCTCCAGGAGGAGCTGTGGCACCGGGCGCCGATTCTACCGAATCAGTAGTCCACTGGGCGCAGGTAGAACTCGCCGATAGCGGTGCCCGACACCATTGCCACGGTAGGCAGCCTTCGCTTCCAGTGCGTCGTCGCAACCCGTTGCCGAACGATCTCAACTGCCTCCGCGCGAAACCCACGCCGCACGAGCGCCTCTGGCGACCAACCCTGTACCAGATAGTACAGAATTCGGTCCGCCTCTTCATACGCGATGCCGAGGTCTCCCTCGTCTGTTTGGCCCCGCACCAGGTCAGCTGTAGGCGCCTTCTTACGCACCACGTCCGGAACGCCGAGGTACTCGGCAAGCTGTCGGACTTGCGTCTTGTACAGGTCGCCCAAGGGGTTGATAGGCGGCGCGTCATCGGCGTGCCAGGTGAAGTAACCGAAGAGTCGCTCCGTCTTGTTGCCTGTACCGATCGGCAGACCGCGCAGTTTCGCGCTCTGATCGAACAGGATCGCGGTGCGGCACCGTGCGCACACGTTCCCGACGCGCCGAGGCGACGCGTTGGGCTCGAATCGCTGAACGTAGCCGTCGACCATCGGCGTGATGTCAATCTCGCGCCAAGGTGCGCCCAGAGTCTCCGCTACCAGCCGAGCGTGCTCGACGCTGTCAGGCGAGCTAATTCGGTAAGGCATTAGGAATGCGTGTGTGTTCTCCGGGCCGAAGGCGCGGGCGCAGAGGAACGCGGTCACAGCCGAATCCACCCCTCCCGACACGCCGATCACGGCGCTCTTCGCACCACGCCGGCGAACGCACTCGTCCCGTAGAAACAGAACCAGCCAGTTCGTCAAAGCCTCCGCGTCTACGCGCAGCGCATCGGAGGAATCCGGCTCCCACCGAGCCGACTCGAACACCGGCAGGTCAGCTATAGGGGTGAGCATTCCCCCTCGTCAACCTCTTTTAGCTCTCGAATGACGTCGCCCAGCACGCCCGCAAGATCAGCGAGCATCGGCGAGTTGTTCCGTGCTACACCGACCGCCTCATGGTCCACTTCCACGCGCAAGATGTGCTCGACGCCGATCGGCCCCTCGCCCACAACCCTGCCGAACGGGTCAACGGCGATACTGCCCCCTGCAAATCCCTTCCCGCCCTCGAAACCGACGAGCATAGAGTGCAGTGCCCACACGCCGTGCTCCTCAGCCATCCGCTGGACGATGCGGTGGTACGACTGTAGGTTTTGCGGCTTCGCCGCAGTGAAATCCCGTGCTGGTGAGGCAGCGATGCTTACGATGGTCGCTGCTCCTTTAAGCGCGGCGATCATCGGAGTAACGCTGTGCCAGATGTCCTCGCAGATGAGCATCGCCATGCGCCCAAACCGCGCGTCGTAAGCCTGTACCTCCTTGCCGCGCGCGACAAAGCGCTCCTCGTCGAACACTCCATAGGTCGGCAGAAAGAACTTGCGATGCGTGTGCATTATGCTCGCGCCCCCGGATTCGAGGCACAGGTGCGTCGATGAGTTGTAGATCATGCCGCCCTTTGTTTCGTAGTAGCCGAGGATGACGTCAACCGCTCTTCCGAGCTCTCCGACCGCTTCAACCAGCCGTATCGCGAGCTCGTCGGTGGTCAGCGCTACTTCGATGACGCCGCCTTCGAGGAAGTAGCCACTCAGCGCAGCCTCTGGAAACACAACGAGGTCGGCACCCTCATCTGAGCAGCGGCGCACCGCCTCCGCAATCCGTTGTAGGTTGGCAGGCACGTCCGCCTTCACGGGCGCGATCTGCACAAGCGCCGCCATTGTGGGCATAGCGCGAGTTTACTCGCAGAACAAGCGGGCGATTCGCCTCAGCAAAAAAGACGGCCTCCACGCTTCGCAGCGGAGAGGCCTCGCTAGAGGGCAGCGGGGAGGTCTCGCTAGAGGTAGGGTGTTTGACGATCTACAAGCTTGTGTGCCTTTGCCGGCCCGGCCTTCACCTTAGCAGCGAACTCCGATGGGTTCTTGTCGAATGCGGCGGTGCAATCCGGGCAGCAGAAGTAGTAGCGGACGCCGTTGTAGTCCCGGAACGCAGCAGCCTTGCCGGGCTTGAGCACTTCCTTGCTTACGGGGCAGTTTTCGGTTGCTTCCTGCGCGGGGGCGAGGTATTTCTTCGGTTCCTTCTCGAACGTTTTCGCGTTCTCCGCCGTCAGGAAGCGGTACAGCACGCCCTCGTAAAGGACGTCGTGAGTCTTACCTTCCTTGGGAATGATCGTCCGAGACACGACATCATAGAGCGAGTAGCCAACCGCGTCATCCGCCTCAGCGTGCCGCTTGAGGAAGCTCTCAGGACTGTCGGAAAACGTGCCGACGCACCCGCCGCAGCAAAATCCAAAGACATTGCCCTTGTACAGCACCTTGGGTTGCGAATCCTTGGCTGGTTGGCCCATCACCGGGCAGTTCGTTGCGGGCGTCTGGCCGCCCTGGGACAGTGCCAGACAAGCTATGAGTAAGGTAGTCATTGTCATTCTCTCCTGAACGGTTCAACGCTCCACGCGCCCGTGAAGTTCCCTCACAGCAAAGAAACTGGGTCAACGTCCACCGTAACGCGCACGTTCGGGTGAGTCAACCGCTCCTCCGGTACCGCGGCGACCCCAACGTCCTCCTCAGGTTCGAGTTTGACCAGCACGTGGTACCGCCATTGACCCTTCAGGCGTTCAATTGGGCAGGGCGAGGGCCCAAGAACTCGCACCACATGCCTTTTCAGGTCGTCAGCGATTTCGAATGCCAGACGCTCGGCCTCACCCCGGTCCTGCGACGAAGCCACCACGTTCACAAGGCGCGTGAAGGGCGGATACAAAGCATCGCGCCGCTCACCTATCTCCCGGTCGAAGAACGTCTCGTAGTCCTGCGCCGCAGCGAACTTGACAGCAGGGTGGTTGGGCTGGAACGTCTGAATCAGTGCCGTCCCCTTCTGGGCGCGGCCGGAACGTCCGCAAACCTGCGTCAGCAGTTGAAACGTCCTCTCAGTGCTGCGGAAGTCCGGGAGGCAAAGACCGGTGTCGGCAGTAACGACTCCCACAAGCGTCACGCCCGGGAAGTCAAGGCCCTTTGCGACCATTTGTGTACCCACGAGTACATTAACTTCCCCTTCGCGAAGCTTCCTGAACACGGCTTCCACCGCCCCGGCGCGGCGGGCGACGTCCCGGTCCAAGCGAGCGACGGCAGCGCGAGGGAACGCCTTCCGCACAGCCTCCTCCACCTTCTCTGTCCCAATGCCCAGAGGACGAAAGCGGGTCGAGCCGCACTTAGGGCACACGTCCGGGGCCGGCTCCTGCGCGTTGCAATGATGGCACCGCAGGCGCTTGGCCGCCTTGTGGAAGGTGAGTGTCACGGTGCAATTTGGACAGGCTGGTACATGACCACACTCCCGGCACAGCAGCGAGCCTGCGTACGCGCGCCGATTGAGGAACAGAATCGCCTGCTCGCCCCGGCGGAGCGTTTCGCTTAGCGCCACGTGGAGCTCGGGGCCCAGGATCGAAGGCTTGCCCGCTCGAAACACTTCACGCAGATCGCTCACGACGACGTCAGGAAGGGAGAGGTCGCCCACGCGTGACGGCATAGAGACCAGCTGTAGGCCGCCGGTACGCGCGCGATGAAACGATTCGACTGAAGGGGTGGCTGAGCCAAGCAGCAGCCGCGCGCCGCTCAGATCTGCCCGCATCTCGACGACCTTGCGTGCGTCGTGGTGTGGGCTGCCGTCCTCCTTGTAGGCGCTCTCGTGCTCTTCATCCACGATGACAACGCCCAGGTTTTGCGCCGGCGCGAAGGCCGCGCTCCGCGCCCCCAGAGCGATCTGCACCGAACCCGAGCGGACGGCTCTCCACTGTCTCAGCCGCTCCCCGTGCGACAGCCCGCTGTGAATGACCGCCACCCGCTCGCTGAAGCGGGAGCGGAGCTGCGTTATCACCTGGGAGGCGAGGGCGATCTCGGGTACCAAGTAGAGCACTGACCGCCCACTGTCGATGGCATCCCGAATCACGCGCATATACACCTCGGTCTTGCCGCTGCCCGTGACGCCGAATAGGAGGAACCGGCCCCGCGGGTTCGCAGCAATCGCAGATATCGCTTCCATCTGGTGCGGCGTCATCCTCGGCGGATCGGTCGAAGCCTCTCGCGGCGCGGGCGCCTCCTCGAGAACGCCATCTTTGGCAAGAGCCCTAACCGTCGCCGCCGAGACGTCCGCCAAGGCGGCGATCTCCTCAACCGTCCAGCCCCCCCCGCCCGACCGAAGCAGCACCTCATAGCATCGCAACTGCGCGGGCGTATCCTCCCGCGGGCGTGCTCCGCCCTCGGCAAGCCTTAGCGGGCGCTGCCTCGGCTTGCGCTCGGGAGGCAGAGTAACTTCTTTCGACACGACGCGCTTCCGCACCAGGGCCAGCATCACAGACCGACTCAGACCGAGTGAGGTTAAGGCGGATTCGGCCACCTCGCCTCTCTCGCGTAGCTTGTCAAGCGCTTCCGCTTCCTTCGGCGTGAGATTCACATCGCCTGCATACTGAACCACCCGGTACACAGTCTTCAAGCGCGACCGAATACCGGGAGGTAGTGCAGCCCTGACAACCGCCCCAAGCGGCGACAGCGTTTCCTTTGCGGTTCGACGAATTGTTTCTAACAGCTCGTCCGGGAGCGACAGGCCATCAACAACCGATTGAATCGGCTTCAGGTTGCTCTCGGGGAAGCCCAGTTGGTTCGGAACGACGTCTCGGACGGCGATAACGTATCCCCCGACCACGCGATTGCCAAAGGGCACCAACACGCAATCACCTGGAGACGGGTCAGTGTCACCGACGCCGTAGGTGTAGCTCTCTTCAAGCCCGGCTGTGGGAACGTCTGGTACAACATCCGCTACGCGGAGCGTTTCAGGCATCGGCAAGCGATTCCCTCTTCAGATTGTCCAGCAGCACGAGCGCCTCGACGGGTGTGAGTTCGGCGGTGTTGATCTCACGCAGCCGCTTGAGCACCGGGGGCTCCTCCGCCTCGAAAAGCCGAAGCTGCAGGCGCGACTCGGAGACGCGCCCGGCGTCGGGGGTATCCGACTTCGCCTCCAAGTCGTCAAGCACCTCCGCGGCACGGCTTAAAACGCTTTTAGGCAGTCCTGCCATTCGCGCAACGTGAATGCCGTAGGAACGGTCGGTTCCGCCTTCGAGCACCTTGTGCAGCCAGATTACGTTGTCGCCCTCCTCCTTCACCGCCACGCGGTGGTTCCGCACGTTCGGTAGCCTCTCTCCGAGAGCGTTAAGTTGGTGATAGTGAGTTGCGAACAGAGTGAGGGACCCTACGGCGGCAAGGTACTCGCAAATCGCCCACGCGATTGCCAAGCCGTCAAAGGTGCTGGTGCCGCGTCCGATCTCGTCCAGGATGACGAGGCTCCGCTCGGTGGCGTGGTGCAGAATGTTCGCAGCCTCGGTCATCTCGACCATGAAGGTGCTCTGCCCGCTCGCGAGTCCGTCTCGAGCACCGATCCGCGCGAACACGCGGTCCACAACCGTCATCTCCGCCTCCTCGGCAGGCACGAACGACCCGATTTGAGCCAACAGCACGATCAGAGCGGTTTGTCGCAAGTAGGTGGACTTGCCGCTCATGTTGGGCCCGGTTAGGACAACCAAAGAATGCTTTCGGGAGAGGTCGGTGTCGTTGGGAACAAAAGCCGAGAAGCCGAGATAAGCCTCGACAACCGGGTGCCTGCCACCTCTTATCTTGATGCGAGGCTCGTCCTGAGCGAGGATCCTCGGGCGCGTGTACCGATGACGGGTGGCAACCTCGGCGAACGATTGCAGCACGTCGAGTGCGGCGATCGCCCGCGCGGTGCGGAGCAATCGTCCGGCAAAGGAGGCGACTTTGGAACGGAGCCGGACGAACAGGTCGAACTCCAACTCGCACGCCTTCTCCTCGCTCCCGACGACCTTGCTCTCGTACTCCTTGAGCTCCGCCGTAATGTAGCGTTCAGCGTTCGCGGTCGTCTGCTTCCTAATGTAGTCGTCGGGAATACGCCCAATTTGAGTCTTGGGCACTTCGAGATAGTAGCCGAACACGCCGTTGTAGCCGACTCGCAAGCGCTCAATGCCCGTGCGCTCCCTCTCCGCAGCCTCGAGGCGAGCGATATACTCCTTGCCCTCCTTCGCCAGCTCGCGGAGAGCGTCCAGTTCGGCGTCGTAGCCGCTACGAATCATCCCACCTTCGCGAAGCGAAACCGGCGGTTCGTCTTGGAGCGCCCGGTCCAATTCGGCGGCCAGCTCGCCACACGGGTCGATTTCGTCCTGGATACGCCCCAATAGCCCTGGCGGTTTGTCGGCACTGCCCCCCGGTGCGGTCGGTACTTTACGCAGGGCGTCCTTCAACTCGGGCAGCCGCGCCAGGGATTGCCTGAGGCTGACCAAGTCTCTCGCGTTCGCAGTGCCAGTCGCAGCCCGCGCGACGATCCGCTCCACGTCGTACACCTGGCGCAGAACGCCGCGAATCGCCTCGCGCGCGAGTGATGCCTGGTAGAGCGCGTCCGTCGCCGCCAGGCGCGCCTCGATCTCATCCGAATTCGTTAGCGGCTCGAGCAGGAAGCGCCTCAAGGTTCGAAGCCCCATCGGCGTTTGTGTTTCATCGAGGGTTTCGAGGACGGTCATCCGCCGCCCGCCGTCCGTTAGGTTTTGGACCATCTCCAGACTACGTACGGTGTGAGCGTCGAGGCGCATGCGGTCGTTCAGAGAGTACGTAACCACCCGGTCCACGTGCTCAGCCTTGACTTCGTTCGCGTCAAGGTACGAGAGGATTGAGCCTGCTGCTTGCGTGCCCGCCTCCCAGTCTTCAAGCCCGAAAGACGCTAGGCTCTGCGTCTTGAACTGCTGCAGCAAGCGCTGCCGCGCCTCGCCCGGCTTCGGCGCGCGAATGCGGGTGACGATGGCGTTGGTCAGCCTCCCGATGAGTTCGTAAAGCTCCTCCGCCTCTTCGGGGAGGAGGCACTCGGCGGGGCTGAGCCGTGCAATCTCCTGGAGCGTCTGCTCCGTCGCGTCCTCGCCGGCAACTTCGGTAACCAAGAACTCCCCCGTGGAGAGGTCAAGGAACGAAATGCCCGCGCGGTCCTCGCTCGCCACGGCGGATGCCAGGAAGTTCGAACGCTCCTGCTCAAGGATCTCCTCTTCGACCGCAGTACCGGGTGTTACGACCCGGGTTACCTCGCGCTTAACGAGCCCCTTTGCTTTACGGGGGTCTTCCACTTGGTCACAGAGGGCAACCTTGAACCCCTGCTTGACGAGGCGTGCCAGGTACTTCTCGACGGAGTGGTAGGGAACGCCCGCCATTGGGACGCGACCATGCTTGCCGTCGTCCCTACCCGTTAGGGTGATGCCGAGGGCGCGAGCCGCGATCTCGGCGTCCTCGCCATAGAACTCGTAGAAGTCGCCCACGCGCATTGCGAGCAACACACCCGGATAGCGTGCCTTCGTGTCGAAGTACTGTCGGAGCATCGGCGTTTGCGGCTTCACCGCGCAAAGTATGGCTTGAACTTCGAGCGCAGCGGGTGCCCTTGCGGGTCGCTCGGCTCGTGCGCCAGGTAAAAAGAGAATACGAGTGGCGCTGTTCCTACATTGGCTGGTCGGTGCGGTTGCGCTGGTGATTTCGTCGCTGGCGGCGAGAGGACTCGGCTTAAACCTAACTGTAGATGTGGATAAACCGCTAACGTTGTTCATTGGTGTAGCAGTGCTCGGCTTAGTGAACTCGACGATCGGCCGCATCGCTAAGATGGTCACGCTGCCTTTGGCGTGCCTTACGTTCGGGCTAGCATGGGTGTTGATAAACGCGCTACTGTTCTGGTGGGTTGGAACGTTCGGCTTGGGCTTCAAGGTGGGCGACTTCGGGGCGGCTTTGGTCGGCAGCGTCCTGATGAGTGTGGTCGGCGGCGCCCTCCGCGGCTTGGCAGCGCCTGAGGGGAAGAGGTGATTTCCAGGCGCAGAATCAAGCGCTGGCTTTCGAGTGGTGGACCCTTGCGGCGCGCCGTCTTGATCGCGTTGCTGGGCGTTGTACTGCTCGCAGTCGGCTTCAGCCTCAGCCTCCAGGCAATTGTCGCGCCGGTCGCGGAGACGATCCAGACCTGGTTCGATCACATCCTTTCGCGCTGGTTCGTGGGGCAGGACCTCGCAAACACTCGACACTACGCCGCGGGCGCGTTCCTCATGCTCGGCGTCTGGGCGGTGGTAACTGGGTTCAGGCAGTTCCTGGGCGAAGTGATTCGGATGCTCAATCCTGCTCTTCGCGGGCCGATGATGGGGCACATTGTGCGGAGGCAGCAGTTGATGGCGGGCCCTTCTGTCGTCGCCATTGGTGGAGGCACCGGTCTCTCAACCCTTTTGCGCGGCGTCAAGCAGAAGACGAGCCGGATCACTGCCATCGTTACCGTAACCGACGACGGCGGAAGCAGCGGTCGGTTGGCAGCGGACAGGAAGATTCTCCCGCCTGGCGACATCCGCAACTGCCTCGTCGCGCTCGCGGATGCCGAGAAGGCGATGACCGACATCTTCCAGCACCGTTTTGAAATCGCTTCGGGCTCGCTAAGTGGACACAGTACGGGAAACCTTCTCATTGCTGCTATGGTGGACCTCACCGGCGACTTTGAGAAGGCGGTTACCGAGATCAGCAAGGTTCTTGCGATTCGTGGCCGGGTTTTGCCGGCAACGCTGCGGAGGGTTCGCCTTCGGGCGGAGATGGTGGACGGGACGGAGGTGTGCGGCGAGACGCAAATCGTGAACACGCCCCTTCAGATTCGTCGCGTCTATCTCGAACCTGAGGACGCTGAACCACTCGAGGAAGCGCTCGAGGCGATCGCGAATGCGGACATTATCGTCATCGGTCCTGGCTCCGTCTTCACGAGCGTCATCCCGCCTCTGCTTGTGCCCGGCGTCGCAGAGGCGGTGGCCGAGTCGGACGCAGCGAAGGTGTACGTGTGCAACGTGATGACTCAGCCAGGCGAGTCGGATCGCTTCACGGCGAGCGACCACGTTCATGCTATCGAAGCGAATGTCGGGCGGCGCGTGTTTGACTACGTCCTCCTGAACAAGGCGATGCCGAGCCAGCACCTGCTCGAACGCTACGCGAAGTCGGGCCAGGAGTTCGTCGAGCCGGACGCGGACCGAATCCGCGCCATGGGCCTAAAGCCTGTGCTGGCAAACTTGATTTCGGAAACCGACCTCGTGCGACACGACCCGATGCGCGTCGCCGACAGTATCCTACGGCTGGCGCGGTGATGACGAAAGGGATTTTGGTGATACTATCCGGACCGAGCGGCGCGGGCAAGGATACCGTCATCCAAGCGTGGGCGGAGGCAAACCCACGGGTGCAGCGAGTGATCACCTGCACGACGCGCGCCCCACGCGAGGGTGAAGTGAACGGCGTGCATTATCACTTCCTCACGCCAAAACAGTTCGAGGAGAGTATGAAGCGAGGAGAACTGCTCGAGCAAGAGTCGGTGTACACCGAGACGATGTACGGAACGCCGCGGGAGGGAGTCGAGAGGCTGCTTGATGCCGGTCGCATCGCCGTGCTGAACGTTGATGTGAACGGGGCGAAGGCGATCAAGCAGCTTTATCCGAACGCGGTTACCGTGTTCATCCTCCCGCCCAGCATGGAAGAGTTGAAACGCCGCCTGTTGATGCGCAACCCGAATGCCGACCCCAACCGCGTGGCTGAGCGCCTCAGACGCGCGGAGATGGAGATTTCAGAAGCCGACTGGTACGAACACCAGATCGTCAATGACCAAGTGGACGCCGCAGTTGCACAACTCGAGGAGATCGTGCGATGAAAGGCACGGTGATCCTCGGCGTTACCGGAAGCATCGCTGCGTATCGCGCGGCGGACGTCGCCAGGGAGTTGATGCGGGCGGGCTTCGAGGTGCGCGCATGCCTCTCGCGCGCTGCGTTGCAGTTCGTTACGCCAGCTCTCTTTGAAAACTTAACCGGGAATCCGTGCCTCACGCATGCGTTCGATGAGCCGGAACGCGGCCGCATGGCGCACATTGACTGGGCGCGCGAAGCGAGCGTGCTCCTCGTTTGCCCCGCAACGGCGAATGCGATCGCGCACCTCGCCGAAGGCAAGGGGCTGGACATGCTCACGACCATCGCACTCGCATCCGATGCGCCTCTCGTCGTCTGCCCGGCGATGAACCCTCACATGTACGCGCACCCCGCCACCCAAGCGAGCCTTGAAGCGCTCCGCGACCGCGGCGCGCTCATCATCGAGCCTCAAGAGGGAGACGTCGCCTGTGGAGAACACGGCGAAGGAAAGCTTGCGGCCACCGAACGCATCGTAAGCGAGACGCTTCTTGCCGCCACAAGGAGCG
>PSLA01000025.1:22092-27414 GCA_040289295.1 Armatimonadota bacterium
AGGCCCAACCCACGAGCCGATCGATCCCGTGCGCTTTTTGGCAAACCGTTCGAGCGGGAAAATGGGTTATGCACTGGCGGAGGCAGGTTTGCGCATGGGCGCGGAGGTGCGCCTTATCACAGGGCCCACGCACATGCGCGCGCATCCGAGGGTTTCCGTCGTGCGCGTTACGACCGCGCAGGAGATGCTGACTGCCACCCTCAATGCGACCTCGGGGGCGAACCTTCTCATCGGCGCAGCGGCGGTTTCAGACTTCCGAGCAGCCCCTCCTTCCAAGGAGAAGATTCGGCGTGGCGACGGCATGACGCTGTCACTTGTGCCGAACCCGGACATCCTAGCAACGGTCGCGTCTCAGCGGCCGGAATTGACGATCGTGGGCTTCGCGGCCGAGGCGGGAATGAACGAAACATCGGCACGGAGCAAGATGGAAGCGAAGGGCATTGCGGCTATTTTCTTGAACGATGTGAGCCGCCCAGACGTAGGCTTCGACAGCGAGGACAACGAAGGGGTGTTGCTTCTTCGGGAAGGGGAGTCGGTGCGGTTCGAAAAAGCTTTGAAGAGGCGGATCGCTTGGGGGATCCTGGAGGAAGTGCGACGGTTGCTGTAGCACGGCCGTCCCGGCGGTGGGCGCGACTGCTGCTGTAGGGCGCTGGCGCAACCGCCCGCTCTAAAAAGCCGACTGAACCACCACGAAGCGCCCATTGCGCTTGTGATCAAGCACTGGCATTGATGATGCAAGCACAATCCTTGCCAGCAACGCGGTCGGAGACTGCTGCTTATGAACCCGCTGCCCGGTGGCGGCGCTGCGCAACGCCTCCGGCCCGGCAAAGTACCCAGACGTGAGTTCACGGATGTCCGTCCCAGCAATCCGTCACAAAAACACCATTCCGTCGCGGCTGCTTGTGTTCTGGGCGGAGCGGTGCGTCGGTGCGAAGCCGATTGAACGTCGTCGCCTTGGGGCCTTTTGTTGCAAATGCAATGATTTGGTACTGCTTGCCGAACCGAGCGCTATTCGGAACCGCCGACGCCTTTTTCATCCAGACGATCAGATTTTGGAACGTCCAACCGCTTTGCCGCAAGCACGCAAGTACCTGCTCCGCATTCTTCTCTCGCTGCATGAAATACACCGAACCGCCATCGGGTGTCAAGCGATGCACAACCTCGCACAGCCTCGCACACCTCGCGCATCCACGACCAGTATACGGCGTCATCTACATCGTCGTCATAGAACTCGTACTCTTTGCATTGGTTGAATGGTGGGTCGAGAAACGTCAGTTGGAACTCGGTCTGCCCTTCCAGACTCGCCAGGCGCTCCAGGCAGTCGCCTCCACGCACGTCCACGGTCACGCCCATAGACAAACAATACCCGAGCCACGCCCTGCACTGTGGCATCACTTCACAGCGATCCGAAAGTCCGCGTAGACCGGTAGATGGTCGGAGGCGAGCGTGCCTTCGCCTCGGCTACCCTTCAGCCCCCGCAGGGCGTCGCCTCCCGCATAGATGCGCGCCTCTCCGCCGACCACAACGTTCGCCAACGGATTCGACACGAGGATCTGGTCAAACATGGTTTGGACGATGGCAAGGTCGTCCGGATACTTGTAGTCCTTCCCGCGCCAGCGGTCGTTCTCTTTGCGCGCGCCGCGCACGGCCGGCTGGATCGGCGAGCCGCGGTACAGCGCGTACACCTCCATCGTCACCATGTCGCGTGCGAAGAGAGGCTCGCACAGGTTGACCAAGAACCGATCCTCCTCGTTCTCCATCCTGCCAACGGCGAACAGGTCGCCGGTTTCGAGGATGTTGAGGCTCGCATCGTCCGGTGTGTCGTTGAAGTCTCCGAGCAGGATGACGTTCTGCTCTTCGCGCGCGCGAATCCAACCGGCGATAAGGCTCGCCCCTGCGATGCGCTGATGCTCGGTCTGCCTCCTTCCTCCGCGACGACTCTTCAAGTGAACGACGTAAACCGCGAGCTGCACGCCAGAAGGCGTCGCAACGTACACTCGAAGCGGGTCGCGATGATCGGGAAACGCCTCATCATACGCCGCACCAACGAACAGCGCGTCCGCCGTCGCTTGAATCTCCAGCGGGGCTCGAACCGCGAGCGCGAGGTTCTGCGAGCCGCGCTCGGTCGTCATGGCGACGTCATAGTCCCGCGGCAGTATCTTGCGGAGTGACGCGACGCTCGAAACCTCCTGAAACGCGATGATGTCCGCATCGAGGTTGCGAATCACACTCGCGAGGTTGGCTATCCGCTCCTCCGGAACGTCCTCATCGAGGAACATCACGTTCCACGTTGCAACGCGAAGCCCCTCTTTCGGAGGAACGGCGCTCACCTCGGTACCGCATTGCGACTCGAGAAGCAAAAACGTCCCGACCGAGACGAGAAGAAACGCAACAAGCGGAACCAGTCGTCGCAATCGCCTCATCGCCGTTTCGATAGTACCTCCGCAATGGCACAAATGTGCTTAGGCGTCGTGCCGCAGCAGCCTCCCACAATCGAAACGCCCATCTCCCCGACGCGCTCTGCGTGCTCAGCAAATGCGGACGGCGGCACGTCTTTGTCGAATCGCCAGCCCTTCACGTCGTCGAGCACGCCGTTGTTCGCATAGCATCCGAGCGGAATCTTCGCGCGCTCCATCAGCGGCGCAAGCGCCCGCTCGATCACTTCTATCGCCGCACAATTGACGAGGAACGCGCTCGCGCCTTCGTTGTATGCGATATTCAGCGCCTCTCCCACCGCCTCGCCGCTCAGCAGCTCCGCCGCGTTCTCGTTCGATGGGTTCACCGACACCCAGAACGCGGCTTCGACGCCCTGCGCCGCGCGGATGGCGGAGCGCATCTCCGTTAGGTTGTTCATCGTCTCGATGAGCAGCAGGTCGCTCCCCGCCTCCATCAGCCAGTCCGCGAACTCGCGAAACTCCTCGTCCGCCTCGCCGGGAGAGAGGTCGGGATGATAGCAATCCTCGAGCGGGGCAATCGAGCCTGCCACGCGCACGCGCCGGCTCTCCCCCTCTCCCCTTGAGGGGAGGGTCAAGCTGAAGTTCGCCGTCGCTTCCCGCGCGAGTTGCACTGCGCGGGCGGTCAATCTCCGCGCGGCTGCCCTGTCCTTGCCGACCTTCTCGAAGGTCCGCCGCTGCGTCCGGAAGGTGTTCGTGGTGAGCACCTCCGCGCCCGCCTCGACGTACTCCCGGTGGATTTGCAGCACGAGGTCGGGGTTATCGAGCAGCGCCTGCGCAGACCACAGCGGCAGTGCAACCTCCGCCCCGCGCCGCTGCAGCTCCGTGCCCATCGCGCCATCAAGAATAACCACGCCTTCATTGTAGCGAGCGGGACGATCGTTCGGTGAGTGGCATGGGCGACCGAAACCCCAACTCAGTCGGACAGCCTCGGGGATACGTTCCCTACCAATGCCGAAGCTGGGTGACATGGGTGTGGGCGATCGTAGCCCTTCTTCGCCTCAACTGCAGGCCTCCAGGTCCCTACGCCCTTCCCACCACCCGTGAGAGCTCATCCCTCGGCCAGCGCCGACGGGTCAGCAAGCCTCCGCCGCACTAACCCGCCTGGTCGAAGATGCCGCCGCCTGCGGAGGGGCGGTAGGCTCGACGGGCTTCGCGGAACGCCAAACTCGACTGCATCCCCTCGACCGCCTCGAACGTCGTCCGCTCGATGAGCGCCTCGAGGTCTTTCTCCGCCGACTGCACCGCTTCGAGGGTCGACACTGCGCTGTCGAGGTCGTCGCGCGCCTCCAGTTGCGTGAGCAGTTGTTCCCGACGGCGAAGCAGTTGGCCTGCGGTTTCCCAGTCTCCGAACTCGACGGCGCTCGTGGCGCTCAGCGTTACGGCCAGCAGCGATTGCGCGATTCGTTCTGCCGACTCAGGGTGTTGCAACGGTGTCCTCCTCGATGCGGCGTGACGCCTCCGCCCATGCGTCGCGCAAGGGCGCCAGCACACGTGTGGCATGCAGCACCGGTTCCGCCTTGTCTTGCAGGTTCGCCTCGATGAGCCGCGCCATGCAGAAGGCATAGATGCTCATCAGGTTGCTCCCGATTTCACCGCCCCTGTCGAGGTCAAGGCCCGCCGACAGCTCGGAGAGGATGCGCTGGGCGCGCAGCAGGTGATGGTTCTGCTCCTCGCGGTTGTGCGACTCTATTGCGTCCTTCGCCTTGTCAAGCGATTGCAGCAGGCCGTCGTAGAGCATGACGACCAAGTCAATCGGTTTGGCCGTCTCAACCGCCTGTCGGCGGTAGGCGTTTGCTGCGCGTTTAGGGTCTAACGACAAGTGGTGTTCCGAACCTCCACCTTCGCCCTTAGTATCGGCAGGTGCCACGCCCGCCTTCAGATAGGCAAGCAGAACGGAGGGGCGGGTCGTCCGACCCGCCCCTCCGTAACGGTTCGAATTGCCTGTCGCTACGGGCGGTACGAGTAGGTTCCGGCCTGGCGGATGACGTACCGGTCGCCCCTGCGCTCCAGCAGGAACCCAAGCCACGTGCGCTCGGTCGAGTTCCAAGCGTCAACGAACTCGTGGCGCGCAACCACCCAGATGTCGCCATCCTTCGTGGGCTGAACGCGCTCGATAACGAAATTCCGCGTGTACACCGACTGCAGCATATCTGCGGTCATGTCGTAGTAGTCGTCGCTGCTGACCGAGTAGGCGTAGTCGCCATCAATATAGATGTCAACGGTCGAGCCGCGGGGCACCAACTCGTCGAGGCTCCTCGTGTCGGAGAAGCGGAACGCGTCCGTCAGCCGACTTACGGCGCGATCAACGCTCGAATACGACGCGTAGCCGTAGTTCGAGCCGTAGCCGTAATTGTAACGAGTGCCGTAGCCGCAGTACAACCAGCGGATCGGATCGGAGATGATGACGAAGACGCGCGGCGTCACGATCACCACGCGGCTCGAATGGACGTACGGCGGGCACGTCCAATAGTAGTAGTACGGCGAGAAGAAGCAGTCGTACGGAGTCGGAACGAACACGTAGTACGAATAGCCGTAGTGCCACGGCTGCCACCACGGGTCGTAGTGGTAATAGCCCACACGAAGGCCAACCCGATAATCCTCCGCGCGCTGAACCTGATACTGCAGCGAGCCTCGGTTGCCCGAGCCGCCGCGCGAGTCCACACTCACGGAGCGAGGAATCGTCGCCACGCCTGGACTCCGCGAGTCGGATGGACGCCCGAGGTTGAACCGCTGGTCCCCCTGCGGCCCTTTCGATGGCATGTCGCGCGGGCCGGTGGTGCGAGGCACGAACGCCGGGCCGTCATCACGACGCCGCTCCTCGGGACGGTACTCGCGCGGAGTCGGCTTGCCGGCGAGGTAGTCAGAG
>PSLA01000026.1:0-1464 GCA_040289295.1 Armatimonadota bacterium
ATGGAGAGCGAACCGAGAGAGAGCCTGACGCCTGGTGGAGTCGCCGTCCCGCCTCCTATCCGGGTGGAGAGCGCCGAGTTCTCCGGCTCGCTGGCAACGCTGTTCCATCTTGCGCGTGAGGGGCGGGTAGACCTCACGAAGGTGCCTCTCGCGCCAGTTTGCCGCGCGTATATTGAGTACCTACGCGACTCGGGCAGCCCTGACTTGGACGCCGCAGGCGCGGCACTGCTCGCCCTCGCCTACCTGGTCGAGCGCAAGGCGTGGGCGCTCATCCCGATCGCCGACCCGCCTCCACCCGAGGATATTCCGGAACTGCCGGAGCCGACGGCGCACGAGTTCGCCGAGGTGATCGACGAACTGTACCGGCGCTACTTCGAGCGCCGATCGCTGTTTTTCCGCTCGCCCGAGGAGCCGCAGGAGTACGAGCTGCCGATTGACCTCAGCAACCTCACGACGCAGCACCTGGCGAAGGCGCTGAACCGAGTGCTCGAGCGCGCCGAGGCGGCTGAGCCTCCACCTGTCCCGCCGCCGACGAAGCCGCTGAAGGTGGTCATGGAGGAGACGCTCGGGTACATGCGTGAGCATCCCGACGGTGCGCGCTTTGAGGATCTGCTCCCGCGTTCGCACACCATTCTGGACGCGGTGCTCGTCTTTCTTTCGGTGCTCGAGTTGATTCGCCTCGGACGGATTCGAGCGCTGATTCAGAATGATGAGATTGTGTTCTTTGGAGGTAACGCGTCTGGAGGCTGAACTTTCGAAGGCGGTGGAGGCGATTCTCTTCGTCGCCGAGGCGCCGCTGAGCGCGGATGAGTTGACGAAGATTCTCGGAGTGAAGCCCGCCGAGGTCGAGTTCGCCCTTGAAGAGCTGGGCGAGAGACTGAGCCAAGGGTCAGGGCTCCAACTGGTGCGAATCGCCGGTGGCTATCAACTGTGCACCAGGCCCGAGATGGCGGAAGCGGTGAGCCTTTACCTTAAGCCCCAGCGGCGACGACTCACTCGCTCGGCGCTGGAGGTGCTGGCGATCGTGGCATACCGCCAGCCAGTTACCACGCAGCAGATCGAAGAGGTGCGGGGCGTGCAGAGCGACTATGCCCTTCGCACGCTTGCCGAGCGCGGCTTGATCGAAGAGGTCGGACGCAAGCAGGCGCCCGGTAGACCGATCCTGTGGGGGACGACGCAGGAGTTCCTGCACCAGTTTCATCTGAATGACATCAGCGAACTGCCGCCGCTCGATGAGGGCGAGGAGCCAACGCTCGAGGAGGTCGGCGCATGAGGCCATTTGCAGCGATCGCCCTCGCATGCGTGGCGCCCAACCTGATTGCGGAGCCGCTCATAGCCGCGAGCTCCGCGATTGTGCTCGACGCCGAGTCTGGGCGGACGCTGTTCGCCCGATCCGCCGACGCGCGCAGATTCCCCGCATCGACGACGAAGATCTTGACCGCGTTGTTGCTGGCGGAACACTGA
>PSLA01000026.1:1495-25419 GCA_040289295.1 Armatimonadota bacterium
TACTCGACGTGCAGAAGATTGGCGGTTCATCGTTGCACCTCGAGCCTGCCGAACGCGTTCGCGCCGAAGATCTTCTTCACGCGCTTCTGCTGCGCAGCGCGAACGACGCTGCATACGCGGTCGCAACCCACATTGCTGGCAGCCAAAAGGCATTCGCCGAGATGATGAACGAGCGAGCCAAGCAGATCGGTTGCACCGGCACCCACTTTACGAATCCGAACGGCCTGCACGACCCGCTGCACTACACGACAGCTCGAGACCTTGCGCTGATCACTCGTGAGGCGCTGCGCAACGAGCGCTTCAAGAAAGCCGCCATGACCACGCGCAAGAGCATTTGGAGATCAACCAATCTCGAAGACACATTGTTGATCAGCAAGAACCGACTTCTGTCGGTCGACCCATATGCAGTAGGCGTGAAGACGGGCTACACCAAGCCGGCGGGGCACTGCTTTGTCGGTGCTCGTTCTCGTGACGGTTGGACCGCGATTGCCGTCGTGTTGGACTGTGCCGACTGGCTCGGCGACACGCGCGCGCTTCTCGACTGGGCGTTCGCGGAACACCATGTGACGACGGTCGTGCGGCAGGGCGTGCGTGTCGCGTCCGCCTCGGTTGTGGGTGGTGAACGGGGAGCAGTTTCCGTGGCGGCGGCGCACGACCTCAAGGCGGCGCTCGCGCCCGGCGAAGGCGTGGTGAACATGCAGGTCGAACTTGCCACTCTCTCCGCACCTGTGCGCTTCGGCCAAGAGGTCGGTGCGCTACGGATCACTCTCACCGGAGGGGACGAGTTGAGTGTGCCGTTGGTCGCCCTTGCGGCGGTCCCTTCGGCGGCGGCTCAATCCGTTCCGTTCCACTGGCTGTGGACGACGATGGCGATGACGCTCGTCGGTGCAGGCGTCGTTCTACTCGCGCGAGCGCGAAATGGGTGAGCGACTGCACAAGTTCATGGCTGCATCCGGAGTTGCAAGCCGGCGCAAGTGCGAGGAAATGATATTGCAGGGACGGGTTACCGTTGACGGCAAGGTAGTGCGCAAGTTGGGCGTGGTAATAGACCCGGAGGCGAGTATAGTTCGTGTAGACGGCCGGCGCATCTCCGCGCAACGAGTCATCACGGTCGCGCTGTATAAACCGAAGGGCGTTCTCGCTACGATGCGGGATGAGCGCGGGCGCGTTTGTGTGGCGGACTTACTGCCTGAGACGGATGTGGTCCTGAAGCCAGCAGGCAGGCTCGACAAGTCAGCCGAAGGTCTAATGCTTTTCTCAACGGACGGCGAGTTGATCCAGCGCCTTACGCATCCGCGGTTCGACGTGCCTCGAACCTATCTCTGCGTCGTGCGTGGCTCGGCGCCGAGCGCCGCCATCGAGCGCCTTCAGAAGGGCATTTACGTACCGCCCGAGGGTGAGGAGCGCGGATTCCGAGCCAAGCCGGCGGAGGCAAACGTAATCAGCCACGACGCGGAACGCAGCCGGTCAACCGTGCGCATCATCGTGCGAGAGGGGCGAAAGCACCAAGTGAAGCGAATGTTGAAGGCGGCCGGCGCGCCCGTGCTCGACCTGAAGCGTCTTTCGATCGGGCCAATCCGGCTCGGCAGCCTAAGACCGGGGCAGTCGCGCGTCCTCTCGAAGGAGGAGGTGCGCCGTTTGGCTAAGATGGTAGGGCTTAAGCGATAGAAGAACCGGTCATGATGCAACGAGTGGAAAGCGAGCGATGGGAGGTGCGCCAGCCGCATCCGGCGGAAGAAACCCTGCAGCGCGAACTGGGGATTCAACGGCTGCTTGCCGCCGCACTCGTGGAGAGGGGTATCACCGACCTTGAGAGCGCCGACGCGTTCTTGAACCCTAGCCTCGAGTCGCTTCACGACCCACGGTTGCTCCCGAACTGCGAGGAAGCGGTGCGGATTCTTATGGAAGCCCGTGAGAAACGCCAGCGGGTGTTCGTTCACGGAGATTACGACGTAGATGGGGTAACCAGTACTGCGATCTGGGCGCGCGCACTTCGGCGGCTCGGCTTTAACGTTGTGCCCCACGTTCCGCACCGCATCAAGCATGGATTCGGCGTTCACGAAGACGCGGTCTTTGAGGCGATGCAGCAAGGAGCAAAGGTGCTGCTGACATGCGACTGTGGATCCTCGGCGATCGAGGCTGTGAAGCGCGCGAAGCAATTTGGCATGCGCGTGGTCATTACCGACCACCACGAGTTCGGTGGCGAGCTCCCTGCTGCAGACGCGATCGTCAACCCTCACCTGCCCGAGAACGAGTACCCATTCCCTCACCTGAGCGGCGCGGGAGTTGCGTTCAAGGTGGCTCAACGAGTGTCTGAAGAGTGCGGTGCAACTCCGCGCCAGTTTCAGCGCGCCTTTCTCGACCTCGCGTGCGTCGGCACCATCGCTGACGTCGTACCCTTGCATGGGGAGAACCGCGTCATTGCTCACTTCGGCCTGCAGGTGTTGAGCCGGACAAAGAAAGTGGGCCTCGAAGCGCTGATGCGCGTGGCGCAGATCGAGCCGGGCGCGAAGGTAACGTCCTACGACGTTGGCTGGCGCCTCGGACCGCGACTGAACGCCGCCGGCAGGGTGGACGACGCTGCGATAGCCTTGCAACTGATGCTGACCTCGGATTCCGAGGAAGCGCAGCGGCTGGCAAGACGCCTAGATGAGCTGAACGCGGAACGACGCGCAGAAGAGCTTCGCATCCTCGAGCAAGTGGAGGAATTTATCCAGGAGCTCAACCTCGAGGCTGAACCGCTCATCATGGTGTTCGCCGAGGAGTGGCACCGCGGGGTGGTCGGCATCGTCGCCGGCAGAATCAGTGAGAAGTACAACCGCCCGGCGCTGGTCGCCGCCGTGGACCCGGAAGCAGGACTTGCGTACGGTTCGGCGCGCTCGCCTGAGACGTACAACCTGCATGATGCGCTGATGCTGCACCGTGAGATGTTTCGCTCCTGCGGCGGTCATGCCCGCGCGGCGGGATTCAGCGTGACGAGTGATGCGCTCGAGGAGGTGCGGTCTGCGCTCGTTCAACACGCGGGAGAGGTTCTTCGACCGGAGGATTTCATTCCAAGGCGTCGAGCTACCGCTGCCGTATCACCCGCCGACGTTGCGCACCGCTCCTTCATCGAGTTGGAGTGCCTCGAGCCGCTTGGTGAGGCGAACCCTAAGCCGCTGTTCTTCATGCGGCGAGTTCGCTTGCTGGAGGTGCAACCCACATCAAACCCCGAGCACATCCGATTCCGCGTCGAAGCGCCCCGCCCGGTTTATGGCATCGGCTTCCGCTCGGTGCAACTGTTCGAGGAGGTGCGACCTGGCGACACGGTTGACCTCCTATTCCGCGCCGCGATCAATCGCTACAACGGCAACGAGTACCCGCAGATCATTCTCGAGGGACTGCGCCCGGCCGTGGAGTAGACCCGTTAGCGTTCGCCGCGACGAGGAAGTTCCACCGCCGACCAATGCACACAGTCGCCCCAGACACTGGTGCATAGCCACCCGCCCACTCCAAGATGTCAAGAACTTTGCTCGCCGGGACGCTCGCGCTCCCCAAGCCCGGCTGCATGCCAGGGAGGGCGAGCCTCCGGCGAGCCATCGCAATGCCCGACCCGCCCCTGGCGGTTAACTTGAAGGGGCTGCTCGCAAAGCCTCGCCCAAGAGGCTGCCTCAATATCGTCCCATGACAGGGCACCTTGCCGCGTGGTGGGTGGCGCAATTGGGGTACACTGGGTGCTTTCGGGTGCGCTCCGGCGCGGCCGACAGGAGAATCAATGACACGCTTGAACATCCCCCTTTCTTTGCTCGCCGTCGCGCTGCTGGTTGCAGGCTGCGGCTCCTCGACCACCACCGCTGCCGACGGCGAAGGTGCCAAACAGGCCAACGGCGTCGGCGGCACTGAAGCCAGCGGCGAAGCCACTGAGACTATCGGCACGCTCACCGGCCCCGGCGGCTCCGTCTCTCTCGGCGACGCGCCAGAGAAGTTCGAAGCCGCCTTCCCGCGCCCCGAAGGTGCGACGCCCCCACAGAACCCGCCCTCCATCAAAGGCGCAACATTCGCAGGATGGCAAACGAACCAGGAGCTTACGGCGGCCGTCGTCGAAGGTGGGAAGATTTCCGTCTTGATCCGCCAGCTCCAGACTGATGAGTCCACGTGGGTTGAAGACGCACGAAAGAAATACGGCAAGCCGACGCGCGAGGTGTCCAACGCGCTGGGTACCTTCGCCCACTGGTCAGCGAAGGGCCGCGAGCACGCCGTCATGCTTCAGAAGGGTCCGTCGCCGATCGCGATACAGGTGATCGGTGAATCAGCGACGCTCACCAAGATGGGTTTCGATGCCAGCCAGTTCGCCGCCGAGTTAAAGGCAGCCGGCGAAGCAGCAGCGAGCCAAGGCCACAGCCCAGACGACGGGCACGGTCACTAGCCACTCACGTTCGCGGCGTCCCACGCGATGGCGCGGGACGCCGACACAGCCATCTCGCCGAAGTATAATGACGCCGGATGGAAGCTTTCCTTCCCCGTCGAAATACGCGATCGGTGCGTGCGGGCAATGTCGTCATTGGCGGCGGCGCGCCGGTTTTGGTGCAAAGCATGACCACCGAGGAGACGCACAACATCCCCGCAGTGGTTGAGCAGATCCACGCGCTTCACCGCGCGGGCGCGGAGATCATCCGCGTAACGACTCCGAACCTCCGTGAGGCGCAATGCCTTGAGGAGATTCGCGCCAAGACTTCCGGCATCCCGCTTGTCGCCGACGTGCACCACCAGGGAACGAACATCGCGGTCGAGGCGGCGAAACACGTTGACAAGGTCCGCATCAACCCCGGGTTGTTCGTGTTCCGCAAGCGAGACGCTTCGCGCGTCGAGTACGACGATGCCGAGATTCGTGAAGAGCAAGAAGCTATCGAGGAGTCGCTCGTGCCGGTCATCGAGGCATGCAAAGCGTACGACACGGCGATGCGAATCGGAGTGAACCACGGATCGCTCTCAAATCGGATACTGGTCACCTACGGCGACACGCCGGAAGGCATGGTGGAGAGCGCGCTCGAGTACATCCGCATCTGCGAGAAGCATGGATTCCAGCGCATCGTCGTGTCGCTTAAGGCATCGCGAGTACCCATCATGCTTGCGGCGAACCGGTTGTTCGCTTCCCGGAGCGATTATCCGCTGCATCTCGGTGTAACCGAGGCAGGCGATGGGCAGTACGCGCGCGTCAAGAGCACCGCCGGGATCGCGACGCTGCTGAATGAAGGGATTGGCGACACGATTCGCGTATCGTTGGCTGAGGACCCGCTCAACGAGATCCCGGTCTGCTACGACATCCTCCAGGCGACGGGCGTTCGCCGAACGCAGACCGAATTCATCGCCTGCCCGTCTTGCGGCAGAACCAAGTTCAACCTGCCGACCGTATTTCAAAAGGTCAAAGCTGCGACCAGTCACCTGACGGGGCTTGACATCGCCGTGATGGGGTGCATCGTGAACGGGCCGGGCGAGATGGCGGATGCGGACTACGGCTACGTGGGCCAGGCGGGCGGCAAGATTGCGCTCTACCGCGGACGCGAGTGCGTCAAGAGCAACATTCCGCAGGAGCGCGGCGTCGAGGAGTTGATCGCGCTTTTGAAGGCGGACGGCGTTTGGCGAGAGCCGGGTGTCATTTTAGAGCGCGCCGAAACCACCGCTTGACACGATGGTGTTCCATCCCGAGTCGGCCGAACGCGAGCGCTTGCTGTTCGCTCGTCCCGCTGAACGGCAAAGAGCGCAAGCATCGGAGAGCCGATGCAACGATCTACCGGCAACCTTAGCCGCCAATAAACCCGGCCAAAGCGGCAAGGAACTCTTCCATCCGCTCGACCTCTGCCTCATCAAGCAGGTTGCCGTCGTCGTCAATCTTTTCCCGATACTGCGGCAGGAAGTACTCCGCATGCAACTGTCTTGCCTCTAAGTAGAACAACACCTGGCGCAGGTGGTACTGTGCGCGCGCTCCGCCGAGGATTCCCGGCGCGGCGCTAATCAGCGCAACCGGCTTGCCTCGAATCGGCTGCTCGGCAACAGGACGAGAGACCCAGTCTATCGCGTTCTTCGTCACACCCGAAAAAGAGTAGTTGTGCTCTGGCACGGCGATAAGTAGGCCGTCGGCTGCGCGAATGCGATCCTTGAGTTCCACAACGGCATGGGGTGGATCCTGCTCGAGGTCCATATTGTACAGTGGAATTGGCGCGAGATCAAAGTGCTCAATATGCATACCCTCCGGTGCGTGGGTCATAGCCGCACGAACCAATCGCTTGTGCACCGACCCTCTTCGCAACGAGCCTGCTATCGCAATCACGCGCATAAAAGGAATTCTACCAAAACAGCAGGCTGCGCCATCGTTAGATCACAACCAACTCAACAGTAAGTTCGCCCTCGGCGAAACGGCTTGGGCGCAGTGCATGAAGGTCGAACGACTTGCACTCCCCACGGAGAACCAACTCTGCGACCGCTTGACCTGCTGCCGGGGAGTGCATTATTCCATGACCGCCGAACCCCGCGGCAACGATCCAATGACCTGTTTTGCCAACAATCGCGTGCCGGTCTGGCGTTTCGGCATACCAGCCCGCCCAGCTGCGCCGCGTGTCGAAACCGACCTCCGCAAGCATCGGCAACCGATGAAGGGCGGCGTCCGCCAACTCCTCGAAGAACCTGGCGTCGAACGGCGGTGGCTGATCGAGTGTTACGACGGGCTGCGGCAGATGGTCAGTGTATCCCACGAGCAAACCGCGCCCTTCCGGTCGAAAGTGGAACGTTGTATCCATGTCCACGACCATCGGAAGGTGCTTCGGCAATCCTTTGGCGTCGCCGGTCAGCGCGAGCTGGTGGCGCCCAGGACGCACGGCTATGTCGAGGCCCAGGCGCGTTGCCAACCGGGCTGACCAATGCCCAGTCGCGAGCACAGCGGTCCGGCAAGCGATATCTCCTGCGCTGGTCGACACGATGTGACCGTCGAAAGCAAGCACCTCCGTGCTTGGCAGAAAGCGCGCGCCAGCAGTTCGCGCCTCTTTTTCGAACAGCGAGCAAACCAGATGTGGGTCGAGGTAGCCGTCTGTTGCAGAGAAGGTCGCACCGACAACGTCGGCGGTATTGAGTATCGGCACGAGGTCGTGCACCTCCGCGGGAGTTAGCCTCCGCACCGGCACGCCGAGGGACTGTTGCATCGGCGTCAGCGCATCCATCGCGCGCATCCCTTCTTCCTTCGACGTAACGAACAAGTACCCATGCTGCCTGAACGCGACCTCCTCCATAACGCGCTCGAACTCGCGGATTGAGAAGAGCGAGAAGGCGATGTTGATGGGTGTGCCGAACTGCGCCCGCACTCCGCCCGCTGCGCGCCCGGTGGCCCCGGAGCCGCTAACCGACGCCTTATCGGCGACGACGACCGAAAGGCGCGGAGCCAGGCGCAAGAGGTGAGCGGCGATGCTCCAACCGATCACGCCTGCGCCGGCGATGAAAACATCCGCTTTCTCCATCGGCGCGGATTATGGTGGGTATCCCCCTTTCATGGAGATGCGCTGGTCGGTAGCGTGGTGCCCCGTATCGGACATGGAACGTGCGCTGGCGTTCTATCGGGACGTGCTGGGGTTAGAGGTCATCAGCGAGAGCCCGTTCTGGTCGGAACTTCGAGTCGGGCAGGTGCGCCTTGCGCTGCACCGCGGCGCCGAGGCGTCCCAGAGCGGGGGATGGACGATCTGTCTCGAGACGGACGACTTGGACCTCCTCCGCGCGAGGCTCCAAGAGGCGGAGGTGGAATGCGATTCGGAGTACCACGAGACTCCATCTGGCCCGACGCTCGCCTTTCGCGACCCGAACGGGAATCGACTTCAGGCCCTTCAGCAACGTGCGTAAGCGAACGTTTCTTTAGGCGACCGGGTATCTATAGATGAGGATGAATCGCCGCGGCATCAGCCTGGTCGAGGTATTAGTGATCATCGCCATCGTTGCGATTCTCGCCGCCATCATCTATCCGATGTACGTCAAGGCGAAGCAGGCGTCCCAGAAAAGCGCCTGCATCAACAACCTCAGGCAAATCAGCGGCGCTTTTCAAATGTATATGCTCGACTACGACGACCGCTGGCCGCTTGGAGTGGACCCTGCGGACAAGTTCACGCCTCAGATATGGGACAGATTCCCGGAGTTTCGCGCGCGCCTCGTAACACTACCGCTCATGCACGAGTTGATGACGCCGTATCTTCCCTCTCTCGCAGTCTGGAAGTGTCCAGCCGACAAGGGGCAAGACGTGGACGACACCTCGTTTGAGCTGTTGCCTGCGAGCCCTTCCAGCTATGAAATGTACGGTTCGAGCTACTACTACCGAACCGAGTTGACCTTGCGTAGCCTGATGGGCACGTCACTCAAGGACCCGGCGTCCGTCAACGTGTACTTCGATGGTTCGGGCGCCTGGCACACGGGACTGGACATCCTGCGGCGACGCGACGGCCTGCGCGAGCTTCGCGAGAAGCTCCGCCAGTACCGGTACAATGTGCTCTTCGCAGATATGCACGTCAAGAACATCAGTCGCGCGCAATACGACGAAGCCTGGGATCAGGAACTTTGATCCTTCGCCCAGACGCGGTGGTGCTGCCGGACTGCACGGTCCAACCCGGCGTCGAGGTGTGCGTTGAGGGCGGCGAGATCGCCGAGGTACGACCGTGGACGCGCGCCGAGCGAAACGAGGCCGGCCTACTCCTCTCGCCCGCATTCGTCAACGCGCACTCGCACTTGGAGTACTTCGACCTCAAGGGGAAACTCAAGAGCGGCGAGTACTGGCCCTGGATTCGCGAAATCACCAAAGTCAAGCCCACGCGGACGATGGAAGAGGTCGCGACGGCAGCGGCTGAGGCGGCGAGACAAAACGTTGCAACTGGGGTGGCGGTGCTTGGAGAGATCAGCGACTGGCCCGTCAGCGGCGCGGCGATGGCGTCAGCTGCCCTAGGGGGGCGCATCTTCCAAGAGGTTATCACACTCGCCTTTTCGGAGAGCACTGCGGCAGTGCGGCTCGAGGCGTGTAGGTTGAATGCAAAGGTCAACGCGGATGCGAGCGGTCTGCCTGTTACGCTTTCGCCACATGCGCCCTACACCGTTGACCCAGAGTCGCTCCGCCTGCTCGGCTCGTCCGGTGAGTTCATCTCCGTTCACGCGGCTGAGCACCCGGTGGAACGAGAGTTCCTCCAGCGAGGAGAAGGGCCGATCGCAGAGTTATATCGGGAGTTGGGGCTTTCCTTCGAACCTACCGGGCTGTCGCCGATCGAGTACCTCGAATCCGTTGGTTGCCTTCACGAGAACGTTCAGATTGTGCATGTCTGCGATGTTACGTTGACAGACGTCGAGCGGATCGCGGCGTCAGGCGCGAGCGTTGCTCACTGCCCCCGGTCGAACGTCCAGCTCGGGTGTCCCGTCTCGCCCGTTGCAGAGTTGCGTAAGCGCGGTGTCAAGGTTGGAGTCGGGCTTGACAGCGCAGCGAGCAGCGGCGCGGTCAACTATTTCGCCGAGATGCGCGAGGCGCTCGGCGTGGCGGGAGGCGCGCTGTCCGCCGAGGATGTCTGGCTCATGTCGACCACTGAGGGTGCTGAGTCGTTGCGCCTCAACCGACGGTGGACGATCGAGCCAGGCGCGGACCCCGATCTGATGCTGCTCAACCCGGTCGGAGGCACGCTCGGCGCAATCATCGGCATGGGCGGCCCGTCGTCGGTGGTGCGCCTGCTGCGACTAAAGGGTGTTACGCCTTTGTCTTAGATAACCAAGATATCCTCAAGCCTTGGGAACGTCAACTCAAGAAGAAAGCCACGCCTCGCTTGCGGTGAGGCGTGGCTCCAGTCCTTCTGGCGTCAGATCAGCGGCCGACGTTCATCGTCGAATCGAGTACGCGTTTGATCCTCCGCGCCATGTCCTGTAGGTGCATGCGCGTGGTCTGGTCGCTTGATGTGGCGAGGGAGAACCGCCTGTGCAGTCGTTCGAGCGTGCTCCAAGCGATCATGCGAGCGTCCTCCTGGATGCCGCCGGCGGGAGCGAGCGCCTGCTTGCTCAGCGCCTCGACCGCAAACCGCTGCAGGTCTCGCCGCAAGATTCCGATCGACCGCCCGGTGCCGACCTCGCTGAACACCTTGCCAACGACGGTACCGTACAGTTCGCTCAGCGTGAAGCGGTTGGGGTTGGACCGCGTCTTGTATTCGTTGTTAGCCACCCGGTCTACGGTATCAGCGCCCCAGAGCATCGAGAGCAACATCATCTGGGCAGACGAGATAATGTCTTTGACCGGCATGTAGTTATAGTTCGGCGAGTTAGGATCGGTTGACATACGAATCAACACGTCCTCCGGTATTGGGAACGCGTTTTCAGAGAACACCTCGCGAGCGATCAGACTGATGGCCTGGCGCTGCAAATCGGGGTCTACCGGCTTGAGCGTCGGCTGCTCACCCGGGTCGCCCTTGAAGTTCCGCCTCCCAGCGACTCCTCCTACGAATCGAGCCGCATTCATGCATTGGCGAACCGTGAAGTTGACGCCCAGCATCACGCCCCGCGTTAGGTCGCTGTACGGTTTGCCTTTCGCTGGCAGCCGCTTCGGAGCCGTGTTCATCAAGCGCTTGGCGAGGTTCGTGCCGAGCTCGGCGGCATCCAGCGGGTTACTCCCGAGGTCGAAACGCGTCACGTACGGGTCCCAAAGGTCGGCGTTCTCGTCGGTCATGAAGAGGTGCCCCGGAACTGCAGCCTGAGACGCGATGCGCATCAGGTAGGAGCGCTGCTCGATCGGGTCAACGCCGGGAACATCCGCATATCCATACTTGATGGCAAGCATGTCATACGCACCGATTGTCCGAGAGTAGTAGTGACCACCTCCAGCCGCGATCGCGGCAAGGTTGACCGGTACGTAGTCCATCACCGAGGAACTAATGCCCTTCTCGGCGGTGACGTTCGGGTCTGCGAGTTGCTTCACCGACAGCTCCGTGGACGCGATGAAGTTGTGCCGCAGCCCGAGGCAGTGTCCCATTTCGTGCGAAACGATGTCCCGGAGGAGTTCAGCGATGTACTCGTCCCGGTTAATCGAGACATTCTCACGCGAAAGAAGGTTGAGGGCGGTCCATCCAAACGCTGCGTTCTCGACGGCCAGAGGCGCCAACTCGCAGCTCACCCTGCCCCCGAGAAGTGGCCGGAACGTCGGCTGAGCCTGCGGATCCGAGCGCACGAGTCGATTGAACGCGGCCGCCGCTACGTCCTTGCCCGGCTGGGTTAACCACTTCCACTCCATGCCTCCAAGCGAGACAATGCTCGAGTCCACGGTGATCGAGGCATTCACGATCTGACCGGTGAACGGATTGGTGCGCAGCAGCGCGATGGCGTATCCCGCGTCTTCCGACTGGGCAAACCGCAGCACGTTGTAGCGCATGTCGGCGTGGTCCCAATCGGCGTCCTTTGGTTTGAAGCGGACCTCAATGGCGTGCTTGATGCCAATCGCCTCGAACGCCTTGTTCCATCGCAGAATGCCGTCGGCGCATGCCTGTCGCCACTTCTCGGGGACGCTGTCGTCGATGTACCACACCAGCGGCGCGACCGGTTCACTCATCTCCGCCTCTGGATTCTTCTTGCGGATGTCCCAACGAGCGATCAGCCGCTCCGTCTTGTCCTCGTTCATGAAACGGTTGAGGGAGTAGTAGTCTGTGGTGAAGTAGCCGATGCGCGGGTCGGCAAGCCTCGGCATGTAGTCGCTTTCTTTCACCATATAGATGTTGTACGTGACTCCTAGCGGCAGACTGCGTGCATCTGCCAAGTGGTCTCCGCCTCCAAGCCCAAGCAGAGCCATTAGCGCGCCCAGCCCCTGCGATGGTCCACCCGAAGAGTTGAAGTACAGTTGCGTGCGGAAAACGATGTTCTCGCGGTACGCCTTGATCTCGGCGACCTTAGACTTCTTCCGATCCAGCATGTACGGTCTGCCGAGCGCCATCGCAATGAGCTCCCGCAGTTGGAACAGCTCCCCGCGGAACATGTCCGAAACGTCAACGAGCATCGTGTGTGTTTCGGGATGTTCGGCGACGATTTTATAAGCATCGAGAACCGCCTCAGGAAATGAGCGCTCGGAGGCAACAGCATACGGATCGTCTTTTGACCAGCGGAACCGGTAGTTCGGATAGAACAGCCAAACCTCGTCCTTGAGGTGCTTCTCGAACCGGAAAGTGTCAACGCCGAAATCCATGTTGCCCAGCGGCATACCGGCTTGGACGTTCATAGGGTCGGCGCCCGTCCTCAACGCGGCCTGAAGGAAGAAGCACTTGCCGAGTTGATCCGGTTTCAGCTCGAACAGCACCTGGTCCTCTTTCTGATAAACCGTGAACGGGCCCTCGTACTTCTGAGCGTCCTTGATCGCCTCTTCGTACTTCTTAATCTTCTCTTGAATCTCCTTCTGCGGATCGGTTTGCTCTTGCTCGACCTTCTGACCCCGGTCGGGGATGAACTCGTCTTGCGCTGTCAGGCGCGGCGCGACCGCAACCCCGATTAACAGGGCGGCGACACCGAAGGACACAAATCTCGTAAACTGCTTCATTCCTATGGACTCCACTGAGGCGCATACTATACTCGGAATGGCTGATGCGCGTTGCGCCGAAGGGTCTCGCCGATGATCCTTGTGACCGGCGGGGCGGGGTTTATTGGCTCGCACATGGCGAAGCTGCTCCGCCAACGAGGGATTGAGCACGTTGTCCTGGACAACCTCTCGGGCGGCCACAAAGGTGCCTGCGGAAGCAGTACTCTCGTTGAGGCGGACATCGAGAGCCCTGAGCAGATGCGTACCCTATTTGGTCGCTTTCCGTTTGCCGCGATTATCCACTTCGCCGCCCGGATCAACGTTGGCGAGAGCATGGCCGCCCCTTTTCTCTACTACCGCACGAACCTCTTGGGGTCTACGAACCTCATCGAAGCTGCCGTTCACGCGGGGGTTCGGTCGTTCGTCTTTTCCAGCACGGCGGCGGTCTATGGAACCCCGAAGGGCATACCGATTCGCGAAACCGCCCGGCGACGGCCGATCAACGTGTACGGCGAAACCAAGCTGTCCGTCGAAAGACTCCTGCGTAGCGTGTCTCGCGCCCACGGCTTGCGAGTCGCTTGCCTCCGGTATTCCAGACGGCGAACTCGGGGAGGACCATCGCCCCGAGACGCACCTCATCCCCCTCGCGATTGACGCCGCTCTCGGACGAGGAGAGCCGCTGACCGTCTTTGGCGATGACTACGACACTCCCGACGGAACCTGCATCCGCGACTACGTGCACGTCAGCGACCTGTGTGATGCCCACCTCCTCGCCCTCGAGGCGCTCGACGCGGCGGAGCAGGGCTGCTTCCGCGCCTACAACGTCGGCACCGGCATTGGACACTCGGTGCGCGAGGTGTTGGACACCGTCGGCGACGTGATCGGAGAGCATGTGCCGCACGAGGTGGGTGCGCGGCGACCGGGCGACCCGCCTGTGCTCGTCGCTTCGAACGACCGGATTCGCACCGAGTTGGGTTGGTGCCCCCGCATCGCCGACCTTCGGAGCATGGTGTCTCACGCAGCCATCTGGCGCCGCGACCATCCGGAGGGGTACGGCGAGACGTAAGTCAAGCCGCAATTGCGGGTTCCCTCCCACGCAGCGCAGTCGGCGTCTGCCTGATACCGCCACAGGAAGACGCGCACGATTGGCGTGACTGGTAGCCCGCAAGCAGCCAAGCCTACTGTCGTTAGCACGCTTAAGATTGTTATGGAGTACATTACAATGCTGACAGGGAGCCTGCCACGAGACGCCGTCCGGGGTACAATACCCCTCTGCGCGGCGCCGTACCCAAGTGGCTAAGGGAAGGGTCTGCAAAACCCTCATTCGGCGGTTCGATTCCGCCCGGCGCCTCCAACGCACTATCCTGCAACCACCGACGGGCGCAGAAGGCGAACGGAACCAGCCGCCGACACCGTTAGCCGTTGGGCTTGTACAGGATCGAGTTGTCTGTTGGGTTGACGATAAGCGTTCCCTTGGGGATGAGCCAGCCGCCGCTGGAGATACCGCCATGCCGTTGCGGGATGTTGAACACGCCGAGCGTACTCATCTCGGGGTGGGGCGGACTTTCGCCTCGAAGGAGCATCGCGGCCACCCAAGGGTCCGCGTGCCGGACCTCGACCCGAATCCAGCCTCCGGGAGCAAAAGCGGCGTCGCCGAACTGAGACAGCTGCCCGAAAGAGAACACATTCACCACGAGTGACACAGCCGTTACCAGTGCGCTAATCATCGAACGATTAGATGCCGTGGTCGGACAGGACGTTACGAGCGGCAGCCTCCAAGGTGGGCGCTGCAGGGCAGCGCCCACCTTCGGTCACAGGCCGGATGCCTCCCTATCTGAACCCGAAGGCGCTGCGAGGCTGCGGAACTACCTGGAGCGTCTTCAGGAAGTCCACCAGCGCCAACTGATCCTGCGGCGGCAGGTTCAGGAAACGGGTTCTCTCCGGCCGCGCTTCCCCTGCGTGATGCATGATCGCCTCACCGATGGTTGTGAGGTCTCCGCGATGACCATACGGCTCCGAGTTGCCTACGTCCCACAACTTACGCGTGATGAACGTGTCCGTCGGCACGCCACCTTGGATGACTCGCTCGTTGTTGAAGAACGGATCATCCTCGTCGGCGATCCGGTGCCGCTTGAGGTCGGTGTATGCCCGCACAATCGCCCTGCCGTCCTGGGTTCGCTCGAGGTATGGCCCTGGACCGTCGCGCGTCAAGTCGAACGCAAACGGTCGCGGAACGTCCTGCGGCCGCAGGTTGCCCGGCGGGTTGTATGGGTTAGGCTCCGTGTAGATCGGGTTGTCAAGAATGAGCGCCGGGATATGGCAGCGAGCGCAGCCGATCTTGTTGAACAGCTGCTCACCCCGCAACACGCGCGACCGTGTGGCGAGGTCGCTCGGCATCACCTGGACCGGGTTGCCCAGCGCCACTTGGAACAGGGTGGCTGCGGTGATGTCGCCAACGGTCAGCTCATCTTCCACGCCGTCGCCGTCGAAGTCACGGGTTCCGGTGCGCTCGATTCCGAACCGCTCCACCGCTTGCAGACCGTGGTGGTGATTGAAGGCGTTCACGGTGAACTGCCGCACCGACACGACCACTCCCTTCTGGTGGAACGGTTTGATGATCAGGTCGGGATCTACACCCTCGACTTGCGAGGTGTTCACATCGCCGCTCGGCGAGCAGGTGATTCGTCCGAAGTAAACCCCCTTGGTAACGAGGTCTTTTGTGACGAACTTACCGGATTGAATGGCCTGCTGGCGAGCCCCCTCGCGGATGCGGTGCAGTTCCGCCGTCATCTCGCGTGCGAGCATCTCAATCGCCCCAGAGCCGTGCATGCCCAGGGTATTGCGCTCGTTGCTAAACTGGGAATCAATGCTCGTCTGTACCGGGTCGGCGAGTTGCGCCAACACGAACACGTTTGCAACAAAGTCCCCGCCGCCGCCGACCTCGGGCTGATTGTGACAGCCGGCGCAACTGTTCGAGTCCGGCCCAGAAACCCGGGTCATGAACGGCTGGTCGGGCGTTCGCCGCGTCGGGTTCCCGTTACCAGTCGAGCCGGGGCGCCCGAAGCCGTCAAGCCGGTTGAAGGACGTCGCGAAGAGGAACTTACCAGCAAAGAACAGATCCGCCAGGGAGTATCGCCCTGCGTCAATGTCTGCCTGATTGATGTGTTGAGTCAGTCTCGGTCGCTCGCCAGGGATTTGAGCGGTAGGTCTCGCGGTCAGCAGTCCTACTGACACGAAGACAACCGCCCCGGCGATCACCGGGACCTTGCCGTATCGTTTCATGATTCTCATCTCCTTTCGTTATTCAGGGCGCAGTCTTGCTCGCGAGGCCGCTCGCGCTCCCTCGTCGGAAGGAGTTAACGCGCCCTTGAAGACCGATGCGTACAGTTTACATCATTTCAGACGCAATCAGAGCCCCAATTTTTGCCGGTTTTTGACGTGCTGATGGCGGACTGTTCGGTGCCCCAGCGGCTATCATCCGCATGTGGACCGTAAGAAGGTGTCCCGACGGTCGGTGCTGAAGAGCTCGCTCGCGGGAATCGCAGGTGGCTTCCTCGCGCAGGTGGTGAAAGCGTCCGCCGGACCGTTCTCTGCGCAGGACTACCGGAATCTGGTGCCCGAGGACAAGAGACTGAGCCCAGCGTGGGTCGCTTCCCTCTTCGACCGCGGCGAGCAGCCGTGGGTTGGGCGCGAAGGCGTACGCACCATCGGGATGCCTGTCGGCGGGCTTTTCGCCGGGACGGTGTACCTTGGGGGAGATGGGCGCCTCTGGAACTGGGACATCTTCAACCAGCACCACCTCGGCGCAGTCATTCGCACTCAGCCCGTGGAATTCCGCGGAAAGCGGCTGAACGAAATCGAAGGGGCAAACTACGTAAGCCCGCCCGCACCGGAATCACCATTTCAACTTGAGTTTCTCTTGGAGAGCGAACAGGAACGGCGCCTTATGGACTCGCGAGGGTGGTCAAGCGTTCGCTTCCTTGGCAAATACCCGCTCGGAACGGTAGAGTATGCAGACGACAACCTCACGGCGAGGCTCGATGCCTTTTCGCCGTTCATTCCGCTAAACGTAGAGGACTCCTCATTCCCCGCCACTGTCATGAGGTTCACGGTGCGCAATCTTGGAAGCGCAACGAAGCGCGTACGCCTGATGTGCAACTTCGAGAACCCAGTACTTCTCCACTCCCGGCATCGCGCACCGGACGCCACGCTGCTCGCCGAGACGATCCAAGGGCAGGACTTGGCGGGCGTGCTCTGTTCGGCACAGAGCATCCCGTTCGAAAACAGCCGCGACGATATACCCTTTGACGACTTTGAGTCCGGCTCGTACCACCGGTGGACACCCGAAGGCTCTGCATTCGGCACAAAACCAACCCTGACCAGCGAGATGCCCGCCTATCAAGGCGACGTAAACGCTCAGGGACGCTACGTGGTCAACACGCATAACGCCCGCCAGGGCGAAGACGTCACTCGGGCCGATCCGCATCAGGGCACGCTCACCAGCGAGCCGTTCGTTATCGAACGAGGCTTTATCAACTTTCGGATCGGCGGAGGCAGCCATCCTGGCCGAACGGAACTGCAACTGCTCGTCGGCGATAAGGTCGTGCGCTCTGCGACCGGCTTGAACAGCAATCGCATGCGCTTCGACTTCTTTGACGTTCGCGAGCTTCAGGGGCAAACCGCGCGCCTCCGCGGCGTGGACGCCGAGTCTGGCGCCTGGGGGCACATAGCGTTCGACGACATCGTTTTTAGCGACGTGCCACGACGAGAGGGGTTGCTTCAAGACCTGCCCGATTTCGGCACCTTCGCCGTGTGCGCCCTGGGGGAAACGGGCAGCTCGGCGGCGACCGACCGTGGCTCCCGCACCTGGGTTGACCTAAACGTTCCGCCCGGCGAGGAGGTCGCCGCGCGATTCCTCATCGCCTGGCACTTCCCCAACTGCTCCATACCGGGCCTCGAAGGTCAAAAGAGGTGGTATGGGAGGCGCTGGCGGGACGCGAAGCACGTTGCTGAGGACCTCGCGAGCCGCCTTCCCGAGCTCGAGAGGCTCACGCTCCGTTGGGTGAAGACTTGGTACGACGACTCGACGCTGCCGTGGTACCTCCTGGTGCGCACCTTCGCAAGCGTTAGCACACTTGTAACCAACACTTGCTACCGATTCGCCGACGGCCGCTTCTGGTTCTGGGAGGGTGTGGGCTGCTGTCACGGAACTTGCACGCACGTATGGGGCTACGCGCAAGGCATCGCCCGCGTGTTTCCTGAGGTCGAGCGGTATTTGCGGGAGGAGATTGATTTCGGAAACTCTTTCCATGAAGACACGGGAGCGATTGACTATCGAGGCGAGTTCGGAAAGCACGTAGCGCACGACGGCCAGTGCAACTGCATTCTCCGCGCCTATCGCGAGCACACGATGCAGCGCGACGACAGGTTTCTGCGTCGGCGATGGCCACGCATCAAGCGTGCCCTGGAGTACCTGATCAATGAAGACCGCGACCGCGATGGGTTGCTTGAGGGGAGACAGTACAACACGCTCGACGCGGACTGGTACGGGCCAATGGCGTGGATATCGTCGCTTTACCTCGCTGCGCTACGCGCCGGCGAGGCAATGGCGAGGGAGATGGAGGACGAGAAGTTCGCCTCCGAGTGCGCGACGCTCATCAAGGCGGGCTCCAAGCGCATGGTCGAGGAGCTGTTCAACGGGGAGTACTTCATCCACAAGCCCGACCCCGACCACCCCGAGGCGAACGCGACCGGCGAGGGCTGCCATGCCGACCAACTGTTCGGACAGTCGTACCTCCACCAACTCGGGCTGCCGCGGGTCGTGCCGGAGCGAGAAACGCTTGCAGCGCTTCGCTCGCTGTACCGCTACAACTTCACGCCCGACGTCGGACCGTATCGGAACGGCATGCGCGTCGTCGAGGGCGGACGCTGGTACGCCATGCCCGGCGAAGGCGGCCTGATCGTATGTACGTTCCCCAAGGGCGGCGCAGAACGCGCAACCGGCAAGGGCCCCAGCGCGTGGGCGGCGCAATACTTTAACGAAGTTTGGACGGGCTTCGAGTACCAGGTCGCCTCGCACATGATCGCCGAGGGACTGCTCACGGAAGGACTGGCACTCGTAAAGATGGCTCACGAGCGGTACTCGCCAGAACGACGCAATCCGTACAACGAGATCGAGTGCAGCGACCACTATGGCCGTGCCCTCGCCGCGTTCGGGGTGTATGTCTCGCTTATCGGTCTCCGGCAGCATGGCCCAAATGGGCGCCTCCGGTTCAAACCGGCGTTTCCGGGCGATCAGCGCTTCGCCTTCATTGCGGTGGACGGCTGGGGAACCGTGGAGGTCCAAGACGGAAAGCAGCACATCAGATACGCATACCGTGCGGAACAGCCCCCTCGAGAGCCTACAACTGGGCACGAAACCACCGAAAATCGCGTAGAATGAGCAATCCCAAACATGGAGAAGAAAACATGAAAAGAACGATTCTGCTCGCGGCGGCGGTGGCCGTCGGCGTAAGTGCGCAAGCGCAATCCCTCAAAATCGGCGACCCCGCCCCCGAACTCGACATCGCCAAGTGGGTGAAGGGCACTCCAGTCAAGGAGTTCGCCGCTAACAAGGTCTACGTCGTCGAGTTCTGGGCGACGTGGTGCGGCCCATGCCGCCAAAGCATCCCGCACCTCACGGAACTGGCGAAGCAATACAAGGACAAGGTAACGATCATCGGTGTCAACTCCTTCGAGGTTCCGCCCGGCACAACGGGAACAGAACATTTCGCGAAGGTTGAGGCGTTCGTCAAGGAGATGGGCGCTCAGATGGAGTACAACGTCGCGCTGGACGGCCCGGAGGGCAAGATGGCTAAGACGTGGATGGAAGCCGCTGCTCAAAACGGCATCCCTACAGCGTTCGTTGTTGGCAACGAGAAGCAGATTCTCTGGATAGGCCATCCCATGGAACTCAAGGCGGTACTGGAAGACATTATCGCGGGAAAGTGGGATGTGAAGGCAGCCCGCGCGAAAGCGGAAGAAGAGACGAGACTCGCAGCCGAACTCGACGAGATGATGGGCAGATTGAAGAACGCCCTCGAAGTCGGAGACAGCAAGACCGCCCTCAAGGAGATTGACAGCGTCATCGCAAAGCGACCGGAACTCAAGCTCCTGCTGATCGGACTTAAGATTGACATCCTGTTCGACACAGATCCGAAGGCCGCTATGGCCCTTGCCAAGGAGTTGGCGAGCGGCGAGTTCAAGGACGACCCGATGTTCCTGAACAACATCGCCTGGCGCATGGTGGAAGAGGACGAGCCGAAGCTGCCAACGGACTACGCGGCGGCACTCGACTTCGCGAAGAGGGCTGCGGAACTCACGAAGAACGAAGATCCGATGGTTCTCGACACCCTCGCTCTTGCGCAGTTCCGGAACGGGCAAAAAGCCGAAGCCATTGCGACACAGAAGAAGGCGATCGCGCTCCTGGAGAAGAACCCAGAGGCCGACCCTGACCTACTGGCGGAACTGAAGGGCAGGCTGAAGAAGTACCAAGGCGGGTAAATCCGCCCCCCAGTTGACGTGGACCGCTCTCGCGATCGCTCGCGGGAGCGGTGTCTCTTGCGTGAATCGGGTATACTGAGGGTACGCTGGCATCACATAAACATTCGGTGCCAGCGGAGGAGGAAAACAATGGTGCAAGACAATAATCGTCATGGGTTCACCCTGATCGAGCTGTTGGTTGTGATTGCGATCATCGCAATCCTGGCGTCAATTCTGTTCCCGGTCTTCGCTCAAGCGAAGAACGCCGCGCACAAGATCACGTGCATCTCTAACATGAATCAGACCGCCAAGGCGGCCATGATGTATCTCGGCGATTGGGACGACACGTTCCCGCTCGTCAACCCTGATGCATGCACGGTGAGTAACTGCAGCCGGCGGCTGAAGAGGTACATGACCAACTGGCTGCTGGACATTTCTCCATACAGCGGCAGCAACCTGAAGACCTTTAAGTGTCCGATTGACCCGAACCAGCGTCCCGAGATCGTTGGACGCGATCCGATCAACGACGCTCCTCCCGCCAACCAGGAGGAGTTTGAGTTCAACATCACGACCAAGTCAAATCACGGCTACAACTCACAGTACTTGAGCCCGATGTACATTGCCCAGGTCATGCCTCCCGGCCGGGCCGGGATCCCGTACGCCATCAAGCAATCCCAAGTGGCGAAGCCGGCCGAAACGATCCTCTGTCTTGACTCGATATGGGACAGAGCGTTTTCGAACGGCTATCCAATTGGTGGTGGAAACTGGGCTCTCGACCCACCATGTCGGTTCTACGCGGATGGGTCCGACTCGTTTCCACTTCCGGCAAACGCCCGCGGCTTCTATTGGTTCGGCGGGTGGAATCCAAGCAGACCCACAGCCTGGAACACATTTGGCGGCGTCTTCCCGTTCCACCAAACCAGCCTCGCCAAGGGGCAGCGGACCTGGCGGGACAGAAACGAAGGCGTGGTCATAACCACCTTCACCGATGGACACACGAAGGCGATGAAGATTGACGCGATCGCCGCTGGCTGCGACGTTCGCAACGGCTGGGGTGGCCGAATCTTTGACAGGAGCGCGTATCTGTGGGACCTGGAGTAGAAAGATGAAACTCGGTCAACTCAATCAAGGCCTACTCATTGCTTTGGTCGTCGCGGTGATCATAGCCGCGTTCGTCTGGGGCGGTCGGCTTTTGAGCGGCAACTCGACAGAGCCGGAGGACAAGCAGCTAGAGAACCTTCCGCAGAAGCCCGCTGACTTACCGCCGGTGAGTGAGGAGGAAAGGGCTGCCGTGCCCGGACCCGTCGACCTCAAGTGACAGTCCACCTGGGGCGAGGTTCGCACCTCGCCCCAGCATCACTCGCGGGAAGCGTTTGACTCCGTGCTGTGCTCGCCTCCTTGGTGCCACTCTGCTTGCACCGACCGGCGAGTAGGTTCCCACGATCGCAGCTTCTCCACCACGTCCACACCGAAGATCTGCTTGATTTGCTCCGTCAGTGAGAGAGCGTTCATAGGCGCGCTGCCCCCGCCCGAAGCGGTGTCAATCATCGTAATCTGCTCAATTCTGCTGGAGGCGATCGCGTTGGTGATGATCTCCACGATGCGGTCGAGCTTCTGCACCAGGAACACCTCCCGCGCGTTTGGAGCGGCCGAGTGCCAAGCCTTCGCAAGGATGCGTAGCGCGTCTGAGCGCGCGCTACCGTCTTCAATGATTGGCGCAGCGTCCGCCTTGGCGCGAGCCTCCGCTGCTTCGCAAGCAGCCTTCGCAGGAGCGACCACGTCTGCCTCCAACTGTCGCCGCACCTGCTCCACGCGAGCCTTCTGAACATCCACCTCCGCCGTGGCTTGAGCGACCGCCGCAGCCACCGCCGCGTTTTCCTCTGCCACCACCGCGTCGCGTCTCGTGATGGCGTCCGTCAAGCGCTTCTCGGCCTCGGCGCGGGCGACGTCAATGGACGCCTTGACCTGCGCCTCAACCTCCTTGAGTCGGTTTTCGGCTGCCGCCACTGCCGCGTCCGCCTGTGCGATAGCCTCGGCGATGCGCGCCTCGCGGACGATCTCAGCGCTCTTGATGCGGCCGATCGAGTCGAGGTACTTCACGTCGTCGGTAACCTGCTGAATCTTGAGGGTATCCACCACCAGCCCAAGGGCGGTCATATCATGCTCCACCTCTTGTACGAGTTTCTCCGCAAACAGGATGCGGTCTTCGTTGACCTCTTCCGGCGTCAGCGTCGCGAGCACGCCCCGCAGGCTGCCCTCAAGCGTCGCCTTGGCGATCTGCATGATCTCAACGCGCGACTTGCCGAGGAAACGCTCGATCGCGTTGTTCAAGACCGGCTCATGACCAGCGATCTTCACGTTCGCAACCCCAGCAACGGTCAGCGGCACACCACCCTTGGAGTAGGCGTTGTGTGCCGATACTTCAATGACCATGTTCGTGAGGTCGATGCGGTCAACGCGCTCAACGATTGGGCGACGGAATCCCATGCCGCCCTTCACGATTCGGTAGCCGTAGCTCCTGTTCCCCACGCGCCGCCGGCGACCGCTAAAGATGAGCACCTCGTTAGGCTCGCAGATGTAGACGAGGGTTCGCAGGTTGAACAGCAACAGCAGCCCAACGAAGGCGAGCGTTCCCAGTATGATTCCGATGGCGATCATCATCGCGACTGTTCCCCCTTCTGACGAGTATTGTTAGTACCAGAGATCTCGCCCGCGATGTCTATGCCGGTCGTCCGCTTCACGGCGTCAAACACGGTTTCCATCATCGCGGGATAAGCGGCGACGTAGGCGCTCAGCGTCTTACCTTCGCCGCTGTCGATCAGGTTGAGGTTTTCAACCTTCACGCGCGCGATGCCGTCGGCGGCTCGTTTGAGCAGCTTGTCTATATCTTCGATGAGGTAGACGCTGAGGGCGTTGCTGCCCGCCTCGCGCCAGGCTTCGTGGAGCCGATTGAACGCTTCCGCCATTGCCGCACCCTGCTCGCGAATCGAAGCCGCCTCTCCACGGGCAAGGAACTCCTGGGCGACCTTGTTCGCCGCGGCAGGTAGGACGGTGTCCGCCTGCAGGCGTATCGTCTCCAACTCCGCCCGAATGCGTTGCAGCTCTTGCTCGGCGGTTGCGCGCGCCTCCCGGGCGGCGGCGGTCGTTCGTTCCTCCTCGGATTGGACCTTGGCCTCGAGGTCCGCCTGGATTCGGCGGAGCTCGTTCTGCAGCCGGGCGATTGCTGCCTCCGCGTTGGCGCGTGTCACGTTCGCGCGGCCCATGTTCTCCGCCTCCGCCTGTTCAGCCGCGCGCTTAGCGTCGCTCTCTGCAATCTCGGCATCGCGAATCACGTTTGCGATCGCCTTTCGTCCGATCGAGTCGAGGTAGTCCACGTCATCCGAGACATGCTGTATCTTCAGTGTGTCGAGCTGGATGCCGAGCTTCACTAAGTCCTCTTCGGATTCGTGTGAGAGCTCGGCAGCGAACTTGAGCCGGTCCTCATTCACTTCTTCCGGCGTCAGCGTCGCAAGCACACCGCGCAGGTGTCCCTCCAAAGTCTCTTTCGCTACGCGCCGAATCTCTTCCGGGTCTCTACCCAGGAAGCGCTCGATGGCGTTGCCGATGACGACTGGATCACTGGAAATCTTAACGTTGGCGATAGCGTCAACGTTAAGAGGGATTCCACCCTTCGAGTAGGCACCCCGAATCGAGATCGGCACTTCCATCGTGTTCAGGCTCATGCGCGAAACCGTCTCGATCAGAGGTCGTTTGAGGCGAGCGCCACCGAAAACTGTCGTGTATCCCCTGATAGAACCATCCTCCATGCGGCGGCGACGACCGGAAAAGATCAGCACCTCGTTCGGCGGGCAAGATATGCAACAGGTGCTTAAAGACC
>PSLA01000027.1:0-20547 GCA_040289295.1 Armatimonadota bacterium
ACTGGTGGAGGGCAGGAGTCCGGACGGCAATCCGGTGCGAGAGGTGAGCGAGCCGTTGCCGCTCGGCTATCGGGCGCTCGGCGATCGAGCATTGGAGACCCATGGCTCACCAGGCGTGTTCGGCTGGCAGTTGCAAACCGGTGCAGCGAAGTAGCCGTACTCGTAGCAATCGGGCTCACCGCTCGGTTGGGCGGCTGAGGCGGTTGCCAAGAATACGAAAAGAGTGACAGTTGTGAAAGCAAGAGTCTTTCAGTTGCCGGATAGGCTACCACCCCGTTCGATTGCGCAACTCTATCTTCTATGCGTAGACTAAGTACAAATCCGCCGCTTCCCCTGTGGATGCGATCGCAGGTCCGCCCGCAAGGACTTTCCATTCCGAACCATCAGCCACCGACACCAAGGCGATGGGGCGCCTGTCCCGCGACTCCTCAGAAGTGGATCGTTGCGCCCGACTTCGTCCGGACGAGGGCGGATATGACGCCGTTCGGGTTCACATACTCAATCCGTAGTGGCGCGGTGAGGTCCATCTCCGATCGTAATGACCGAAGAGCAGGCAACAGGCTAACTCGAGCGCGCGGGTCACCTTCCAGGGATTCAATCGAAGCGATGCGCACTCGGAACGCAGCCATCAAGGCACTCTCTTCTGCCACCACCCGCACCACTGAGCCGTCCTCGTGACTGAACGCTTCGTTCAGGTCTTCGTCTGAAAGCGCCCTTAGCGCCTCGATGACAAAGTCCGCGGTTGCGCGTTCGTAGTCGTTCTTTGCACTCGCTCGCTTCTGGGATTGCTTCGCGATGTATCGCTTGCGAAACTCCCTGGGGTCGAAGGCGAGCGAGGTACTGTGCTCCGCCTGCACGAGCTTCGCGCCACAGGCAGCGGCAACTGCTGCAAGCACTTCTTGGGGATGGGCGTCCTTCGCGCAGATCGAAACGTAGGTCCAAGCGTAGAACCAGTGAACCTCCAGCGCCTCGCATCCGGGTAGGTAGCGCGCATCTGCGACGAGAAGCGCCTGCCTTCCCGTTGTCTTGAACGATACGACCGGCGCCCGAACCGTTTCGGATGTCGGGGGAAGGCGTTCGAAGGCGTCTCGGTATGCGTCTGCGTGGAACTCGTGCAGAACGCCGTCGGGCCATGCCTTCGGCCAGAGTGCCATGACGTCGCCGAACAGGGCACCGGCGAAGTTCCACTCTGTCGTGACCGCGCGCAGCATCTCTTCGTCGTCTTCCCACCGCGCCTCGCCCTTCGCCACAGGCGCCGGTCTTGACTGCATGACAGCACCGCCACCAGTAGGTACCGTCACCTGTTCGGCGTTCGCAAATATCACGACTGACTTGCCGCTCGCCTCCGAGAGGGCGCTAACGAACTCGTTCAGTGTGCCGCCGGGGTACGAGAACGTAGTGAACGCAGAGACGGTGAAGACGATTTGGAGCAGCACGCCTTAGCTACCTCCAGGCGGGTCAGTTGGGGGCGGTGGCGTCACGGTCACGATCATCGCGATGTCGAACTTACCGTCATTCAGGTACGGATTCAAGTCCGCCACCTCGTACACGTCCAGGAATATCTGGGTCTCACTGACTGCCCGCGCTCGAACCGCGTAAGCGAACGTGTGCTTGCAGCCCTCGAAGGAGGTGTGAGCGCGGTAAACAATCCTCCCACTTGTGACCTGCTTCGCCGTAACCGTGGTCAGGCTGTTGCAGAAGATCGCGCCGAATTCGTCAGTGTCGAAGTCACGAGACCACAGGGACACGTAGAAAAGTTGGTTCGATGTCACGGTTATCTGGCTCGGAGATAGCCCACCCTCAAGCGGCGGGTGCGAGCTTTGCGCAAACGCGGCCGAGGAGGCGGTGATGCCAACGAACAACGCGGCAATTAGGCATAGAGTTCCTCTCATGGCAGTCATGCTACCCCCCCCCGGTTCGATTGCGCGCAACTCCACATTGTCCGGGTTTTCGAAGTACAACTCCGTGGGTTCCTCGGTTAGCAAAGCCTGTAGTCAGCTGTGGCACTGCAGGCCCCAGAGTCTACCGACGGCAGAGACCGGGGCGGGAGCCTCAGGCGCCGAGGCGAATGGCGTGTGCCGAGGTACCATCCGCTCACTCATGTCCCGACGGTACTACATAACCACGCCGATCTACTACGTTAACAGCGTCCCCCACATCGGGACGGCGCTCACGACCGTTGCCGCGGACGTGAATGCCCGCTACCAGCGGATGCGCGGAAGCGAGGTGTTTTTCCTTACCGGCACGGACGAGAACGCGACGAAGGTGTCGGAGGCCGCCGAAGCAGCGGGGAAGAGCCCGAAGGATTTTGTAGACGAGATCAGCGAGGAGTTCAGGCGGATCTGGGAGCGCCTTGACATCCGGTACGACGACTTCATTCGAACTACCGAGGAACGCCATAGTCGAGTGGTACGCGAGGTCTGGCGCCGATTGCTCGAGGCGGGCCACATCTATCCGGGAGAGTACAAAGGGTGGTACGACGTAACGACGGAGACGCTGTATAGCGAAGCCGAACTGGTGGAGGGCAGGAGTCCGGACGGCAATCCGGTGCGAGAGGTGAGCGAGCCGGGCTACTACTTTCGTCTCAGCGCGTTCACCGAGCCATTGCTGGAACACATCGAGAAGAACCCGCGATTCATCATTCCAGAAACGCGAAAAAACGAGGTGGTGTCGTTCATCAGGCAGGGCCTCAGGGACGTTTATATTACGAGAGAGAACAGAGGGTGGGGCATTTCCGTGCCAGGCGACGAATGTCGTGTGATTTACGTATGGTTCGATGCGCTCATCAACTACATCTCTGCGATTGGATGGCCGGATGGCGACTGGGAATCGTATTGGCCGGCAACAGCCCAATGGATGGGAAAAGACATTCTCGTTCGCTTCCACGCAACGATCTGGCCCGCTATGCTGATGGGGCTCGGCTTGCCGTTGCCCGAAACGCTCATCGGGCACGGATGGGTGCTGATGGGCGACAAGAAGATCAGCAAGTCGCTCGGTAACGTCGTCCGTCCACTTGAGTTGGCCGACGAGTTGGGTCGTGCGGCCGGTTGCGGCTTGGACCTGGCGGTAGATGCGGTGCGATGGCACATGGTGCGGACGATGCCGTTCGAAAACGACACCGCCTTCACGCAAGAAGAGTTCTACGGGCGATATAACTCCGAACTGGTGAACGTCATCTCGAACGGCGTCCACCGAGTGATTTCCATGACGCACAGCTTTTGCGACGGCGTCGTGCCGGGCGGCTCGCCGGACGAAAACGCAATCGCCAAGTGTTTCGAAGTGCGCGACGCCTACTTCGACGCGATGAACCACTTTCGCATCGAGCAGGCGGCCGAGCGCGCGCTTGATCTCGGCAGGCTACTCAACGCCTACATTGACGCGCAGAAGCCATGGGACCTCAAGAAGAGCAGCGACACGGAGCGCCTGCATCGAGTGATTCGCACGATGCTGTGGAAGGTGCGCTTCCTCGAGGCGTGCCTCGCTCCGATTGCGCCGACGCTCGCGTCGCGAATGGCGGACTTGCTCAACGTTCCGCCCGCGGCGCGATTCGCCGACGTTGAGGCGGTGGACAGCGTGCCCGCTGGCGGCAGGGTCTCGGAGCCCGCGCCCACCTACGTTCGCCTTGCGAAGACCGGCGACAAGGGTCCGGTCGCGCCTCAGCCACGCGAAGAGAGCGGTCCGTCGGAGTCTTCCGACACGATCTCCATTGAGGACTTTCTGAAGGTGAAGCTGCGGGTTGCACGCGTTCTGGACGCCGTGCCGGTCGAAGGAGCCGACAAACTGATGAGGCTCGAGTTGATCGTCGGCGACGAGCGCCGACAGGTCCTCGCGGGGATTCGACCGCAGTACGCGCCCGAAGACCTCATCGGCCGCCAGGTGGTGTTGGTGGCGAACCTCGCTCCGAGGAAGATGCGCGGCTTCGAGAGCCAGGGGATGATCCTTGCAGCAGATGGGCCGAACGGCGAAGCGATCCTCTTGCAGCCGGACAAGGAAGCGCCCGACGGCACGAGCGTACATTAGGTACCGCGGGGCGTTCTAACCCACACAGCGAGCGCTTTATTCCAGAAGCCGGACTACGTTCGCGGCGTTCGGCTTCTTAGCCAAGTCGAGGGCGGTTTTGCCATCTTTGTCCTTGATCTTTTTGTCCGCTCCGTGCCGAAGTAGGACCTTGACGACTTCCGTCTGGCGTTCTTCGGAGTAGGGGTAGCTTGCCCATCTGTGGGGCATTCGTGCGATCGCTGCTTCGTGCAGCGCTGTCCTACCGGTCACCGAGTTCTTTTGATCAACTCTCGCACCGTTCTCAAGGAGCATACTCATGATCCCCGGGCGACCCAGCCAAGCAGCGTACGCGAGCGGGGTTAGGGGTCTCTTCAGCGGGAACTCCGGATTCTTGGGATCGCCCACAGCGTCAATCACGACCCATGCCTCCCTGTTCACCGCTGCCTTGTGCGCTATCAGGAGTTTTTACATTGTTAGGAAGGTTGCCATCGATGGCTGCGTGGAGCGCAGAAGGCGCCTTGGGCGCATGCAGATTTGGGTCGGCGCCGTATTGAAGAAGCCTCTCGACAACTTTAGACCACTTGTCGTTGGCAGCGGCAATCCTGAGCGCCCACCTTGCATGGCGTTCGGGTCCGCGCCGTATTCGATGCAGATTCGAACTCCGGTAAGGGCGTTCGCACAAACATGAGAGTAACCCGTGATGGAAGCAAGTTCGGAAAGCACGTCCCAGTTTCCCGGTAGCTTGTCGTGACTGAAAGAGCCGACTTGCTCTTTGATTCGGTCAACTTCATCCCAGCGACCGCTTTTGATCGCATGGAATACGTCGTTGACGTTCGGCTGCCGTTGCTCCTGCATAGCTGGCGCACCGGCCAGAAGGGAGCAGAGAGCTAGTACACATGTTACGTTCATTCTTGTTACCTCATAATACTCTTTTGCACCAATTACGGGACAAATTCTACCCGTCCACCCCCCACCAACCGCGCAACTATGAAAAGTAAGGCACATTTAGCGCAGCGACGCCGACTCGCTACACGGGGACGGCGCGGTGGCGGACCCGCACCTCGATGCACGACTTCGACGAAGGGAACACCTTGCCCGGGTTGCAGAGGTCGGTCGAGCGGAAGCAGTCTCGAACCTCGCGCTGCGCGCGCAGGTCGGCCTCGGAAAACATCTCGGCGAGCAGGTCAATTTTCTCGACTCCGATGCCGTGCTCGCCGGTGACGCTGCCGCCTTCCTCAATGCACCGCCGCATCACGGCTTCGCCTGCGCGAGTGACGGCTTCGAGTTGTCGTGGATCGCGCTCATCGAACAGAAAGATCGGGTGCAGGTTCCCATCTCCGGCGTGGAAGATGTTCGCCACGCCGACGCCCGCCTCGCCCGCGAGCTGATAGACAAACTCCAACACCTCGGGCAGGCGCGAGCGGGGAATCACGCCGTCGTGCGTAACGATGGACGGAGCGATGCGACCCAAGGCGCCGATGCCCTTCTTCCGAGCGGTCCAGAGTTTCGCCCGCTCGGCTTCTTCGCCGGCGATGTCTATCCGCATCGCGTTCCGCTCGCGCGCGATGGCGAGGACGGTCTGGATCTCCGCCTCGACGCGGGCTTCGTCTTCGCCGTCGCATTCGATGAGCAACAGAGCCTCGGCGTCGGTGGGCAGTCCGGTGTCGAATGCAGCCTCAACGGCGTGAATCACGCTGCCGTCCATGAACTCCATCGCTGCAGCAATAACGCCCGCACCGATCACGCGGCTCACGGTCTCGGTCGCGTCGCGGGCGGTAGGGAAGGCGATGAGAGCGGTTCGCACCACGGCCGGAAGAGGCATAAGGCGCACCCAGGCCTCGGTAACGATTCCGAGGGTGCCCTCGGAGCCAACCACGACGCCGAGCAGGTCGAACCCAGGTGTCTCGGCAATCCTTCCGCCGAGCCGCCGAACTCGCCCGGAGTCGTCTACCATCGTAACGCCGAGCACATGGTCGGTCGTTACGCCGTATTTGAGCGTGTGAGGCCCTCCGCTGTTCTCAGCGATGTTCCCTCCGAGCGTGCAGACGGTCTGGCTGCTGGGGTCCGGGGCGAAGTGAAGTCGGTCGGCCGCCACTTGGCGAGAAAGATGCAGGTTGGGGCAGCCCGCTTGGGCGAGCATCGCGCGGTTCAGCGCGTCCACTTCAAGCACGCGGCGCATCCTTGACAGCGAAATGACAACACCGCCCGCCGCGGGCATCGCGCCACCGCTCAGCCCAGTGCCTGCGCCGCGAGGCGTGAACGGCACGCCGTTGTGCACGCACCACGCAACGATTCGCTGCACCTCCTCGGTGCTCTCCGGCAGGGCGATGACGAGCGGCGGGTAGCGGTGGAGGGTGTAGGCGTCGCAGTCGTACACCTTGCGGACCGCCTCGCCGTGCAGAACGCGGCGCTCCGAGAGGAGCGCGCCGACTTCGGTAACAAGTTGCTTGAAGCGCACGCGACTATTGTGACGCGCGGTGGTGTTGGGGCGGAGGGCTCCGCGAGGTCAGCGATGGGGCGCTCGGGTGCATAACCTCGGGATGGGGAGGGATTCTCGAGCCCTTCCGCCCCGGTTAGGAGTGTCGGCAGGTTATGTGAACGTGGGGGTCAGTTCTGGCGAACGCTGCCGCCGAGGCCGGGAGGCGAGCACTCGACGTGAGTGCCCAGAGGAGCAAGCAGGTAGATGTGCTCGCCGACCTCCTCCCAGGTTCCCTCTTGGGCATAGTTGACGCCTGACAGGAAGTCTTTGATCTTCTCGCGAAGCGTTGGGTCGGCGGAGGTAAGGTTGAGCACCTGCATCTCTCCGCGCTTCAGCCCATCGGCTGCCGCGAGCGCGTCTTCGAAGGCGATTACGTGGCGTCGAACCGTGCACGTGTACACGGCTGCTCGGCGCAAGGGAGCGTTCTGTTCGACCTCTTCGGTCTCCTCAAGCTCCACTTCGCGGCGTCCAAAGAGCCGCTCAAAAAGGCCGGTTTTTTCCGGCGTGATTCTCAGCTCGTCCATGAGTTTCCTCCAATCCTTTATCATTTCCTCGGGGCCGGGAAGGCAACGCCCTCACTGGACCCCGCATGACCGCCACGAAACAATCCATGTTTCGCAAGCAGATCCTACCTACTACGGACGCGCGAGATCGTCGTTTTGATTCGCGCTATGCCAAAGAGTACCCCCTGCGGCGAGAAAATGCAAGTGGCCCGGGCTTAGCGGTCCCAGCCGCGAGTCTGGATGACGTTGATGATCACGCAAAGCGCCATGAACGCGATACCCAGGTAGAGGGTCATTCGGGAGACGAAGTCGTCAAACCCAGCCTTGCCCTTGAACGTGGTTCGAATCTGGCCGCTCCCCCCGCTCATCACGTCACTCTTGCTACCGAACAGGACGGTAACAAGGATAAACAGCACGGAGATGACAACCAGCAATACGAACAGGATGTTAACGACGACCTTCATGCGTCCCGATTGTACCCCTGCTGGGCGCCGGCGGAACATAATCTGCCTGGTGGGAGAAAGACGGCAGGTCGAATTGCTGTGGCAGCTCAGCGCCGAATTGCAGCGCCTGAGCGACGAGGTGATTCGGGGGTGGATCGCAACCGGGACGCGCTCGGGCTGGAGACCCAACGTGGACGTCCGCGAGACCGACGCTTCGTTCACCGTAGTGGTCGAACTTGCTGGTGTTGACCCGAGGCAGCTCCAAGTAGAGTACAACGCCAGACGGCAAACCTTGACCATTAGGGGCACGCGATCTGCCCCACCCGAAACCGAGCACACCGGCTCCAGAAGGCTGGAGATCTTGTACGGCGAATTCGAGCGGGAGGTGCTGCTCGAGGGAGCGGCAAGCACGTCAGGTGGAGTAAGAGCAACCTATCGGGATGGGTTCCTCGTCGTATTCGTACCTAAGGAACGAAAGACTTCCCGCCGGCAGGCGATTCGTGTACGAACAAGTGATGAGTGACGTTGACCTAAAAGTGAAAGAGGCGGAAGAAGAGGGGTCCGAACAGGACTTTCCCGAGATTCCATCAGAGCTGAATCTGTTGCCCCTGAGAGACTCGGTGGTGTATCCGATGCTGATCGCGCCGCTGTCAGTAGGCAGGCCCCAGAGCATTCAACTCATTGACGAGTCCGTGGCCGCAAACAATCGGATCATCGGCGTGGTTGCTCAACGCGACCCGACGGTCGAAGTTCCGACGCCAGAGGACGTCTACTCGTTCGGCTGTGCCGTTATTATCCGCACTCTGGTGAAGATGCCCGACGGCGTTCGCCTCATTGTGCAGGGCGTGTCTCGCTTTCGAGTGGTTGAAGTTCTGCAGACCGAGCCGTACCTTCGTGCGAAGGTGGAGGTTATTGAGGAGCAGCCGGTCAAGTCGGAGTACTCGGACGAGGTGGAGGCGCTACGCCGAACGATCGCCTCGCTCTTTGATCGCAGCATCAGCCTTTCGCCGCAACTTCCCGACGAGTTGCGTTCGCTAACCCAGGCGGTGCACGAGCCGAACGTCATGGCGGACCTCATCGCCGCACACATGACGTTCGCACTTGAGGACAAGCAGCGCATCCTGGAAGCGGTTGATGTGCGTGAAAGACTCCGCTTGCTTGTTCAGCTGTTGAATCGTGAGGTTCGCGTCCTCGAATTGACATCGAAGGTGCAAAGCGAAGTCAATACAGAGTTGACAAAGACTCAGAGGGACTATTATCTTAGAGAGCAGCTAAAGGCGATTCAGAGGGAACTGGGGGAAGAGGATGAACGAACACGAGAAATATTTGAACTCAAGGAACAGATCGAGGCTGCTGGATTGCCGGAGGAGGCGCTGAAGGAAGCGAATCGCGAGCTGCAGCGCCTCGCGAGGATGTCCCCCGCGTCACCAGAATTCAACGTTGTCCGCACCTACCTCGACTACATGATCTCGATGCCGTGGCAGAAGGCTACCGAGGACCAACTTGACCTCGAACGGGTGCGGAGGATTCTCGATCAAGACCACTACGGCCTCGATAAGATCAAAGAGCGGATCGTAGAGTTCCTCGCGGTTCGAAAGTTCAAGAAGGAGGGCGTGGTGCGTCAACCAATCCTTTGCTTCCTCGGCCCGCCAGGTGTGGGAAAGACGTCACTCGGGCGCTCGATTGCGCGCGCCCTCGGTCGAGAGTTCGTTCGCGTGTCTCTCGGCGGCATGCGTGATGAGGCGGAGATCAAAGGCCATCGCCGAACGTACATCGGTGCCATGCCCGGACAGATCATTCAAAACATCCGCCGCTGCGGCAGCAACAACCCCGTCTTCATTCTCGACGAAATTGACAAACTGGGCGCCGACTTCCGCGGTGACCCTGGTTCGGCGCTTCTCGAAGTGCTCGACCCAGAGCAGAACTACGCATTTCGAGATCACTACCTTGATGCGCCATTCGACCTCAGTCACGTGTTTTTTATCACGACGGCGAACCAGCTGGAAACGATTCCCCCGGCGCTTCGCGACCGCATGGAAGTCATTGAGCTCGGCGGGTACACCGAGGCCGAAAAGGTCGAGATCGCGAGGCGCCACATCATCCCGAAGCAACTCGAAGAACATGGAGTCCTGTCCTCTCGGCTGAAGTGGACGAAAGCGGCGATCCGAGTCGTCGTCTCGAATTACACCCGTGAAGCCGGGGTGCGCAACCTTGAACGTGAAATTGCCGCAATAACGCGCAAAGCCGTTAAGGCGTTCGCCGAAGGTAGGCGTTCGCCCATTCGCGTTACGCCCGAGTACGTACAGACCTGTTTGGGTGCGCCAAGGTACCTTCGCGACGAGGTCGCAGAGCGCACGCTTCGGCCGGGCCTCGCAGTCGGCATGGTCTGGACGCCTGTGGGCGGCGACATCGTGTTCGTCGAGACGGCTCTCCTTCCGGGCAAAGGTGAGTTGATCTTGACCGGTCACCTTGGCGAGGTGATGAAGGAGTCCGCCCGTATCGCACTCAGCTACCTCCAAACTCGTGCGGGCGACATGGGCATTGACCCGGAGCGGTTCCGAGACTCCGACGTGCACATCCACGTGCCTGCAGGGGCAATTCCAAAGGACGGCCCAAGCGCGGGCGTAACCATCCTCACTTCCCTCACGTCGTTGCTTGCAGGTAAAGTCATTCGCAAGCGACTGGCGATGACGGGCGAACTCACACTAACCGGCGAGGTGTTGCCCGTGGGTGGCATCAAGGAGAAGGTCATCGCGGCCCATAGAGCAGGCGTCCGCGACATCATCTTGCCTGAGGAGAACGAGAAGGACTTCGTTGAGGAGGTCCCCGAAAGCGTACGTAAGGTACTCCGCGTTCACTTCGTTCGAGACGCCGAGACGGTTCTAAGCATTGCCTTTCCTGCGAGGGCGAGTCGCTCGAAGAAGGAGTCGGCTCGGTCGAAGCGATGAGTGCGACTACCGCGTCTGGAGATGCCAAGGTGCGAGATCTGCCGTCCGTAGAGATTCTCGGCGTTCCCGTTCACGCAGTTTCGATGAAGAGCGCCGTATATGCCATCGAGGAACTCATCGAAGAGGGAGGCCCGAGCATGGTCATAACAGCCGACACTTCCGGCATTGTGCTGGCGCAACACGACCGTCAATGGATGGACATCATGAACAGCGCCAACCTTGTTACGCCGGACAGCATCGGCGTCGTTTGGGCAGCGCGCAGGCTCGGCACTCCGCTGCGAGAGCGCGTATCCGGAGTGGATTTGATGGACATCCTGTGTTCGCGGGCATCGCAGAAGGGATATCGCGTCTATTTGCTCGGCGCGACGCCGGGCGTCTCGGCGCAAGCCGCGCGCAAGATGCAGGAGCGGCATCCGGGGCTGCTGGTTGTGGGCGCTCGGCACGGATACCTTTCGCCCGAGGAGGAGGTAGAGGTCGTGCGGGAGATCCGATCGCTTCAGGTTGACATCCTTTTCGTCGCTATGGGCATACCGAGGCAGGAGAAGTTCATTTTTGAGCACCTCTATGAAATGGCGGCGAAGGTTGCAATCGGCGTCGGGGGGAGCTTCGATGTTTGGAGCGGGAACGTGCGGCGTGCGCCAAAGTTCGTGCGCGCACTACGTCTTGAGTGGCTGTGGCGGCTGCTGCTCAATCCGCGCAAGTGGCGCAAAGCGCTAACGTTGCCTCAGTTTGTGTGGCTTGTTGTTACTCGCGGGCGCCGGTAAGTGGGTTCACGTCCCGCTTCTTCGGATCGATCTTGTAGAGAGCGAAGAGCGAGCCATACACGCGGCGACTCCCGAAATCTGTGAGGGTTCCGCGTGCTGAGCGTCCGTCCGTCGTTACGACCACGAAGTCCGCCCTGACCTTACGAATGAACTCGTCGAGGCGGTCTGGTGTCGCCCCACCTTCCTCGGTTGCAATCATGTTTCGCAGGAGTTCCGCGCGTCGCCCAGCGTAGTTTGGCGTTTCGCTCCAGTGCCCGGCGTACGTGCGAACTCCGCCCCACCCGCTTAGAACAGGGTTCAGGTCGGGGATGTCAATCTGATACTCCTCATGTGTGCCGCCGGTCTCGCTGTGAATGACCTCCTTGCGCCACAAGCCGGGTGGGGCGATGGCGATTGATTTGCCAGGAACTGCCTCGCGATGCAACACATCCAGCATCTGCCTCACTTCAGCCGGCCAGAATACTAAATGTAGCGTGTTCGTCGCGTTGTTTCGCACCATGAGCATGTCCCGTTCGATCCAGCGCAGCGACGTGATTGACACTGCGAGCACGGCGAGCAGAGCAACGGACGCGCGCGACTGCTCCTGCACTCGCTCGAGGAGCCAAGCGATGGAAGCGCCTGCCATCAAGCCAATAGGAATGCTAAGTCCCATGGCGAGCTTCCGCTGGAACAGGCCCGGATAGGAGAGCGCGATGATGCCCATCACAATCCAGGCGAACATCAGACCGTAGGCGGGTACTTGCGGCCTCAACCACGCACAGATGAACGCCCCGGCAACGGCCAGGATGAGCCAGGGAATGGGGCCCAGCCAGGGCTGATCCAGCGAGAAACCCGACTGTGCTTGAAGAATCACGAGCGCGATGAGCAACGCCGCCACCATTGTGCACGCTGAGTGTCCATAGCCCGGCGACTCACCGGTCTCCTTGCGGTAGCGTCCGATGAAGAAAGCCAGCAACGCCAACAACAGCAGTGGGCCATAGCCCACCAAGACGTTGTATAGGCTCGGCGAGGTGGTTACCGTTTCCGCTCGAGCGGCAAAAACGGGGTCTTTGCTTCGCACGTAAAGGAACCACCCCAGTGAAGGCAAAGCACCAGCAGCCATGATGCCGGCGCGGAGCAACCAAGCCCCGGTAACGTTTTTCGCGGCGATCTGAGACGCCAGGAAACCGACGCCGACGATGGCGATCGTCAGCGTGTCGTATGTGTGGATGTTTGTCAGCACAAGCACCGCGAGGAAGCCGCTAACCACCGCCTTCGCTGAATGGCGCGCATCGAGCAACGCGTTCCAAAACACCACGATGAGCCATAGCGCCGCGCAGAATAGGCCGTTCGTCATCAACGAGGGAAACGTAAACGCCTCCGGCTGCCAAACGTCAATTGGGCGATTCATCCCCAGATCGCCCAGGTATTGCACCCAATAGAGCCAGCCCGTGCCCGCGCCGAAGATCGCAGTGGAGAACATCACCGCCCGCGCGAACGAGCTTTCGGAGAGCCGGCAGACCAACCGGTACAGCGCGAAGAGGAACAGCAACCCGAAGAGCAGCCGCCCGATGTGCATCGCAACTGGTATGCCGGTGAACTTTGCGATGTTCCCGATGAGCAGAAAATAGGCTTGAAACGTCAAGCCCGGCTGCGGGTCGGTGGTGAACCGATTCTCGAATAGCACCTTGCCCTCCTGCGCCTGCTTCGCCCATGCCGCATACACCGCATGGTCGTCAAACCCCCAGTGGACGCCAAGATAGACCGACTGCTTAGGTTGATTCAGCAGCCCAAACACGTACGGCGCACTCGACAGCCCAAGCGCCAACAGCGTGATGACCCAGAACCAGGAGGGCCTCCCCCCTGACCGTTGCACCTCCATTTACTCGTCCTTTGACTTCGGCGGCTCGCGGCCCATAGACTTGTAAATGTCCAGGATGAGCTGACGATTCGTTTTGGCTTCAGCGTTATTGGGATCTTGCCCCAGCGCCTCTTCGTAAAGCTCCAGAGCCTGCGGATACTTCTCGCGAGGCGGCAGGTCGCCCAGCATTACAGCGGTGGCGTACTTCACAGTCGCCTCCACGTATGCGCTTTTCGTTGTGTCGCTCTTGGCGCTCTCGAATGCTTGCTTGGCTTTCTCATACTGCGCAGCCAGCGCCTCGACGCTCTCCGTTGTCTCCTGCGTTGGAGCGGTCGAGTCCGGCGGGGATGCCGAATCGCGCTTTGGCGCGGCATTTGTTGCCGGGCGCTCCGCCGCCTCCCTTGGCTGTTCCACCGGGCTGCAGCCGAGCAACAGGGCGCTGCACGCAAAACCGAACATCAGGCGCTTCATCGGTGCTATGTTATCCCATCCGACCCAGCGGTTTGTGCGCCCCTGCTTCTCTCAGGAGGCGGGCGAGCGTCTCCGCCTCCGTGGCGTCAGGCTTACCCTCCAGCAGACGGGCGGCCCGCTCCAGGAGTGACGCGAGCGGTTCCTCGAGGCGTCTAGCCATCTCTTCGGGGCTGATGTCTGGTGCCAGCCCAAGCCGCCGCGCCTCGCGACAAACCGTTTTCTCGACGGCTGTGCGAAGGAGGATGTCGTACGCTTTGGCGCGTCGCAAGACGTATCCGAGCGCGCGAACGTGGTCCGCCATGCCCGGTTGGCGCAGTGGGTCGGCAACGGGGTAGCCGAGGCGCCGATGCAAGGTCCACACGACAAGGAAGAACAGCAGCAGGAACTGAACCACAAACGAGGAGTACGCCGGACCGATCTCCTGGAAGACCGTCTTGGTGCCCGTTATCCCGTACTCGTACTCAGGGAAAGCGACCGCCTTGCCGGGCGGCAGCACACTGCGCACCAGGGCAACGGCGAGGCGCGCGTTGTCGGCTTGGTCAAGGTTCTGATTGAGGAACATGGTCCCGTCCGCCACTACAATCTGCGCCGAGGGGTACGTGCCGAATTTGGCGTCAACGACAGCGTAGTTTCCCTGACGCAGCATGCCACTCCGGAAACGCCCCGTTGCGGTAGAGCGCTTGTAAACCTTTGAAACCCCCTCGAGCGCCTTCACGTGCGCGGTCACCTCGACTGTTTCCATCTGCTGCGCACTCGGAAGTTCGGGTGGCGTGCGGAGGACGATAGGCAACAGCTCTGCCTCACGCCTACGGAAGTGCCACTCGGCGAAGTAGGAGAATTGCTCGTCGCTCACGAAGACGAGGATCGCCCCGACCTCGGGGTCATCCTCCCGTGGCTCCTCGAACCATCTTTTGACTGGTATGCCCTCGGCTTCCAGCAGGCGATACAGTCCGAGCGCGCCGCCGGGTTTTGCGGAAAGGCTGGAAGGCACGATCTCGCGTGGGGGCTTGCCGACGACCACGAGCAGCAACGCGAGCACTCCGAGAATTGCCATCGCGCCAAGTGTTAGGAGGATTCGATTGCTCATCCGTTCGTGCTTCCCTGGCTCCCGCCGCCTTGAGTAGGGTCCCTCACCTCAGCCTTCTCCTGGTGGGAAAGAGTGGCGGGACCACCAGTGAGGGCCTCCGTTAATCGCAGATACTCCCGGCGGAATGTTGCACAGTGCTCCGCGTTCGTGGGTCGCTCGCCGTACCAGATGAGGTCGAACTCTTGGGTTAGGTTGCGGTATTGCACGTCGCTCGGTACGTTGGACGCCTCGATGCGGCGCAGGTGCTCCCAGTTGGTTTGGTAGCGGTCGAAGTACACAAGTCCGGCGTCGTCCAGGCGCATCAGCACTGCAAGGTACAGGCATCGTACGGCCTCCCTGAAGCGCCCGCTTCGTTCCAGTTCGTCGGCGCGGGCGAGCCACTCATCCGTGCGAAGCGCCTCCTCGCCCTCCTCGAGCAAACCGACCTTGCGCTTCTTTTTCGCCGCTCCCGTTGCTCGCGTGCTCCTCCAACCGCGAGCAAAAAAGAACAGAGCAACGCCTGCCCCGACGGCCAACGCCACGATGATGCCATAGAACAGCGGCTCCAAGTTGATCCTCGTCAGCTCGAACCGATTACTCTGCGGCTCGCGCTCTTCGGGTTCGATCCTTTCGAGGGACTCCAGCGCTCGCTTCAACCAGTTGCTGGGTGCTTCGTCCACCTTGCGGAATTGCGGCTCGGATAGGATGCGGCTCGCGGCGTCGTTTGCATTCGTTTCAATCGGGGTTTCAGCGCGTTCGTAGACCTCGAGTACGGACGCGAGAGCCTCTATGCCGTCGCGAATTTCCTCAGAGTCTTGCGAAGCGAGCATGTTTGCGAGTTCCTCCCGAAAGCTCTGCTCCGAGCGAGCGATCTCGGAGCGTGCGAACTCGCGAAGCGTCTCCACCTGCTCCTCCCTTGACGCCGTCTGGGCTTGCCTCAGCCGCCGTGCCCACTCGCCTGGTGTCTCTTGAGCGAATGCCGACGAGCAGAGGCCAAGAAAAAGCAGCGCAAGCCAGAGGCGGCCGGCGGCGTTAAATCTCAAAGTCTGCCTCCCCTCGCTGCCACACGTTCTGGGCCAAAAGTTGGATGTCAAGCCCCTCTACGCGAATGCGTCGGTCGTAATAGAGCAGAACCACGCCGGCAATGAGCACCGGATGCAACAAAACAAAGGCAGCAAACGGAGCGAGGGTAGCGATGCTGCGATACACCGCCATCCAGAGTATCGAGTTCTCCGCGACGCCAGCCGACGCGAGATACTGTTGCAGGATGTCCGTAGGGATCAAGAACGACCACCAAAAGATGAGCTGCAGCACGAGCGTTAGCAGGAAAAGCCCTACGGCAACCAGGTCTCCGCGACCCAACCTGCGCGCCGGCAGCGACAGTTCGTCCAGTAACTGCCGACTGCGCGCGATCGCTTGTCTGGGCGACAGCCCTTCGAGGAAGACGATGACCGGTGCGAGGCAAAGTCGCCCAAACACGTAAAGCATAATCACCGGCGCCGAAAACAGCCCCACGATTCCAAGAACCGCAACGAACTGCGCGCCGAGTCGCTCGCTCATCAGCGCTGAAACCACAATCAACGCGAACGAAATGATGAGCGCGAGGCACGCTCGCAGAGTAACCAGCCCCACAACTCCCATCAGGGACGGAAGGCGAGACACCGCTTGTCGGAAGAGCGCGCGCCCGTCAGGCTCGCGCCCGAGCGTTCGCTCCGCCGTCCAGCCCGCGACCAGGGCGAGCATAAGCGCGTAGGCCGCCAGCACGGGGGGCGCAGCGAGCACAACGCCGATGAGAACTGTGAGTCCCAACTCGCCTGCAGCCGCCAGAGCATTCTCGGGGCTGCCGGTGGTCAGCAAATCCTTTCCTACCAACTCGTATGCGAGCATCGACAGCGCGTAGACGATGGCGGATGGGATCAGTGTAAGGCGAATGAGACTGCCACCACCACGGCGATAGATTGCGAACGCCGCATCGTAGATCTGTGCCGCCGTCATCGTGCGCAGCCCCGCGTGCTCCCAGCGCCGGAGCCCCCTTCGAAGTCGCTTCCCGCCCGCTTCCAGTCGCATACGCTACACGCCGGGAATCGGTTCCGAAGCAGCCAACCGAATCGGTCGACCCGACGGCGTTTCGTAGTACTTCTTGTAGTCTATCCCGACCTTGTCGTATATGGTCGCGGCGAGGTTTTCAGGCGTCACGGGTGTCTCGACGACCTCGGCGCCTCGCTCGTCCGTGCGACCTATGACGCGGCCGCCTTCGATGCCGCAGCCAGCCAAGAGCACCGACCACGCGTTGCCCCAGTGATCTCGACCCGGGTTTGCGTTGTTGTTGATTCGTGGGGTTCGTCCGAATTCGCCTGTCCAGACGACGAGTGTCGACTCGAACAGGCCTCTGCGTTGCAAATCGTCGAACAACGCCGCCATTGCTTGATCCATCATTGGCAACAGGCGGTTCGGTAGTTGGATGAAGTTGTTCTCGTGCGTGTCCCATCCGCCAAGGGTCACAGTGACGAAGTCCACTCCAGCCTCCACGAGTCGCACTGCGAGAAGGCACGCCTGGCCGAACGCGTTCATACCGTACTCCTCGCGCAGCGGTTGCGGTTCGCGGCTTATCTCGAACGCTGTGCGTGCTTCGCGGCTCTCCATGATCGCAAACGCCTTGTTATAGAACGTGTCCTTCGCTTTCATGCGGTCGTTGTCTCGCCTGAAGGTGTCAAGTGCTTCGAGGAACGCCTTCCGTCTGCTGACTCTCTCCGGCGAAACGTTCCCGGGCGGGCTGCCATCCGGCAAAGCGAAGTTCGGCTGCGCTGGGTTTCCGACCTCGAGCGGCGCGAACGCCTGGCTGAGGAAGCCGGGGCCCACGCCCTCCGGCCGTCCGCCGATTGCGACATAGTTCGGAAGCACCGAATGGTCACCCCGCTCCTTCGCAATCACCGCGCCGTAGCTCGGGTATTCAAGCGATGCAAGCGGTAAGTATCCAGTTTGTAAGAGGTGCTGAGCCCGTTCGTGGCTGTTTTCTCCACTGCGCATTGAGCGGACGAGCACGGCGTGGTCCATCCGCTGCGCGAGCCTCGGCAGCGCCTCGCAAATCTGCACGCCGTCCACTTTGGTCGGTATCGCCTTCAGCGGGCCGGCATACTCCGCGCCGGCGTCTGGCTTCGGATCGAATGTGTCGATGTGGGAGGGGCCGCCGTTCATGAACAAGAGGATGACGCTTCGCTTCCGCCCCTCCGGCTGCGCCGCAAGCGCCTTCAGCTGCAGCAGGTCGGGCAGGCTGAGCGCCAATAGCCCTGAGAGGCCGATCTTAAGGAAGTTGCGTCGGCTCCAGCCTTCGCAGTCCTGGATCCACCGGTCCTCCATCAAAAAGGAGACAAGTTCTCGGTCATGGCTGTTCATGTTGCACCTCTAGTGATTGTACAGAAACTCCTTCGTGTTGAGCAACGCCCAGAGGGCGTCCTGCAAGACCTCGGCGGGGTGATTCGATTGCCCAAGTTCGCGCTGGATCACCGCTCGTTCGGCAGGGGTTGGCGGGCGGCATAACGTTCGAAGGTAAAGCTCGGTAATGACTTCGTCTGTCGTCTTCCCTTGATTTAGCAACTGAATCACGATTCCTTCGCGGGATGTGATTTTGTTATGGATCGCGCCGTTGTTCAGCAGGAAGAGCGCCTGTTCCAGGCTAGGCGAGTCATCGCGCTCGCAGGTAACAACGCGCCTTCGCGGGCGGTTGAACACGTCGAGGATACGGCTAAACGTGTTCGGCTCCTCGAGCTCAATGGCGCGCGTCCCTTCTGGATACCCGTTGTATCGGTCTGGACGCTTTGTTGCTTGAGCGATCATGTCCGCGAGCACTTCAGCGGGCACGCGCCTCGGATAGTAGCGGCTGAAGAACTGGGTGTCTTTCTCGTTGGACGGGTTCGTGTCAGACGACAGCGAGTACGCTCGGGTGAGCACGATTTCACGAAGAAAGGCGCGCATGTCGTATCGCTTGTCTCGAAGCAGGTTCGTGAGCGCATCCATGAGCGCAAGGTCACTTGGCGGGTTCGTTCTACGATAGTCATCAAGCGGCTCGAAAACTCCCCGCCCCATCATCCTCGCCCAAAGGCGGTTCGCGAACGCTCGCGCGAAGTATTCGTTCTCAGGCGAGGTCAGCCAATCGGCGAGTACCTCGCGTAGGTTTTTATTGCTCCTCGACTGTTCGCGTGTACCCGGGAGTATCGGCGTCGCGGGCGTCCTCACCGCCCGTCGCGGAATGTTCAGCGGCTCAGGTTGCGGCAGGTTCTCGACCGTTACTTCGTCGCGATCCGGACCTGCGCGCAAACGAGTTTGGCGGAAGAACATCGCCAGGTTGTAGAAGTCGTCTTGCGTCCAACTCTCGTATGGATGGTTGTGGCACTGCGCGCAATCCATCCTCACACCCATGAACACGCGCGAGAATTGCACGACGGCGTCCTCGATACGCGCGGTCGGCCTGAAGTAGTTCGCAGGGCCGTCGGTGAATGTACGGCCGGTCGCGGTGAGCATCTCTCTCGCCATCTGGTCAAGCGGTTTGTTGTTCAGCAGGGAAGTGCGGATGTACTGGGTAAACGCACGTACTCCGGCCTCCCGCATTGTGTTTCGCTCAATGCGCAACATGTCTCCCCACCACTGCGTCCAGTAATAGATGAACTCCGGTCGGCGAAGCAACGAGTCCACCAACTCCTCCTTCTTCCTCGGCGACCTGCTGTTTACGTAGTCCGTGACCTCCTCGGGTTTCGGAAGCGTTCCGATGAGGTCGAGATACACGCGACGCAGGAAGGTCCAGTCGTCCGCTGCGGAACTTGGTGCGATTCCCATGCGCTCCCAGCGCGCAGCCAAAACGCGGTCAATCTCGTTCGCCGCCTGATAGCGAGCGATGACTGGTGGCTTTTGCTTAAGAGGAATGTCAACGAGAAGAGGCGCCGACGTGATGTATCGCCCGTACCTCGCCACGAGATAAGCGTCGCCCCGTCGCAACGCAGTGACGACGCCATTTTCACTCACCGTTGCCACGCCGTCGTCCGTAGTCGAGAAGACCGCCAAGCCCGTAACGTCCTTCTTCACGCCGTTGCTGAACGTAGCTGTAACGAGGACGCGGCACTTCTCGTTCGCAGTTGTGAATCGTTCTAATGGGAGATGGATGCTGAGGTCCGTGAGGAACGGAGCATCGCCGTTCTCCGCCAGCGCACCGGCGGCAATCCACTCTGCCAGGGCGCGAGCCGCGGCGCTGTCCGCAGAGAAGCGCTTTCCGCCGCCGTGCGTGGTCGCGGCGGTCGGCTTCAGCAAAACGAGGCTCTTCTCTGGCTCGTCGAGGTTCACGCGGCGCGGCCCTGCGGTGATGGCGCGCGCATCCCCAGTCATGTCCACGTTGAAGAGTGTGAGGGCGAAACCCGCCTGACCGCCTTCGGCCCCGTGGCAAGCCCGCGCCGCGCATCCGCCCTTTGCGAGCACAGGCTGCACCGTGGCGGAGAAGTTCGAAACCGCCGTCTGGGAAACGCTTACACGCACCTCCCGCTGCTGCCCTCCGTGTTTCACGAACACCGAGCCCGTGCCTGCAGCCTTCGGTCGCACGACGCCATCCACCACGACGAAGGGTCCCTTAACGTCGAACGTCGCCTCCGCCGTAATGTCTTGAACCTTGCCCGAACCCTCCTCGACCACAATGAGCCTCTGCTCGCTGTACAAGCCTGGCAGATTCACCTCGGCAGGGATGACGCTCACCGTCGGTGCGGCGGGAGTCGGCGCGATGCTCGCCCAGAGTGTCAGCGCGAGGAACATGAATGTTTCTTAAAAATAGTGTACCAACGTTGAGAGCGCGTCGAGCGACCGCCCGCCAAAAATCCTAACCTCAATCGTGGTTTCGGTCGTCTAAAAGGCATGTTGGACAACAAATGCGGCCTGTATCTTTGCTGGGTTCTCGCGGTCGGGGCGCTCGCAGCGAGTGCGAGCGGAATCGTGCCCGACCTGCCAACGAAGGAGTGGCAGGGCGTCGGCAGGGTCGGCAGGCAGTGGCCGGGTAGCA
>PSLA01000027.1:20703-25170 GCA_040289295.1 Armatimonadota bacterium
CCCCCGCCGCAGCTCTCGCCGGATCTTGCGCTTCTTGAGTTCGCGCCGAACACGTTCACCACCTGGTACGAGCCTTACCGTAAGGACGACGAGAAAGGAAAGTTAGTGGCGGTTGTCGGCTATGGTTACACGTTTCGACCAGAGGGCGGGGCCCTCAAACAGGTGCAGAACTCCGACGGCGTGCGGCGCGCCGGCTTCAACCGCGTCTCCGTAGTGACCGACTGGCAACTGCGCATGGATTTCGACGCTCCGGGCGCGCCGGACGCCTATCAAGACGGCGGCCCCGTGGAGAAGGAGTGCATCATTGCCGGCCACGACTCCGGCGGCCCAAGTTTGATTCGGGACACCGACGGCAAATGGAAGGTCGCCGGAATTCACGAGGCGCTTGCAGACGGAGTAACCTACGGTGGGCGATTCTATGACGTGCGGGTCAGCCGCTTTATCTCCTGGCTCGATTCCGTGATGGGGCGAGATACCGCGTCGGTATGGTATAGTAGCGTGCGATGCACGTCGTTCGAATCATTACCCGGGGCTGCGCCAAGAACGATGTGGACTCCGAGGAGATTGCTGGCGTTCTTCTCAAGAACGGCTTCCGAGTAGACGCGAGCGCAGATTACTCCGACTTCGCCATCATCAACACATGGGGGTTCCTCGAAGCCGCTGAGTGCGAGGGCTTGAAGGTCAGCCGAAGTCAGACGCAGGCTCCAGCGTGTAGAATCGTTCGCCATGCAGATGCTGCTTCTGGCAGGCGGACTTGCTCTCGCCGCCTCACTCCAAACGCCCGCACCCCTTACTCGCGCCGAAGCGACCGACTACCGGGAGACCAGCACCGTTGAGGACGCGCACGCCTTCGTGCGCGAGCTGCAACGGGCCGGCGCGCCGCTGCGTTTCGAGGTCGTCGGAAAGAGCGTTCAGGGCAGGGACATCGCCCTCGTCGTGTGCTCCACGTCGGATGCGGCTACGCCTTCCGCCGCCAGGAGGCTTGGCAGGGTGGTGGTGTACATCCAAGCCAACATCCACGGCGGCGAGGTTGAGGGAAAGGAGGCGTCTCTCATGCTGCTGCGCGACCTCGCAGCGAACCCGCGATTGCTCGATCGCCTTGTGCTCCTCGTCTGCCCCGTTTACAACACCGATGGGAACGATGACCTCGGCGACGGCCGAAGGAATCGTCCGTCCCAAAACGGCCCCGAGCGCGTGGGACAACGGACAAACGGCCAGGGCTTAGACCTGAACCGCGACGCGGTAAAAGCCGAGTCGCCAGAGATGAAAGCCGTGCTCGACGCAGTCTACAACCGATGGGACCCCGACGTGATGGTGGACTTGCACACCACGAACGGCACGCGCCACGGTTATCAGCTCACATACTCGCCGCCCCTTAACCCCAATACAGATCCCGGCATCCTTTCACTCTCGCGAGATGTGATGTTGCCACAAATTCGCACAAAGGCGAAGCGCGAGAGGGCATACGAACTGTTTGACTACGGCAACCTCCAGGGCGGGGGTTGGTATGCCTATGGCCAGGAAGGCAGGTACGTTACCAACTATGTCGGGCTGCGCAACCGCATCGCCGTCCTCTCTGAGGCGACGAGCTACCTCCCGTTCCGCGAGCGGGTGATGGTTACCAAGTGGTTCGTAGACGCCGTCGTCCAATACGCGTACGACAACGCTGAGGCGATTCGCTCGGCCGTTATCGAGGCAGATCGTCGGGCAGCCGCCCTCCAAGGACATCAGCTCGGCGTGCGATTCGACTTCGCCTCGCGCGGTGTCGAGGGAGTCTTGCTCGAGAAGCAAGGTACCGGCCAGGGTCTCAGCATCGGCGAGGTGCGATCGCAGCAGCTGGATGTTTTCGACCGCTTTCGCGTAACGACTACAGCGACGATGCCTGCAGCTTGGATCCTGCCCGCAGACGCGACCAGCGCAGCCGACGTGCTTGCGCGCCACGGGATCATCGTCGAGCGAACGACCGAGGAGTGGTCCGGCCCGGGCGAGTGGTTCGAAGTCTCGTCTTTGCAGCGGGCGCATACCGCGTTCCAGGGTCATCGACTCGTCGCGCTGGAAGGGCGCTACATTCCGGGGGCAGTCCGCGTCCCCGAGGGCTCCTTCCTCGTGCGCTCCTCCCAGCCGCTCGCCCGTCTCGCATTTCACATGCTCGAGGCGCAGTCGCTCGACGGCGTCATCGCTTGGGAACTTGTGCCCATCCAGGACGCCGCAAAGTCCTCCCCTATTCTGCGCCTCTCAGAGGCGCCGAAGCTCCCCACCGTGCGCCACATGTATCTGCCTTCGCCTGGGTAGAACCTGGCATGGGCGAGAGTTACTCCGTCGCCTTCGAGAACATCTCCAAAAGCCATCTCGGCGTTCAAGCCCTTGCCGATGTGTCCTTTTCCGTAAAGGCTGGCTCGTGCCATGCCTTGGTCGGTGAGAACGGGGCCGGGAAGAGCACGCTGGGCAAGATCAAGGACGGCGCACTGCAGTGCTTCCTATCGCGCGAACAGTTCGATGAAGAGCGACTACTTCGAATGATGGCGGGTTTCAGCGCGGCGCAATCAGCGTAGTGGTCTTCGTGTCAATGCCCGCGTTGTTCGTGATGTTCGTGACGCTGGCTCCGGAAGTTGTAACCGTGTAAATCTCTACGTTGCCCGAAACGTCGGACGTGAACGCGATTCGACTCCCATCGGGGATGTAACTGCCGTTGAACTCGTCCCCGTTAATCGCGGCGACTCGCACGCGGTCGGAACCGTCCAGTTTCATCGTGTACAGTTCAAAGTTACCGTCTTGGTTCGTGCTGAACAGGACTCGCGTTCCATCGAGGTTAAAACTCGGCGTCGTATCTTTGAAGGCGTTGTTGCTAAGATTCGTCTCACCGGTTCCATCGACGTTAACGAGGAACACTTGTTTTGTGCCGGTGCGATCGGAAACGAACGCGATCCTCGTGCCATCCGGGCTGAAAGCGGGCATCGTGTCCTCGCCTGCGTCGAACGTGAGTCGCGTTTGCCCGGTCCCGTCCGCGTTCATGATGTAGATCTCCGGGTTGCCGTCCCGTTCGGAGACGAACGCGATCTTCGTGCCGTCGGGGCTGAAGGCGGGTAGGTAGTCGTCTGCGGCGTCCGTGGTCAGCTGCGTCTCGCTGCTTCCCGAGAGCGTCGTCAAGTAGATGTCCAGGTTTCCGTTCCGGTCGGAAACGAACGCAACCCAGTGCCCCGCCGCTTCGAGCGTGGCCATCTGGTTGTTCGAGCCGAGGCTCGTAATGCGAAAGACGCTGCTCCCGTTGATGTTCATCTTGTACACCTGAAGGGAGCCGTCCCGATCCGTGGTGAACAGAATCTTCGGAAAGGTCGGCGTGCTGAGGGAGCAGGAGCCCAAGGCAACGGCAACACCAATTGCGGCAAGGAACGGACGAGCGCTCGGCATGGCTCCGTTCCTACCCGATATTGCCGCTTCCGCGTCAACCAGGTGCATCAAAATGGCGCTGGTGGACACGCGGTGGCTGATTCCGATTCCCGCGGATGTTGAGACCGAGCGACTACAAGGGGCGCAGGAGGGAAAGGACATCAGCCGCTTCCTAAACGATTTCGCGCGCCTTGAACGCTCCGACCCCGTGCCGCCCGCTGCGTTCTTTCGCCTGTGTGACGAGGTTCAGCGTTGGCCGAGCGCCACCGCCGATGATGAGCCGAACGACCTACAGAGTATCTTCTATCGTTGTCCAGGCGCCCTTCCGCTCGACTTGCAGCCCAATGACCTTGAAAATCGGATCAGGGGCGCATGGCGGGGGAAAGTCGCCGGCTGCATGCTCGGCAAGCCGATCCACAACCGGTGGAACGAGGTCCGGCAGCATGATTGGTGTCACGCCGTTTCGAACGCCGAGGTCGTAACATGGGCGCTTCTGCACGGCGGAGGCGAGTTTGAGCGCTCGGTCTGCATGGTGGTCGAGGCGGGCTTCGATACAGACTGCAACGGCGCAACCGTCGAGTCCGTCCTCGGCGCGATGCTGGGCCCGCAATCGCTGGACAGCACGTGCGCCCGCAGGCGACGATTCGTCCTGTGCGTACGGGTGTTAGGGGCGTTTCAGAAGTTGCCGAGGACGAGTTCGTGGGACGCCCGATGAGCTTGCTCGCCCAACGGATGGGGTGACGAGGGCCATCTATTCGCGCGATGCTCAATCGGCTGCGCGCCGGAGCAGGCTCTTGTGTATCTCCTCCCACGAGCGGAAGATTTGCCTTCCATTGTCTGACATGCTGCTTATGAAATGCATCCGGCATGTCGCGGGCCCTGCGTTGGGGTTGCGATCAACGTCGTAGCCGCAAGGCCCAATCCAGTCCCTATCCGATACTCCCGGCAATGGTGGCGCGAGGTGCATCCTCGTCGGATCGCTGCGCGATGCCCCAGGAAGCCCGAGGACGGTAAAGGATTCTCAAGACGTGAACACATCAGCGCCGTTCCACTCTTGGCGGTACGTCTGCAGCGCGACGT
>PSLA01000028.1:0-2563 GCA_040289295.1 Armatimonadota bacterium
GAGAGGACGGCGCAGGCGGTGCACGGCGTCGTGTTCCTAGTCAGACCTCCTCGCGCCTCACGATCGGAGTCCGGCAGCGCCATTCTTTTGCCCGAAAGCGATGACGGATGGAAGGTGCTTGACCGGAAGGAAGAGGCACCCCGGGTTTATGAACGCATTCCCGTGACCGTTTTCGATGAGTACGGCCAGCCGATACAGGTGATGACGTACCGCGTGCCAGAACAAAAGGCGGAGTCAACGCCTGTCCCCGCGTCCGAGCCGTATGTCGAAGTCGTGAAACAAGGGCTTCGGGCGTACGGCCTCGAGGGCGAGGCGCAACTCGACGCCGCGGCTGCGAGCAAGATCGTTCCGCTCATCACCGACCGGCTGTTCGTCTATGGGACGCTGATGGCGGGCGAGCCACAGGAGTTGCGCATCCAACCGGACGAGGACGTGCTCTCTTGGGTCCCGGCAACCGTCCGAGGGCGGCTGTACGCCTTCGAGGACATACCCTGCTTGCGCCCTGCGAAAGACTCCATTGTCTACGGTGAGTGCATCCGGCACAAGAACCTCGACGCGCTGTTTCTAGACATTGACTTCTATGAAGGCTTCCGCGGCTACGGCGACCTCGAGCACTCGCTTTACTACCGCGCGCTGACCTTCTGCGAAACCAAAGACGGCAAGCACCTCGCATGGGCGTACTTCGCGCGCACCGTCGAGGGCGCGGTCGAGGTGCCGAGCGGGGACTGGCGCTCGCGCTGAGATCGCGTGGCGCTACCCCGACAGCACGCGCATCCGGGTGATGCGGTCGCCTCGCCGGATGCGGTCCACCACGTCCATACCCTGCGTCACCTTGCCAACCACGGCGTAACTCCGCCAGAGGTACAGCCGATCCTGCTTGATGATGAACAGTTGCGAGTCCCCGCCCACTTGAAGCCCGGTGCTCGCCACGCCTACGATACCGCGAACGAAGTCAACGTCGCTCATTTCGAATGGCAGTTGTTTGCCCGAGCCGCCGCCGAGCACCTCGTCCGAGTCAATCGGTTTGTCTTTGCTGGCGGGCGCTCCCCACTGCGTCACCCAGAACTCGACGCGGTGCACGCGCTGCCGGTCGTAGAAGCCACTCCTCACGAGCGAGAGGATGTGCTCGACCGTCTTTGGAGAGGTCTTCGGATCGGTGGTGATGCGGAACGCGCCGCGCTTTTCGACCACCACCTCGACAACCGGCCCTGACGGATTGTACGGTGGAATCCAGGTGGGAGCACTTCCCTGAACGAGAACGCCGAGCGCCAAAGTGATGAGCATGATGGTAGGATACACCCAACCGGCCCGCAGGACAAAGACGACAGGCGGCGAATTAAAGCTCTTGACACCGCCAGTCGCATATGGTGGACTGTTGTGCACCTATCAGGATTACTTGGACACACGGAGAACAACATCAATGGCAAGCAAAAAGAAGACTCAAGGCGTAGTCGAAGAGATCAACGCGATGGAGAAAGAAAAGGCGCTGGAAATGGCCCTCGGCCATCTGAACAAGTCGTTCGGGCCAGGAGCTATCATGCGGCTTGGAGAGGCTGCCGCGGAGCGCGTCGAAGCGATCCCAACCGGCGCCCTCAGCCTCGACCTGGCGCTGGGCATCGGCGGCGTTCCACGCGGCCGAATCACCGAGATCTACGGAAACGAAAGCTCCGGAAAGACCACCCTCGCGCTGAGCATCATCGCCCAGGCGCAGCGGAAGGGCGGAGTCGCCCTCTTCGTTGATGCAGAACATGCCATGGACGTCGAGTACGCACGTGCTCTCGGCGTGGACGTGGACAAGCTATACATCTCGCAACCCTCGAGCGGGGAAGAGGCACTAGAAATCATGGATGCAGTCGTCCGCACGGGCGCGGTGGACATCGTCGTGCTCGACTCGGTCGCCGCGCTCGTTCCCAAGGCGGAAATCGAGGGCGAGATGGGCGACCAGTTCGTGGGCGTTCAGGCGCGGATGATGTCGCAAGCGCTGCGCAAACTCGGCGGTAATGTCAGCAAGACGAACACGGCGGCTATCTTCATCAACCAGCTGCGCGAGAAGATCGGCGTGCTGTACGGGAACCCCGAGACCACTCCCGGCGGTCGCTCGCTGAAGTTTTGGGCTTCCGTGCGCCTCGAAGTTCGCCGCGCTGAGACGCTGAAGGACGGCGCCGAGCCCGTGGGCTCGCGAACGAAGGTCAAGGTGGTGAAGAACAAGGTCGCACCGCCGTTCAAAGCATGTGAGTTTGACATCATCTTCGGCGAAGGTATCTCTCGCGCTGGCGACGTGCTCGACGTCGCAAGCGGCCTGGACGTCATCACACGCAGCGGCACGTACTACAACTACGGCGATTTGCGACTCGGCCAAGGACGGGATAACGCCAAGCGCTTCCTGCAAGACAACCCGCAACTCCTCGACGAGATTGACTCCCGCGTTCGCGAGCTGCTCGCCGAGCGGCGCGCCGCGAACTTCTCCTCGCCCAGCGCAGTCGCAGCCATTGAGGACGAGGAGGAATCGTCTGCCTAACACAGACCCGGCCCCCGCCTCTAACGACACACTCGCGGTTGCGCT
>PSLA01000028.1:2573-25040 GCA_040289295.1 Armatimonadota bacterium
AACCGCGACTACTTCGTCGAGGAGCTGCGGCGCGCGCTCGCCCGGCGCGGCTGCCCGCCAGATGAGGTCGAATACGTCATCGAGGTGTGCCAAAAGCGAAGGTACCTCGACGATGTGAAGCTGGCGCGCGAAATCGCTCACCGGCTTGACTTCAAAAAGCACTATGGACCGGCGCGCATCGAGGCTGAACTGCGGCAACGCTTTGCCTCTGACAACGCGATCAACCGCGCCCTGAGGGGACTCAAACCCGAATCGGAGACGGTCGTGTACGCCGTAGCCGACCTGCGACGAAAGGGCGTGCTGACTCCTGCACAAATCGGCCGAAGGCTCGCAGCCCGTGGCTTTTCGGAGGAGGCGATCCGGACCGCGCTGGATGAGCCCGTCAGAGACTAAGACTAGTACATGGAAGGGGATGATGCGGTAGTCTCTTCCTATGCGCATCCTCTTTTTGGGGGACATCGTCGGCTCCGTCGGTCGCAACGCGGTCGCGGTGGCGCTGCCGACACTTAGAGAGGCTCACGCCCCAGACCTCGTTATTGCAAACGGCGAGAACGCTGCCGCCGGCTTTGGCATCACGCCTGGCATCGCTGACGATCTCCTCTCGCTCGGAGTGGACGTCATCACCCTCGGGAACCATGCGTTCCATCGGTCGGAGATCTCCACCTACCTCGACTCGGGGAAGCCGATTGTTCGGCCGGCGAACTTCCCACCCGGCACGCCTGGGCGCGGAATGATGCTGGTAGAGAAGGACTCTCTCGCGGTAGCCGTGCTCAACCTGTGCGGGCGTACGTTCATGGACCGGCCGTATGACGATCCGTTTCGATGCGTCGACGCCCTGCTGGAGGAAGCAGACACCGTCGTGAGGGTCGTGGACTTCCACGCCGAGGCGACCAGCGAGAAGACGGCGATGGGTTGGTACCTCGACGGGCGCGTCGCGGCGGTACTCGGCACTCACACACACGTCCAGACCGCGGACGCACGCATCCTGCCGGGCGGCACCGCGTTCCTCAGCGACGTGGGCATGTGCGGCGCGCGCGAATCAGTCATTGGTATGAACACCGACATCATTTTGCGGCGGCTGAAAAGCCTCATGCCGCTGCGCCTGGAAGTCGCTGCAGGGCCGGGCGTCGTTTGCGGTGTCCTCCTAACGGTGGACGAGCAACTTGGAACAGCGAGCGAGATTCAGCCCTTCTGTTTGGCCGCCGATGCGACGCAGCCCGAATAGCGCCCGAAGTGTGCTGTTTGGCCGACCTGAAGCGTCCTAACGGGTGACCGCGTCCCATCGAGGGCAACGAAGCTCCCGATTAGTACAGAATGCGTAGCGGAAGGAGCAGGACGATGATAACGGCTTTGGCATTGACGATTTTTGCGGCGGCGCCCGCACAGGTGGACTACAGCGTGTACGCCGGGCAGCCACTTGAGACCGAGCAGATTGCGCTCCAGGCGTGGGGCAGCGGCTCCGGCGAAGAGAGCACCGACCGCTCGTCCGCCGGGCAGCACTCGATCAAAGTAACCACCAGCGGGTACTTCCAGGGTGTTATCCTGACCCTGGGCCGAAAGCCCGACCTGAGGCGCTTCGCTGCAAGTAAAGAAAATCTGCTCGTGTTCTCCGTCTTCCCCCTTGAGGTCCAAGCGGGTGCCGCGTCCGGCGGCTCCGGAGGGAGCGGCCTCGGCGCGGGCGGCGGTGTTTCTTCTGGCGGAGGTGGCGGCACCTCCGGCGGCGGAACGGTATCCACCACGCGCCCGGCAAAGCAAATGGAGAACCTTCGCGTCATTCTCTGGACCACCGACGGAAAGGCTACGGAATTGTTCTTGCCCCTCACCTCGGCAGGCAAGGCCGCCGGCAGGTGGGTGCGGGTCGGGATTCCCGTTTTCGCGATCCCGGGCTTTGACCGCACGAATATGGTCGTTGACCGGATCGCCGTCAGCGGTGACGCCCGGACCATCTTTTACCTCGGCGAGGTGCGGGTGGTAACCGACTCGACACCCATCCAGGGCTTTCTCGACCGCACCGAGATGAACCTCGCCCGCGGGGATGAAGTGTTGCTCACCGCATCCGCGGAAGGCGGCTACTCTGTGCTGGAATACGCGTGGGACTTTGATGCATCTAACGGCGTGCAGGATGATGCGAACGGGCCCGCAGTGTATCACAGGTTCCGCATTCCCGGCGAGTACATGGTCACTTGCACTATCCGCGACAAGTACGGCCTAAAGACGCCGTGGACCGGCACCATCAAGGTAACGGTCAACCCCTAGCCCCACAACGTTCGACCACGATTCAACGAAGGCGTCACAAGGGCGCCTTCACTTTTTTGCTGCGCGTCGAAAAAACTCTTCGCAACTGTTGACAAGCAACGGCGCAATGGTTTACACTCTCGCAAAGGGGTGTTCAGTGCGAAGCGTTTCACTGACAAAATCTGATATGGGGAAGGGGAGCGCGCATGTCCGCTGTTGTAGCATCAGACTTTGCACACGATTCATTTCACATTGATGAGTACTACTTGACTCTTGCCAAGGAGGGCGACCAACGGGCAACGGAGTGGCTCCTGGATCGCTACCGCCCGAAAGTGGAGTCTTGGGCCAAGCGGTACTTCTTTCGTGGCGCCGAGCAGGAAGACGTCATCCAGGAAGGGATGATCGGGCTCTACAAGGCGATCCGCGACTTCCGCAGGGACCGATCCGCGCACTTTAGCGCCTTCGCAGATCTTTGCATTCACAGGCAGATCGAATCCGCCGTGAAGACTTTCCGCCGCAAGAAACACGGCCCGCTCAACTCCGCAACGAGCCTCTACACAGCGATCGGCGAGCGAGGTGAGATCATCCTCCTCGACGTTCTCGTTGACCCGTGGTGCCCAAACCCCGAACGCGAAGCGCTCGCTCGCATCCTCCAGGAAGAGCTGGACGCGCTTGTGCGGAACCTTTCCGACCTGGAGCGCCAAGTGCTTGAATACTACATCCTCGCCTGGCCCTACGCCGAAATCGCCAAGGCGCTGGGTCGCTCCACAAAGTGCGTGGACAACGCTATCCAGCGGATAATGAAGAAGGTTCGCCAACTCGGGGCGTGAACGGTATGGCCGCGCGCATCCTTGTGGCGGTGCTGGGAATCCCGCCTCTACTACTCGTTGCCGCATCCGCCAGCGACCTCCCCCTGCGATTGTTTGCTGGCATGCTTTGCCTCATCTGTTCGGTCGAGGTGCAGCGCCCATATTCCGCACCGCCCTTCGTTGCCCTGCCACTTGCAGCTGTGACCGGCGTGTTGGTGGCGATTGCGCCCGTTCTCCCAGCTGCGGGCTGGCTCGGGCTGGCGTGGTTCATCGCCTTCCACGGAACCTACCGCTTCGACACGAATGACGACCCCCGCTTTCGTGGTGTCATCGCGGCGGTGCTCTGGATCGCTTTGCCGCTCCTGTCGCTTCTGCCGCTCCAAGCGGGGAAGGCCGAAGGCGCAGTTCTCTCCTTTCGCTGGACGCCGCTCGTCGCACTATTCCTCGTGCTGTGGGCATCCGACAGCGCCGCACTGTTCGTGGGCAAGTCAATCGGCAAACGCCCGCTTGCGCGGCACATCTCACCGAACAAGACAGTCGAAGGCGCGGTCGGAGGGCTGCTAGCGGGCATCGCGGTAGGCGCCCTCGCTTGGGCGGCTGTGCCCGGTGGCTCGGCGCCGAACGGCGCGCTGTTCGGCGCGGTAGTCGCGGTCGCCGGCATGGTCGGCGACCTCGCCCAGAGCCGTTGGAAGCGCGTCGCAGGAATCAAAGACAGCGGCGCGATTCTGCCCGGGCATGGAGGAGTTCTGGACCGCTTCGACTCGCTGCTCCTTGCCGCTCCAGTCGCCCACATCCTATCGGGCTGGCTCCTTCCGCGTTAGGCGAGTTAGTAGAGCGCGGGCAGGAACTCGCATAGGAACGCCCGGGCGCTGGACGGACACGCGCGCACATCGCAGCCTGTCTCCTGGCGCACGTCGGCGATCGTCAGTTCATCCAGAAACACGCGCTCGTCCTTCAGCGCGATGTCCGGCACGAGCACGATACCCGCGGGGCGCGCCTCCTTAAGGGAGCGGATCAAGTCCTCTCCCGTGATGAGACCGGCTATCGTGATACCCCGACCGAAGAAGTCGTTCGGCACCACGACAACCTTTACGTCTGCCCCCGTCCCCTCCGCCAAGCGCAACGCGAACTGCTCGATCACCTTGGATGGCAATGGAGCAGTAACCAGGTTCAGCGCGCCGGTAGCAAGCTTATCAACCGCGAGCGTCTGAAATCCGAGCTCCGCCTGATCAAGAAACATGCGGCAGGTCCCAACTCCATCCTCGAATTGTGGAAACCCCTCGTACCATTCGGTCGGCGGGATTGCCGCACCCGCATAGAAGAACCACTCGTCGCTGGGAAACACGAACGACGTACCGAGCTTCGGCCTGAACTCGCGCCGCAGTGCATCCATTTGCCCTAAGAGCAGCCGGCTGTAATCCAAAGTCACCCTGCGAATAGGATATAATGTATTCCGAAACTTCGACAACCCTACGGGCACGACCGCGACGCTCAGCAAGCCCGGGTGCAGGTCTGCCAACTCTCTCACAGTCCGGTCCAGCGATGGCCCGTCATTCAGCCCTGGGCAGACGACGACCTGCGCGTGCACCTGTATCCCAGCCTCAATTAACTCACATAGCCGTGGGAGAATCGGCTCCGGCCTAGCGCGCCCGAGCAGAAAGCCGCGCAAGCGAGGGTGCGTGCTATGCACACTCACATAGAGCGGCGAAAGACGCTGTTCCTTCGTGCGCTCGAACTCCTCTTCGCTCATGTTCGTCAGCGTTACGTAGTGCCCGTGGAGAAAACTGAGCCGATAGTCGTCATCCATCAGATATAACGACTTGCGCATCCCCTTCGGCATCTGGTGGATAAAGCAGAACACGCACTTGTTGGCACAGGTGTGAATGCCGTCGCCAAGCTCGAAGGCGAAACGGATGCCCAGTTCTTCGCCCCATGCGCGCTCGAGCGGGACCGTGACGTCCTCCTGGCCCCTCCGCAAAGTCAGTTCAAAGCGCTCCTCGCTTGAGTAGTATCGAAAGTCAACGAGGTCGCGCACGGGCACGCCGTCCACCTCGAGGATGACATCTCCGCCGCGCACACCTGCGATGGCAGCAGGCGAATCCGGCTCTACCGCCTCGACGGGCAGGCCGCCTAATTGGCTAAGTTGTTTGGTGGGACGCATTGCGGCTGCGCTATTGTGTCACGCTTACGCCGCTTGGCGTGGAAACGGTCATAACCCGCTCACCCCGCACCTGTTCCCAAGCGATGTCGACCTTCCCTAAAGGCGTGGGAACTTCGCCGCGCGCCCACTCAACACCAGATGCCGCTGATGGCGAGAAGCGGAACTCGCGCATCCCACGCGCAACTGGCTGCAACCCCAAAACGAGGCGAGAAAGAAAGTGCGCAGGTCCCGCGCTCCACGCATGGCAGTGGCTCCGCGTCCACCGACCGCCGGGCATGAAACCGGGCAGTAGTTCCCAACACGTCGTCGCGCCGCGCTCCAGCATCATTCCCCACGTCTCTCGAATCCGGTCGAAGATCAAGTCGTGCCTCCCCATCCGCTCAAGCGCCTCGAATGCGAAAAACAAGAAAAACGGCGTGCCAACCTGCACGAATTCCGCCACGTCGTCGGCTTCGCTGCTGATGAGCGCCTCAACACGCCGAAGACGTGCCGACGGCACTAGCCCTGCAAGGTACAGCACCACTTGAGTCTGTATGCTGAATGTATCGCTAAGCTTGCCGCTGTCGTGCTTCACGCAGTCGGCATAAGCGTGCCTCGCTTCGCACCACAGATGCCGGTTCACCGCCTCCGTGAGACGAGCGCGGACCTGCTGGGCGCGCTGAGCGCCCCGTTCATCGCCTACCTCAGCGAGCAAGCTCGCGGTGGCGGCAAGCGCCATCGCCGCCCAGCCTTGGTTGTGGCTTACGACGCCGATACCGGGCTGGTCCATTTCTGACCACTCGCACAGGTTCCACGCCTCGATGCTAAACAGGCCCTGTTCGTCAAGGTGGACATCCAATGCGTCCATCTGTCGCTGCAGCGCCGGGGCGACCTCTTGAAGAAACTCGCGATCATCGGTCGCGTTGAAGTACTCCCAGCACCCGATCGCCCAAAGGAACGACCAGGCTGGGATCACCATCGACCAGCCACTTGGGACGTGACTCGCAACGAACTCTCCCTGCCGCAGGCTCTCCGCCGCGAGGAGCCAGCACCTGCGAGCGAGCGACCAATCGCCGAAAACAACAGCCAGCACGTGCGCTTCATTCCGGGCGTCGCCGACCCAGAAGGTTTGCTCGTAGGTGGGGCAATCCACGAAGCTGTCCTCTGCGCATAGCCGGGCAGTGCGGGCGCAGATCTCCCAAATGCGGTTCAGCAGCGGATCGGAGCACTCGAAGCGCGCCTCTTCGAGCGCTGCGGTGTGCTCGTAAACCCGGAAGTGCCGGACGGTGGCATTTCGCCCCTGGAGCGCGACGTACCGCGCCCCCCGCCGAATTGGGCTCCGGTGGCGGGTGATGCCCGCTGGATACTCGTGCTCGATCGTGTTCGACATTTCCCAGCAGAAGTCCGCTTCTCCCTCCTGGTATGCCTCGAAGCCGTTGAGCCGCAGGATTCCCGGTGCTGTAGCCTCAATCTCGTACTCCCAGAAGCCTACGGTCATGTTGCCGAGGTCGAGAACGACCTGCGTCTCGTCTGTACCGAGAGCCACCTCACATGGCCTTTGCATCTGAACTGGGGCGAGCCGCTTCGCGTATGCAGTCATCGGGAAGGGCGCCCCGCGCCTGAGGGGCGCGAGAATCTCCGACCCGGCCACGTGGACCTCGCTGTGGTTGTGCCAGTCAGCGGGCGTCGCAAGTAGCAGCGGGGCGAGCTCGTCGTGGCTTTGGAAAGGGCCGGCGACAAGCACCTTCGGTTCACCGTCAAACCGAAGGTCCGGCAGCGACGCGGTAAGGTGCCATTCGTGGAAGAACCCGCTGACGTCGAGGACGAGAAAGTTGTCCCCTGATTGCGCCTCAGCCTCCAGGCCAATGCCGTTCTCGAATCGCGGGTTTCTGCTTGGAACCTCCTCCATGACCTTCCCGTTCAAGAAGCCCTTGGGGCGAACCCAGAACCATGCGCCCGGCAGGTCCAGGTGGAGGCGCTGAGCTTGTTTCACGTGAAACATCAGCCCGACCGCACCCCAAATCTGCCTTGGGGCTGCGGCCGTGTACCCCGGCAGCAGGACCTCACGCAGCGCGATGGACAGCACGGCGTTCGGCGGCTGCACGACCGCCGCCTCCGCGACGGCGACCGGTTCGAGAAGGCGGCTGACCTCCAGCCTAACGGGCGCACGCTCGGGGACGCGGCTGTCCGGTACAACCACGGCTCCGCACCACTGCTCAGGCTCGGCGGGCTGAACGAACTCCTGCCATCCCTGCTGGCAGGCGATGCGGAAGCGCCGCGTGCCGAAGCGCGCGTCTCTCCGGCACTGCCAGGAAGAGTCCGTCCGGGCGACGACCTCGCCATCTACCACCACTTCCGCCCAGAGACCGGCGTTGGACTCGAGGTTCTGGAAGGTGGCGATGCCTGTGGCATGCACCAGCACCCGGACCTCGTTTCCACCCTTCCGCCATAGCGCGGAGAGGTCGTATTCGTCGAAGTATGCCCGGTCGGGGAAGGAACGGTTCGGGCCGTAACCGACCCAGGCTCCATTTACCCAAGCGTTGTACCGCGTGTCTGCTGAGACTCTGAGTACGACGCTCCGTGCCGGGGGGCCCTCGATGCACCGCCGGAACTCAACCCATTGATTCCACTCGCGCCGATCCGCGTCGCTCAGCCAAATCCACCCCGTCTTGCTCGGCACGGGCGCAGGTTACACCGAAGGGGCGGTATCCTGCAGAGCCGTGGAGCCGATCGTGCAGGTTCGAAACCTAACGAAGCGCTTTCGGGTAGTCGAGAAGCCACCGGGAGTACTCGGGGCGTTCCGCTCCCTTTTCAAGAGACGGTACCGGGAGATCACCGCCGTGGATGATGTGACGTTCGACATCTTCCCCGGCGAGAGGGTTGGCTTTCTTGGGCCGAATGGCGCCGGCAAGACTACCACACTCAAGATGCTCAGCGGCATCCTCTACCCGACCTCCGGCGAGTCGACGGTTCTGGGCTTCAACCCCACAGACCGCAGGCACGCCATGCTGAAGCAGCTCGCCCTCGTCATGGGCAACAAGATGCAGTTGTGGTGGGACCTGCCCGCTTGGGATGGCTTCCTCGTGCTGAAGGAGGTTTACGACGTGCCGGACGCTGAGTTTCGGCGTAGAGTTGATGGTTTGGTCGAGGCCCTCGACCTCGCGGAGAAGGTGAACACGCAGGTGCGGCGACTGAGCCTCGGCGAGCGGATGAAGTGCGAGTTGCTAGCCTCCCTGCTTCACGACCCGAGCCTGGTGTTCCTGGACGAGCCGACGCTCGGGCTTGATGTGGTCTCCCAAAAGCGAATTCGAGAATTTCTGCGTGAATACAACGACGAAAGCGGTGCGACTTTGCTACTCACGAGTCACTACATGCAAGACGTGGCGGAGGTGTGCGAACGAGTAATCGTCATTGATCACGGAAAATTGGTGTTCGATGGGTCGCTCGGCGAGTTGGTGCGCAGGTTCAGTGCAACCAAGGTACTCAAGGCCGTGCTGAACCGACCTGTGCACGAAACCGATTTCACTCGCTACGGCACTGTACTATCGTGTACAGAATACCAAGTGGTGCTCGAGATTGAGCGTGGGCAAGTAACCTCAGCGGCAGCGCATATCCTCGCAGACCAGCCGGTCGAGGACTTGACCGTGGAAGAGTTGAGCATTGACGAAATCATCCGCCGGCTCTTTGGCGGAAGCCTGCAGGCGCCAAATGGGTAGGGCATCAAAACCGCCGCGCCATGCCGGGCTCTTGCGCCGAGCGTTGGGGCTGCTTGACGTCGTCGGCGTGGGACGTGGCGCGATCATCGGCGCGGATCTGTTCGTCGTAACGGGCGTTGCGGCCGGTGTCGCCGGTTCTGCGATGCTTGTCGGCTTGGTTATCGCCGGCGCCGGCGCGAAGTATGAATACGCGAACCTCGTGTTGAACCCGTCGCTTGGTTTCGCGGCGGGCTGATGTTTGTAGCGAGCAAGCCCGCTGCGGTGGGGACCGTCGCGCTCGGATTCGGTGCTTATGCGGCGCGGTTGTTTCCATCGCTTGAGCCAAGGGCAACGGGCGTCGCCGCGGTCGCGCTGCCCGTCGGCGCGAATCTGCTCGGCATTCGCAAGGCGGCAGCGATGAACCTCGTCATAGTCGCCGTCACGTTGAGCGCGCTGCTGTACTTCATCGTCGCCCTCGTTCGCGCGTTCGAGTCACAACGCTTCTATTCTTTCCATAGACGGGGTATGCCCGCGTAACGACCCTTGGAGCGGAAGTGATAAGCCCCGATCGGAACATTCCTCGCGCGGTTATCTGGTCGGTAGGCATCGCGTCGCTGCTACACATTGCTGTTTGTGCAGTTGCGCTGGGAGCGACAAGCGCCGAGAAAATGGCGCGAACGGCCGCCCTCTCGGAGGAGATCACGGCGCCGCTGGTCGTTTCGGCGGTTGTAACGCTCGGCGGGGCCGCCCTGGCTTTGCGGCGGCGATAGTGTACTTTTGTCGCAGTGCCTAACGGGAGCACTCTGCAGGGAGCTGGATGTTTCAGCCCCTCGCCGGTACTAACGGTCAGGAGGAGGCGTTCAACGGTCGAGTCCGGTGGAGCGCCTGCATCGCCAGTTCTCGGCGCGCGGGCATCAGCTCGATGAGAGCGTCGAGCACGTTCTCCCAGGTCTCTGTGGTGGTCTTTCCTTGTGCTATCGCGCCGAGGATTTCGGGAATAGTGGCGATCCAAAAGCCGTCCTCACCGCACTCGATGATATTGGTCAGATCTTCAAGGCACATGGCCGTAAATGACACACAACGCTCGGCACTGTGACGGCTTGGCGAGCCTCCCGCACAAGAGGTACAATCGGCGTCACTTTCGAGACAGGAAAGGACGGACGATGAACGAGCCTACGCTGAGCACAAGGTACGACCCCACCGAGGTCGAAGAGCGCTGGTACCAAAAGTGGCAGAGCGCTGGGCTGTTCCAGCCCGAGCACCGACCGAGCGAGCGCCGCTACTGTATCACCATCCCCCCGCCGAACGTAACCGGCAGCCTGCACATGGGGCACGCGCTTTGCTACACCATCCAGGACATTCTCGGCAGATGGAAGCGGATGCAAGGGTTCGAGACGCTCGTCCTGCCGGGCACTGACCACGCGGGCATCGCGACGCAAAAGGTCGTTGAATCGCAGCTTCGAGAAGAGGGACTGACGCGGCACGACCTTGGCAGAGAGAAGTTCGTGGAGCGGGTCTGGCAGTGGAAAGAGGAATCCGGCGGCATGATCCTGAAGCAGTTCAAGCGCCTCGGGTTCGCCTTCGACTGGTCCCGGGAGCGCTTCACCATGGATCCGCACTACCACGATGCCGTTTTGCGGGTCTTTATCGACTGGTATGAGCGCGGCCTGATCTATCGAGGGAAGCGTGTTATCAACTGGGATCCGGGGCTGCGCACGAGCGTGAGCGACATCGAAGTCTCGGATGAAGTGCGCACGGGGAAACTGTATCACATCCGCTATCCATTCGTCGATGGCGAGGGCTACATTGTGGTGGCGACGACGAGGCCAGAGACAATGCTTGCGGACGTTGCAGTTGCTGTGCATCCCAGCGACAAGCGATATCGAGGTATGGCGGGCAGGCGCGTCCATCTGCCTTTGACCGGGCGTACGATTCCGGTCATCGAAGACGAGTATCCGGATCCCGAATTTGGTTCCGGGGCTGTAAAGATCACGCCCGCGCATGACGCGAATGACTTCGAGGTCGGCGTGCGCATGGGGCTCGACTTTAACGACCCTGAGCAGGTTCCAGTTTGCATAGATGAGGAGGCTCGGGTTGTGGCGCCGGGGACGCCCTATCACGGCCTGGATCGATTCGAAGCTCGGAAGCACATCGTCACCGACCTCGAGGCGAAAGGGCTCCTGGAAAGGATCGAAGAGCACGAGATCGCCTTCAAGATCGCTGATCGCAGCGGCGAGGTGGTTGAACCGTTGCTGAGCGAGCAGTGGTTTTGTTCGATGAGTTCGCTCGCCGCGCCGGCGATACAGGCGGTGAAGGACGGTAGGATTCGTTTCACGCCTTCCCGTTACGCGGACGTCTACCTGGAGTGGATGGAGAACATTCGCGACTGGTGCCTCAGCCGCCAACTGTGGTGGGGGCATCGCATTCCGATTTACTACACGGAAGATGGAACCGCGTTCGCAGCTATGAGCGAGAAGGAAGCACGAGAGAACGCTGGCGGCGCCGCTGTAACACAAGATCCCGACGTTCTCGACACGTGGTTCTCCTCGGCGCTCTGGCCGTTTGCGACGCTCGGCTGGCCGCACTACACCGAGGACCTTCAGCGCTTCTATCCGACCGACGTGCTCGTAACGGCGCGCGACATCATCTACCTGTGGGTTGCCCGGATGATCATGGGCGGCCTGGATCAGATGAAGGAGATTCCGTTCCGCGACGTGTACGTGTACGCGACCGTTCTCACGGAAGACGGCAAGCGTATGAGCAAGTCGCTGGGCACAGGCGTTGACCCGTTGGAATACATCAACCGCTTCGGAGCGGATGCGATGAGGTTTAGCCTTTTGGTACAGACCGGTATGAACCAAGAGATTCGCTTCGGCGAGAGGCCGATCCAGGAGGCGAGGAACTTTTGCAACAAGATTTGGAACGCTGCGCGCTTTGCGCTGATGCATATTGGCCACAGACAGGTGGAGGCGCCGCCGCGGTCGGCGCTTGCAATCGAGGACTGCTGGATCCTCGATCGGCTGAATGAGACTATAGAGATGGTCAGCAGCGCGCTCGAGCGGTACCACATGATGGACGCAACGAAGCGTCTTTACGACTTCTTCTGGTCTGAGTTCTGCGACTGGTACATCGAAGCGAGCAAGCGGAGGCTGGACGGCGCGATGGCGGACGTTCCGCGTTGGGTTCTGGCGACGTGCCTCGACCGTTTCTGCCGACTGATGCACCCTTTCATGCCGCATATCACAGAAGAGGTTTGGCACCGGCTGCCAGGCGTCGGCTCCGACCAGTTCCTCGATTACAGCGACTGGCCTTCTCCAGTTGAGGACTGGGTGGACGCGGAGGCGCGCAAGACGTTCGCGACGTTGCAGGAGGTCGTCAGGGCGGCGCGGAACCTGCGCCAGGAATTTGGAATTAACCCGAAAGAGATGCTACCCACCCTATTTACGCAGGGGCTCGTCGCGGGGTCTGAGGACCTCGTCGCTTCGCTCGCGCGGTTCGAGCGTATCGCTGCGGGCGTGCCGTCGACGCCGCACATCTCGGCCGTTGCGCTTGGCGTTGACCTTCACCTCCCGGTCGAGGGGCTGATTGACGTGCAGGCGGAAGCCAAGCGCCTGTCCGCGCAGCTGGAGAAACGGCGCAGGGAATTGCATCAGCTGTCGGAACGCCTCGCGAATCCGATGTTCCTCGAGCGGGCGAAACCGGAGGTGGTGGCGGCGGACCGAGCGGCTGCGGAGCAGCTGCGCTCGGAAGTGCGGCGGCTCGAGGAGCGCTTGGAACAGTTGCAGTGAAATCTGATCGCTTCCAAAAAAAGCGGCGAGCATTCCGGCGTCTCAGGGACACCGTTCACGCGGACTCCGAGCTTAGGGCCGAAGTTGAGGCCGCACTGAGCGAAGTCCTTCGGTTGTACCCAACCAATCTTCGTGAGAACCGTTTCGTTGTCGGCGGAGTTGTGGAAGTAATCTTGGTCGCCGCGTTCTGTGCCGCCGGGGTGCCTGCGACCGACGTTGGTCCCGCCGAGAAGCGAGTGGACATCGAACTGCGGGGTGGTGGCAGTTTTTCCGTAAAGGGACACTTCGGTGGCAGCGGTGACATCCGAGTTATCAACGTGCTCGGCGAATCTGCGGCCGCAGCTTGGACCGACCCGACGCTATTCATCATAAGCGGTATAGGAATCGGTTACGCCGACCCTGATCTTGTCTCCGCGGAGTACAGTGAGATGGTCAAGAGGCAAAGAGACGCTGTCGTTATACGGGCGTCAAGGATAAAGAGGTGGCTTAGATCGAACACCGACTGGGTGATTGGGTGTATCGTGCCGGAGCGGTCGCCCCCAAATGAAAATTCGCGCCTTGCCAGCCGTGAAATCGCTCAGGCGATCCTCGACTCGACGCCCCGCCTGAGGTGGGCGCTCGAGCACGCCAAATAGCCGCCCTATCGGGAGAACAGGTCCTGCTGTTCGGCATCGGCTGTGATTCGATAAGTCGCCTCTTGGAGGCGGCGCTTCGCGAACTCGAAGTACGCGGGCACGATTTCAAAGCCGATGTACCGTCGCCGCAACCGTTGGGCTACGACGGCAACCTGCCCAGAACCAAGAAAAGGGTCCAGAACGACATCGCCCTCCACGGAGGAGTAGTGCAAAATCTTCTCAACAAGCGCTGAAGGGAGCTTAGTAGGAGTCTTCACGTCCCCGTTCCAGTACTCCCGTGGTATCGTCCACACGTCTTCCATGTCCTGGTACCGCACGCTGCGCCCATCCACGCTTCTCTCGCCCAACCGATATCGTTAATCTGGGGCCGGTACGATTGTAGTTTGAGCGCTGTGCCTTGAAGCCTATTGCGAACGGAGGGTCCGTTACAATGAGATCAACTGACGCATCTGCCATGAGCCGCATCCCGTCTCGGCAATCCAACAGGTAAACCTCGTCAATCTGGATCTGCTGGGCCATGGGCAAGAGCATACCTCTTCTCTCCCAGTTGCTGGCTGAGGCCCGGCGTGAGTCTGCCGGTCAGAACCGCTCGTCCAGTCGCTCGCCGGTCGCTTCCTCCAGGGTCGGCACGCGGTAAAGGTGGTGGCGGCTTAGGAGGGGCACCCAGAGGAACCCAAGCGCACCAGCCCACGCCGGAACCGGCGGAAAGCGCACCGACGAATACGGCAGGTCGGCAAAGAACGCGTTCACCGAAGCGATCCATTGCGAGAACGCGCCGGTAATCAAAAGGTCGAGTCCCGATGAGAGCGGCTCGCTAACCGACTTGAACAGTACCGAGCTTGCGCTCCCAACATACACAAACGGCACAGCCGCGGCGGTAAACAGGTTCGCAATCGGCGCGATGATCGAGAGCTGGCCGAAGTGGTGCGAGAGAATCGGAAGCGCAGCCGCCTGGGCTACTGCGGTCGTAAGGATCGGCGCTGCAAAAGAAAGAACCGCCATCCTCGCGGCGCCGCGCCGGAAGCGACCCTCCGACCAGCGGCAGACTGCTCTCATCGCAGGCGGCAGGTAGAGAATCAGCGCAAGAACCACGCCGAACGATAGCTGAAAGCCAGCGTCAAGCACGGCGTACGGGTGCACCGCAAGATACGCGAGCGCAGCCGTCCCCCATGCGCTCAACGCATCCGGAATGCGAAAGAAGAACATCACGCTCAGGTAGATGCCCGCCATCGTGATCGCACGCACGATCGGCGGATTCATTCCAACTGCGTACGCGTAGATCGCAAGCAGCACCAACGCGAGCGCTATCTGTGCCCAGCGAGGAACCGGCAAGTGAGAGAGCAGAAGCATCAGCCCTGCGGTGAGGATGAGCACGTTGAATCCGCTCGTTGCGACGAGGTGATAAGTTCCGGCCTGGCGCATGTTCTCCGCGGTTTGCTCACGGAGAAGGCGGTCTTGGCCAAACAGGATTGCCATCGCAACCGACGCTGGCTCGTAGGGAAGGTGCGCGCGAAGGCTTTTCCAAGTGGAGGCCCGCCACTTGGCGGCAGTCAGCGATAACGGCCCGGCTTGACGGCGCACCTCGACGCCGGAGCCGGCATAATGAGCATAGACGCGCTGCCGAACTCCCCTGCGGAGCCAGAACTCCGCTTGCTTTCCGCGCACCTGGCTAACCCAGCCCGTAGCCCTAACGCTGTCGCCTGGCGCAAGCAGACGCTTGTCCGAGGCATAGACGAGGATGTCGCCTCGCTCTGTGCGGAGGATGAACCTCTGGTACCCAATCCCCAAATCTGGCATCGTCGCCACTGTCCCGGTGAGAGCTCGGTTTCCGTCAGGCCAGAGAACTGCCCCACCGCCAGTAAGCAGCGTGCGCGCCATGCCGATTGCGAACAGGCACGAGATGAGCAACAAGCGCCGGCGACCGAGGACCAAGGCGACCGGCAGCAACAGCAAAAGGTACGGCGAATAGACCAGCCATTCGCCGGCGGAAAAGGCGAGTGCCATCGCGATGACCGGGCGAGCAGCGAAGTGTCGATACCGCTGTTGGAACCTTTCCAGCCACGGTGCGTCACTCCTCCTCGATGGAGCCGACTTGGATGCGAATGTCGCTGACAAGTTCTTCACCCACCACCTTGTTGAACTTCTGGCGAATGGTCTCTTTGTGGAACTGCAGCTCCTGCGCCCACGCGGACGATTTCGCCGTGACGATAAGCCTCCCTCCCCTGAACGACGACGGCCGGCACTTGTCGGCTAACCCCTCACCGACGCAACGCGACCACAATCGCATCGCCCGAAGCGCCTTGACCTGCTGGGCGATGGCCGGTCGGCCGACTGCACCCTCGATGAGGTCACTAAGGCGCTTTGGGCCTCGGCGCCGCCTCACGTGGCGAGCCTCCCGCCCTCGAGCGTAAACACGCGAGAGTCCTCGTCGAGCAGGTCGCTCACGTTCTGCAACTCTGTTGAAGTTATAAAGACTTGCCCCATCTTGCCAGTAACTTCGAGCACCCGTGCGCGGCGCGTCTGATCAAGGTCGCTCATGATGTCGTCCAGGAGGAGGACGGGAAGCCTACCCTCTCGCTCTTGCCATAGGCTTAGGAGAGCCAACTTCAAGGCGAGCACTACGGTTCTTTGCTGTCCCTGGCTGCCACGCTTGCGGACGGGCTCTCCGTTGAGCAGTAATTCGACATCATCGCGGTGAGGTCCTGCCGTGGTTGTTCCTGCGGCTATGTCAACCTGCCTGGCGCGAGTGAGGTTCTGGAGGAGCGCCCCTGCTTCGAGCGCCCCGTCCTTAGCGAGAATGCGAACGTCAAGGCGCTCGGTTCCGCCTGAGAGGCGATGGTGCTCTTCACGTGCGAAGCCGGCCAGTTCCTCAACGAAGGCGAGGCGTCTGGTTCGTATCTCCGCGCCACTCTCTGCGAGTCGGTGATCCCAAACGTCAAGCGAACCAGGGGGCTCATGCCCGGCGTGTATCTCCTTCAGCAACGCGTTGCGCTGATCGAGAGCACGACGAAACTTGAAAAGCGTTACGAAGTAGGCTGGACTTAGTTGGGAGATCTCTTGGTCAAGAAAGCGTCTTCTATCCGCAGGCTCAGCTGTTACAAGCCGAAGGTCTTGCGAAGTGAACACTACTGAAGGAAACCTGCCTACCAGGTCACTTACTTTAGGCAAGGCAAGACGGTTGAGCCTTGCCACGCGGCGACCTCGAGCGGGAACCTGGATTTCGAGCGTTGAAGGGGGATCCGTGCTTTCCAATTCGGCACTAGCGAACGATTCCCCGCCGCGGATTACGTCGCGAACCGTGTTGGTTCGGAATGAAGTCGTCGTCGCGATGAGGTGAATCGCTTCAATGAGCGTTGTCTTTCCCTGTGCGTTCTTTCCGACGAACAGGTTGCGTGATGGAGCGAACGAAACTTCGATGTTGGCAAAGCAGCGAAAGTTGGTGCAACGAAGGCGCATACCTCTCACCGGAGCCACTTTTCCACGGCCTGGTGAACAAAGGACCAACTCATCCATTAAGAGTTCTCCTATTACTGTAGGCGTGGAAACTGTGGGAAACTGGAACAGGGCGATTGGGTGAAAGGGAAACCGAGTGGCGCGGTTTGGGTTCAAATCCGTGGGGGGCAACGACTTTTTGCAAGCAAAATGGTAAAGGAAAGCAGTTGTGCAAAGGAACGACGACAGCCTGTGGAAAAGTTTGTCGTAATGTGGAAGGCAAGAAGGTCGCCGGTTCTTCCGCAACTTTGCAGTGCGCGGTTTTGCACATTATAGGAAACCCTTCTCTCGTGCGTAGCGCATGACGATTGCCTCCATCAACCACGCCGGGTGGATGTGTTCGAAGGTAGGGAAGTTGTGCCTTAGCGCGATCGGCTCCCAAACGTCGCGAAGCATCTGCTCTTGCACCGCCGCCGGAAGCTCGGGGTACCGGTCGCAAAGGGTCTTGAGGGCGACGTACTCATCGGGAGAAAGGGAACGAACGCTTCCGATCAGTCCCTCGAGCGGGTGCTCGGCGCTAGTAAGCCCGCTGGAGAGCACAATGCGGTCCTGAAACGGCGCTTCGTGTACGACGACGGTGCCCGCCGCAAGGTCTCCAAGCCGCTGGCTACGCTCAGTGAAGAACATTACAGTGAGGCCCAGCGTATATGTGCCTGGCAGAATGTCAACGAGGCGTAGGACGTTGCGCAGAAAAGCTGCAGCGGGCGTAATTGGTGTGCCGTCCCACATTCGAACCCTGATCCGGAAAACTCGTTTGCCCGGCGTCTGGCCGTTCCAGAACAGCTCAAAGAGCAAGTGGTAGCCGAACGGGATCATCAGTATGCCGACGATGAGGACCGCGAGACCGAACGCTGGCGAAAGCAATGCGAGTGCGGTGGTTCCCATTGCCAGCAGATACGCGTAGACCATCAGCACGAACAAGTCGAACAGGAACGCCCATATCCGGCTGCCAAGCCCGGCGATGCGGTATTCGAGCACGGTTTTCTCCGGCGTCAGGACCGTATAATTCCCAAGCATCCTTAGGCAGATAGAGTACCCATCAGGCAGCAGCGTATGGTCTTCCGAACCCCTTTCTTTGCCCTTTTGAGCGCTTCTCTGGTTCTGTCGTTGTTAGGCACCGCGGACGGGCGTTTCCTCTTCCTCATATGGCCATACAACGCCTTGCTCTTGACGTTGGCGTTGCTCTCTTACGCGAGCGCGCCGAGACACCACCACCTGCGCGTCGAGCGGAAGATCGACAAGGTGCTAAGTGTGAACACGGAGAACTTGGTTCTCCTGACTGTTACCAACGAAACCGACCAGCTGATCGTCTGCCGGCTGCGTGACGAGCCGCCTGAGGGGTTCGAGGCAGACACCCAGGAGTTCATGGTCGCGCTGCCCCCATGGGAGAGGATTGAACTGCGGTACCACGTAACCCCCAGGGAGCGCGGCACCTTCGTGTTCCGCGACACTTTCTTCGAGTCGGTGGGGCTGATGGGCCTCGCCGCGCGCCGGGCTACTTTGAAGACCAGGCAGCCCGTTACCGTCTATCCGAATGTGCTCGCCCTGCGCAAGTTCGACCTGCTGAAGCAGCGGGGGCACTTGCGCGAGATCGGCGTGCGCCGCTCGCGCCTGAAGAGCCTCGGGACGGAGTTCGAGAGCCTTCGCGAGTATGTGCACGGCGACGACTATCGCAGGATTGACTGGAAGGCGACGGCGAGGAAGAGCAAACTGGTAGTTCGAGAGTACGAAGCGGAGCGCAACCAGTCGGTCATTGTGATGCTCGACTATGGGCGGCTGATGCTTGCGGAGGTTGAGGGGCGGCCAAAGATGGACCATGTTTTGGACGCAACATTGTTGCTCGGTAATGCGGTGGTCAATGCCAATGACCAGCTCGGGCTACTTGTCTATGGTGACATGGTCGAGCGGTGGCTGCCGCCGAGGCGTGGCAAAACCCAGCTGGGGAACGTCCTGCAGGCGATTCACGCTCTCCAAGCGCAGCCGATCGCCTCAGACATGCCTGCGGCGGTGAACTATGTCGCCACACGGTGGAAGCGGCGAAGCCTGATTATTACCTTCACCGAGGTTGACCAAACGGAAACAGCCAAGGCGCTGCTGCCTATCTTGGCGCCGCTTGCCAAGACGCATCTTTGCCTCGTCGTAACGGTGAAGGATCCGAAGACGGGGGCACTGGCTCTGTCCGATGATATATTTGAATCGACTGCCGCCCAGTTACTCGAAGAGGAACGTGAGACGGCGGCGTACTACATTCGTCAAGCCGGCGTGCGGACGCTGGACGCGGAGCCGCAGGACCTGGCGGTCGCGCTGGTGAACTATTATCTGGACGTGAAGGCTACTGCCCAGTTGTAGTGGAGTGGCCTAATTGCGCCCTCTGCTGCGTCGCATAGGAGCCCCCGGTGGAGGAAAAACGCGGTCGGACCAGCGTCGCAGTGCGAGCACTACGCCGAACCCCAGGATTGCGAACAGAGCGCCGAGGAATGCCTTCACGAGCCAGCCCGACGAGGCACCTCTGACGTCCCTGGATGCGAGTTTGAGTGCAGCTTCAGCGTTCCGATCGGCATTCTTCCCACCGAGCGCGTCGAGCAGTGCACTCTTGTGGTCGTCGTTGGACGAGATGCCTGGAGCGCTTTTGTGCGGCGCGTTGGGCACGTCGCCGCCGGACAAGAAATTCGGCCCTGTCATCTGCGCCTCTTTTTGGGCGTCAGTGAGCTCTGGTTTCCTTAGCGGTGGGCCGGAGTTGTCAACGATAGCGGTATGCCCAGCCGTGGCGACGAGCAGACCGATGACGATTGCGACAAGCGTTTTCATTAACTTCATCATCATCCTCCCGAGATGAAGAGTCCGCGGTCTTGCCAGACTGCGCGCACGGTACTTGGTGTGCGCGGCAGTTTGATATCAATGAGCGGCTTTTGGCTCAGTGTGCGCTCGCGGATTCGGTGGTCGTAATTCATCACCATGGGAAGCGAGTAGATGACCATCGCCTCGTCTTTGCTGATGATGGAGCCGTTGAAGGTAACTCCCCCGCCGCCTTCACCGAGTCGACCGCCTCCGGTGAAGTTGGTGTAGAGGATGCAATCGAGGACGTTGATCGGCTCCGAGATGCTGTTGATAACGCTGTCCGCGTAGACGCTTTGGTACTTCTTGCGTCCGGTGTAATCTATCTCGGTTGCGTTGAAGGGCGGCGTCCAGTTTCCAAATTCGTCATAACGTCCCTTTGTGAAGGGCGGCGTCATATATTTTAGCGGATAGGGGAAGCCAAACTTGGAGACGTTGCCCATCATGATGCTTCCGCGCGCCGCAAGCGCGAGGAGGTCTTTACTGCTGTTGTTGTTGTCCACCTGCTGCGGGTTGCTGCCTCGGAAGTCAGGCGGGTTCTTGTAGCGGATGCTGCCCACGATGTGCACGTTCCGTCCGGCGTACAGGGTGCCCTGGCCTTGAACGTAGCCCTTGATGACCACGTCGGTTGTGAACGTTACCGGGCCGTGAATGAGAATTGGCTTACTGCTTGATCCGATAAGGATCGCACTTCCCGAAACTACTCCATTAGTGTCTACGCGGACGTATTGGTTCAGGCTTGCGTTCCAGACCTTCACGTAGGCGCCTTGTCCGAAATCCGGGTTGGGATTCCCGTTGTCGAACACAGGTCGGTCGTCAACATAGGAGAGGCTGATGTTGACGTACTTCGAGATGTCGTCGAGGTCAGGCATGACGACCTCCCGCGTTGGGGTGGGGTCGAGCGTCTGGCCGTTGTAGCGGCGATAGCCTCGGGAGTCACCGACGACAGAGCCTGCGAGGCGCCCGGTAACGATGTCCCCTTGTTGGTCATAGATGAAGTCCCGCCACTTTTCGTACGTTTCGGAGCCCTTCGCACCGTGCCGAACCGGGTCGTAGCCTTGCCTGCGCCTTGGGTCGTTCACGCCATTATACGCGCTATTTGTCTGCTGATAGGGCGTGATGTTGACATATCCAGGCGCAGGGGGAACCAGTTTGTTGTTAGCCGAGGCATAGACGGAGCCGTTGATGGTTGGCGTTCCGCCGCTAAAGTCGAAATCCCCGTTCGCCCGCATATCTCCGTTGACTTGAAGCATCCATTGAGAGAAGCCTTGCATCCAACCGTAGTTGTTCACGAAGTAGGTGTAGTCGAAGACGGGGCTTCGCTCAAGTGAAAAGATCTGCTGGACGTCGAGAACCTTTCGCGTCTCGCCTTCGTCTATGATGCCGTCGTTGTCAGCGTCATCCCAAGAGACGCTTCGAAGAGTGACAAGTCGGTTATAGGTGTCGAGTTTCGAGTAGCCGATGACGCCCGCTACGTAATATGCACCAGACGACGTGGAGCCAGCGTGGATGGAGGCTGGCGAGTTCTCCGAGGCTCCGTCGAGTGCGGCATCTAGGTCGTCGAAATTCTGCTCTACCTTGAACGGCTTCCAGAGGCTGATGAGAATGTCCTCCAGTCCCGCTTCCGCGCCGTTCGTCAGGACGACATCCATCTCATGGTTGCGCGCGAGGCGAATGGTTTGCGTCGCGCTGTGAACGTACGAGGTTGTGGCCATGGCGATGATCAAGAGGACGCCGATGGCGGCAAGCATGGATACGCCACGTTGTCGCTTCTTAAGTTTCTTCAACGAAGCACCTCCTATCCGGGGAGCGCGAGCGTCCCCGCGAGCATTTTCGACAATCGTGCCGCCCACTAAATGTTTCTTAGATGTCTTCACCGACGCAACCTCCTTGTGGGGAGTAGTGCCGCCCTAAAAAAGCTGCGGAACGTTTCGAAGGCGGACGGATTCCCTCGCCCTCGTCCATACGCTGCGATCATCACGGACCGAGCGCTTAACTACGATTTGAACGGTTACCTGCCTTACGGTGGCACCAGCAGGCGCGACGAACATGAGGTAGTTTCCGGAGCTCGGATTGTTGGGGTCTACGGTGGTCACGTTCGTGAGAATGGTCGTACAGCCGCCGTCGTCACAGATGCGCAGGTCTGTGCCGTCAATCTCTATGCGTCGGTCAATGCCGTCCCAGGTTAGCGGATAAGCGATGTTTCCGTTCGCGTCTCGCTGCGGCAATCGGTACGTGATGCCGTAGCCGTCGGCGTCAACCTGCGCCCACATCGCTTCTTGCAGCGTGTCAGTGATCCTCCTGAGTGCGCGCTGGGTTTCCACTTCGGCCTGGATGCGTGCCTGGCCCACCGCCCAACCGCCAAGTGTGCCTATTAGGGCGAGCAATGCACCCAACATGACGAACCCGAGCACGGACACCCCGAGGAGGACCTCCGGCAGCGTGACACCTCTTACGCGAAAGCGCATGTTGTTCATAGGTTTGCCAAAAACGTAGAGGCGGTAACCGACCGGATCTTTCCTCGGTCGTTCCAGGTTACAAGGACGGTTACTTCGGTGAGGTCCGCCGAGACGGAAGTAATCCCGACGAAGCCTTTGCCGTTAGGCAACACCTGGCTTGGGGCGTCGTATGCGCCGTTGTCCACGTTGGTGAACGGGTACATGCCGTTACCCGCTGGTGCCGGCGTGTCGAGCAAGCCGAGGTCATAAAGTTTGGACGGTGTCGCGTTCTGGTAGCCGGCGTTCTTGATGAGCTCGAGTTGCTTTTCCGCAATACCCGTAGCCTTGTTGAGAAGGTCGGCGCGCGCTCGGCTCGAGTTGGCGATGGGTAGGGTGGCAG
>PSLA01000002.1:0-64992 GCA_040289295.1 Armatimonadota bacterium
GGCTGACGCTAACCGTACCAAACTGCCCACCCGCTGATTCGTCTAGCAACTGCAGCCGTTGCTGCGACTACCCAAAGAGAACTTTGTACTCCGCCCAAATTACTTGCAGCCAAGCTAGCTGTTGCCACAGAGCGTGAAAGACCTCACCAAGGTCCTGGCCCAGTCGATCAATGTAGTCTTTCTTAGCTTCGTCCATGCTCGGAAGTGTGTCGAAGCCAGCCGGCCCATGTCAACGGCGCCGCCAGGTATATACGGGACGCCGCCAGGGATATAGATCGGGCGGGGTGCCACGTGTCGCTAATCAATTACTGACGACCTATCAGACGGTGTTGATGACCTGGGGGGCACGATCATCTTCGGTTTCACCGCATGCGTGCGGCACGAAATCGGAGTTGACGACGTTGTGCGCCTAATCACGCCACTTCTTGGGGAAGAACCGGTTCAGGGCCGTGTGGAACCCCATCGCGGATGTCCTTTATGGTGGCTTGGGCGTAAGCCTGGAGAAGTGGTTCAGGGTCGCTCTGTGCCGTGCGCTCGAGTGACTCGAGGGCGCGGTGCTTGAAGGAGGGGAGCCATTCGCAAAGGTGAATCAAGCCGTGCACGGCGCTCCTGCGGCCGTAGGGCTGCTGTCCTTTTTCGATAACGGCGAGCAAAGCCTCTCCCGCAGCCTCCGTTGCGACATGATCGCCAAGAACGTCGCCTGCCTTGAAGACGGCGCGCGCGTAGTCGTCCTCGGCGGTCATCATGAAGTCGCGAATCGCCTCGATGGCTTGCTTGCGCCCTGCTTCGTCGGGGAACAGGCTTAGCAGGTCTTCGAAAATGTCGAGCGCGCACCATTGGGCGGTCCTGCGATAAGGGTGCCCGCTCTCGCGCATGATTCGGATGAGCGAATCACCGTAGGGAACCGTCCGAGCGTGCGAGTCTATCTGCACCATTGCGACGTGTGCGACGTCGCGGTCTGGGCAGAAAAGCAGGCGAATCAGTTCTGTGGGCCGCAGGTCGCTGATCGAACCTGCAAACCGCCTCGGCAGGCCGAGGGTGCGACTGATGGCGAACTGGCGCTGGAACAGGGGCTTCAGCTCGCGTCGGAGGTTCGCGAGCATGGTTTCTTCGTCGTTCCCCTTCGCCTCCGCCCACAACGGTTCGCACTTGCCGAAAACTCCGAAGGGCGTCTCCGCGACGAGCACGGGGAACGCCTCGCCGTGCGCCTCGAAGCGAACGGTGCGTCGAAACTGGTCGGGCTTAACGTTATATTGGCTGGCGACGGACGGCCGCGGCCAGAGGAACTGCCTGCGGTGTCCAGGGTTAACGGCAGGCATGGGCCCGCCATTCCGCTCCTCTTCCTCAGCCAGAAAAGCCTCGAGCGATTCAAGAATCTGCTCGCGTGTGCACACCGCCCAGAGTTTGCGCCGAAACGCCATCGCGGGTCAAGAGGGGCGCAAAGATAGAGCGGTATAATCGCGGCGCTATGCAGCCGTCTGAAACACCGCCGCCGGAACCGATCGAGCAGAATGGACCCGAAGCGAAACCGGCAACCGAAGAGAGCGACGCTGTTGCAGAAGGCACCGAACCCGAACCCACGCAGGTCGCCGTGGTGGAGGAGGCACTGTCCAACCTGCAGGACGACCTTCGCAGAGCGGAAGAGGCGTACCTCAGAGCGGTGGCGGATCTGCAGAACTATCGTCGAAGGGTGGGCCAGGAGCTGCAGCGCGAGCGCGAAGCTGGCAAGGTAGAGGTTGTGGAAGACCTCCTACCGATCCTGGACAACTTCGAGCGTACCCTCGACGCCGGCAAAAGTGGAGCATCGCTCGAGTCGCTTCTTAAAGGCGTTCGCCTGATTGAGAAGCAACTGCGCACCACGCTCGAGCGCCACGGGCTGACACCAATCGAGGCGGAGGGCCAACCGTTCGACCCCGAACTGCACGAGGCCGTCGTCATCGAGCACAGCGACGAGCCAGAAGGGGTGATCCTAAAGGTACTCGAACGCGGCTACCGCCTCGGAGACCGCGTCGTACGCCCGGCAAAGGCGAAAGTGAGCAAAGGGCCCGAGAAGTGAGCCTTTTTGGCACAGACGGTATCCGCGGAGTAGCGAACGAGGAGTTGACGCCAGAATTGGCGGTCTCGGTCGGCGTGGCTACAGGGTTGCACTTCCGCCGCCAAGATGCCAAGACGGCCGCCATCGGGCGGGACACGCGACGCAGCGGCTCAATGCTGTCCGCGGCCGTCTTGGCCAGTTTGTGCTCTGCAGGAATCGATGTGACCGACCTCGGGATAGCGCCGACGCCTGCGGTCTCATGGTTTGTCCGCACGCGACACGCGGACTTCGGCATCGTGATTTCAGCCAGCCACAACCCGCCCGCCGACAACGGCATCAAACTGCTGAGTAAAGAGGGCACGAAGTTGGAGGCTGAGGAAGAGGAAGAAATCGAGCAAGGCCTTGGAACGAAGAGCCCTGTGGCTCCGCAGGAGGTGGGCAGAGCCTTCCCGCAGCCCGAGGCGCTCGAGGGGTATATCGACTGGCTCGCGTCTCTGTTTCCGGGGCGACTGGACGGAATGCGGGTCGCCCTGGACGCGGCGAACGGCGCCGCCTATGCGGTCGCGCCGAGGCTCCTCCGTCGCCTTGGCGCAGAGGTTACGGCGATCGGGGTGGATGGCGACGGCGATTACATCAACGACGGTGTGGGCGCAACCTGCCCAAAGACGATTCAACGACTGACTGTGCAGAGCGGCGCAGCAATCGGAATCAGCCTCGATGGGGACGCTGACCGGTGCATCTTTAGCGATGAGAAGGGATCGCTCATCAACGGCGACCGCACGATGGCGATCATCGCGCACGCTTTGAAACTCGAGCCGAAGGTCGTGGTTGGGACAGTAATGAGCAACCTCGCGTTTGAGGAGGCGCTTGAGGAGAATGGATACACATTAGAGCGGACCGCCGTCGGAGACCGCAACGTAGCCGAGCGAATGAAGGCGCTTGGAGCCAAAATCGGCGGCGAGCAGAGCGGGCACATCATACTTTCCGACTACGCCCCAACTGGCGACGGCCTACTGACTGCCGTGATTATGCTACGCGTGCTGAAGGAATCCGGACTCCCTGCTTCTCAGTTACCGCCCGTCTATGAGAACCGCCCTCAGGTGCTCATCAACGCGCGCGTTGAAAAGAAGGACGGTTGGCGGCAATCAGATCGGATTCGAAAAGCGATCGCGCACGGCGACGAAGAAGTTCGCGGCATCGGACGCGTGCTCGTTCGACCGAGCGGAACCCAGCCCGTCATCCGCATCATGGTGGAGGCAACGGACCAGGCGCTGCGGGACAAGGTTGCGGAAGACATCCTCACCGCTGTGCTTCAAGAACTGGGCGGCGAAGTCGCGGATCGAGTGGAGTTGACCGATGCTCTTGGCGATTGACGTCGGCAACACGAACGCGGTCTTCGGGTTTCACGCTGGCGACGAGTGGAAGCCCGTTTGGAGACTGACGACTCGCGCCGAGGCGACCGCGCACGATTGGCTCGCGTCGCTGCGCGCGCTCTCGCCGTTGGGTGAGGCGCTTCGACCCTCGAAGGCGATCTGCGCGTCGGTAGTGCCAACTGTGGATGCGGCACTAACTGCGGCAGTCCATGATTTGTACGGAATCCCTCTGCAGTTCGTCTCGCCGGAGAGTGTAAAAATACTACATATCGAATACGAGCCGCCGAACGCCGTAGGGGCAGACCGCGTCGCCAACGCCGTAGCTGTTCGCCAGCTATACGGCGCTCCGGCGGTGGTAGTGGACTTCGGCACGGCGACCACATTCGACGCAGTAACAAAGGATGCATACATCGGTGGGGCGATTCTGCCTGGCCCGGCGCTCTCGATGGAGGCTCTGTTTCATCGAACAGCGAAGCTGCCGCGTGTTGCCCTTGAAGCGCCCGCCCACGCAATCGGCCGAACAACCGCGGAGAGCATCCAGTCAGGGCTTATCTTAGGTTACGCCGGAGCGATCGACCGCCTCACGCGACAATTCGTCGCCGAGTTGGGCAACACTGCTAACGTCGTCGCCACCGGAGGCCTCGCCACCATGTTCGCACCGCTCTGTGAAACCATCAATGCCGTCAACCCAAACCTTACTCTCGAAGGTCTGCGACTCATCGCCGCCCACTAATCCTCGCTTTTCTGCCCTGTTGAAATGCCATAGTGCCACTCGGCACCCGCATTGAAGCGCGCGCCGCTCACGCCCACCAGGCGGCACGCCTTGGAAATCTTTCCTGCCATCACCCAGTCCGGCACGGCTTGCCGTACCCCTACGCCCGGCAGAATCCTCGCCGCCGCCTTGCGGATGGCGCCTCCCACCGTCTGCAGCAGGTAGCGGTCCGCGGGGTGAACTCCCTCCTCAAGGTCGAACACCAGCACCAAGTCGCGTAGAAGGCGGCTCGCCGCCTTCGGGCCGAAGCCCGGAATCTCACGCAGCAGTTGGTGCACGTGCTCGAGGCGTCCGGTTTCTCTTATCTCTGCAAGCACCCAAGCGACCAGACCCTCCTCTCCTCGCGTGCCATACGTCTCGAAGTTCCACTCCAGCAACCCACGCATCAGTCCCTCCAACTGGTCGGATGATTTCTTCCCTCTCGGTGGGAGCGCATCGACAAATCGCTTCCAAAACGGCTCTGAGGCCCGTTCGTCCAGGAATTCCCTAACACCCCGCCGTTCCACCCACCTGATCGCTTCCTCCGCAGCAACGGATGCACCGAGGCGCGCGAACCGGCGATGCCCGAAGGCGTACTCGCGCAACACAAGCCGCAAAGCCGGCGCGAACCTCGAAAGGTGTATTTCCCAACCTTCCTGCTCGTCGCCCGCGACCTGACGCCAGCGGGGCAGGAGGTATTCACGAAGGTAACTATCGGCGTCGCGTGCAGCAACGTCACGCATCAGTTGCGCAACAGCGTCGTCAACCTTCTCCTCTGGGTGCGACAACCGAATGACGCCTCCTCACCGATCTGCACACAAGGAATCCGCCAATCACCATATACGGGTGACAAGGTCAAACCGGTGATACGTTCCCATGATACCTGGGCAGATTAGAACCGCGCGCTCGGAGTCATGCCGACCACGACCGGAAGCGTTGGAACTTGGACGCCTCCCACGCCCGCACCGACACCCGATCTTATACGGTCGAACACCTGCCAACAAAACTCGTCAACCTGAATCTGGTTGCTATGCAGCTCTTCGAGAGCAAGTACCATGGCCCGGGTGTAGACACCGTACTGTTTGCCCTCAAAGAAAACCCCGTGAACGTTCTCACCGGGCATCGTGCCGTGACACTGGGCGATACGGCCGAGAGTCGGCACCTCGCGACCAAAGTACCCTCCGTTGAGGGACATGGGCCGGTCAACCTGGAAGAAGGCGAAGATGGTTGCGCCTTTGCTCATGAAGATTCGGTACAGATCCACCTTTCCCAGCATGGTTTCGACACGTCCCGCCTGGGAATCCGTACCCTTGAGCAGGTCCTTCTTCTGGCTCTCGTCATAAAAACCGCCGCCGCTAAAGAATAGGAAGACTGTGCCGGATTCCGGAATCCGCGCGGCGAGCGCCTCCGCCTCTCTCCTGATGGTGGCTACATCGGCGTTCTTGAGCACAACGATGTTCTCCGCGGGATAGCCTGCGTGCTTGATAAGAGCTTCCTTGAGGAGGTCGACGTCTTGGATGCCAAAGTCGCTGCCGTCGTTTTGGGGGTTACCGATCAGGAGGGCGAACTTAAAATCGAGCAGGGGCACCAGGCCGAAGCGGCTCGGTAGTAAAAGAGGGTCGGAGCGGCCTGGCTGAGACCCTGGCCCAGCGGTTCCCGAAATCACGCCGAGATCGCCCGGATCGAGCATCTCCCTGTCTACTCTGAACGCCTTGCTCAGGTCCATCTCGGTCAAGGCGCGCTGAACGCGAGATGCTTGCTCCATGTTTCCGGCTGCAGCATAGGTTGAGGCCAAGAGGACCATCGACTCTACGCTCGCCTTCCCCCCTGCCAAGAGCTTCTCGAACCCTTCAATGGCGGCCGCAAGGTGAGCCTTCCGAGCCTCTTCCGTTTCGGCGCCGGCGGCCAGTTTGAAGGAGCAATACGCCACGGCGAAGTTCGGTGAATAAGGCGTGCCGTTTCGCCAAACGGTCCGGGTCGTCACTGCGGCGCCGACCGTTGAAGGCTCTTGCGTGTCCTCTGGTCGGTCGGCGATAGCCTCTTGGAACGCCTTCTGCGCGTCCGCCCAATTACCTTGCTTTGCGAGACGGAGCCCCCGCTCGTAAGCGTCCTTCCATGCTTGCGCGGAGGCTGCGACCACCGTGCAGGCGAGCAGCAGTACCAGGATGAATCTCATTCGTTTCATGTGGCGTTTACCTCCGTCCGATTCGAGAACTCATGGTTAGGGACACGTCTGGCTTGGACTGCCCGCTGGCTGCGGCGATGTTGAGATCCAGCCAATAGTCCGCCTCAAACGGGCGGTAGCCGAGCCCGAAGGTGAAGGCGCTACGGCTGCTGAAGCCTTCGCCGGCGTCCTGCACGACTCGGAAACCCAGGCGAATCGGTACGTATCCGAAGCTCTGCGCCCAGTTGTACTCGATGCCGACTCCGGCTGCTGCGTGACCGTCCCGCCTGAGCCCACCGGGCTTGCCGCGGTTAGCCCCAAAGAACCATGCTCCGTCAACCCCTCCGATGAGGTAGTCCCTACCACCGCGAAGGCCGTCCCGCCTCCACACAACGCCCGCCTGAAGCCGGCCGGGGATCTCATCGGAGATCGCGTCAAGCTTGTCCATATTAACCTTGATGGGCGTGCGGTATGAGATTCCGAAGGAAACGTTCGGGTTACTCGGAGGGGTGAATTGCACTCCAACGATGCCACCGATTCCAATCCCTTCATCGGTTACGGCCGGGTCGTCAATCACCGTGGTCTCCTGACCGTCGTCAATCCGCCGAAAGGTGTCGCTCAGAATGTGTTGCCTCCCAATAACAACGCCAACCCCGATGTTGGTCTGACCGCGCGAAGGCAGCCCCCAAGCGATGGTTAAGAACTCGTTAGTGACGCGAAGCACATCATCAATGTCCACGGACACGCCGTCGCCTTCTAGTCGTACGCCCACGCGTCGATCGTTGAAGAAGCCGCCCTTAGCGTAACTCAATCCAAGTGTGCCCCGCCCGCCGATCGGCAAGGCGAACCCTCCGAATGCAATCGAGTACGAGCCGAACGAGCCCGAACCGTGCTCGTCCGGGTCGTCCAACCTACCTGAAAGGCTCGTCACCGAGGTTGGAAGGTTTCGGAAGTTTAACTCCACCTGCCCTTCCCCAATCAGCGACAGGTTCGCGGGGTTCCAATACGAGGCGCTGGGGTCGGCTGCGTTTGAGTACATTCCACCACCCATTCCCAGAGAGCGCCCCCCCATTTCGAAAGCATCAAAGAGGTCGGGAATCTGGCTTGCCGCCTGGGCCCCGACCATGGCTAGCGCCAGGAAGACAGCGAATCGCATCCTTGCTATGTTCTCCATTCTATTCTCCTTACCAAGGGTCGTCGCGCAGATTACCCGCTTTATGTGCACCGCATATCGTGCCTCACCTTTGCGGGCCGCGCGAGCGTTCTCTGCCGCGGTACCTGCCCGTGGTAAGCGGAACCTCCTGAGTCACGGCTACGTTGCCCGCTTTGTCCACCACATTCACCGTTATCTTGAATAAATCCGGGTCCGTAAACAGCACTGGAGCGCGCCCGAGCCAGATCCGCTCGGTCTCGCTGCCCCCTGGTGCCCACCGCAGTCGGGAGGCCCTCCGGATGAGCGTGCCGTCCATGCGACGCACCTCCACCAAGACCGCCAACCAATCCACGGAATCCTGCGAGGCGTCCTGAACCTTGATGATGATCCCCATGACCGAACCGGGTCGGACGACCGAATTCGTTCTCGGAAACTCCACTCGAACCACCGGTGCAGCACGGTCCAACGTAACGGGTATTTCAAGGGTTTCGCTGTTCTCGGCTTTGTCGGTTACCTTGATTCGTATCGTCTGTTCGCCATCCTCCTCTATGAACGAGGTGTCCCACACAACCGCAACCGACGACGTGTTCCCCGTATTGTTGGGAAGGTCCGCGTCGTTGACGGTAACGCGCCACTCTTTGATATTCAGTTCATCCAACTCCGCGGTGATCGTCACAACTCCGCGAACAAAGGAATTCCGCAGGGGGCTAAAGTCGCTGAACCTCGGCTTGATCCGGTCAAGCGTCACGGTCAGGTTCACTGTGTTGTACGTGTTCCCTGGTTCCGTCGCCGTAACTTGGATATCGTAGCCGCCCTCGGGGAAGGAGTCGCTCGGATTCCAATTGAGGCTCCCGCTTGCGTTGCCGGATTCGTCCGGCGTCACACGCGTCTCCAAGGTCGTCGAGGCGCCACCGCCAACCTTCGAAATCTGGGCGCGGACCGTGACCTGTACGTTGCCGCCGGCGATGCGGAAGTTGATCGTCGTACTTGAACCTACGAAAGCACCGTTCTCGGGGCTGGTCACCGTGAGCGTGCCCGCAAGCGCCCCGACGGTGGCGACCGCCGCCAAGAGGCACGTAAAGAAAACTCTCATCATTCCGATCTTCATCATCGCTTGATCTCCTCGAACGCGACCCTGCGGGCGGCAAACGCCGCCCGCCAGGAGGACGCTCCCTGCTGTTTAGGACGTTCGGACGGCTCCGGACGTCTTATCGGCCAGTCATTTTCCCACATTCTTTAGGAGCATTGCAACGTACTCCGCCACGCCACACTCTTCGTGCGAACCCACAACCACGTCCGCAGCAGCCTTCGCGTCGAGTACGGCGTTCGCGACTGCGGCGCTGTGCCCCGCCCAGGTGAGCATAGGGACATCGTTCAGATAGTCTCCAATCGCCGCAGTTCGCTCCCTGGGTACGCCCAGCACTCGCGCGATGGCGGCAAGCCCCGTGCCCTTGTCGCAATCGGGGCAAAGAAACTCCAGGTATTCCGGCTCGGAATACGTCACCACGGCCGAGGCGAAGGGCAGCGCCTCCGTCGCCCAAAGACGGAGGTCCTCCAAGACATGCGGTTCGCCCACGGCAACCAGCTTGTTTGCCTTTAAGCGAGACAGCTCCGACCATGGCAAGATTATAGGCACCGAAAGTCGCGCCCGGCGAAGGTACATCTCCGCCAAAGCGGACTCCTCCGCAAAGTGAACCCTGTCGTCGGCGTACACGTTCAAGTGGACGCCGCGCTTCCGGCACTCCTCAACCACCTTCTCGACGACCGGCGTCGTCAGACGGTGGTCGACGAGCACCTCCCCGTTATGGACCACAACGAAGGCGCCGTTGCACGCCACGAGGGGTGTGGGCAGACCCAACTCCTCGGCGAACAGCCGAAGGCTTGAGGCGATTCGCCCGCTTGCGAGCACGATGTGCACTCCCGCCTCGTTCGCCTGGCGCAGCGCCCGGACGTTCGCCTCGGGAATGCGTCGCTCAGCGTCCACAAGGGTAAAATCAATGTCCACTGCAAGCAGATTGATCGGCGGCACTGGGTGCGAGTGTATCCCGGGGCGACAGCCAGGCGTCTGTACGCTTGGCAAGGAGGAACGGAACCATGAACGCGCTGACGCTAATCGCGGTGCTTGCCGTCTCTGGACAGCAGCCTGCTCAACCTCAGAACTTCGCCTTCAAGTCCACCCTCAAGACGCTCGTCGTCTTCAAGGAGGGCTTTGGGTTCTTCATCCGCGAAGGCACCGCCCGGGTGGAGAACGGCTGGGCGACAACCAATCTCGTTCCGAAGGCAGCCATCGGGACGTTTTACGTCTACCCCCTGAACGCCACGGACCGCGTCGAAATGATCGTCACGACTCCGGAACACATCGTCTCATTTGAGAAACCGGAGCAGCTGCGCACGCTGCTCGCAGACAAGGTCGGCCTTCGCCTGCGCATCGACACCACCGAAGAGGGCAGCGCGACCGGGGTCCTCGCCAAGGTGCTCGACGACATGGTCTTGCTGCGCACCGACGAGGGTCAATACAGCGCCGTCGAGTATGCCCGAATCAGCAAAGTGGTGTTGACCGACTTCCCCGTCCGCATCAAGTTCCGAACTGCGAGCCAGAACGCGCAGATGGGAATCGGAGTCGCGTACATCCAAGCGGGCGTCAGGTGGGAGCCAAGCTACTTGCTCGAGCTCTCGTCCGCCACCGAAGGGCGTCTGACGCTTCGCGGCACGCTGCTTGGCCTGCCCGAAGAACTGAAGAACGCGGACCTCGTCTTCGTCGTAGGCGCGCCGTCCTTGATGAACGTCGGAGTTGTGGACAGCCTATTGTCCGGTTTTCAGAGCGGCCCAGCGGGCGCGGTCGCTGACCAGGATCGAGCGAGGAGAGAGCAAGCCTCGAAGTCGGCTGAAGTGCGCACCGGCGGATTCGCAGGCGGCATTTTCGAAGGTGTACCCGGCGACGAGGCGGCGTCCGATGAGTCCGGCGAACTTCAGTATTACGTGAAGCGAGGCTTCAGCCTCCGCTCGGGCGAGCGTGCCATGACCGTGATCTTCGAGGCGAACGTTCCCGTGCATCCGTTCTTCGACTGGAACGCCGACCGCGGCGACATGCACTACGTCCTCCGAGTGAGTAACACGACTGGCAGCCCGTTAACCAGCGCGCCGGTCTTCGTGCTCGACGACGGTAGGCCTGTCGGCCAACCCGTGATGGGCTACACCGCCAAAGGGGACAATACCGAACTCCGCATGACGCGAGCCATCGGCATCAAAGTGGAGGCGCGCGAGGTCGAAGTCGAGAGAGGCGAACGTGTCGTCCAGGGCGAAGTGGTACAGACTTCGATTACCCTTCGGGGAACGATGACCATCGAGAACTTTAGAGACAAGCCCGCTGAGGTTCGCATCCGCAAGACCATCAGCGGCCGGATCCTTGAGATGTCGCACGGAGGCGCGGTGAAGAACACTGTCGTCAACGCCGGCAGCCCCAACCCTTCCAACCAAGTCGAGTGGACGATCAACATCCCCGCAGGGCAGAAGGTCGTCGTCGAGTACCGCTACGTCAGCGTAGCGGTCACCGGGCGCGCCCGGTAGAGCGGACGCGGCGCCTAGGAAAGCTCTATCGTTCGTCCAACTCGGTCTCGGCAACCTGTGTTCCGCCGCCGACCTCAGTGCGGAACAGCAAGCGCGCAGTACCGAACGCAACCGTGGCGCCGTCCTCGATGCGCGTAGGCTCCTCGATGCGGCGGAAGTCGTCGCCTTCCAAAACAAAGGTGCCGTTGCTCGAGCCGAGGTCCTCAAGAACCCAGCCGCCGTTCTGGAACGAGATGCGCGCGTGCCTCCGAGAGACGAAGGATCCTTCGTCAAGGCCGCCTAAGTCAACGTCAATCGGCCCTACTGAGGGGTCGAACCGGCCGATAACGGCGGAGTCGCAGAATGCAAAGACGTCGCCGGTCTCCGCCCCGCCTCGAATGAGGCGAAGGCTCGCGCACTGTCCAGCCTGGGGCTCGCCTCCCTCCCGCCTCTCAGCGGGAGCGTCGCCACCTTGCTCTTCATCCGGGTGCCGCTCATCCACCGGCTCGGCGGAGAGCTGCGCCTCAACGTCCGCCCCACCGGTTTCGTCTGGGGCGTACACTCGGCAGAGGAACCTTGAGTTCGAGAGTCTTGTCCACAACATCACGGCGTCACCTCTTGACCGCAGTTTACCAAGCGCCCGCGATCGGCGTCGGGGCCGCAGCCGAGCCCAGTAAGGTTTTTGACAAGCCACCCTTAGCAGTGTCGGCGGCAGGAGCGTTTCTGCCATAATAAAACGTAGAACAACGGGGTGGCAGCGCCGCCCCGCAAGGAACGATCATGGCTATCAACGAAGACATCCAACAGAGAATTACGCTGACCGAGCGCGCTGCCCAGGAGATAAAGGCGCTTTTCGAAGAGCAGGGCAAGCCCGACGCCGCCCTGCGCGTCTGGGTCGCCGGAGGCGGCTGCTCCGGCCTGCAGTACGGGATGGCGATTGACGACGCCGCCCCCGAAGCGGACGACGTTACGCTCTCCGACCAGGGGGTTACCATCTATGTGGATAACCTCAGCCTGAAGTACATGACCGGCTCGGTCGTGGACTTCGTGGAGGACGTACTCGGCGGCGGTTTCAAGATCGAGAACCCGAACGCCGTTCGCTCCTGTGGATGCGGTAGTTCCTTCTCCACCGACGACGAAACCATTGATGGATTGGATACGACGATGGGCGGCGGCTGCGGCTCCTGCGGCTGCGGCAGCTAAGCGATGAGGATACGGCGGTCAGGCAACCAGTAACACCAGGGAGCGTGGGCGTCCCCGCGAACAGCCCTACGCTCGAAACGGCCCTAACCGCGGTACTCTAGCCGCGCTACGGCTCGCGAGACGCTCGCCCTCCCTTGGTTCGGCGTGCTCCGCGGAGAAGCATTCAATATCTCATTGCTCGACTCTCGTCTGGGCGCGCCCCCCGGGCGGCACTCAAGAGCCTGAAGCTCGGGCCCCAGCCTAAGCCGGCTTGGGTAGTCTGCGCCGCAGGGTCTGCGCGCACCGCGCCAGGCCTGTTTTCTGGGCGATGGGAACATGATGGCATACACTTACGCGATTCTTGGCAGCGGCATGCAGGGCACGGCTGCCGCATACGACCTCGCCAAGCACGGCGATGCAGCCCGAATCCTGATGGGCGACCGAGACCTTGCCTGTGCAGAGAGAAACGCGGCGCGGGTCAACACGCTCGTTGGCAAAGCGGTTTGCGAACCGGTGTTCGTTGACGCCCTTGTAGAGACGTCTTTACGACAGTTCCTGTCGCCAGTTGACGTCGTCCTCTCCTGCGTTCCCTACTGGATGCACCCGCTGGTGGCTCCCATCGCCATCAACACAGCGACCAGCATGGTGGACATGGGAGGGGACACGGAGGTTACATTCAAAACGTTGGCGCTCGACGAAGCCGCCAAGGCGGCAAAGGTTTCTATTGTTCCCGACACTGGGTTAGCTCCCGGGCTGGTAAATAGCCTCGCTACGCACCTCATGGCGCGATTTGACGAGGTGCTCGATGTAAGGTTATATTGCGGGGGGCTACCGCAGAACCCCAAGCCGCCCTTCAATTACAAGCTCGTGTTCAACATCGAGGGCCTGGTGGCAGAGTACACCGACCCCGCCTTCGCCGTTCGTGACTATAAGCTCGCACGACCAGACGCTCTGAGCGACCTTGAGCCGCTCCAGTGGGAGGGCCTCGGCGAGATGGAAGCGTTCGTCACCAGCGGAGGCACCAGCACCGCACCACTTACCTTCGAGGGCAAGGTACGCACCTATGAGTACAAGACCATCCGTTTCCCGGGGCACTGCGAGAAGATGCGCCTCTTCAGCGATTGCGGATTCTGGAGCCAAGAGCCCATTGAGGTTGATGGGCACAAGGTGCGACCACGTGAGCTTTGGCACCGCATCATGGCGGAGCGCCTGAGGGACGACGAGGACAAGGACCAGGTGCTCGTACGTGCCGTCGTTACCGGCAAGAAGGACGGCAAGGAGCGCGAAGCCAAGATCGAAATCCACGATCAGCACGACGATGCGACCGGGTTCTCAGCGATGGAGCGCATGACCGGCTTTCCCACCGCCATCATCGCCGCCGAGGTCGCGCGTGGAGCGGTCGATCGGGGGTGCATCCGCTACGAACTCGCCGTTCCCGGCGAGCGGGTCGTCGACGGGCTCCGCGAACGCGGCATCGCGATGCGCGAGTCCAAGGGTTAGAGCCAGATCTACGTCTTCGGCGAGACCATCGCGTAGCCCGCCGCCACGTGGAGCAAGGCGTTCACCACTCCCTGCACCGCCGCCTCGATGAGAACTGCTCCGGTTTCCGGCGTCGCGAGCGTCGCATAGCCAAAGGATCCCTCCTCTGTAATCTCGTCGAACGGTTGAATGAACTTCACTCCATCATCGGCAGGTGGCTCCATTACCAGCCCATCATCCCGCAGCCGCTCCTGGCGCACGAGATGAGGGAACAGGTGCATCATCATGCTCGTCTCCGCTTCGCAGGCATGCCGAATGCCCTTGATTGGACCCTTGAGGTGCTCGTCGAGGATCTGCTGCGGGATGAGGGAGAAGTACCCGCAGTGGGCGAGCACATGGTTCGGATAGCGACGCTTCAACTCGCGGAGCGCGATGCTGTTCGGCTCGGTGTTGCCTCCGTGGCCGTTGATGATAAGAAACTTCCTGAATCCGTGAGCGGAGGCGCAGTCAACAACGTCGTAGAGCACCCGCATGTACGTGTCAGCGTTCGCAGTGAGCGTTCCCGCCATCGCGAGGTGGTGGGCGCTGCAGCCGAGCCAGATGCCTGGAAAGAGGATCGCCTCTTCAGGACATCTGTACTCGGCTCTCTCGGCAACGCTCGTGGAAAGGAGGGAGTCCGTGAACAGAGGGAGATGAGGTCCATGCTGCTCAAGGCTGCCCGTAGGAAGAAGACAAACAGCGTTGCGGTTGAAGTCCCGCACTTCTTGCCAGGTCGCGTGTGTGAGCACCATATCAGTCCAACCCCAATTCGCGACGGATGCACTTCACGTCATTGACAAGGTCGCGGTCGGTCTTCATTTGCGCCTTCACCTTCTCGACGGCATGAAGCACGCTGCTGTGGTGCCTTCCAAAGCGGAGACCGATACCCGCCAAGGACTCGCCGGCCTGTTCGCGCAAGAGGAACATCGCCACATGCCGGGCGCGAACGAGGCTCTTCACTCGGCTTCCACCAAGAAGTGCGCCCCGCGATGTGCCGAAGTATCCGCAGCAAGCGTCCATGATCTGGTCGCACGACACCCTAAGTGACTCCACTTCCTCGCCGAAGTGGCTGCTTAGGACCGAGCGGGCGAGGCCAACGTCGATCGGTCGGCCCGATATGCTAGCGACGGCGACGACGCGGTTGAACGCGCCAATGAGCGACCTCACGTTTGCAGGGACGTGCGTTGCGACCCACTCCGTGACCTCGGGAGGACATTCAACCCCTTCCCGCAGCGCAATTGCCTGCAGGATACGGATCCGAGTGTCCGTCTCAGGCGGCATGACGTCGGCGAGCAGGCCGCCCTCGAAGCGGGAGCGCATCCGCTCGTCCATCTCGTACAGGGCACGCGGCGGCCGATCGGCAGCAATCACAATCTGGCGACCGTCGCGGTGCAGGTCGTTGAAGGCGTGGAAGACCTCCTCCTGGGTCTTGTCCCTCTTGGCGATGAACTGGATGTCGTCGAGTAGCCAGACGTGCACCGCCCGCGTCTTCGAGCGCCAGGGCTGGATGCGGCCGTGTTGCAGCGCGGCGACGAACTCCTCGCTGAACTCCTGCGCCGTCATGTATCGAACCACGAGCGTCGGATGAACCCGGCGAACCTCGTTCTGGATGGCGCGTAAAAGGTGCGTCTTGCCAAGCCCCGAGGCGCCGTAGATGAATAGAGGGTTATACCGCTCGCCCGGCTCGAGAGCCACCCGTCTCGCGGCATTGAAGGCGAGTTCGTTGCTTCGCCCAACCACGAAGTTCTCGAACGTCTCAGCCGGCACGCGAGCCTCAGCTACCTCGCGTGGAAACGGCACCTTCACCGCAGGAGCAGGTCTTTCCACAGGGACCGAGATGAACTCGATCGAAATATGCCTCCCGGCGCACTCGTCGAACAACTCCTGCAAAAGCGGCACGATATTTTGGCGCTTCAGCCCTTCTATCACAAAATTGCTTCCTTTCAAGACGAGCCGATCCGGCGCACGCACTTCGAGTGCAAGAGGCGCGATGAAAGTTGTATGTTTCGCCCGTGGCAGGCGTGTGGACAACTTATCGCTAACGCGCTTCCAAAGATCTTGATAGTCTCCGTCAAAACTGAGTTGCTCCGGCATAGAGTCCCCACCAGGACGAAAGGGGCGCCCATTATGGCAAACGCGGTCGCCGTGTCAAAGTGGACGCAGACAGACTGATTCGACGCAACCGCGCCCACTCCTGCTGCGACTGCGCAATTCTTTGCGAGTATCCTCTCAGCCGATGTGCCGGTCGATGATTGTGCTCGCAGGAGAGTCGTTCTTGGACGACGACGTTCGCGCCTTCGCGGAGGGTGACGTGCGCGTTATTGCAGCCGATGGCGGCGCCAGGACGCTGCTGTCCCTGGGCATTCAGCCCCACGTCGTCATCGGAGACTTCGACAGCCTAAACGACTCCACCCGCGCTGCATTGACCACGGTTGAGGTCCTTCATGACCCCGATCAAGATACCACCGACTTCGAAAAGGCGCTCGATCACGCCGTGCGGAAACTCGGCGCAAGACGCGTCGCCGTCCTCGGTGCGGAGGGCGACGAACCCGACCACTTGCTAGCCGCCCTGAGCGCGGCGCTCGCGAAGTCGGAGCATGCGGATATCCGGTTTGTCCTCCGCCGGAGCATGGTCCACGTCGTGCGAGGCCCCTTAGAGCGTGTGTTTGGCACCTTCCCTGGGGCGCGGGTGTCTCTCATTCCACTGGTGCCGACCGATGTGCGCCAGACGGACGGGTTGCAGTGGAACATTGCCAACACGCATCTCAGCCTGGGACACATCGTTAGCATCTCCAACCGTGCAGTAAAAGACAGTTTCGCCCTCAGCCTCGGCGCCGGGGCGCTTGCCGTCTTCGTCGAGAGGCGGGATGAGCCGCCGTGGTAACCGTCTCCCTCAGTTCCTGGGACTACCTCGTGCTCGCCGCCATGGCTGCGGGAATCCTCTCCCTGGGCTTCAGCGCCCGACTTCGAGAGAACACCACGCTTCAGCTTATCGCCGCGGGCAGGAACCTCACGCTCCCGCTTTTCGTCGCCACGCTCGTAACAACCTGGTACGGCGGCATCCTCGGTGTGGGCGAGGCGTTTGACTGGTACGGCGTTGCGACGTGGGTGCTCATCGCCATGCCGTACTACATCTTCGGCGTGGCGTACGCTCTGCTCCTTGCATCGAAGGTTCGCGCCGAGGCAGCCATCTCGCTGCCCGAGCGATTCGAGCAACGCTTCGGCAAGACAACCGCCATTCTTGGCGCTTTGATTCTGCTGGTGCTCGGCGCGCCGGGGACGCATATCCTGATGCTTGGTACGTTGCTCCAGATGCTGACTGGCATCGGCTTCGTACAGGCGGTTCTGATCGGGGCGCTTGGCGGAACGCTATTCCTGTATCGTGGCGGCTTGCTCGCCGACGCGAGGAGCAACCTGCTCGCGTTCACGATGATGTACGTGTCGTTTGGGTTGATTTTCCTTCTTTCCGTGCTGCAGTTCGGCGCTCCGAGCCTCGACGCGCTGCCGGAATCACACCGACGTTGGGACGCGGGGCAGGGAGCGCTCTTCGTGCTCGAGTGGGTGCTCGTCGGCTCATGGACGTTCGTCGATCCCGGGTTCCACCAGCGAGTCACTGCCGCTCGCGCGCCGGAGACCTCCCGCCGGGGCGTACTCTTCTCCGTCGGCTTCTGGATGCTGTTCGACCTTCTTTCGATCGGCACGGCTTGGTACGCCTATCAAGAGATGGGTGGAGGGCTCGGAACGGCGCTCTTCCCCGCCTATGCCGACCGAATCCTTCCGGCGGGGGCGAAGGGACTCTTCTTCGCGGGGGTATTCGGCGTCATCGTCTCCGCGATGGTTGGTTACACGCTGGTAACCGGCGGCACGATTGGGAGAGACCTGCTCGGTCGCCTCGCCGGCACCGAGGAGCGCCGAGTGCTCTTCACGCGCCTCGGCATCGCGCTCGCGACGCTCGTCGGCATCGCGCTCGCCCTTGGGCTGAAGAGCGTCGTCGCGATTTGGTGGGACGTTGCCAACATCGCCATCCCCGGCCTGCTGGTTCCCACGGTTGCGGCGTACGTGCCGCGATGGCGACTGTGCGGGGTAGCGGCAACCGCCTCGCTCCTTCTCGGCTCGGGGGCGGCCCTCGTTTGGTACGTGCTTCAACGAAGAGGCGTGGCTTTAGGTGTGGACGAGGGCGGCGTGCTACCGATGTACGTGGGCTGCGCCGCCTCGCTCCTTCCGGTGCTCTTGGAGGCTGCCGCGGCTCGGCTCCGCCCTCGCGAGAGCTAAGGCAAGCCCTCGCGTCGCTCGCCTATCCCGCGTCCAAACCGAGGCTGCACTGGGTGTCGGCTTCTCGGACCGCCGGACAAGGCGTCGCCTACTTCTGTTTAGCGTGCGCCCCGATGACGCCAAGCCACTCGCCGACCTTCTTGAATGCCTCAAGTGCGAAAGCAAGGTCGTCCTCGGAGTGAGCAGCGGAGGGCATTGTGCGGATGCGTGCCTTTCCTCGGGGCACGGTCGGATAGCAGATCGAGAGCGCATACACGCCCTCGTCCCAGAGCATTCGCTCCATCTGAACCGCCTTCGCCTCATCGCCGCAATAGACGGGCGTAATCGGCGTCTCGCTGCCCATCGTGTCGAAGCCGAACGCGGCGAGGTTCTCCTTCCACCACTTGGCGTTTGCCCACAGGCGCTTCATCGGCTCGGGGTCGTTCTCCATGACGTCAAGCGCGGCAATGAGCGCGGCGGCGACCATCGGCGGGTGAGCCGTGCTGAACAGGTACGGCCGTCCGCGATTGATTAGATACTCCTTCAAGAGCGCAGAGCCCGCAATGTATCCGCCCATCACACCAAGTGCTTTGCTCAGGGTGCCAAGCTGGATGTCCACTCGGTCGTACAGGTCGAAGTGCGAGGTGGTGCCTGCGCCGTTTCTGCCGAGCACACCGCTTGCGTGCGCATCGTCCACCATGACGAGCGCATCGTACTTCTCAGCGAGCTCGACAATCGTGGGAAGCGGCGCGATGTCGCCGTCCATGCTGAACACGCCGTCGGTAACGATCATCTTCTTCCTGAAGCCCTTCTGGTTGGCTTGCTTGAGTATCTCCTCGAGGTGGTTCATGTCTTTGTGCTTGTAGACCCACCCGTCGGATTTTCTATACTCGGCGTTGCTGAGGCGCACGCCGTCAATGATCGAGGCGTGGTTCAGTTCGTCGCTAATGATGACGTCGCCCTCAATCATGAGCGTGGGGATCGTGCCGCTGTTTGCCGTGAAGCCCGATTGGAAGACGAGCACCGCCTCAACCTGCTTGAACGAGGCGAGTCGACGTTCCAGCTCGTTGTGCACCTCCATCGTTCCTCCGATCCATCGGACGGCGCCGGCGCCCACGCCCCACCGCTCGATCGCATCCCTCGCCGCCTGCCGCACCTTGGGGTGGTTGGCAAGGCCGAGGTAGTTGTTGCTCGACAGGTTCACCACCTCCTTGCCGTCCATGCGCACGCGACCTTGCGCGGGCGTCTGGAGGATTCGAGGTACTTTGTAGAGGTGTTGGTCCTTTAGAGACTGGAGTTGCTCGGCGAGCCAGTCTTGAAGAGTCCGATTCATCGAGTACAGTTTACTTCGCGCACTCACCACCCATGGCTAAGAGTAGCCTCCTGGGGCTGGTAGCGCACGGCCGCTGTCCACCGCTGGAGCGCCTTCTGCACTTCTCCGGCTTCGCTGGGCGCAAATGCTATTTCGAGTTGCAGCACCGTGTCGCGGGCGTCGTCCAAGGCGGTCAGCACGAGGCGGTGGGTCGTCGCGCTCCCTTTCTTCTCGTCAATTCGATACAGCACCGCCGGAAGACCGAGCCACTGCGTCCGCTTCACCTCGGCGCTGCCCTTGTGCCGTTCCTCGGCGAGGGTGTCCAACTGTGCCCACGGGTTGCCCGCCCCCTGGCGCGTGGTGTAGAGCAGCGTGATAGTAAGCCGGGGAGAGGCGATGGTGAAGTCGAGTCGCGCGCCCTTACGTTCCACGGTAGTGGAGTACTCCTTCGGGACGGTGACCTCAAGTGGCCCGAGGCGTAGCACGGCCGGGGACGCAGCGCTTACCGAGAGGAGGACGGCGGGAATCAGGAGGATCCTTATCATGACTTCCGTATTATTGACGAACGCAAGCCTCTTCCGTTTCACCGGTTGCAGGGACGCGAGCCGAGCCCTCCTGCCGTGCGCCGGTCAAAAGAAGCAGTAGGAACAACCCCGACGCTGCCAGTGCGGCGACCGTGAGATGCAGAATCTGCAAAACCGGCGGAATTGCCAGAAGCGACAAACCAGCACCCGTCGCCATCTGAAGAAGTAGCAGCAACGGACACCCAAGAGCTAGCCTGCGCGCCAGCCCCCGCGCCTCCGAGCGATGCGCGACGTACAGAAGAATGACGCTCAGTGCCACTACGGCCCATGCGAAAGCACCATGCACGGCGAAAATCGGGTGGATTCGCTCGACCCACTCGGTGCGCGGCAGGTCGGGGGTTTGATTGGTGATTTCGTCAATTCGCTCGCGCACTTGGGTGCCGATGGCGATCTGGGTTACCAGCGTGATGAACACCGCCGCACCGGCGTTGAACAGGTTCCTGCGATCCCTCTTAGGCAACTCCTCCCAGTGCTCTGCTGGAAACGTCGCGCACCACGCATAGATGAGCAGCATGACAATCGCGAGCGCCGTCAGCATGTGCGCCGTAATCAGCCACGGCTGCAACTCCGTTTGAACGACCACGCCGCCAAGCCACCCCTGGAAGGCAACGAGCAACAGAGCGGCGACGGCAGCAATGAAACCCGTGGTATGCGTCTTCCTGATCGAGGCGGAGCGGAACGCCGCCCAAAGGATCAAGAGTCCAACGACCACTCCGATGAGCCGGTTGATGTATTCGGTCCACGTTTGCCACACGTTGAACTTGCTCTTGTCGAACTCCGGCGGCAGTTGGTCGGCGCTTATTGGCGGAATCCAAGAGCCGAAGCAATGGGGCCAGTCTGGGCAACCGAGTCCGGAACCACTGGCGCGCACGAGGCTGCCCACAGCAACCAGGAACAGTGTTGCATACAACGCGAGCAAGACCGATCGGCGAAAGCGCAGCAGAGAATCCATGCAACGACACGCGTTTTACCTGGCTACCGATACTCTTCGGGCCGGCTTACCCGGGCACGTCTTCGGGGCGAGTCTCGGTCGCCTCGACGTTCTGCTGTTGCACCTGAGCATAAATCTCCTGCCGCAAGATCGTGACGTCTTTGGGCGCCCGGATGCCTAAGCGGACCTGCTCGCCCCGGATGTCAAGGACAACGATTTCGATGTCGTCGCCGATCATGATGCTCTGGTGTTCTCGTCTGCTCAATACTAACACGGCCCGTGCCCTCCTTGGCTGGTCCAGTTGTTTTACCGGGTTGGTCGCTCAGGGTGCATGATTCTTTGATATCTACGCTGCCGCCGAGGCGCTTTGCTCCTCGCCTCCGGACCCTACGAAAACCGGGTGCTTGGTGCTCCATTGCCCGTCCTCGACGACCACTTGGCAGGCGAGGCGCTCAGCCACGTTCACCACGATCGGCCCGGCGAGGTTCGCTGTCATCTGCTTGGGCTTTCCATGCGGGATCGAGAGGATGGCGTACACCAGCCTCGGCGTGTTCTCGTCGAGTCGCAGCAACTGCGCGACGCCTGGCGGCATCTCGGGCGCGTACGTCGGCTCGAAGCCCGCTGGGTCGGCGACCAGGAACGCGACCTCCGGGCGGTCAAGCGACTGGAGCCAGAAGAATGGGCTGCATTCGCCATGTTGCAACACGACATAGCGTTTGCACTCCTCAAAACCTAGGATGCCCTCAGGAAATAAGAGCACTTCGTCCTCCTCAAACTCAATCGTGCCGAACCGGAGTGTCTCTACGTTCATCAGTGGCTTACCTCAAATAGTCCAACAGACTCAACCGCCCCACCACCGCAAAAGACGCGAGGCTTGCCTGATAAGCGGCTTGGGCTGCGCTCAGGTCTGTTACGACCTGGGTCATGTCGGCGTCCTCTTTGTCGGATATCGCTTTGGTGAAATCGTCTGTGCGGCGTTGCGCGATCTGCTGCGCTGACTCCAACTGCTTTTGTCTGTGCCCCACCTCTCCGCGCAGCATGTTGATCGCCGTGCCCGCGTCTTGGAGCAACTGCAGCGTAACGCCTGAGAGGCCCGCAACGTCACCGCTAAGCAATCGTTGTTCAGCATCATACAGCGCGGCGTGCGCCGCAATGACCTGTTGATCGACCAGCAGGTTGCCCTCCATGACGGTGCCGGGCCCGACGTCCAGCAACAGTTTGCCGTCGTCGCCTGCATAGGTGAGAACGGGCGGATCACCTGCCTCTTCGAACGGCTTCGTCATCACCTCGGTGCCCGCGAAGAGGTAGCGCCCGAACCCGTCCTGGCTGTTCGCGAGGCCGACGAGCCGTTCACGCAAGGTTCGTATCTCCGCAGCCATCGCGTTGCGCGCGTCCTGCGTGGTGGGCGCATTGGCGCCGTGGGTTACCAGTACGCGTGCGCGCTTGACGATCTCGTCCATGCCGCCGAGCGCGTTCTCCGCGAGCTTCATGTTGCGGATACCAACATCGGCGTTTGCCGCGTGCGTCATGGTAACTGCCTTGGCTCGGCGAAAGGAAAGAACGTCGAGTGTTCCGAGCGGGTCGTCACTCGGCTGCCGTATACGCTTGCCGTCAGCAAGCCTCACCTGCAGGTCTGCCATTCGCGCTTGCGCCCGCGTGATCAACTCCTGCAGGGCGAGGTATTGCTGTTGCGTTCCGATCCTCATTCCCTGTTCCTATTACCGGCCGAAGGCCCTGATTAATTCTTCGGTTGTTTGGTCCAAAACGCTTAGCAATTTGGCAGCCGACTGGAACGCCCGCTGGTACTTGACCATGTTTGAGAGCTCCTCATCCAGGTTCACGCCCGCGACGCCTTGGCGCTGTTGTTCGATGTGTTGTAGCAGGCTCGACTGAACCTCGAGCTTTTGCTGAAAGGTTAAGGATTCTTGCCCAACCCTACTTACAAGGTCCGCATAGTACTGCCCGAGCGAGCGCCCGCCGAGAGCCACGAGCGGCTGCTCGCGCAGGCGAGCAATGGCAAGGGCGACGGAGCCGTCTCCCGGCGCCCCGGAAGCGCCTGCGGCGATGTTCCGCGGGTCGGCTTTCACTTCATCCGAGAGGTCTAAATCAGCCGCTCCGCTAGTCCCCGCAAAGAAGTCAATACCGGTGGTGCCGTTCAGGTTGATGCCCGTTTGGTGCAGCGAGTTGATTTGGGTGCGCATCTCGTTCACGAACGAGTCGAGTTGCGCGCGATAGGACGCAACCGCATTGAGCGAGCCGAAGAGCCCCGCCAGCTGGCCTCCCGATATCGTGGTAACGCGCACGCCGTCGGTTACCGTGCTCGTGGCGGCGTCGTAGTTCGCCGGGAGCGGGAAAAACTCTACCTGACCGACGAGCGTGTGGTTGTGGATGAACACTTGGAGCGTGCCGTCCTGCATCGGCTGCGTTCGGAGGTTCACCAGTTTGCTGAGGTCGTCCAAAGCGACCTGTCTCTGGTCGAGGAGGTCGTTGGGATCGGCGCCCGCGGCGGTTTGTCGTCGAATCTCCTCGTTCAACTCTTGGATGCGCCGGCCAAGCGTGTTGATCTGCCCGATGGTATCGGTTACCTGGCTTCGGAGCATCGCGTCCTGCGTCACGAGGCGTTCGTGCACGTCTCGAATGCGACTCACAAGCGTCGCAGCCTTCATGCGAAGGTCGAAGCGCGCACCGTCGTCGGCTGGGTTTGCAGCAAGGTTGTTCCATGAGTCGAACATCGCATCAAGCGCGCCCGAAACGGCGTTCGCTCCCGGTTCGCCAAGAATCTGCTCGACCGTCTGCAGGACGTTTCGCATCGTTTGGCTACGGAACGCCTCTGAGGAAACTTCGAGGTACCTTCCATCGAGGAACAGGTCGCGGATCCGGAGCACGCCGTTGACGAACGTCCCCGTGCCGAAGGAAGTAAGGCCGCTCAGCGTCCATCGCAGCTCAGGTGGTGTCTGGCCAATCTCCAGCCGCTGCCGGGAGTACCCGCGCGTGTTGACGTTCGCGATGTTGTTACCAGTTACGTTTAGGGCTGCTTCGAACGTCCGAAGGGCGCGGGCGGCGATGTCAATTCCTGTGAACGCCGAAGGCATTGCTAAGCCACCTCGTCCAGCAGCACGGCTGCGTGCGAGCCCTCTTTATACGGTCCCTGCTCCTTCTGAGCCGACTGTGCCAGCAGATGCAACGTGCCGGCAACGTAGGCGAGTTCGTTCTCGATGAGCGCTTGGTTCTTCCGGACCAGTCCTTGGATGGTTTGCGCGGCTGCGCGCACTCGGTTGGCGAGCGCGATAAGCTGCTCCTTGTCCTTGGCATCGGTTAGCGCTTCGGTGAGACCTCGAAACGTCGGTTCAGCGCCAATCGTTTCGGCCAGCCTCTTCGCCTCGTTGCTTGCGCGCTCGTCAATGGCGCGGAGGGATTGAATCATTCGCTCGATCTCGGGCTGAAGCTCCTGTACGCGGTCGACATCTCGCAGCATGATGGCTGCGGTCTGTTCGTGCAGCGATCGCATCAGCCGTTCGCTCGTGCCTATCCACTCCCACCAGATGGTTTGTAGGCTTTTGGTTTGGGTCATTGTGTTCCTCCATTGTCGTTGTTGAGGTCGCCCGGCCCCCTCTCCCACTGGGAGAGGGCTGGGGTGAGGGATCGTCGTTTTCGGCGCGCTTCCTCAAGACCTCTTCTGCAGCGATCCGCTGCTGGACGCGCGGCTCGAGCGTCTTCGTGATCAAGCGCGCAATGCCGATTCCTTGTCCTCTCGCAAGCGTCTCCGCAATCGCCTGATCGACGAAGTCAGCATAAATCTCGCCTGCGGTACCTCCACCAAGGAAGCCGCCGAACCCGTCCTTGCGCAGCTGGGCTGCGAGCAACTTGAGGAACATCGTTTCGATGCCCTGCGCAGCGCGCTTCAATTCGGCGATGCGCGGATGGTCGGGCGCTGTGGCAACGCTTTTGATCCTCATCGTATGATAATCCTCGCTTTGATCGCTCCCTGTGCGCGAAGGTCTTGCAAGATTGCGATGAGCGTGGTCGGCGAAACCTTCAGCGCGCGGAACACCTTCGCAAGGTCCTCGATGGTAGCGTTGGGATTCACGACGCCGATGCTCACCCTGTCCTCCTTCGCGCCCACCTCGGTGTTTTGCTGCAATGCCGTCTCACCTCGGCTGAACGGCGGCGGCTGGATCACCTCGTTGTACTGGTTGATGCGCACCGTCAAACCACCATGCGCCACCATCGCCGGAGCGATCTTCACGTTGCCGCCGACCACGATCGTGCCCGTTCGCTCGTTGATGACGATGACCGCGGGCGTGTCGGGTACGACTTCGACCGACTCGATGCGCGCAAGCACGGAAACGGGGTCAACGATGATTCCCTCGCGGGCGAGAACTTCCACTCCGCCGCCGTCTACCGCGACGGCGCTTAGGTCGGGCAGTTGCTCGTTGATCGCCTTAGCGATGCGCTCGGCGGTCGTGAAATCAGGGTCCATCAGCTCAAGCACAAAGCGCCCGTCGAACTCGTACTGCGTGTCAACTCCGCGCTCGACGATCGCTCCACTGGGGATCGTGCCGACGTTCACGTGATTCTTCTGCATCTTCGATCCGCCCTGCTGGACGTTGAAACCGCCGATGCTGATCGGACCCATCGCAACCGCATAGGCGCGTGACCTGTCGCCGGCGGGGTAAAGCGGTGTCTGGATGAGGTATCCTCCCTGAAGGCTCTTCGCATCTCCGATCGAGCTAACGGTAACGTCAATGCGGTTGCCCGGCCGAGCGAACGGCGGCAACTCTGCGGTCACCAGCACCAACGCCACGTTCTTCAGGTTCAACTGGCTCAGGTCCAACGAGATGCCGAACTCTTTAACCATGTTGGCGATCGCGGTTTGCGCTCCCGGCGAGTTCCGCGAGTCACCGCTGCCTTCGAGTCCGACGACGACACCCACGTTCATCAACTGGTTGGATCGAACGCCGCGAAGGCGGGCAATGTCCTTGATCCGAACGAGCGGCCCATTGGGCTGTTCGGCGGGGGGCACTAAGCCGACGCTCGGCATTTGCGCCGACGCGATGAGGACGAGGAAAACCGAGATTAGAACGGTAACGAGTTTCATCTTCCTCCTCATCTCAGAACAGCCAGTCGAGCAGGGTCGTCAGGATGCCCTTACGCTGCCGGTCGCCAACAGTTCCTGAGCCTTCATACTTGATCTCGGCGTTGGCGATAAATTCGCTGACGATCGTATTGTCCGAGCGGATGTCGTCCGGTCGCACCACGCCGATCAGCACCATCTTCTGCGTCTCCTTGTTCACCTGCACGTACCGAGCGCCTTCGATGAGCAGATTGCCGTTCGGCAGGCGCTCCTTCACTACGACGGTCAGCCTCGCGCTTAGCCGCCCGGTTCTGCTGGTTCGTCCGTCGCCCTTGCTGCTCATCTGGCCTCCGATTTCCCAATCGGGGATGAGCGCGCGCAGGACCGGTCCGATGCCCGCCCTCACCTTCGCGCTGTCCGACTTGCTGGACTCTGTGCTCGCCGTTGAAGTGGCTGAACTAGACTCGGCGATGATGACCGTCAGAATGTCACCGACGTTGCGAGCCGTCCGGTCCGTGAGCGGATTCTTCGCTCCATCGTCCCACAGCGAGCCTGGGTTCTGAGCATGGGCGGCAGCGCCGAGCGCAACCGCTACAAAGATTAAAAGGGTTCTCACAACCGCACCTCCACAGTTCCGTCTTCTTGAATCTCGCCGACAACAGTCGCTCGAGTCTCCTCGATGTAGACCGTCACCTGGCTGCCTGAAACCGACTTCACGCGCCCCGACGTCGTTACGCTGATACCGTTGCTAACGATGGTTACGCGCACGGTTTGCCCTACGCGAACCGTCGGAGCGCTCGCAACGTTCTTGCCCTTTTCCAGCACAACCTGCGTGGAGAACTGGCGCTCCTCTCCGACCCGCGCCTCGACGCTAAGGACCACCGTGTCTGAGAGTTCCCGCCTGGCGAGGACGAGGTACTCGACCTCGCCCTCCGCAGCAACGAAGTCACGTCCCAACCCTCGCGGGCTAACTTTGCCGATGTTGGGCAGGTTCTCCACCGCCCACTTCGCGGCAAATCCTTCCACCTCCGCCGCAGGAACGACGCGCGACTTGCGCTTCACCGTGCAGCGGGCGGCGCCGTCGAACCACACGCCGCGCAGATCAAACCCCGCAGCGCGCAGCACTCCTTGAATCGTAACCGGAGTAACGACGCGAAGAGATCCAGCCGCCGGCGCAGGCCCGATCACCATGCGCGAGATCGCGTCCGCTCTCGGCATGTCTGCAACCACGCTACATCACCGACTCGGATCTCGGCTGCCGACAGTTCAACCTCCTCGTTCAACACGAAGCCATAGGTGAACCCGCCACCTTTCGCCGAGGCGTCCATCGAGGCGTTTGCATGCCGGAAGCGAACGAGGCCCAGTCCCAGCTCGCCAGGTTGACCGATCCGCGGACGCTGCGACGTGCGAACAATCCCGTTTGCGTCCGTCGAAACCGGCACGTCGAATCTTGCAAGAACGATCGCACCGATGACTGTCTCTGTTCCGCCGGTATGTGCAAGCACCTTGCCGTCCGGCCGGAACGTAAGCGAACCTTCAATGCCGCTCGGCACGCGAATCGGCGGGGTGAGAGGATAGCCAGACTCGTGCACAAGCAGGCCACCCCTCACCTTGAAGTTCCCCTCGCGGGTGTAAACGATGCGGTCGCTGCTCTCCAGCCTAAAGTAGCCCGCGCCGTCTACTTGTAGCGACCAGGTTGTTGAAAGAAGGAAGAGAATCATCATCGTCTTACCGCCTCAAGTTGTTCGTGGACTGCGCCATCTCATCCGCGGCGACGATCACCTTCGAGTTCACCTCATACGCGCGCTGCGCGATAATGAGGCGGACCATCTCCTCCACCATCTCGACGTTGGAGCCTTCCAGGAAGCCGAACTCAATCCGCCCGGCGCCGTTTTGGCCCGGCTCTGAGGGCGTCGGTGCGCCCGACGCTGCTGTTTGGATGAAAAGATTGCGACCGATGCGCTCCAGCCCAGCCGGGTTGGGAAACACGTACAAGTTGACTACTCCGAGCACTCTGGGCTCCGCCTCGCCCGCGACTTGGGCGCTTACGGTGCCGTTCGCGGACACAGTAACGGCTCCCGCCTCAAGAGGTACTTGGATGTTTCCATCCAAAATCAGGCCGTCTTTGCTGACGATCGTGCCGTCCACCGAGCGCACAAACGAGCCGTCGCGCGTGTATGCGAGTGTCCCGTCTGGAAGTTGCACGGCGAAAAATCCCCGGCCTACGATCGCCATGTCGAGCTCCCCGCTCGACTTCAGGAGCGGCCCGTCAGCGAAGTTCATCGTACTAGCGACGAACTTCGCGCCCATGCCGACCTGTTGCGCAGCCGGCGCGACGGTTCCCCCACCCTGCTCCGCGCCTGCGGCGCGCAGCGTTTGATACATCAAGTCTTGGAACTCCGCACGACTCGCCTTGAAGCCGGTCGTGTTCACGTTCGCGAGGTTGTTCGCGATCAGGTCCAAGTTTCGCTGCTGGACGAGCATGCCCGACGCAGCAGTGTTCAGCGATCGATTCATCCGTACTTTCCTCCGTCCGTTCGTTGTCGATCGCCTTGCGTGCCGGCTCTATCCGTCCATCAAGAGCCGACGCCTCATCTGAGTTTCAGAGGGCCGGCGCTATCGTTCCGCAAGGCTTCGAATCAGTTGGCCCAGCAGTTCGTCTTGCGTCTGCACGGCCTTCTGATTCGCTTCAAACTGTCTCATGAGGGATGTCATCAGCACCATCTCGCGAACCGCGTCGACGTTCGAACCTTCCAGTTGTCCAGGCGCGAGCTCGGGTGTGGCAACCGGCTGGGCGTTGCCTTCCCAAAAGTTGTCCCCAATCTTTCGAAGCGCCCCTTCGACCACCTGAAGAAGGCCGACCTCGACCTCGTCCACCAGCACGCGCCCAGAGGAGTCGATAGTGGCTCGTTGAAAGTCTCCAGGCCTGCCGGTGAAGATCGGTCGTCCGGTCGCATCGAGGAGCTTGTGCCCTTGGCGCGTGCCGAGGTTTCCGTCCGGCAGGATGGTGAAGGAGCCGTCGCGCGTGTAACGCGTTCCCTGCGGCGTTTCCACAGCAAAGTACTGTGCAGGTTTGAGCAACGCGACGTCAAGCGGGTTGCCTGTCGCAACAAGTGAGCCGACGTCGGCAACGGTGTACTCGTCGGCGACCTGTGCTCCCTGTCCGATGCTTCCAACCACCTCGGGGCCGTTCGGGCCCGGCAAGGTAACGTCCTTCATCATCAGGTCGGCGAAGGCAAGGCCGTCCCGCTTGAATCCCGTCGTGTTTACGTTCGCCAGATTGTTCGCGACTACGTCCAGGAGAAGCGCTTGGGACTTCATCCCCCGCGTCGCGGCTTCAATGCCTCTGGTCATCCCGAGTGAACTATCGGAATTACCCGGTATTCACTTCAGGGTGGGAGTTTCGCATTCGACTTGAGGTTTCGCACACCAACTGCATCGTGCGTCGTCGCTGACATGCGAATCAGCGATGCTTTCCGGATGCTCCCCGCCCTCGTTGGTGTAGACGGCGAAGGTGCCGTTCGGGCCGTAGGGGTGCACGCGAGTCCGCCCAGCCCCTCGGCGCCGGCCCGCCGGCAACGGCGCCGCGGCGGGAGGCCAGTCGGCAGCCTCGGCGCCAATCTTTACTCATAATTTTGCCAGACTTTGTTCGTTTCCTGCGACCGTTGCCTGGGCGAGGCACCGCCGGGAACGGAAAACCCGACTCGATGACCTACGCTGCTGAGAGAGTTCTCGCGGAGTTGCCCCGTTACAAGGGCGAGTGGGCGGAGGTGTACCTTCCGATTCGACAGATGTTGGCGGGGGACTGGGACAGCTTCAATGGCCGCTCCCACCTCCATCTTCGCTTCGACACGGCTGCGCGCTTCCTCCTGGAGTGCGCCGAAACGGACTTGCTCGTTGAGGGAACGTACACCGTTGTGGCACATTCCGACGCGCACTATCTTGCGCTGGAGGCGCTCACCGGCCAAACGTTCGTCCTCCGCATTGATGACCTCGACCGCGCGAACGCAATCCTCCGCATCGAGACAGAAGAGGGCGGATTCCTCGAACTCAAGCGCCGGGTGGTTTCGCGCGCGTTCGCGGCGTAGCGTCGCCTTCTTCCTTCCGCCTCCCATCCCTGCCCGGGCGGGTTCCCTTTACGGGACCCGCCCATCGCTTTAACGAGTCGTTAGTCCTGACACGGAACCGGTCGACGCCGGTCCAACGTTATGACTATACGGAATGACCAATACGACCACTAAGGTTTCGAGCATTCTCTTCCAGGCACAGCGGTACCGCAGCCTTTGGGAGCGAGTGTCCGCACCGATGAAGCGGAACATCGCCGGCATTTGGTACTCGCAGAGTGATTTACCTGGGCATGTACTGCGCATGGACGCGCGTGGCTCGTTCCAAATCGAAAACTTACGCAGCGGGAAGCGAGTGATGGGGGAGATGCAGATCGTCCCTCGCAACGGCGAGCACTACGTCGCATTCCTGAGCGAGGACGGCGGAAGCGCGGCGCGCATCGTATCCCTCAATGGTAACACCTTACGCCTCCAGTGGATCGATAGCGGACAAACCGTCGAATACCGCAAACCCGCGGACTACGATTAAGGGGTTGGCTGGCCGACCAGGATTCGAACCTGGATTACCAGATCCAAAGTCTGGTGTCCTGCCGTTGGACGATCGGCCAACAAGCGCCCAGTATACCGGTAGCGGTTGCCTCCCGAATCGATGTCAAAATACGTGCACTGTGGGTACGTTGCGCCAGGATAGGCTTCAACGCTTCCAGCGATTGCTTGCAGACAGGGCACTCGACTGCTACATCGCGGGCACGCCCATTAGCATGGGATACCTCGCAGACTTCCACGAGGGAGGCGGCGAACGTATGCTCGTGATGCTGATTCGACCGGAGGGCGAGCCAGCGATGATCGTCCCTTCGCTCAGCCGCACGCACACCGAGAAGACAGGCGTCGGGCAGATTAGGGATTGGAAAGACGGGGAAGACCCAGGAGAGCTCTTTGAAAGCCTCGCTCTTGAATGGGGGTTGCGCACAGCGGTCATCGGCGTGGACGACGAGATTCCCGCTTCCATCCTATTGCGCATGCAAACTGCGCTCCCAGCGGCGCTCTTCAAGGCGGCAGGCGACGTGATGGCGGAGGCGCGGAAGTCGAAGGACGAAAGCGAACTTTCGGCCATGAAGCGGGCGGCGGAGATAGCCGAAGCCGCATTCGATGCAGTTCTGCATTCCCTGCGCGAGGGGATGACCGAGCGAGAGGTAGCGTTCCTGCTGCAGATGGAGATGCTGAGGCACGGCGGCCTGCCGACCTTCTGCATCGTCGCAACTGGCGCGAACGGAGCCGAGCCGCACCACACCAGCGACGACACGCCGTTGTGCAAGGGAGACATTGTGGTCATAGACTGGGGCTGCCAAGTGGACCACTACCTTAGCGACCTCACACGTACCATCGCGGTCGGCGAACCCTCGAAGGAGGCTCGAGATGTATATCGCATCGTTTACGAGTCACACCGTGCCGGTCGTGATGCGATTCGCCCTGGAGTCGCTTGCCAGGAGGTGGACCGCGCGGCGCGCGCGGTGATTCAAGGCGCAGGTTTCGGCGAGCACTTCATTCACAGAACTGGGCACGGAATCGGAATGATGGGCCACGAGCCGCCTATGATCGTTGAGGGCAACTTATCGCCGCTCGTTGTGGGCCAATGTTTCAGCGTGGAGCCGGGAATCTATCTGCCTGGGCGATTCGGCGTGCGCATCGAGAACATCGTAACGGTCACCGAGTCGGGCCACCGCTCGTTGAACACCGAGCCGCCTTCGGAGATTATCGTCGTCGGCGCTTAGCGCGCGCGGCCAACAGGGCCAACCCAGCGCCGAGGCTGATCATCGTTGCGGGTTCGGGGATCGGGTTCCCACCGCCGCCTCCAGCGTTCAAACCCAGCAACACCGTCGGCAAGAACGCGATCGGCGCGAGGAACGGCGCTTCGCTTTCCGAGGTTACACTGATGCCTTCTCCTGCATTGGGCGGCGTTGCGAACACCACGTCAGGAGCGACCGGCATCCCAGGCTCGTAGACGGTCACCTGGCGGACGACATCATCGGCGGGCGCGCGGAAGTCAAACGGCTTGGTCGCTGCAAGGCTCGATACCTCGACGGCGATGGCGCCCGCGTCGGTCGTGTCAGTGCGGGTCATGGGATTACCGCAAACCAGAAGTATCACGGGGTTCCCTGCTGCGTCGACGAGCACCCGCTCACCCTTGCGCAGGCGCAAAACTCGCGACCGAATCTCTCCTGTCTTCGCCGGAACGTTGAAGACTTCGTAGGACTTATCCTCCGCAAGCCTTCCAACCTTCAGTCCTTGTAACATCTCGAGGAGTGCCTCTGGACTAAGCTGGAAGTGCCGACAGTAACGACTCATCACCACCGGCTCCTCTTTAACCTGCTTCACAAGGTCATCTAACCCGCGGGCCGGCCGGACCAGAAACGGGTTGGGCGGCAGGCCATGCTGAGCGACAGCGCTCGCCCCTCCAAGCAGGACAAGTAAAGCAACCAGGCCGACCTTCACTTTCTTCATTTCGCAACACCGCTACTTAAATCTAACTGATAGGACGACAAACCACCACGGCGAGTTCCCCTACAGTCCGTAGGAGCATACGCAATCCAGGGGCCAAAACGGTCAAACGTACTCGCTTTCCTCGCGAAGCGACCGGGAGGCCTCCGCGCGGGCGATAAGGTCGAGAGCGTCCTTGGCTGCCGCCTGCTCCGCCTCCTTCTTGCTTTTACCGGTTCCGACACCCATCACCTCCTCATCCAGGACAACTTCGACTCGGAACTGCTTCTCATGCGACGGACCTTGCTCCGACACGATGCGATATACAGGGGTGCTCCTCCAGCGGGCCTGGGTGACCTCCTGTAGCCTTGACTTGTAATCTTCGGAAGCGATCTCTCCCCGGGCAACAGCGTCAAGCGCGTCTTGGAGACTTTCGAGGATAAACCACCTTGCGCGCTCGAGTCCCTGATCAAGATAGATCGCTCCAACGACCGCCTCGAACACGTCGGAGAGGATGGAGGGACGACACGCGGCGTCAGCCTCTTCGGCGGCGTTCAGCTCGATCATTCGGTCCAACCCGAGACGGCGCGCTGCCTCTGCAAGTGGCGCCTCTTGCACAATAGTTGCTTTCGCCTTGCTCAACGTTCCTTGATCCCACTCGGGAAAACGGTCGAAGAGGTATTCCGCAATGACGAGACCAAGAACGGAGTCACCGAAGAACTCGAGCCGCTCGTAGGAGTCTCGCACGGCGTCGTCAGCTGCCGAACGATGTCGCAACGCCACTCGGAGCAGTGCTTCGTTCTGTACAGGAAGTTCGATGGGTGTCACGATAATGCTCCGAGACCGTTGGCAATGCGTCTCGCGCCCTCGAGCATCTGTTCGCTCGAAAGCGCATAGGTTAGTCGAATGTGCCCCGGCCCTTCGAACACGGAGCCCGGGACGCAAGCCACCTTGTGCTCTCGCAGCAAATACTCGGCCAAAGCGATGTCCGACTCCAACTTACCGTGAATCGACTGGCTAACGTCAGGAAAGAGATAAAACGCGCCGAGCGGGCGCTGGCATCGCACGCCTGGAATCTCGGAAATGGCACCCAGAAGAAGATTGCGCCGTTCGGCGAACTCCTGCACCATCGCATGCACATCCGACTCGGAGTTTTCGAACGCCGCAAGAGCCGCATACTGAGAGATGGAGCAGGCGTTGCTTGTCACTTGGTCTTGAATCTTCGAGATCGAGGTGGCTATCTCGCGGTTTGAAACGCTGTAGCCCAGTCGCCAGCCGGTCATCGCGTGCGACTTGCTGAAGCCACCCACCGTCACGGTTCGATCGGCAATCTCGCGACCAAGGGAGGCGATGCTCACGTGGCCGGCGCCGTCATAGACGTGCTTCTCGTAGATCTCGTCGCTGATAACGTACAGATTGTGCCGCAAAGCAAGCGCGGCAACTTCCTTGAGAACACTTCTGGGAAAAACGCTTCCCGTAGGGTTCGCTGGACTGTTGAGAATGACGACCTTCGTCTTCGACGTGATTGCGGCTCTGACCTGGTCCATGTCCGGAACGAAGCCGTCCTCGGGGCGAGTGTGGACGACGGTAGGAACGCCGCCCGCAAGGACCACTTGGTCCTTGTACGTCATCCAGTACGGTGCAAGCAAAATGACCTCGTCGCCTGGGTCGCAAAGCGCCATGAGGGCGTTGAACACTGCCTGCTTCGCGCCGCACGACACGACGATGCCTTGAACCTCCGCGTGAACGCCGTTCTCGCGATGCAGCTTCTTCGCAATCGCCTCTCGGAGCTCGGGCAGCCCAGGCCCCGGCGTATAGTGCGTATGCCCGTCGCGGATCGCGCGCACGCCGGCTTCGCGAATCGGCTCGGGCGTGTCGAAGTCCGGCTCGCCGGCTCCGAAGGAGACGACGTCCTCTCCTCGTTCGCGCAGTTCCCGCACGATTGAGGCAAGCCCAACTGTGGGCGAGGGCTGAATCTGCGAAACGCGAGTGGACAGCATGGGCGGCATTTTATTATGATCGAGCTCGTGTACGTAGGTTCGGAGCCCTTGCGGGAAAGCAAATCCCCGGCAACACCCACAAAGGGTTCCCCCAGGGGTGCCAGGCGCATACAAAGCCTGATCGAGTAAGATACCTGCCATACCGAGAATCTCATCAGCTATGACAACGATTCGCCCTCCCGGGCTTCAACCTGTGCGGTCCGGCAAGGTGCGCGAAGTCTTTGACTTAGGCGATAGCCTTCTGATGGTCGCCACGGACCGAATGAGCGCGTTCGACGTCGTACTCCCCACGGGGGTTCCTGACCGTGGCAAGATCCTGAATCAGATTAGCGCGTTCTGGTTCCGCAAGCTCGAACCCTTCTCGCCACACCACATGATTTCCATTGATGACGACGACCTGTCGCAAGTGCTCGGCGATTCGTGGGACGCAGAACAGTTGCGCGGACGCTCGATGCTCGTGAAGAAGTGTGAACCGATCCTGCTCGAGTGCGTGGTACGCGGATACCTTGCCGGCTCGCTGCACAAGGAGTACCTCGCGGCGGGTGGAGCGGAGCGCGAGGTTACGTTGCACGGCATCTCTCTTCCCGCCGGCCTCCGCCTTAGCGACAAACTGCCCGAGCCGATCTTCACCCCGGCAACGAAAGCGCAGGAAGGACATGACGAGAACATTGACATGAACCGCGCAAGAGAAATCGTTGGCGAGATCGCAGATCACCTGCGGGACCTCAGCCTGCGTCTCTACCAAGAAGCGTCCGCCGTAACTGAGGCGGCCGGCATCATCCTTGCGGACACGAAGATGGAGTTTGGATACGACGTGGACGGCAATCTCGTCCTCATTGACGAGGTGTTCACGCCTGACTCCTCCCGCTTTTGGCCGAGGGACGAATGGCGCCCCGGAGAGAACCCGCCTAGCCACGATAAGCAATTCTTGCGTGACTACCTGGAGACGCTTGACTGGGACAAGACGCCGCCGGGGCCACCAATTCCCGACGAAATCGCACTTGAAACGCGCGCGCGATACATCGAGATCTTCCGTGCCATCACGGGTAGGGAACCGATCCTGTAGGGTTCCCGCAATCCCTGCCAGAAACCTATGCAGCCGATAGGTTGTGTATAATGGAACCGAATTGGAAGCAGAGACTATGCATAACAATGCGTTCAACTTCGGCTCGGCGGCGATGGCCTCCGCCCTTTTGGGCCTGGTATGCACGACCGCTCTTTGGGCAGGGCAACGCTCGACACCACAGAGCAATCAAGGGGCGTGCATCACGCGACTCACCCACCTGTTAAGGGCCCTGGACCTGTACGCAGGTGACTTTGACGATCACTATCCATCGGCGATAGAATACGACGACGCACGGGGGCAGTACCTGTGGAACGAGTGGCACCGCTTCAATCCCAGTGTCTACGACGCCGGCTGGACGACACAAACCTATCCCTACTTAGGCAACCAGATCTATTATGGATGCCCAGCGGCAACGCGACGCGTTCTCGCCGGCACGACCGGCAAGGGGCCGCTTATCTCGTACACCTTCAACGGGCATCTTCATCACTACAACGCGGCGGAGGTCGCGAACCCGGCGGAACTCATCGCCATTTGGGAAGGGCTGGGCAACCGTGGCGTGCCCGGCTACGCCGTCTCACAGCCGGTGCTGAATTGCACCGGAAAAATGCCGAAAGGCGCTTGCCGCTACGTCCCGAGCAAGTCTCCAAGGTCGTTCCTCTTCGAGCCGCTTGGCGCAGTCGGTGTGCATGAGGGCAGAATCAACGCGGGTTACGCCGACACGCACGTTAGGAGCATCGCCGTGGGCAAAGGCGATTGGAGAACCGGCGACCCGTTCACGTACAGCCCAGACGGGAAACCGAACGGCTTCTGGTCGGACGGACAGCATCCATGGACGTTCCGACCGGAATACAACTTCCGTGGCGATGGCTCGCCGAAGGCTGAGCCGTTCCAGCCAATGCCTGTGGCGAGATAGCGAACGAATTCAAGCGTGCTCCTGCCACTCTTGGAAGAACCTCTTAGCGGGCACGCAGCCGTTGATACGCAACGCCGCCTTGATCCTGCGAATCGAAGCGCTCTTAGCGCTCCGGCCGAAGGTTGATGCGGATCGGCTTGAGCGCCTTCCGACCGCCCGAGCCTCGAAACTGGATGATGAGTTTCGCCGGTTCGCCGAAGCCCGCCGGAGCGGAACCGAAGCGAAGGACGTTGGTAAACGAGCCACCGGGCTGAATCCTCGAATAGCGGTCCCTGAAGCTACTGTCGGCAAGCGACATGCGATTCTGCCGTGCGTCGAGCACTTGCACTATGTCGAGGCCGGTTCCCAGGAGCGACGCCGAGTCGCTCCGCAGGTTCCTCACCTCGAGCGTCACAGCGAGACCCTTGCCCCGCCCCGTGAACGGGTCGGCAATCTCGTGGATCGAGACAACCTTGAACCGCCACTCCTCGTTCGATACGTACTCGCCGATGATGCCGTCGACGTACTGCTGCTCTTCCATGCCCTTGAGCGGAACGAACTGCAGCGAGACGCGCTCCTCGGATACCATAACGCCCGCGCCCGCCGCCTTGAGCGCCGAGCCAGGAATGTAGACCTCCTCGCCCTCGACGCGCGCAGGGAGCCGCGCCTTAGCCCCGTTCACGTAGAGCGAGCGTTCGGAGGACTGGAGCAGGATCGCGCCTGCCGCCAGTCCAGCGCCAAAAGCAATTCCGGTCAAAAAACGAAGCATGGCGGGACTCTACTACAAGCCGATTAGTTGCGCTGAACCTGCGCTTCGGGCACCGGTTCGAGCGACCCCTCGCCCTTTCGGAAGAGGATGTGCCCGCTCTCGTCGAGGTCTACGATGACCGTGTCGCCTTCCTCGAAGCGGCCGAGCAACACCTCCTCGCTGAGCGGGTCTTCGATGTACTTCTGAACCGCGCGCCGGAGCGGGCGCGCGCCCATGTCGGGGGCGTAGCCCTCTTTCGCGAGGTAGTTGCGAACTGCGTCGGTGATCTCGATGTGGATCCGGCTGCGCGCGGCCTGCTCGTTCAGCCGAGCGATCATCAGGTCCACGATCTTGTGAATCTCTTCCTTGGTCAGATGATGGAACACGATGACCTCGTCCACGCGGTTGAGGAACTCCGGACGGAAGAGCTTCTTCATCTCAGAGAGCATTTTGTTTTTCATCGCCTCGTACGCCTTCGGATCGTCGGGGTCGAATGCAACCTCGCGGAAGCCGATGCCACGCTCCTCCTCGAGAGGCCGCACTCCGACGTTGGACGTCATGATAATGACTGTGTTGCGGAAGTCCACCACGTGGCCCTGCGAGTCTGTAAGGCGGCCATCTTCCATCACTTGTAGAAGAATGTTGAAGACCTCAGGGTGAGCCTTCTCGATCTCGTCTAACAGAACGACGCAGTACGGGTTGCGACGAACCGCCTCGGTCAACTGTCCGCCCTCCTCGTGCCCCACGTAGCCCGGAGGCGCGCCAATCAGCCGGCTGACGGCGAATTTTTCCATGTATTCGGACATGTCAATCCGAACCATGTTGTTCTCGCTCTCGAACAGATATCCCGCCAAAGCGCGAGCCAGCTCGGTCTTGCCGACGCCCGTCGGCCCAAGGAACAGGAACGTCCCCATCGGGCGCTTCGGGTCTTTCAGGCCGCTCCGCGCGCGGCGGACGGATTTGGAGACCGCCACCACCGCGTCGTGCTGGCCCACGATGCGCATATGGAGGTCCTCCTCCATGCGCAACAGCTTCTGGCTCTCCGTTTCCACGATGCGCGAAACGGGGATGCCAGTCCAGGATTCGACAACGTTGGCAATCTCTTCCTCAGTAACGACCGGCTCGGGCTTCTCTTCCAGTTTCCACTGCTCCTCGCGCTCCTCAATAGACGCTTCGAGCGCCTCCACTTCTTCATGGAGCGCCCTAACCTCGTCCGAATCTTTGGCGCGCTTCTTAAGGTGCGCAAGCTCTGTCCGCTTCTTCTCAAGAACTTGCTTGTCTTGGCGGACTTCCAGAGGAGGAAGAGACTGCTGAAGGCGGACGCGGCTTGCCGCCTCGTCCATCAGGTCAATCGCCTTATCGGGAAGCGTGCGGTCGCTGATGTAGCGGCTGGAGAGGTCTACCGCTGCCTGGATCGCATCGTCCCGAATCTCAACTTGGTGGTGCGCCTCATAGCGACCACGAAGGCCCTTGAGGATCTCGACCGCTTCTTCGATCGAAGGTTCGCGCACCTGCACCGGTTGGAAGCGACGCTCAAGGGCCGGATCCCGCTCGATATACTTGCGGAACTCGTCCTGAGTCGTCGCCCCGATGCATTGCAACTCCCCTCTCGCGAGGGCCGGTTTCATGATGTTCGATGCATCGATCGCGCCTTCTGCGGCGCCCGCGCCAACGAGAGTGTGGAGCTCGTCCACAAATAGGATGACCTCGCCATCCGATTTGCGAACCTCCTCCATGACACGCTTCATACGCTCTTCAAATTCACCGCGATACTTGGTGCCGGCGACCATCGCGGCGAGGTCAAGAGCGACGATGCGCTTGTCACGAATCTGTTCTGGAACGTCCCCTGAGACGATGCGCTGCGCCAACCCCTCGGCGACGGCCGTCTTCCCGACGCCGGGCTCACCGATAAGGCAGGGGTTGTTCTTGGTGCGGCGGCAAAGAATCTGCATCACGCGCTCGATTTCCCGCTGCCTGCCGATCACCGGGTCGAGGCGGTCCTTGCGCGCCATCTCAGTGAGGTCTCGCCCAAATTCGTTCAGCGTCTGCGTCTGAGACTTCGACTTGCGAGGCGCCTCGTTGTCCTGGAGAGCGAGCACCTCAGCGCGCGCCCTCTCTACCGTCACGCCCAGCTTCGATAGAACTCTGCCGGCAAGTCCCTCACCTTCGCGGATCAAACCCAGAAGCAGGTGCTCAGTGCCAATGTAGTTGTTGTTCAGGCTGCGAGCCTCGTCGTAGGCAAGGTCAATCACCCGCTTTGCCCGCGGGGTGAGCGTCATCTCTTGGACCGACTTGCGCTCCGCGCGCGGAAGTTGCTTCTCCACCTCCTCCCGCACGCGCCCGAGGCTCACGCCCAACTTGTCCAGCACGCGTGCAGCCACGCTGTCCTCATCCCGCACCAAGCCGAGCAGCAGGTGTTCGGTGCTGACGTAGCCCTCACCGAACTTCTGCGCCTCTTCCTGGGCGAAGAAGACAACCTTCCTTGCGCGCTCTGTAAACCGTTGCCACATCGTTCCGTTGTTCTACTCTCTACTATTCTTCTACGAAGCGAGACATCAAGTTAGACGACCACGCTTCGCCTTCGGGCCAAGCAACCTTACCTTACGCCGAGGGGGACGGCCCTGGTTAATTGTCGGCTATCGCCGCGTCCACGCCGAGGAAAACCGATCGAACTGCTTGAGAACCCGTGCACGACGGGAGCACCAAGCTGAATGGTCATCTCCGAGCCAGACCACGCTAGCCAAAGCGTCTATCGTCCGGACGTCCAGGTCAATCGCTCGGGTCAGAGCGCCAAGTCTAAGCCACCCGAGGAGTCGCACCGCCTGGTGCGCCGTCAGGCTGTCCGACTCGTTAATGGTTGTAGAAACGTCAGAAACTCTGTACTTTACGAAGGATCGGTCAAGCCTGCGTCTCGATTGTAGTTCCTGATCTATCCAACACCGCGCGGCTTCGTACAGTTCCCGCGCCGACCTTCGCGTGCTGCTAATTTGAACCAGCCCGCCCCAGCCGGGGGAGCCCTCGCCGAGAGGTCCCCTTACCTCGAAGCCTTCCTGTTCGACGCGGCCAACGAATTCACCGATCCCCCCTGTGCAAGTTAATCCGGCGAGGTGCGCCATGATTCCTACCCTCCTTCCTTCCCCAACATTTGAGGGGGAAGCTGCGAGGTACCCCAGTTCACTCCGTGCAAACCGGAGTTCTTTTCCAAGGTTAGATTCCGTGTCAGCAGCTAGCTGATCCGCGTAAAGTGTCGAGAGCCCAGGAGTGACCGCCTGAATGCGTAGATGATCCTCCTCGTTGACCATGACCGCAACCGACCGTTCACGGTTCAGCATCACCGCCCGACCGGGCGCCCCCCACTCGAAGTGAGGAGCGACGAGGCGGCTGCCGACCAGCATCGCGCGCTCGGCGTCGCTGGCGCCTGTTCGCTGCTCAAGAGGCGTTGACCGCGTTATGATCCTCCGCACCTCTTCAAGTTCAAGCGGCGTCGAGCGGTGAGGAAACGCATAGCCGTCGAGGTTGCGCATTAGACGCACTCGCGACGAGAGCACGACCTCCCGCCACGGGGCGTCTCCAACCAGCCAGAGAGGGGGCTGCACGCCCTTGAGAATTGTTTCCAGCCAGGATTCGAACGCCTCGGTTTCCGGCACGCGCAGGATGTTAGCATGCATTGGTCCTTGCGGTTTCCCGTCCGCTTTGCCCGCGCATTCCCGCATGTGCCCGACCACCCTAACACGCGAAGTGCCTCGCCGATATGAGATGGTGGTCACTCTCCTCGCCTAATGGGTGAGCATTCGGCATAGGACATATCAACCCTTGACTTCGGCGCCGTGCGGGAAGCATAATTCGCAGTCCCGCAACCATGTTCAAGCTCGTCGGTGTTGACGTTTACCTGCAGTCGGACAGTATCCCTGACGCTCCAAAGGAGCACGGGCCGTTTCGGCTGGTTTTCATCGCAAACCGTGGGATGAAGGTCTGGCCCGGCGAGATGCCCAGGATGCACCTTCTCGATCTCATGCGGTTGCGATACGAGGCGGAAGGGGAGGTCTCCCACTCGGATGTCGAGTCCTTGTTGGCCGCGTTGACCAACGGTGGCTTCACCTGGGCAAAGGCGCAAAAGCTGTTCGAACACGACGGGGAACGCAAGTACAGCCAACCGTACTAAACACCATGCCGCACCAAGTCTGCATCATCAAAGGCGACGGGATCGGACCGGAGATCACCGCCGCAACGCAAAGCATCCTGCAAGCCGCCGGCGTCCAGATTGACTGGATCGAAGTGGATGCCGGACTTCGTTGCGTCGAGGCCGGAGAGCCAATTGTGCCCGATCGCACAATCGAAAAAATACGCGAAGTTGGCGTCGCGCTCAAGGCGCCGATGACCACGCCGGTCGGCAAGGGCAGTGTCAGCCCGAACGTCACACTGCGCAAAAGGCTCGACCTCTTCGCCTGCGTTCGACCTGCCCGCTCGCTGCCCGGAGTTCCGACGCCGTTCGAGGGCTTGGACATCGTCATTTTCCGCGAGAACACCGAAGACCTCTACGCGCAGATCGAGTACATGGCCACGCCGACCGTCGCGACCGGCATCAAACTCATCAGCGAGTACGCCAGCGAACGAATCATCCGAGCGGCATTCGAGTTCGCGCGAAAGAACAACCGACGCTCCGTTACGTGCGTTCACAAGGCAAACATCATGAAAGTCGCCGATGGTCTCTTCTTGCGAACCTTTCAGCGCGTGCGAGAGGACTATCCGGACATCGAGAGTTGGGACACCATCGTTGATGCGCTGTGTATGCAACTCGTAACGAAGTGGCGGAACTTCGACGTGCTCGTGATGCCGAACCTATACGGCGACATCGTGAGCGACCTCGCAGCAGGAATGATGGGAGGGCTTGGTGTCGCTCCCGGCGGAAACTATGGTGACGACTGCGCCGTCTTCGAAGCCGTGCACGGCTCCGCGCCGAAGTATGAAGGGCTTGACAAGGTCAATCCGATGGCGCTCACTCTCTCCGCAACGATGATGCTGCGACACCTTGGAGAGACTGCAGCCGCAAAAGCGATCGAATCCGCGGTGGAGAGAACGCTCGTCAAGGGCATCAAGACCTACGACCTCTTCGGCGACGCGAAGACCAGCGAGTTCACCGCCGCCGTGGTAAACGAACTGAACGCGTAGCCCTACCAGTCGTTGCGTCTGCTTACTACCACGGCCAAATTTCGACTTGGTCGAGGTACGTTACAAAGCCGCCGAAGGTGAACCGGAAGAACACAATCTGACGCACCTCTATCTCGATGCACCCGTCGCCCGACCGGATGAAGCGAGACGCGTTGGGGGGCCGTGAAGGTGCGGCCGGTCTCCTCCATCGTCATCTGGTATTGCGACACCGGAACCAGATCGTCCGTCACCCAGTCGCGCAACAACGGCGTCGTTTGAGCGCTCAGGTCCGAGATGCAACCCTCCACCGTGATCTCAATAGGGCAGGGTTCAGCCGTTAGGTTGTCGCCCCTACCCCTTAAACGCATCTCACCGCGCGAATCGCGCGCGTGCGGCATTCGCCATAATCGCCCCCGAATGCGGGGGGAGAGCGAGTGATTACGGTCGGCGTGCCAAAGGAAACTGCACCCGGAGAGCGGCGTGTCGCCCTGACCCCGGACGCAGTCAAGGAGCTACTGAATCGAGGGTTGCGCGTCGTGATCGAGGCGGGCGCAGGAGAAGCCGCTCCGTTTACGGATCAGCAGTACCTCGATGCCGGGGCGGAGGTTCTTCCGAACCCGAAAGACGTTTACTCAGCCAGCGATATCATACTGCGAGTGAACGGACCAAAGGAGGCAAACGGGTCTATCGAACACATGAAGCCAGGAGCGGCACTCGTTGCAATGTTCGACCGCCACGTCTCTCTCGACACCATCCGAGTGCTCGCCGCGCAAGGCGTTACAGCGTTCGCACTGAACCTGATCCCGCGCATCAGCCGCGCTCAAAGCATGGATGCGCTCAGCAGCATGAGCACCATCGCAGGCTACAAGGCGGTCGTTTTGGCGGCGGAGCGCTTGCCCCGGTTCTTCCCGATGCTGATGACCGCCGCGGGCACTCTGCCACCGGCGCGCGTGTTCGTCGTGGGCGCAGGCGTTGCGGGACTGCAGGCGATCGCTACGGCGCGGAGGTTAGGAGCGCTCGTTGAGGCGTTCGACGTTAGACCCGCCGTCAAGGAGCAAGTCGAGAGCCTCGGCGCGAGGTTCGTCGGTCTGCCCGAGATGCCCCAGGAGACGGAAGACACCTCGGGCTACGCCAAAGAGGTCAGCGAAGAGATCCACCAACAGGAACTGCAACTCATTGCCGAGCGGTTACCCAAACGAGACGTCGTCATTACGACCGCGCTCGTGCCCGGCAAACGCGCCCCGATACTCATCACACTTGACGGCGTCCGCACGATGCAGCCCGGCAGCGTCATCGTAGACCTTGCCGCCCCCGCAGGCGGCAACTGCGAAGCGACATTGCCAGGGGAAACCGTTGTCGTAGAAGGCGTTACGATCGTCGGCAACACCGATCTCATCTCGACCATGGCGATGGACGCCTCGCGCATGTACTCCAAAAACCTGATCGAATTCCTGCGCCTTCTGATACAGGACGGCGCGCTTGCCTTCGACGTAGAGGACGAGATCATTGCCGGCACGATGCTCACGCACGACCGGCGTATCGTGCATGAGCCAACACGCCTTGTGATGGAGGAGGAATGAACTAGTGGACCTTATCACAACGCTAACCATCGTCATTCTCGCGGTATTTGTAGGGCTGGAGGTAATCGCCAAAGTTCCACAAATCTTGCACACGCCCCTAATGTCGGCAACCAACGCCATACATGGCGTCATACTCGTCGGCGGGCTTGTCGTGCTTGGAAGGGCGAACTCGCTGCTAACGATCGCCCTCGGCTCTCTCGCCGTGCTGTTCGGTACGCTCAACGTTGTCGGCGGATTCGTCGTCACCGACCGAATGCTCGAGATGTTCCGGTCGAAGCGGAAGGAGGAGCGATAGCGTGGAGGTTGCCTGGATCAATGCAGGCTATCTCCTCGGAGCGGTCTGCTTCATCATCGCCTTAAAGTTGATGAATTCGCCAAGAACAGCGCGGCTTGGAAACCTCGTTGCCGCCATCGGCATGGCGATCGCCCTCGGGGTCACCTTCTTCCTTCCAGGCTTTCGACCGGAGAACCTCATATGGATCGGTATCTCCGCAGCGCTGGGCTGCGTGGTCGGAGTCGCTGCGGCGCGGAATGTCGCCATGACGGCGATGCCCCAGATGGTCGCGCTGTTCAACGGCCTTGGCGGAGGCGCGGTTGCGCTCGTGGCGATCGTCGAGTACCTCGCCGCAGGTGCGGTTGGCGAGGCGCTTCCTCCGCTTCCCAGAGCAACAAACGTGCTAAGCCTCATCATCGGCTCGATCAGCTTCACGGGCAGCCTCGTCGCCTATGGCAAGTTACAGGAACTGCTGCCCTCCAAGCCTCTCACCTTCCCTGGGCACCACTTCGTGAACGTCGGCGTGATGCTGGCGGTCGCGGTGTTGGCGGTGATGCTGATCGGAGGGTTGATTTCGGTGCCGACGTTTATCGTTTTGACTGCTCTCGCGCTTGCGTTCGGCGTCCTTGGCGTGCTTCCGATCGGAGGCGCCGACATGCCGGTTGTCATCTCCCTGTTGAACTCCTTTACGGGCACGGCGGCGGGATTGGCGGGCTTCGTCCTTGGCAACACATCTCTGCTCATCGGCGGGGCGCTTGTGGGTGCAAGCGGCCTGATCTTGACCTTCCAAATGTGCCAAGCGATGAACCGCCCACTGAGCAACGTCCTGTTTGGCGCATTCGGCGCACAGGCAAAGGGGGCGGAGGCGACACAAGGCACCACGCGCTCGGTGAAGGCATACGGCGTTGAGGACGCTGCAATCCTTCTTGCGAACGCCGACTCTGTCATCATCGTGCCAGGCTATGGCATGGCTGTCGCACAAGCGCAGCATGCAGTAAAAGAATTGGCAAAAAAGCTGGCGGAGCGCGGTTCGGACGTGAAGTTCGCCGTCCACCCCGTTGCAGGACGCATGCCGGGACACATGAACGTGCTCCTCGCAGAGGCGGACGTGCCGTACGAGCAACTCTACGATTTAGAAGACATCAACTCCGAGTTCGCCGATTGCGATGTGGCGCTCGTCATCGGTGCGAACGACGTTGTGAACCCCGCCGCCAGACACGATAAGAGTTCGCCCATTTACGGTATGCCGATCCTCGACGTGGACAAGGCGCGTACCTGTATGGTGCTCAAGAGAAGCATGAACCCTGGGTTTGCGGGCATCGAGAATGAACTGTTCTACATGGACAGGACGGTCATGGTGTTCGGGAACGCCAAAGACACGCTGACCAAGATCGTGGGCGCGCTGGAGCGCTATTGAGACGCCCTCGAAACCCCCGGGATGCTGGGCAACCGGGCGTATCCCATGGGGCTCGGCCATCGTATAATCTACAGAAGGCTCCATGAAGCGATTGGGTGCATTGAAGGTAGCCGCAGGCGTCGTCCTCCTGGGCGCGACGCTCGTCGGCGCAGGCTGCAAGGGTACGAACATCCTCAGCAAGAACGAAGAGATTCGCCTTGGCAGAGAGGTAGCAGAACAGGTCGAGAAGGAGTACGTTGTCAGCAGGAACCCGGCGGACAACGCCATGATCGAACAGATGGGCCAGCGGCTCGTGGCGGCGAACAACCTCGATTGGCCGTTTACATTCAAGATCCTCGAGGACAACCAAGTCAACGCGTTCTCTCTGCCCGGCGGCCCGGTCTACCTCTACCGCGGACTGCTCGACATGTCGGAGGGCAACTTGGACGAGATCGCCTGCGTGATGGCGCACGAGATCGCACACATCACGAAAAGGCACGCGGCAAAGCAATACTCGCAAGGAGTTCTCACAGACATCGCCATCCTCGTTGGAACGCAAGGCGCGCTGCAAGACATCGCACAAATCACCCACGCGTTCGTCTCCATGCGGTACAGTCGCGACATGGAATACGAGGCCGACACCGAAGGGATTCGTTACGCCTATCGCGCCGGCTATGATCCGAACGGTTTGATCCGCTTCTTCTCGAAGCTTCAACGGCTCGAGAAGGAGGGCAAGGGCGACGTTATCACCAACAACCTCCGCAGTCACCCAATGACCGGAGCGCGCATCGAGCGAGCGCAGAAGGAGATTGCGCGCATCACCAAAGAGGTGAACGAGCAACTGGAAGCGGAGCTCCACCGGCGACAGTGAGCGTCTCCTGCATCATCCCCGCCTACAACGAGGAAACGCGAATTGGAGCGGTGCTTGGTGCCGTCTGCGCCAGCGAACTGGTCAACGAGATCATCGTAGTCAACGACGGTTCGCGAGACAGGACCTCGGACGTTGCTCGAGCGTTTCCCAAGGTGACTGTTGTGGACCTCGCGTTCAACGTCGGTAAGGGCGGCGCGATCGCAGCGGGCCTGGAGAGCGTAATCGGCGAAATCTTGTTGCTGCTCGATGCGGACCTGGTAGGTCTGGAAGTAAGACATGTGGATGCCCTGCTTATGCCAGTCCTCGCAGGAGTAGACATGACGCTGGGCCTCTTCAAGAAGGGCAAGTTGTGGAGCGATGCAGCCCAGGCTATCACACCGGCTATCTCCGGACAGCGCGCCTTGCGGCGGCGCATCCTGGACGCCGTGCCGAACCTAATTGCGTGCCGCATGGGCGTGGAGATCGCGATCCACCAAGCGGCAAAGGATCTCGGTTGCTCCATCAAGAAGGTGGACCTGGACGGGGTAACGCACACGCCGAAGGAGGTTAAGTTCGGCCTTGTAAGGGGAGCGACCGCCAGGGCCAAGATGTACGCTGAAATTGGCCGCACCATCGTTAGGAGCCGGAAAAAGAACGGAAACGGCGGTTCCGGCGCCTAACCTGGCCGCGGGCTCGCGAGACGCTCGCCCTCCCTGCTTCGGCGTCCTTGAGGTAGAGCAGCACACCCTTGGGGGTATTCCGTCGGGTCGCGGGTTTGCAGCCCACCCGCGCTGCAACCCTTCAGTCTGAGGGCGATACAGCCAAAGATTGCAATATCTCAACCCGGGAGAAGACTAAGGCATGCCTGGAGAATACAAGCGGCTGGGCGAGATTCTGGTTGAGTCAGGCGTTTTGACCAACCTTCAACTCTCTGTAGCCATTGCCGCGCAACTGACATCGAACCGACGCCTCGGCGAGATCCTCGTCGAGCGTGGATACGCCAGTGAGGACCAGATAGCGCGCTGTCTTGCGGATCAGTACGGCTACGACTACATCGAGGACCCAGCGGCGCTTGCACCGGAGCAAAGCGCGCTCGACCTCGTCGGAGCCGAGATGGCGTTCTCACTCAAGGTATTACCGATTTGCGTAAGGGATGGCGTCTTAAACTGCATCATCTGGGACCCAATAGATGTTTCCGTAACTGACCAGTTGCGTCTGGCAACAGGGAACCGGCTGCGCATTTCGATTTCGCCGAAGTCGCGTCTCGAAGCAGCCATTCGGCTCGCATACTCGATCGATCGCGCAGTCGCAGTCACCGCAGGTGGCAGGTCGTCCAATACGACTCTCCCCTCGCGCTACAAGTCGCAGGAGACCTTGCGGCAAACCGGCTCGCTACTCTGGGTAAGGGCGCTCGACACTCTCCTTGGGCGACCCGTCCTTCTGGTCGGAGGCCGCGAAGAAGAGGTCAGCAAGGCACAGCTCACGTCGCGTTGCCGTCTATTTGCGAAAGTGCGCCATCCTTCGGTAACCGGGGTGTTCGATTTCTTCGCTGACGACGGCTGGGCTTGGGCTGTGCTCGAGGATGTTCGTGGAGAGCCGCTGGATTTAATTCTGCGCACTCGAGGACCGCGCTCCCTCTCTCAAGCAGCTTTCATCTGCAGCGCGGTCGCCGAAGCCTGCGATGCGCTGCTCGTGGGCGGCTGGGCACACTTTATCACGCCCGAGAATGTCTTCATTGGCGACCGGCAAATGTGGGTTGTGCCTGGAGCAACGCCACCCGACGCCTGGTCACTGGCGCGCTCCTCGGGCGCGTGCCAAGCCGTGTACGGGCTCGGATTGCTCATTGGAGCGTCGTTACTTCCTACAAATGATTGGCAAAGCGCAAACTTCGATTGGCGAGCATTCGACGACATGCCGTCCGCGATGAAGGAGATCTTCGCGCGGTGCACCGACCGTGGCAAGCCGGATCATTATGCCGAGCCGATTCAGGTCGCCTCCGCGCTCAGATCGTACAACTGGAGCGGCCTGACCTCCTCCGCTAAGCGGCAGGCTGCCGTAACTTCGGGCGATCGCGACGCCCTACTCGACTCCATCACGCAGGATGCCGCCGAGCGAGCGCCGTTCTGGAAAAGGCTCTTTGGCATCCGGATGGCTGCGTAAAATCTATGAGAACTTTTGCTGTAACCAGTGGCAAAGGCGGCGTCGGAAAGACGAACCTCTCCGCCAACCTTGGTATCGCACTCGCGGAGGCGGGGCAGCGCGTCGTCTTGTTTGATGGCGACCTCGGGCTTGCCAACCTTGATGTTGTGCTCGGAACGCGCGCACCACAGAACCTGCAAGCGGTGGTCGCTGGCGAGAAACGCCTCGCCGACATCTTAACTCCTGGGCCAGGCGGGATCCGATTCATCGCAGGAGGGTCGGGGGTTCAAGAACTCGTCAATCTCACTGGCAACCACCTTGAGCAGTTCCTCGCGGAGTTGAACGAACTACAAAACTCGACCGATTGTCTCATCTTCGACACCGGCGCAGGCGTTGACCACGCCGTTATGACGTTTGTGCTTGCCGCAGATGAAGTGTTACTGATTACCACGCCTGACCCAGCGAGCATCACCGACGCCTATGCAACCATCAAACTTGTGTTCGCGAACAAGCCAAACGCACTCATCAAGGTTATCCTTAACATGGTTGCCGACGAGGCGCACGCACACAGCGTCTTCGCATGCCTGAACAGCATCTGCCGACAGTTCTTGCACAAGAACCTTCACAACGGTGGCTACGTCAGAAACGACCCCGCAGTCGTTCAGGCGATCCGAAAGCGCGAGCCGTTCTACCTGTGCCTGAACGGGCGCGGCGCGGCGGGCGACGTCGCGCGGATCGCTGCGGACATACTCGGCGAAGAGTGGGAGCCGGAACCGATAGGCTTCTTCGATCGCCTCCGCCTGGCCTTTGCAGGCGGACACCGCAAGACGGCGTAAACGGGGCGTGCGTACTACAGCGTTTCCCGGCTCTGGTCCAACTTGAGGAGGAACGTGTGCGCCAGTTGCCGAGCGTTGGCGATGAACTCGTCGTACTCCCTCCTCGCGCGCTCATACTCTCGCTCGAGGTTTGCGATCCTCTGCCGCAGTTCTTCGGTCAATCGTTGCGAGCGCTCTTCGGCGTTTCGCATTACGGCCTCCGCCTCGCGACGGGCATCCTGTTTGATCTCTTCGGCAGTGCGCTGTGCCGCTCGAAGCAACTCATTCACGTCCGGCTCTTCGGGGGCTTGCTCGCGAAGCGCCCGGTTCTCCTCTTCCAGCTCCGCGATCCGACGGCGGAGCACTTCGAGGCGCCCGTCCTGGCCAGTCTGCGACTCTTGAAGCCGGGCGCGAGCCTCGTTCAACTGAGCTTCAAGCTCGTGCACCCGCGCAGTCGCCTCCTGGGCGGCAGCCTCGAGGGAAGCCACCTTCTGCTTCAGTTCCTCCACTTGGGCGTCGGTCATCTCCTTGGCCGCCCGCGCAGCGCGAAGGCTCTCCTCAAGGCTTTCAACCTCGCGCTGAACCTGACTCAGGTAGGCGTCCACCTCTTCAGGCGCATAGCCTCGGAACGACCGGTTGAAGACCGGGCGGGTATCCTTATCTGGCTCTCGGCCAACGTTCGACATCAGTGTTCTCCGTGCGTTGGTTGCGAACGAGCGTCCGTTCAGCCTGGTACCCGGCCGGATTGCCAGGTTCGCCGTCCGCGCCGCCGCCCACACTAAGAGTACGCAAACGGCGGGCCAAAGCGTGCGAGAACTGTGCCGAGATCGCGCGCGGAGAGATGGCAGAGTGGTCGAATGCGGCGGTCTTGAAAACCGTTGGCCCTTCGGGGCCCGGGGGTTCGAATCCCTCTCTCTCCGCCACTGGTCTGGCGCACCGCGGCTATGAGCCGCCCCTCGGTCGACATACGAGCTCGAACTCGAACCACGCCTCAAACGCCCGAGGCCACGGAAGCCATATCCTGACACCGTCTATGGCGGCAACTTCGTAGGTGGTGCCACCATCTTGAATGACGCGACCCTTGATGTACTGTTCGAAATACGTTTCGAGCAAGCCGATCGCGTTTCGCTCGACCCACTCTTGCAGCACGTTGAACATATAGCCGTGAGCCTCCCTCGGTGTTGCTTGGGGATGCTCCGCAAGCGCCTTATTCGCCCGCGGCCGCAAATAGGAGTGATATCCGTAGTCACTGACGACGCGCTGTAGCAGAAACGTGAGGTGAGCGCGCTCGCGACGGAGAACGGGCACGTTCGTCTTCAACGCAAGAAGATACAGGTTCGCGTGAGCGACCGCAGTGCCCAGAGTGTTACTCGCGGTGTTCCATGACGAATACGATAGGAGGTCGGGCAGTAAGCCGGAATCGAGGAGCGCGCGAGAAAACCGCTCATCGGGAGAGCCGAGAGAGTCGAAGTTAATGTCCGCCGCGGCGGCGTAGGGCCGCCCGTCCTGCACGGCAACGATGGCGTCAAGCAACTCCGTTACCGCGCGGCTAGAGGAGCCCTCGGTGTTCACGAATAGAACGTAGTCCCCGGTCTCGCCCTTGTCAGGGGGCCACGCTCCGCTTGCAAGAATCTGGTCGCGAACGGCGTTGTTCAGCGATTTCGACTCATACGCCATCGGTCGCCGCCCTGCCGCATCGTCCGCAAGGTGCACACGCACGGTGGGCGAGTACCCGTGGAGGCGCAGCAAGGCGCGGCTCACCAGAAGGTTTGCCGTTTGGTCTATCCCCTCGCAGAAATAGACCCTGCCTGCGACGCCGAGGTCGTCCGTCAGTTTGCGCAACTCCTTTGTCTCCGGATGCTGCGGGCCGTAGGGTCGCGAGTCGTCCGCGCCGATGACGAGGTAGGTGATGACGCCCTCCTTCACCAAGCGAATGAGCGCCTTGTGCACCTCGAGATTCCTCTTGCGTGCTTCCCAATACTGATCCAGGCGCTGCTTCGACACGCGATCGCGCAGTTCTCGGTACTCGCGTGAAGGCGACTCGCCGGTACGTTGGTACTTCTCTTGCAGCTCGACCAAACGCGCGAGGTCCATCCTCCACGGCTCGTTCCGGTCGGTTGCCGTCGGTGCGGTTCTCATGAGTGCGGAGTAGACGTAGACAGGCAGCTCGGGGTGCTTTTTTCGAAGCGCCCGCAGCGTCTCCAACCGCCGCAGCGCCTGCTCGGCGATCACGGTTGGCTCACGCGAGGCGATTAGCCCGCCGTACGCCAGCATGTCGGCGCTCACGATCGCTGCATCCACTCCATCGTCGCACTGATCAAGGAGCCATGCGCTAACTTTGTCAACGCTTCCCGGCGTGGTGAATTTGCCCAATAGTTCAAGCGGGGGCACAACGACTTCAGCCCCTACGATGTCTGCAAGTAAAACGGGCATTTGCGCCGTCGGCGGGCGAGAGTCAAGCGGAACCACAGCGAGGCGCGAGGCACCTGCGCTCGCAAAAAGGTATGCCAGCAGCCCCCCGAGTACCGCGCGTCGCATTGAGCGCCAGTTTACCCGCTACGCCATTTGGACTATCATAATGTTCGGGCATGACGATCCTGGCACTTACCGACCCGCTGGAGAGGATAGTTGTTGCGTTCGCGCTGCTCATCCCGGTTACCGTCTGGGTGGTGTGGACGGTACGAAGGATGATCGACGCCGAGATTTCAGCCGTTGCCGGTTTCTTTGGCATCGGAGGGGCTATCTTGCTGCTTACGCTCGGCACGTGGGGCGGCTATCTCGTGGGTTCGCTCGTTGCTGTTGCGATGCTCGCGTCGCTGGGCGTGATGCCGTTCCTCATCTCCAAAACGGAAGAGCGCCTTAGCCGCGAGGCCGACGAGTACCTTCTTGAGCAAACATTCAGAGCGTATGGCGACAATCCCCAAAACGTCGCGGCAACCTTTCGCATCGCCGCCCTGCTGTACTCCTACGGTTGGCGCGGGCACGCAATCACCATTGCCGAGCGCGCTGCGTCCGGTCTCTCCACAGAAGTGGACCCCGTTGCGAACCGTTCCATTCGAGACCTTTTCCGCGCAGAGATCTACAAGCTGGAGCAATGGAAGCGAGAGGCGGCCGAGAACGACTTCCACCCAGTACGCTGCATGCGCTGCGGAGCGTCAAACCCGGTCGGAACGATCGCGTGCGTGCAATGCCAGGCACCTGTGCTGCTCGACTACGCGCGGACGCTCACGCTGGCTCGCCCATTCTACAGTCGCCTCTTCCTTGCGTGGAGCGCGGTTGCCGCCGTAATCGGCGGAAGCGCCATCGCGGGCCTGGCGCTGCAGGGAAACGCGCGCTATGCGGTTATCTTCGGGCTGGTTCTCCTTGCGGGCCTGTTCCTCGGCTTCGTATTCCGAAACAAACCGCTGCCCGGCGCTCGCTAAAATGGAGCCGTTACCGTGATAGCTAAGGTCCGCACAGCAACCCTGCTCGGAATTGACGCGCTGGAGGTCGTGGTCGAGTCCGCCCTGTCAGGCGGGAGCCCCTACTTCAGCATCGTCGGCCTGCCGGACGCCGCCGTGAAGGAGTCCGGCGAACGTGTCCACAACGCCATCCGAAACTCAGGCTTCGACTGGCCCATCAAGAGGATCACCGTGAGCTTGGCGCCAGCGGATATGCGCAAAGAAGGCCCGCTGCTCGACCTTCCGATCGCCATCGCCGTGCTTGCAGCCAGCGGCCAGATCGAGCAAGAGCACTTCGCCGACACCGTCGTTGCAGGGGAGCTCGGCTTGGATGGACTCATTCGGCCCATCCGGGGCGCCGTGAATATCGCTCTACTTTGTGAAGAATTAGGTGTGAAGCGGCTCATTTTGCCCGACGAGAACGCCGCGGAAGCGACCGTCGCCCCGAACGTCTCCATCTATGGGGTCCGACACTTAAAGGAAGTTTGCGACCTATTGCTCGACCCGACGATTCGCACCCCCATCGAGCCTATGGCCATTCCGAGCAATGGCGCGGTGCAATACGACGTTGACTTTGGCGACGTAAAGGGTCAGCAGCACGCAAAACGAGCGCTAGAAATTGTCGCCGCAGGCGGTCACAATATGCTGATGATCGGGCCCCCCGGCAGTGGTAAGACGATGCTCGCTCGTCGCATACCGACGATTCTTCCGCCGCTGACTCTCACGGAGGCCATCGAAGTAACGCGAATCTATAGCAGCGCCGGCATGATGGACGGGCGTAAGGGGCTCGTGTGGGAGCGCCCTTTCCGCGCACCGCACCACGGTGCGAGCCACGCCAGCATTGTAGGTGGTGGACGAGTCCCGCGCCCCGGCCAAGTTTCACTCGCTCACCACGGCGTGCTATTCATGGATGAGATGCCTGAGTTCGACCGCAACGTGCTCGAAGGCCTGCGGCAACCGCTGGAAGACGGAGTCGTCTCGGTGGCTCGCGTCCAGGCTTCGCTCGACTTCCCCGCAGAGGTGATTCTCGTAGGCGCGATGAATCCCTGTCCCTGCGGGTTCCACAACGACCGCGTAAAGCCCTGCTCCTGCACGCCCGAGCAGATTCGTCGCTACATGGCTCGAATCAGCGGGCCGCTTCTCGACAGGATTGACCTCCACCTGGACGTACCTCGCCTCACGCAGGACGAACTCCTAAGCAGCAGGCAGGGAGAGTCGTCCGAGACGATCCGCGAGCGCGTCATCATGGCGCGCGAGCGACAGGCGAAGCGATTCGGAGAGTCGAAAACGCGCGTGAACGGCAGGATGTCGCCGTCCGAGGTACGGCGCTTGTGCCCATTGAACAAGGAATGCTCCGAGTTCCTTCGTACCGCGGTTGCGCGCCTCGGCATGTCAGCGCGCGTTTTCGACAGGATCCTCAAGGTGGCGCGAACGATCGCCGACCTCGCGGGCAAAGAGAGCATCGAAACCGAGCACCTCGCCGAGGCGATCCAGTACCGCACACTCGACCGCACGCTGTAGTTCAATCGTATTGAACACCGGGGAGAGCGTCCTACGCAGGATGGCGTACCCACAGCGTTAAGCGTCAGCCGACGCACCAAGCGAAGCACAGTTGCGGTGGTTCTATACCCGCGACTTTTCGAAGATCTCGAGCCCTGCAGCCTTCCAATCTGCTAAAAACCGTTCAAGGCCGATGTCGGTTAATGGGTGATCGAACAGCTGCTCCATCACCTTGAACGGCATGGTGCTGATGTGCGCGCCGCAGCGCAAAGCCCCGACGACGTGCATCGGGTGGCGGATACTGGCGACCAGGACCTCGCTGGCGAAGCCGTAGGTTTCGACCATCTCGACCGTTTCGGCGACCGCGCTCATCCCCTCGCCGCCGATGTCGTCCACTCGTCCTACGAAGTTGCTGATAAACGTCGCGCCCGCTTTCGCGGCGAGAAGCGCTTGGTTCACGCTGAAGACGAGTGTAACGTTAGTCCTGATTCCTTGCTCGCTCAGCCGGCGCACCGCAGCAATACCATCGGGAAGCAGCGGAACCTTCACAACGATCTGAGGATGCCACGAGGCGATCTCCTCCGCTTCACGGAGGATGCCGTCCAGGTCGGTTGCCACAACCTCGGCGGAGATTGCGCCGCCTGGAACGAGTTCGCAGATCTCGAGCACGGTCTCCTTGAAGCCACGCCCGGCCTTTGCGATCAGGCTGGGGTTCGTGGTTACTCCATCCAGAATGCCCCAACGAGCAGCCTGTGCTACCTCGCGAACGTCGCCGGTGTCGAGGAAAAGTTTCACAGCCAAATTATGACTCGTTGCGGCGGAAGACGAGCGGCGCCTTGGCATCAGGAACGCTGCCTTCGAGCGTCTTGCCGTTCCCTTTTACTACCAGCGTGACCGTCTGCTTGCGGTCGTCGGGGATCGCGACGCCCATGGCTTTCTCTATGCTCAAGGTCACCTTGTCTCCTGCCAGGCTCCACTTACCCCCGATCTCTACCAGCACGTTCATCACAAAAGTGTCGTCCTCGTTTAGTGTCAAAGTGGGCTGAACGTTGGCCATCATTGCGGCAACGGGGTCCCTCTTCTGTTCCTCGGTAAGGGAGAATTCACCGGAGTAGGAGCCTACGAGGTCGGACTTCTTCAGGCCGCATCCCGCAACCATGAGGACAGCCAAGGCGACGAAAGGAAACAGTTTGCGCATCCCGTCATTATGGCAAAGAAACAAAGGCCCGCTCGCCGCTGCGCGGGCCTGCAGTCAGGAGAAAGCAACCACGGTGTTGCTATGCTCGCGTAAAGACCAGTTCCCCTTCGCCTCCGTTTCCGTCCTTGGTACGCAGCGTGTCGCTATCTTTCGAAATCTCGAGTATAAGTGGCTTGCTTTCGATCAAAACGCCGGCGTCGTTTCCATTCATTTTCCCGAGGTCGCCCACCTTCATGCCCATGACGGTTTCCGGCGTCAGGTGCACTGAGTTGCCTGCCTGCCGATACTTGCCTTCGACGGGCACCATCATGTTCATCTTGAACGAACCATCTTCGTCAAACTCGATCCATAAGTCCGACAGGAACGCCTTAGCCATCGCCTGGGCGAATTCATCCTCGGGGCTGGGCTTGCCTTCCTTTTTCGGGAGGACGAGCTCGCCCTTCCAGCGGCCGACGAGCTGGAAGCTATCCGTTTTGGCGCCCTTGCGCGCGGAGGTTTGTTTCGCCCCGTATTGCCTGGCGAGGTGGTCGGCGGAATTTGATTTCACGCCGACCGACGAATCTACATGCTGACCTGGGGTTCCACTGCAGCCGACAACAAGGAGCGCGCCGGCGGCGAGCCTGGACATCCACTTACCCATGCCCCAAGGGTTCCGCAGATGGTGGGAAGCGGTACAAGTCGCTTCACCAGATTGCCCAACTTAGGCATTCTTATTGGATTTGTTCATCGCAGGATACGCAACCGCACCGACTTTGATACAATGCTTAGAGGCATCGAATGCCTCGGTCCACCTGAACAGGGTGAAAGAGCAAAGGTGAAGGAGCAGAAGGTATGGGCGCCCGGCCGGGCGCCCATACCTTGTTGGCGAGCAGCGTGCGTGCCTTCGGGTAGGCATACCTCATGCGCTGACCAGAAGCGACCCCAAGATCTTCTCCGCATTCCCACCACGGTGTAGTGAGACATACTCGCGGATCCATGCCGCTTGGAGGGAGCGTCTGAACGCGCGCGGGTTGAACAACGGCCTGTGGCTCGGGCTGAAGCCCGCTGTCCAGTTTTTGGCCGGCGCGGTGTTGCTTCGCCAGAACCCGGCGCTCGCAGCCGAGTTCTACACCCTTCTCCTGCTATGGACCGCAGGGTACGAGGCTTGCTCCCTCCTCGCGGACAGGCAACTCGTGGTGCTCGCGAACCAGGCGAAGCGCATGCCGCTCGTTGCGTTCCGCTCGCTCCTGCCGTTGCTCGTCGCCGCAGGCGCTGCGCTGGCTGTCCTTTGCGGGGGGATCGGTTCATCTCTAACGGAGGCGACCATTCTCACTGCAATCGGTATGTGCGCGCTCGGGGCGGTGGCGGGCATCTCCGAGGCGGGCTTCTGGGCCGCAGCAGCAGAGGTTGGCGCCTTCCGCACGCTCGCCGGGGTGCGGCTGCTCTCGACGGGGGCGTTCTTCGCGCTGCTCATCGCCGCGGCGAGGGGCGTCGGAAGCGTTGCACTCGCGCTCGCTGCCGAGACGGCTATCGTCACGCTGGTTTTCGCGGCCCTCCACGGTTGGGAGGTTTCAAGTGCAAAGCCGGTGCGACTGCCCGCGGTGCGCATATTCGGCTTCTACCTGGTGAAGGGAGTGAGCTACCTGAATCGCTTCGTTGAATCCTGGTGGGCCGTGGGCACCCTGAGCGGCATTGCGCTGGCAGCGTTCCGCGTAGGTCTCGCGCCGAAATCGTTCCTGATGATGGCTTTCACTGCGCTCGTGCAGCCAACGCTCTTTCGCGTGAGCGCAAGCGATTGGAGGGAGCGGCGCGACGAGGCACGGAAAGAAGTTGTGCAGACCGCAGACTTGCTCATCGTCCTCGCCTCGGGCACGGTCGTGTTCACCTCCGCCGCTACGTTGCTGCTTCCAGCTCTCCTGAAGCCATACCGGGACGCGCTCGGAGTCGCATGGGTGAGCCTTGCGTTCTTCTGCGGGCCGGGCTGGTTCGGAATGCTGGCGTCTTCGCTCCTCACAAACTGGGGCGCAATTCGTCTCCCGATCCTTGCGACGGTCGGAGGCGTGCTGATGCGATCCGGAGTGTATGGGCTTCTGGTTCTTGGTGACCGGCTCACGCTACTCTCGATGGCGTTGGTCGCTGAGGCGGTAACCGCGGCGGCGCAGAACGCGTTCTGGCGGAGGGTTCTCGCCGCGGAGATCTGGACGGTTGATTGCCGCGTCGTCTACCGCGTGCTCGGGCGGAGTTGCCTCACGCTGGGGTCGCTGTTGTTCTGGCTCACGACCGCCGGCGCCCTGCCGCTGATCGTGCTTTGCGTGACTCACACGCTCGTAGCCGTGGATGCGGCGGCGGAAGCGCGGGCAGCGACTCAGTCGTCCAGGCGCACACCGAGAACGGAGAGGACACGATCGAGGTCGTCGTCTGAGTAGAAGAAGACCTCAAGCTTTCCGCCCTCCTTCTTGCGCACGATGCGTACCGGGACACCGAGGCGCTCGCTCGCAGCCTGCTCAAGAGGTGTCGGCGCCGATCGAGGTTTCGCCTTCGTCCCGGAAGCGCCCCTTTGTTGGGCCAGACGCTCGACCTCGCGAACGGTCAGGTCTTTCTCCAAAATTCTGCGATACACAGCGAGCATCTCCGCCTGTGTTTCGAATTGAAGGAGCGCCCGGGCGTGGCCTTCTGTAATCTTGCCTACTGAGAGCCCTTGCTGGATTTCCTGCGGCAGACGAAGCAGGCGTAGCGCGTTCGCGACCGAGGAACGGGACTTGCCAACGCGCTCGGCTACCTGCTCTTGCGTCAGCCCGAAGCGCTCGATCAGCACCGCGTACGCCGACGCAGCCTCCAGCGCCTGCAGGTCTTGCCGTTGGAGATTCTCGATCAGCGCGAGCGCGAGGGAATCGGTGCCGTCGCTGGTTCGCACCACGACGGGCACGCGCTCGATGCCTGCCAACTTCGCGGCGCGCCACCGCCTTTCGCCCGCGATGATCTCGTAGCGATCGTGCCCGATGGGGCGGACCACGATCGGCTGCAGCACGCCGACCCGGCGGACGGACTCAGCTAACTCAGCCAGTGCATCTTCGTCGAACCCTCTCCGCGGCTGGTCGGCGTTCGGTTCGATGCACTCAACCGACACCTCCTTAACGGAAGCAGCGTCCTGCTCACCGATAAGTTGCACCAGTCCCTTTCCCAGAACCTTGCGAACCTGCGACATACCTTCATGTTCCACTTCTCGTAACTCTCCTTCTCAATCTATTGTAAGGACGCTCCGCCCGGAGTAGACGGGGTGACCTCGTCGAGAACCTCTTCGGCGAACTCTCGATACGCCACGGAGCCTTTCGCATCCGGATAGAGCAGCACCGCGGGCTGACCGAAGCCGGGTGCTTCGCTAAGACGAACGTTTCGCGGAATCTCCGTCTTCGCCACCTTCTGGCCGAAGAAGTTGCGAACTTCCTCCGCGACCTGTTGACTCAAGCGGTTGCGCGGATCGTACATCGTCAGAATTACCGATGCAATTTGTAGCTCCGGATTGATGCGCTTCTGGATGAGCTCGATGGTCTTGAGCAATTGACTCAGTCCTTCGAGAGCGTAATACTCGCATTGCATCGGAATCAGCGCGCCCTCGGCGGCAGCGAGCGCGTTGATGGTGAGAATGCCGAGCGAGGGCGGCGCATCGAGGAACACCCAGTCGTACTGCTCCACGATCGGCTCCAACGCCTCGCGAAGCACCATCTCCCTCCCCACCTTCCCGAGGAGCGCAGGCTCAGCGCCGGCGAGGTCGAGGTTCGAGGGGAGCAGCTCCAGCCCAGCCACAACCGAGCCCGTGATCGCCTCCTCCGCCGCCACGCCCTCGACGAGAACGTCGTACAGCGTATGGCGAATCTGCTTCCGGTCAACGCCCGCGCCGCTGCTTGCGTTCCCTTGCGGGTCGGCGTCAACCAGCAGCACCCGCTTGCCGCGCTGGGCGAGTACTGCGGCAAGATTGACCGCCGTGGTGGTCTTTCCGACCCCACCTTTCTGGTTGACCACGGCCCAGACTGGCACGGTGCGTATTGTAGCCGTTCCCGCCGCACCGTGTCTTTTGGATAATCTACCGGGTTGTGGAGCCGTTCTTAGGGGATCCCCCGTTCGGTTGGATTGACACCGTGGAGCAAGCGCTAAGCGAAGACCTCGGCACCGGCGACGTTACGCGGCACGCCGTACCGGAGGACGCCAAGGTTGCCTACACGATCGAGGCGCAAGCCGATGGTGTAATCAGCGGGTTAGGCGTAGCCAACCACCTTCTCGGCTGGTTAGAGGGGGCGGACCCGGACGAGTTCGTTGAGTGGAAGTTCGTTGACGGCGACCGCATCCGAAACGGCGACGTTGTCCTGGAAGGATACTACAACGCAAGGCTGCTTCTTCAGACCGAGCGGACGGTACTGAACTTCCTCATGCACCTCTCCGGTGTCGCGACGCTGACGGCGAAGTTCGTCGAGGCCGTCCAAGGCACACGAGCACAAATTACCGACACGAGAAAGACGCTACCATGCCTGCGCGCCTTCCAGAAATACGCCGTGCGGTGTGGAGGTGGCAGAAACCACCGCATGTCGCTATCCGACGGCGTGCTCATCAAGGACAACCACATACGCGCCGTCGGCGGCATACCCGAAGCCATCGCAGCAGTCCGTGCCGAGGTGAGCCACACACTCAAGATCGAAGTCGAGTGCTCAACGGTCGCGCAGGTGGACCGCGCGCTCAGCGCCGGCGCGGATGTCATTCTGCTCGACAATATGTCCGTGGGCGAAATGCGCGACGCCGTCAGCATTTGCCAGGGGCGTGCCATACTCGAAGCCAGCGGCGGTATTACGCTGGAAACCGTGCGCGAGGTAGCAGAAACGGGCGTTGACTACATCAGCGTCGGCACGCTGACCCACTCTGCGCCGTCGCTCCCGTTCCACCTTGAAGTGCGATGATTGTGCCCCGGGGCAAGATTCTGCACGTGCCGGAACTGGAGTCCACGCAAAACGAACTCGCTCGCTGGGTTCGGAGCGGCAATCGCACAGTCATCGGAGTTCGTGCGGATCACCAGACAGCAGGACGGGGCCGCCTCGGACGGCCCTGGTTAACCCCCCCTGGCGAGGCGCTCGCCCTCTCTTTAGCCCTTTACGACTACGTGGACTGGGCGCAGCCTCAACTGCTCGGAATGGCGGTTGCGCTCGCCGTCGCTCGCTCACTCGACCTGCTGCTTCAGTGGCCGAACGACCTCGCGCTGGAAACTCACGGCGGGCTTCGCAAGGCGGGTGGCGTGTTGGCGGAGATGGTGCCCACCGGCGACGGCAAGGTGCCCGTTGTCGGCATCGGAGTGAACCTAACTGTGCGGCACTTCCCGCCTGACCTCCCATTCGCCACCTCGCTGACTCTTTCAGGACGGCCCGCCCCCACGCCTGAGCAGGCACAGAAACTCATCCTTGCCGCGCTTGCGGAGGTCCCGGAACCGAACACCTGGTCGGCGCTGAACGACCTGTGGATGGAACGAGACCGCACAGCCGGCAAACGGTATCTGGTGCGCGATACACCGCGCGAGGCGCTCGGAGTGGACGGCCAGGGGCACCTGTTGCTCCGCACAGAGGACGGCGTAGTCGCCGTGCCATCAGCCGAGGCTTGGTACGGCGACGCCTCAGGAACCTTGGAGACGTAGCGGCTCCAGTCGCGTCCTCAGGCGCCCGGCTTTGAACTCGTGAACTCCCGCGAAGTACGCGTGCGCGCCCACGTGTGCGATCCAGGTGCAGCCGACTCGAAGTGGCTCTTCGAGGAGGTCGTGGCTGTGGCCGCCCAGGATGATGTCTACACCGGGCACCTCCTCGGCGAGGCGTTTGTCGCTTCGCAGCCCGATATGCGTTAGGGCGACGAGTACTTTGCAGCGAGGGCGTAGCCACTCGACGCATTCACGTGCAGCCTCGATCGGGTCTCGATGCAGGAACGCACTCACCGCGCGCGCAGCCATTCGCTCCGTAACCATCGGCACCATGACGCCGAACACTCCGATGTCGCCCAGCGTCATCGCTGATGCAAGCGGTGGTTGACTGCCCAACAGCAATGCTCGATTCGGCGGCGGGAGCAGCGGCTTGTGGGCGCGCCCGTTCCAGCTCATGTTCGCCGCGAGCAACGGATGGCGACAACCCCGAAGTTTGCGCCGGAACGCTGCGGACGACACGTGGAACTCACGGTTGCCGGGCGCACCTGCGTCACACTCGGCGCGGGAGAGGCGCCCCCAAACGGGGTCTTGCCTGGTGGGCGCGCCGACGTTACCGCTCTTGACCGCGTCGCCGCAGTCGAAGTACCTCGTCGCGCCGGCTCTGAGTTGCAACAGCCGCTCGAGCCCTGGGTCGTCGAGCCTGCCGTGCATGTCGGCAGTGTGGAGGAGCACAAGTTCCACGGAGCGGCTTATACTCGTTTGGGAGGCGGCGGATGGTTGCGCGATCCGATCTCGCCATTCCAATGCTCCCCCCTAGAGGATATGGGAGTCCCGCCCACGACATTTATCGGCGATGTCCTCCCCGAGGCGCCGGCGGGTGCGCGGCGGCCGCCCCAGCCCCTGCTCTAACAGCATGCGACCTTGCCCATAATTTTACGGGATTTTCACGCTTTTGAGGCCTTTTTGCCTGTCGGTTGCAGTCAGATGGTGTACAATATCGTGTGTCGCCTCATTGGCAAGTGACGAATTCACGAAAATGGGAGAGAAATCTATGGGGACCAAAATGAAGCTCAATTCTGTTCTGCTTCCGTTGGTCATCGCCTTGATGGCGCTTCCCGCGCGCGCTGTGCTTATAGTAGATGGAGGATTCGAGAGTTTAAACGTCGTACCTCTTTCCTCCATTGTCACGCCCCTCACGCCAGGACGCTGGGGCGTCGAGAACGCCACCCGCGTGCAAAGCCACCCCTCAGGGGTCATGCCGAAGGAAGGCAACTGGATGCTCAAAATGGACGACGACGGTCTCACGTATACGCAGGCATTTCAGTTCGTGGACCTTCGTCTCTTGGACCCAACGCACACGATATTGAAGGTCGAAGCGTGGTACAACTCGAACGCGCCCGCCGCTTTCGTCGTGCTGGCGTTGAACTATTTCAAGACGGCGAACAGTTGGGGCAACGAAAACGAGACCATCCGAGACGTACGGGTCATGACCCTGGACAATGACGTCACGACGTGGCAAGGGCTCTTCTTCCCTTCATCGATCCCGTCCTTTGGTGGTCAGAAGGCAGAATGGGTCGGTGTCGAGGTTGCGTTTAGGGATCAAGATATCCGGCCTGACTTCTCAGGCTTCGTGGACCAGGTGTCACTCGTTTCCGCCGTTCCTGAGCCTGCCAGCATTCTCGTGCTCGGCGGAGGGCTCGGCGCAGTGTTCCTGCGCCGGCGGCGCAAGATGACGCATTCGGACTGAGGCTTGAACTGACGTTGGTGCAGTTCTGACCCGTGATGATGCGGTCTACTTCCGTCCGCGGAGGTAGGCCGCACGTCTATAACGCGATCCAGGTACCTTTCCCGCGCGCAGCCGTGATCAGTCAATCACTACCCATGCCGTGACTCCAACGCTGGTCGCGGTAAGCGTGGCTCCGATGAAGGCGGCGAGCGTCGCCACTACGGCAATGACGACCAATGGCAAACGCGCATGGGGCACATTGTCGGTTACTTCCCCCGCACTCCAAGACCGAGCGACCGCGGGGCTCATAATGGCGAGTCGGGATGGGCGCACAGAGCGAACTCAGCCAAGCAAGGCAGCGCGCCGAGGAGCAGGCTCGTGACGGAGCCGTCGAGTATCGCGACGGGTTCACACCTCGCACGTTGGTGGGAGCGCTGTTCGTTGCCTTCATCATGCTACCGGGTGGCATCTTGCTGGGCCTCGTAGCGGGCACCGGCATCGGCGAGGCTGCGGAGTGGGTGACCATCGTGCTGTTCGCCGAGGTCGCCAGGAGGAGCTTTCGAGCACTCTCAAAGCAAGAAATCTACGTTTTATTCTACATAGCTGCCGCTCTTACCTCGGTTCTCGCCATCGAGAAGGGCATCGCTGGCGGTCCGTTCGGAGAGCTCATCTGGCGCGCCTACACGGTGGAATCGCCCGCGTTCGAACCGATCGCCAATCGCATTCCAACATGGGCGGTACCCCATGCAGGGTCGGAGGCGATCCAGGGACGTACGCTGCTGCACGCCGACTGGGCGATACCGATCCTGATCCTCATCCTGGTCGAGGCGCTCATTCGTGTCGGCTGGATCAGCATGGGGTACGTGCTGTTCCGTATCACCAGCGACGTTGAGCGTCTCCCGTTCCCGCTGGCTCCGGTTGCTGCCAGCGGGGCAACCGCCCTCGCAGACGCAGGCGCCGGGAGGGAGAGTTGGCGATGGGGCGTGTTCACCACCGGCGCGGCGGTGGGCATGGTCGCCGGGTTCCTGTATCTTGCGATTCCGATCATCACCGGCGCGGTCTTCGGCGAGGGAGTGCAGATCTTTCCGATACCGTTCGCGGATTATTCAAAGGCGGTTGAGAACGTTTTGCCAGGCGCGCTCATCGGCATCAGTTTCAACGTGGCCAACGTGCTGACCGGTTTCGTGCTTCCGTGGCACGTCGTCATCGGCGCTACCGTCGGCTCCGTGTTTGCGAGCATCGTGATGAACCCAATCCTGAAGTCGTGGGGGCTGCTGCCGAGCGTAACCGGCGGCGGGCCATTCATCACGAAGCTTGCAGCCGACATGGACTTCTGGCTCAGCGTGGGCATCGGCCTCAACCTTGCGGTCGCTGTGCTTGGGATCCTGCTGATCGTGCGCACCATGTGGGCGATGCGCGAACACCGCAGGCTGAGCGGCGCGACGCTTGCGCCTCCTCCCGGCAGGGGGGACATCCCGATCGCGTGGGCGCTGGCGGCGTGGGGTGTAAGCTCGCTGGGGCTGATTCTCCTTTGCCGTTGGCTGATTCCCGACTTCCCCATCGGAATCATCTTGTTCTTTGGGCTGCTGTGGAGTCCGATCAACAGCTACGTTTCGGCGCGCATGATAGGCTTGACTGGACGGGGTCTTACCTTTCCGATGCTGCGGGAGAGCGCGCTGCTTACGTCTCGACCGCAGAACCTCGGTCCTTGGTACGCGCCGATTCCGATCTATGACTATGGTTGGGCTGCGGGGCGCTTTCGCGAGGTTGAGCTGACGGGCACGAAGTTCACGAGCATCCTTAAAGCGGAGGCGTTCATGTTCCCGATCATCCTCATCGCCAGCCTTCTGTTCTGGAACTTCTTCTGGAAGGGTCAACCTTTCGACGGAAGCCAATATCCCTACGCGCAGCGTTTCTGGCCGATCCACGCCGGCGCCGAGGCGATTTGGAAGCAGGCGTCCCTGCCGGGTTCGGATTTTCAGGTCGCCCCGTTGAAGGCGCCCTTAGTCGGAGCAGGCTTCGCCGGAGGGATGGCGTTGTACGGTTTGTTCTCGATTCTGAAGGTTCCGGCACTTGCGTTCTATGGTTTCGTGTCGGGTGTCGGCTTGTGGCCGGCGAACACCGTGCCGCAGGCGCTCGGCGCGTGGGTCGGCAAGA
>PSLA01000002.1:65020-65589 GCA_040289295.1 Armatimonadota bacterium
CACTTGGACACGGTACGCGCCGGTCTTGCTGGCGGGCTTCAGTTGCGGTTCCGGGCTGGTGGCGATGATGGCGATTGCATTCGCGCTCGTGCTGCGGGCGGTCTCCGCGTTGCCCTATTAGTCAGGCCTGCGACTCGAATCGCTTCTTGCGCAGCAACCCGCGGGCGTGGGCGAGTTGCCGGTCGATCGCCAACTCCGCCGGCCCGCCGAGGCTGTTCCTCGACTCGATGCCCGCCCTTGCAGGAATGGCATCGAGCACGTGGGCCGGCGCTTCCGGCAGACACTCTTTCAAGAGCTCAGGCGTGAGGTCGGGGAGCGCCAAGCCGCGACGCTCGCACTCCCGCACGAGGCGCGCCACCAACTCGTGTGCTCTGCGGAACGGCACACCGTCTGCGGCGAGGCAATCCGCGACCGCGGTGGCGGACAGGAACCCTTCTTCCGCCGCCACCGCCATCCTCTTGGTACGGAACGTGGCGCCGGCCAGCATCTTTTGTGTGAGTTCGAGCGAGTCTGCGCACAATTTTAGGGAGTCGAAGAGCGGAGGCTTGTCCTCTTGTGTGTCGCGGTTG
>PSLA01000002.1:65599-118420 GCA_040289295.1 Armatimonadota bacterium
TAGCCCATCGGCAGCGCTTTCATCGTCGCGTGCATAGCGGTGAGGTGGCCGATGGCGCGCGCCGCTCTCCCGCGGATCAATTCTGCCATGTCGGGGTTCCGCTTCTGCGGCATGATGCTGCTGCCGGTCGTAAGGCTGGAGGGCAGAGATACGAAGGCGTACTCGGCGCTGGACCAGAGAATCAAGTCCTGCGCCATCCGCGAGAGATGCACCATCAGCGAGGCACAAGCGTGCAATGCGTCGGACACGAAGTCGCGGTCGCTGACTGCATCAAGTGCATTGGGAGACGGGTGCGAGAATCCCAATTGCTTGGCAACGAACTGTCGGTCAATAGGAAAAGGAGTTCCGGCGAGAGCGGCGGAACCCAGGGGGCAGGCATCGGCCATGTGCGCGACCTGCTCGAAGCGCACGCCGTCGCGTTGCAGCATCCAGAAGTACGACAACAGGTGAAAGCCGAGGGTGATCGGCTGCGCGCGCTGCTGGTGGGTGTACCCGGGCATCGGATGCCGCTTGTGTTTCGCGCTGAGGCGCACGACCGTCTTTTGCAGCGCTTTGACACTCGAAAGCAACTCAGCGCATCTTCGAATCGTGTAGAGGCGGGTGGTGGTTGCAATCAGGTCATTGCGACTGCGTGCAGTGTGCAATTTGCCCGCGACGTCCCCGACCCGCCTTGCTAACTCCGTTTCGACAGCTTCGTGGATGTCCTCGGCGCTCTTGCGCAGCTTCAACTTCCCGTTGGCCGCTTCTTCGACCAGGCTTTCGAGTGCGGCTACGAGCGCGCTTGCATCTTCTTTGAGCAGAATGCCCTGACGCCCAAGCATGCGGACGTGGGCGAGCGACACCTCCAACTCCTCTCGAAGCAGGTTAAGGTCCGTCCCGATGGACTGGGAGAACTTCCACGCCTTCGGGTCGGGGTGGGCTTCGAAGGCGTGTCCCCAGAGACGGCTTTTCTTCACAGCGTGAGTTTATCCCTTCTCATCAGGACGACGGTCGGCGGATGGGCCCCGATACTGCCTTGGCGCGTGCGCCAGCCTCCCGCTACGTGCAATAATGGCGGGGAATTCATGGAAGGCAAGACGATGGTGCGTGTTCTGGTTGTAGACGACGAAGAGGACGTGTGCGAAGCGGTCCGCCGTCGGCTCGAGCGCCAGGGCATGACGGTGGACACAGCATTTTCTGCACAAGAAGGCCTCCGTCGGATTGAAGAGGCGGAGGTGCCCTACGACGTCATCGTTACCGACATGAGCATGGAGGACCCGGACGCGGGCGTCCGCATCCTTCGGGCTGCGTTCGAGCGAGACCCTTTCAGCGAGGTCATCGTGATGACGGCTTACGGCAACGTGAAGAACGCTGTGGAGTGCATGAAGCGCGGAGCATACGACTACATCGAGAAGAACATTCCCGATGTCGACGTCTACGAGATTCTCACCATTAAGGTAGAGCAAGCGATGGATCGACGAAGGGCGAACCTCGCGGCCGCGCGGGGCGCCATCGTTCGGTAGACGGCATGGATCTGCGGATCCGAAACTTCTGTATCGTCGCGCACATTGACCACGGGAAGTCAACCCTCGCCGACCGGATCCTCGAGAGGACGGGCGCCGTTCGCGGGCAGGCGCAGGCACAAATGCTTGACACGATGGACCTCGAGCGCGAGCGAGGAATCACCATAAAGATGACTGCCGTTCGGCTTTCGTATCGAGCGAAGGACGGCATCGAGTACGAGTTCAACTTGATTGACACTCCCGGGCACGTTGACTTCACTTACGAAGTTTCGCGCTCGCTCGACGCGTGCGAGGGAGCCCTCCTTGTGGTGGATGCGACTCAGGGCGTTGAGGCGCAGACCATCGCCAACGCCTCGATGGCGATGAATCAGGGCCTGGAGATCATCCCCGTCATCAACAAGATTGACCTCCCGCATGCGGACGCAGACAGGGCTAAGGAAGAGATTGAGCAAGCACTCGCGCTCGACGCTTCGGACGCTGTTTTGGTGAGTGCGAAAACGGGCGAGGGCGTGGATGAACTGCTCGAAGCCGTGGTGCAACGCATCCCGCCACCGAAACCCACTCTGGCTGAAGGAGAGGACGCGCCGTTACGAGCGCTCATCTTCGATTCGCACTTCGACACCTATCAAGGGGCGGTCGCCTACGTGCGCGTCTTTGACGGCACGATTCGCAAGGGCGACCAAATCATGATGATGTCGTCGGGCAAACGCTTTGACGTTGACGAAGTCGGAATCTTCGCACCGGCGCCAGTCCAGGTAGCAGCTCTCGGCCCTGGAGAGGTTGGGTACTTCACCGCCGCGATGAAGGAAATCGGGAATGCGCAAGTTGGCGATACGGTAACGCACGCAAAGAACCCGGCAAAGGAGGCCCTTCCCGGATTCCGTAAGGCGAAGCCGATGGTTTTCAGCGGGCTGTATCCGACCGACGGCGACCAATACGGAGAGTTGCGCGTCGCAATCGAAAAACTGCAATTGAACGATGCCGCGCTCACCTTTGAACCGGAAACGTCGGATGCGCTCGGCTTTGGCTTTCGCTGCGGCTTTTTAGGTCTGTTGCACATGGATATCGCCCGCGAGCGCTTGGAGCGCGAGTTTGGGCTTGATCTCATTTTAACCGCGCCGAGTGTAAACTACACCATCTTCAAGACGGATGGCGAAGTTATCCAGGTTGCGAACCCATCCCGGTTCCCCCCACCTAACACCATCGCTCACATCGAGGAGCCGGCGGTGAAAGCAACCATAATGGTGCCACAGGACTACGTCGGCGCGGTCATGAACCTCTGTAAGTCGCGCCGAGGCATTTTCCAGAGGATGGAGTACCCCACCCCGAACCGCGTCATCATCTACTACATCTTGCCGCTCTCGGAGATCCTGTTGGACTTTTACGATAAGCTTAAGACGCAGACTCGGGGATATGCCAGTTTCGACTACGAATTCTCCGACTACATTCGCACCGACCTTGTGAAGGTGGACGTGTTGTTGAACGGCGATCCCGTTGACGCGCTGTCGTTCATCGTACACAGAGATGACGCGTACACGCGCGGCCGTGCCATAACCGAACAGTTGCGGAAGGCAATCAAAAGGCAGCAATACGACGTTCGCATCCAAGCCGCGATCGGAGCAAAGGTCATCGCATCCGAAATCGTAAAAGCGTATCGCAAAGACGTAACTGCCAAGTGCTACGGCGGAGACATCACAAGAAAGCGGAAACTGCTGGAGAAACAGAAAGAAGGCAAGAAGCGCATGAAGAACATCGGCGCAGTCGAAGTGCCGCAAGAGGCGTTTCTGGCGGTACTTAAAGTTGCGGAGTAGGGCGAGCCGCCCTACTCCGCAACGGTCTTTTCACGGTCTCGACTTAGTCTTCTATCTTGATGCCCTTCTTTGCGAGCGCATCCTTCAGCTTCTGCTCGTTCCAGCCGACGAAGCGTGCGACGACTACGCCATCGGAATCAACGACATAGTTGGTCGGGTAAGCCCGCACGCGGAACTTCTGGTGCACCTCAACGGGCGCCATGATTGGCGTGTAGGAGAACTTGTTCTCGCTGAAGTAGTTCTTCACGATCTCGGGCGTGTCGCCTCGGTTGAAAGCGAGGACGTTGACACCCTGTGACTTGGTCTTCTCGTAGATGGCGTTCAAGTGCGGAGCCTCCGCACGGCACCCCCCTCAGTTGTAGAACCAGAAGTTGATGACCGTAACCTTACTCTTCTTGAGCGTCTCATGCAGTTTCAGTTTCGTGCCGTCAGGCGTCCGCAGTTCGTAGTCCGGAACCTTCTTCCCGACGGGGATTAGGTTGGCTTCATACTCCTCAAGCTGGGGCACAGGAGCGGCGGCGAGCGTCAGCGTCGTCGCTACCAGGATCGTTGTTAGCATCGTCGTGTATCTCCTTTGAAGTTTTCACACCCGCCGTGGCGGGCGCGCTTCTCAACAGTGTATACGTTCGGGCCCGCCCGTCAGTTGCCGCCCCTGGTAATCTCCGAGCGGTGACCAAGCGATCCATCGCAGAGCCGGTAACCCACCTCCGCCGCATCCCCATCCGGGAGTGCGGCGAGCCTTTGGTCAACTTCCTCGACTACGGCAGACGGCTCTTCCTGGATGGACCGCGCTGGGACTACCGCAGGGAAACCCTCCTACGAGAGAGCGTTGCCAAGGCGCTCGGTGAGGCGTCGAGGCGTCTGCCCCGCGGCTACTCGTTTGCCGTGATCGAGGGCTGGCGGCCACTGCACATCCAAAGAAGGATGCACCTCTCGGCGCTTCAACGGTGGCGGGAAATGCACCCCGAATGGAGCGAGACGCATCTCAAGCGCGTAGTGAACCGTTTCTCCGCACCTCCGGACCACCCCAAGGTCCCGCCCCCCCACCTGACGGGCGGAGCGCTCGACGTGATGCTCGCTGACCACCAAGGGAAGACCTTACAGCACCATGCACCGTACTCTCCGCGAGATCCCAAGGGATACCAAACGGATGCGCCGGGATTGACGCCAGAGGCCCAGAAGGTTAGAACCATCTTGAAGGAAACGTTGGCGTCCGTCGGCATCACCAACTACCCGTCCGAGTTCTGGCACTACAGCTACGGAGATCAAGGCTGGGCGTACCGAGGGGGAAAGGCCTTCGCTATCTATGGCGCCACCGAGCCACCCGGCTACGAACCGCCTCCGCGAGACCTCACGGACGAGCCGCTGGCTTGGGTCGGGCCAACCGGATAGCCGCGGCTACCGAAAAGGTAGGATAACAACGTGCGCGTCTTCCTCGGTTTGGGGAGCAACGTCGGTGAGCGACTGCAGAATCTGCAAGCGGCGGTCAATCTGCTTGACCTCCGCGTAGGCACGGTGGTGCGCATCGCTTCGGTATACGAAACAGCGCCCGTCTACGTGGAAGATCAACCGTCGTTCCTGAACACCGTTGTCGAGTTGGAAACCAAGATGCCTCCGGGGGATCTGCTTCGCGCAGTGAAGGACGTAGAAAGAGAAATAGGGCGCATATCGCGCGAGAGGTTCGGCCCCAGGGAGATTGACGTTGACCTCTTGCTCTTCAAGGATGGCACGACCGTGCATAGCGACGAGCTTACCGTCCCGCATCCCCATCTGACGGAAAGGCGCTTCGTGCTCGAACCCCTCGCCGAGCTGTGCCCAGACTGTGTCGTCAGCGAGCGGAGTGTTGCCGAGTGGCTCGCCGAGTCGAGCGTTTATGCGCAGCAGGTCGAGCGAACGGGCGAGTCGCTCCTGTTCGTCCACCGTGACTGAAGCGAAGGCAAGATGATTGTAACCAAGAAGAGCGCTAGTGAACCCGACGCACCCCAGGTGCGTCGCACGCGGGCCGCGTCCGACCGCGAATTGGGCAACCTTTTCAAGCAACTTGCTTCGCTGCTCCGCGCGGGCGCAAGCCCGGCGGACGCACACGACCGCGTCGGCTTCCGCATTAGACATCGCGGGCTCCGCGAGGCTTGCGCGGAGATCGCCAAGGCAACGTCTGAGGGAAAGCCGGCAAGTGAAATCATGGCGCGATACGTTGACCTTTTCCCACCTCACGTCGTCGGCATGGTGCGCGCCGCGGAGTACGGCGGCTTCCTGCCTGATGCCTACGAACTCTTGTCGCAGCGGTTCAACGAGCGCGCCTCAATAAACGCGTGGTTCTACTTCGTAAGATGGATCTCATACCAGGGTTTGGTCGGTATCGCAGTCGTTGTTGCGGCAACGTCGGCGTTTTGGAAGGCGTTCCATGCGGGCGGCAACTTCATCGGGTTCTTCGTGCAGGACCTTCTCTCGCGAGCGCTGCCGATCCTCGTCGCGGTGGCGGCGCTCATTCTGCTCGTCCGGTTCCTACTACACTCTCACGTCACGCTCCCCATTCGGCACCGCCTGATCATCAAAGCACCTTACGGCTTCGGCACGCGCGCACGCGCGGAGGCGTTACATGGGTTCCTTTGGACGCTGCGCAACCTCGCCCACGCCGGCGTCCCGCCAAAGACCGCCTGGCAACTGGCTTCAGCGGCAACGCCGAACTACGAGTACGCACGGCGACTGCACGCCGCTGCCGAGGGGCCGAGGAAGACGAGCCGATCTCAGAATTCCTGGTGCGCAGTGAACTGTTCGACGCCGATTATGTCGATATGTTGAACATCGCACAACAAACCGGCGACGTGCCAGGGACGCTCGATCGCATGCTTGAAATCACCGGAGAGGAGTATGCGGTGGGCAAAACCAAGGCGCGTTTCGGGCTCGGCTCGCTCGGCTGCCTAATGATGGCTCTGACCGGCGGGGCGATGTTGATATATTACTTCTGGCAATACTACGGCCGGGTGTTCGAGGAAGTTGACCAATTCATGAACAGCCCATAGCGTATGGCAAAGACCTACTCGTACATCGCGATTGACCGAAACGGCAGCCGCACGACGGGCGTGATTGACGCGCCAAGCGCGAAGGCGGCGCGCGACCGGCTCGCCGGTCAAGGCTATCTCGTCGAATTCCTTCAGGAGGGCACAACCATTCGGCACGACCGCCCCGCGGTGATGCGTCACGTGGTGGGCCCGATGTTCGGGCGCGTGAACCTCGAGTCACAAGAGCGCTTCTTCGCGCAATTGCATTCGATGTACAAAGCGGGCGTGCATCTGCATCAGGCGCTGCGCACTCTCTCCGAAAACACCCGCCATCCCGTCCTGCGCCACATCATTCGGGAGATGCGTGACTTCGTTGTCGAGGGTCGCATGATGTCCGAGGCGATGGAGAAATACAGCGAGGTGTTCTCCCCTCTGCAGGTGAACCTCGTGCGCGCGGGCGAGCACGGGGGAACGCTCGAGCGCTCTCTCAAAGAGATCAGCGAGTACATCCGGCGCGAAGTTAAGCTACGCAATCAGGTGAAGCGCGCAACGTTCTACCCTAAGGTCCTGCTGTTCGTGCTGGTCGTGCTGCCGATAGCGGCGAACGCCATTATCACCTCGATCGCGGAACGAACCGGGGGGCCTGCATTCACGATCTTGGCGATCACCTCCTCCGTACTGTTCTGGATCTTCATCGGTCTGGTGGCATTCGGCTGGATCATCTTCTCCCGGCTTCTCCTCCCGCTGCCGACCGTACGATACGTCTGGGACCTATTCGTTATCGCCACGCCGTACATAGGCTCGACGATTCGCATGCTTACGATGGCGCGGTTCTCGCGCGCATTCGGGGCGCTCTACGGAGGAGGCGTTCCGCTCGCAACATCCGTTGTGCTTGCGGCGGACGCGTGCGGAAACGAGTACATCCGACGACGAATGTATCCTGCAGCGCAGCATATTCAGGAAGGTAAGGGCATAGCCGAGTCCTTCGCATCGACAGGCGCGTTCACCGCTATAACGCTCGACATGGCGGCTACCGGAGAGCAGAGCGGAAACCTCGACTCGATGCTCGACCACGTCGCTGAACAGTATGAGGACGAGGCAGAAGTGCGGCTCGACAAGATGCCGCGTGTGCTCGCAGTCGCCTTGTTGTTGCTGGCAGCTGCCGTCGTCGCGTACGTCGTCGCTTCCTTCTATATGCAGTACGCAGCCGCGATCGAGCAGGCAGGCAGCTAATGCCCGACGAGCGAACGCACTACGACGTGCTCGGCGTGCCGCGGGATGCGACGCAAGAGCAGATTCGCCTTGCCTTTCGCCGCCTCGTGCTGAAGTACCATCCAGACCGGTCGGGAACCTCGCGCACGACCGACCTGTTCATGCAAATCGTTGAGGCGCACGCCGTACTCTCCTCCCTTGAGCGGCGAGCGCACTACGACGCACTGCTTCGCGCAGCGGAGCGGGGCGCAGCCCACAGGGCCACACGCGAAGCGCCACCACGCGGGGCGCAGCAAGAGCGCGACGCACGTAGCGGCGCCTATCAACGGACGCCCGCGCCGGACATCGCACGCCTGCTGAACACGGCGGTGCGCGAGTTGAGTCGCGGAAGGCTCGAGCGGGCAGAGGCGACGGCTCGTCGCGTCATCGAGCAAGACTTCCGGGTGGCGCTCGCCCACTCCGTTCTCGGTGACGTTTACCGCTCGAGGGGAAAATTGGACGACGCATTGAAGCACTACGCTTACGCGCTGCAGTTCGAGCCCGAGAACGCGATTTACCAGAAGCGATACTATTCTCTGCACGCGGCGAGCGGAACCAGAGGCGCGGCGGCGCAAAGGACGGCGAACGCGACGCTGCCGCTGATCGTGGCTTCCGTGATCACGTTTCTCACCCTCGCGTACGTCGCGATCGCAAAGGAGGAGCCGATGCGCGGCCTCCCCGCGATCATCAACACATGGACGGCAGGACTCCTTGTTATGCTTTTCGTTTGCGGGCTAACGATGGGTGCCGCGCTGTCCATTTCAATGGCGGTAGATCCGTGTGAGACCGTGCTTAAGACTGCGGGCGGTCGCCTGAGTCGCTCCGCGGCGCTGGGTGTCGTCGCGATCATAAACTTCTGGGCCGCCGCGCTCATCTACGCCGTTATCGGGGTGCTGCAAGACGCGTTCACGTACAGCATTTCGCGCGTCGTGTTCCTCGTGGCTGTGCTCACCGCCTGCTTTGCAACGGCGTCGGCTCTGTCTGGTCAGATTTCGTGGGCGCAGACGTTGCTCTGGGGCGGGAATGTAATATATCTTGGCGTGCTCGCGGGCTGGTTGGTTGCAGACGCGTTCCGGCAGTAGCCATGGCGAGGCGGCGGCGAACCGAGTAGGCGCCCAACGGCAAAAAATCGCGAGCGAACAGCAACCGGGAGAGTCGCATCCGATCCAAGGCCTCGACGATCGCCCAGGACGCGAAGAACACAAGCAGCAAAACCCACAGCGTCGCCAGCGGGAGGTTGTTCATGAACGCAGTAACACGGGGGCCTTGAACCAAGAACACGACAGCAGGGTGTACGAGAAAGATCGCGAGCGACCGATCCCCGATTTGAGCGAGAACGGCTCGAAGCGAGGAGTGCTCCGCCATGTCTTGAGCCACCCGCAGAAGGAACAACGCCGCCGCCGTCGAATACAACAGCAGCAGCGCCGGGTGTAGTCGGAACAACGTGAAGTACGGCTGGCGACCTACGGACACATTGCTTAACAGCAGGACTTCAGCAAGCAGATACAGGGCCAGCGCGCCAACCATCGCCTGCAGAATGCGAAAGCTCCACTTCACCCAAACCCTGTGCCACGCCTGCCAGTTCAACCCCAGCCACGCGCCTACGACAACAGGAAACAGAAAGAAGAGCGCGCTTGAGCCGGGATACGGAAGGATCCGCGTGTAGTAGTTGAATACGTACACGAAGCCCTGCACGCCTGCCGCCATCAGCAGCATCCGCCTGAAGTCGGGCTGCCAAGCGCGCAAAAGTAGAAAGAGAAGCGGGAACAGCAGCGACACCTCGAGCAAGATCGCCAAGAAGTAGAGGTGGTACCACGCCTTGCCCCAGATGAGCGTTGCCGTCAAGCCGAGGTCGGTGTTCCACCCGCGCACCGCGAGGTACAGCGCGGTCCAGACAAGGTAGGGGTAGCCCGTCCGAAGCAGGCGCCGCCTCAAGAACAGCAGCCAGTTCGGCTCGTCATGCCGTGAGAGGCTTCGGGCAAGCAGCAGCGAGCTCACGAGGAGGAAGGTAGGCACGGCGAAGTGCAGAACGCGGTTGAGCATCACGACGAGCAGCCAACCGCCAGTACCCTCCTCGACATAGCGCCGCGCCGCCATCCCAAGCACATGGTGCGTAACCACTTCGAGGATGGCTATCCCCTTCAAGATGTCGAACGTTAGGTCCCTGCGTACGGTCATGACTTCCCTGTCGTACTCGTATGAATTGGGACGTCCCTTTCCTCAGTTTAGACGCGCGCACCCGGATTGTGGCTTAAACAGGGTGCTCGGTTCAACCAAAGTCGCCGCCCCAGGCCGAATCGAAACCGAAGGCTGCGACGGAAATTGTCTCCTATCGTCACCCCCTCCTCTTGAATAGAAACAACTGAGAGGTTCCTTACAATACTATACCTCCTATTTGTAACTTTCCGAGCGAGGGCGAGCGTCCTCGCCATTTTCCGCGAGGCGAACAGCTGAGCAATAAGGGGTGTTCGCGAGACGCTCACGTTCCCATCGGGGATTCGGCGCCGTAGGGGGTGAAAGGATGCTTTGTTTGTTGTCTTGGAGGGTGTGTTGTCTTGGAGGCAGCGCAGAACAGCGCAACACATCGGTAATCAACATCGAAAATTGTTTCCTGCCGCCTTCAGTCGCTCTTCACAATCTGAGAGCCTTAGATTTCCACGTATGGAAAATCGGCGCTGGCGGCATGATCTGATGTAGAGCGAACGGTGAATCGCCCGTGTGCATGGACCCTCGTCCAGGCCTCGGAGAAGCCATACCGCAATCCGAGGTATAATCGCCTTGAGTGCTCACCTCAACGTACATCCATATCCCCGGTGTTTCTTGGAAGACGGAGCGGGCGCTGTGGTCGCAGGGTGCCTGGACCTGGTACGACTTCCTCGCAGACCCGCGCCGCTACCGAACGGGAACGGTCGGCTCGCAGCGCCTCGAGAAGGCGCTTGCGCAAAGCCTGTGCAAACTCGAAAAGGGCGAGCATCAGTTCTTCCGCAAGTCGTTGTTGGCGCGCGAGGCGTGGCGGGTGTTCCCCGAGTTCCGAGACAAGCTCATCTATCTCGACATCGAGACGACCGGCTCGCGATGCGCTGACGTTACCGTCGTCGGAGCGTGGGACGGCGCCCGATACCACTCGTTTGTCAAAGATTATAATCTCTTCGAGTTTCCTGACTTTCTCAACAGATACTCGGTCGTCGTAACGTTCTTCGGCGCCGGATTCGACCTACCCGTCCTCAGGAAGCGGTTCCCGACGGCGGTGTTCGACCAGATTCACATAGACCTTTGCCCAGTGCTTCGAAGAATCGGGCTGCGCGGCGGACTGAAGAGCATCGAGCGCGCCATAGGCATCGAGCGCTCCGAGCGGACGCGTGGTCTTACCGGGTACGACGCCGTGCGCCTTTGGCGAGCTGCTTCGGGGGGCAACTCCGAGGCGATGGATACCCTCCTTGAATACAATCGGGAGGATGTGCGGAACCTCGAACCGCTCATGGAGCACGCCTATGCGGTTTTGCGCCGGATATCCCTCGACGCCGTGGGCTCGGAAGGGGTTTCTCCCTGAGTCAGGTACAATCTGATCGCTCGCATTGGATGCTTTGGGCAGTTCGAGCCGTCTAACGAGGTGAGAGAAATGAATATCGCCTGCAGATACTGCAACGCAGAGAACCCCACAGACGCGCGCTTCTGCAAGTTGTGCGGGCAACCGCTCACGGGGGAGGTAGCGGAGCACCTTGAGCCTGCCAAGGTCGAGCAGGTCGTCCAGGACGGATACCGCCTCCTCGCTGAGGGCAAGGCGCGCGAGGCGCTTTACGTCGCCAAGGCGGCGCTTGCACAAGCGCCCGACAACCTCGGGGGCCTCGCCCTCAAGGGCATGGCGCTCGAAGCACTTGACGACCTGCCCGGCGCTGTTGCCTGCTTCGAGCGCATCGTGGAACTGAATCCGTGCTCGACGCTCGACCGCATCAAGCTTGAGCAGCTCCATCGCCGCATTTATGAAGCGCCCTTTGAGGATGAGGGCGGCGGCGCCAACTGGACCGCTATCCTTGCCGGCGTGGGAGCCACTCTTTTGGTTATTGCGCTCGGCGCGCTACTCGCGATGAGCCAAGGGCAATCGAGGGAGCCGCTTGCGTCGGCGGAACCGGAGCAGCGCGTCGCGACGTTCCAGCCGATGCAGCAGCCACCGCCGCAATCCACGCAACAGCCTCAAGCCGACAAGGGCGCGAGCGGCGATCAGCCCGCATCGAGCGCGAGCACGATTCGACCGCCGACGTTTGGGGGCGGTGGCACCACCTTTAGCGGCCCGATTGTGCTCACGCCGGATCAACTCCACGGGCTGCCAGACGTACGTGCACAGGGCGGCTCCAAGCTTCCAGACGCTCAGCAAGGCGCAAATTCTCGGCAAGGGGGAGGCGCGTCTTCGCCCTCTAACCCTCCGCCAGCCAACCCGAGCGACGACAACGTCATCAGTCCGCCAGCGCGGGACCCGGTCATACAGATCAAGCCTCATGAAGGTCGCGGAGGCGCAGGGTCGGGGAGCAGCGAGCGCGAAAGCGAGAACATCTACCGCGTCGCAAACGAGAAGATGAAGGCAGGCGACTACCGTGGCGCAATCGCCGACTTTCAAAAGTCCCTGTCGGGGAGCACGCGCCCGGCGCTGACGCACCAACTCATCGCGCGCTGCTATCGAGCACTTGGCGAGTTCGACAACGCGAAACGACACTTTGAGCAGGCTCTTCGCCTCTACGAAGCGTCGAAGGCGCCCGGGGCGCAAGCAGGCGCTGATGCGTGCCGCCGCGAGCTTGCCGCGTTAGGCGCATGAGGCGCGCTCTTATCGCCTGTCTGTTGCTCGTAATGGGGGCGACCGCCCTCGCGCAGGGTCGTCCGCTCGTCCTTATCTACCAGGTCCGCCTTGCTTCGTTCAGCGATGCTGACCCGAACCTAATCGTGGATGTCGCGCTCGCGAACGCCTTGCGCGAGGTTGGAAAGGTTAAGCCGGTGGCGTGGTCTCTCGACGATCCAATCATCGCTGAGGCTCGGAGGACCGGGCGACTCCGCGACCTGCCGAAAAACCCGAACCCTGGCGAGGTCATGCGCGTTGCCGATGTTGTAAATGCCCGCTATGTCGTCATCGTAAGCGTCACTCACGTCGGCGGTTCGCTCGACGGAGCGATTGACTTGTATCGGGACGGAAGGAAGATTTGGTCGGACACAGCCAACACCGCCATCGCCCGAAACGGCGAAATCGACAAGGAGAGCACCATCGTGTCCGTGGCACAAACCTGGGCGTCAAAGATGAACATCGAGCCGTTTCGAGACCTGGTCGGCACGCCGGACGAAATCACGCCAGGTCCCCCACTCGTGCGCACTCACCCGACCCAGGACGCCCCCTCGGGCGCGTTCGAGTTGGGTATGGCTGCGCTCGAAGCAGGGCAATTGGTGGAGGCCGTCGTCCTGCTCCGCGACGCAGTGGACAGCCAGCCGTTTGACCCGGTGCGGCGGAAGGCACTCGTCGAGGCTCTTCGCCTGGCGGGACATCCGTACCTGGCTGCCGAGCAGGGCGAACGCGCGGCGGAACTGATTCCAAACGACGCCGAGCTGATCTCAGCCGCTGCAGCCGCGTGGCTGGGGGGCGGCCAAATCGAGAGGGCGTATAACTTGGTACAGCGCATTTTGAGGCGAGACGAGCAGAACGCACCCGCCCTCTGCGTGCTGGCTGACCTGCATGTCGCTCGGCTCGAGTTCAGTGAGGCGTTAAAAGCTTTCGACAAGGCTCTGGCGGTGCGACCGGACGGCGAAACCTATTTCCGTCGCTCCCAGGTGCACGCACTCAACGAGGATTTCAACGCCGCTGCGAGAGACATGAACCGAGCGGCCGAGGTCGGGCTGTCCCAAAAGTTGCCAGACCGCCTGCGCCGGTATCGCCAGTTGGCTGCCGTCCTTGACCAGGTTTTCGAGTCGCTTGCCTTGCGAACGAGGAACGCCTTGCGAGAGGCGCGCGCCACGCCCGACGAGCCATCGCTGGGTAACCGCACACTGCTGCTCGTCAATTCCGTCCGAGCATTCCAAACCTATCTCGACCAGATAGATGTTCCTGATCCTCACAGGCGAAGCCACAACGAGAGGGCTCTGGCCGTGAACTTGCTGCTTCAGTCCGTACTGGGCATCCAGCGGTACGTGCAAGACCGAAGCGCTGAGACCGCAGCGGACGCAGACCTCCTGCAGGTTGAGGCGATGCGAGAGCACGCCGTGGCGAACCAACTCTTCGGAAAAGAAATCGGCCGCTGATTCGCCGCTAACGAAAGGCGAGAACAGATGGAACCTTTTTGGCTTGGTGTTTTTGGCGTTGCGCTGTTTGCGCTGTCCGCGTCCGCATCGGCGATCTACCACGGACGCATGAGACGTTGCGCCCAGCCCGCGCCCGGCACCCAGCTCACGCTCCGATCAGGTGGAGCGCACTTACGCTGCCGGTTCATCTCCGCAAGGAGAGGCAAGTGGGTTGTGACGCCGCTGACCATAGTCGGCGCCGTCTGTCCCACGCGGCTAACGGGTGACATGATCGCCAGGTTCGGTACGGCGGCGGGCGTCGTGGTCTTCGCAACACGGGTCGTGGGAGCCGACGGCCTGAACGTCCTGCTCGCTGCGCCGAAGGATGCTCGAGTTCTCGACCGACGGCTTTCGCCTCGCGTGCGGTTTGAGCCTGCGTTGGCAGGCATTCTTGACGGCGCACCGGTAGCGATTCAAAACTTGGGAACGCGCGGAGCGATGGTTCGCGCCGAGCGCGGGCTTGCGCACGGCGCCGAGGTTGTCCTTCAGCCCGAAGGCACCGTCGCGCGGATGTCGGGGTTCGTCTTGGCATGCGACTCCGTCGGTACGGACTACCGAATTCGTGTGCTGTTCGACCGCGAGGTGCCGCTCTCCTTTTGTTGGGAGCTTGCGAACGGCGACGTGGCAGGCGCTAACGATTCGTCGGCGCAGCGATGCAGGTAGCCTCTAACCATGAAGGCAACAGTTCAATGGGACGGCGAGATGGGCTTCGTCGCGCATCCTCCGTCGGGAATCGTTTTCACATTCGATGCTGACGCGGGCTTCGGCGGAAAGGGCAAAGGACCTTCGCCGATGGAGGCGCTGCTCTGCGCCCTAGGTGCGTGCACTGGCATGGACGTTATCAGCATCTTGAAGAAAAAGCGCCAGACCGTTACAAGTTACAGAATCGAGGTTGAGGGTGAAAGGCCTCCGCGAAGCGAGTGGCCCAGGCCATTCACGCGAGTCGTGGTCAGGCACTTCGTCGAAGGACCCAACCTCGATGATGTAGCAGTCAAGCGCGCTGTGGAGTTGAGCGACGACAAGTACTGCGGCGTAATAGCCTCGCTGCGACATCCGGGGGAGATCGTTTCGGAATGGGTAGTCAACTCCCTCAAGCCGTAGCGGAGTACGTGCTGGCGCTGGAGCGACCTCGACACTCGGTGCTTCTGGAGATGGAGCGCATCGCACGTGAGGAGCAGTTCCCCATCATAGGCCCCGAGTGCGGTCGTGTGCTCGCGGTGTTGTCAGCAGCAATTGGAGCAAGGAGGGTCTTCGAGATGGGCTCGGGCTTTGGCTACTCGACGCTGTGGTTCGCCCTGGCAGTCGGCGAGGGCGGCGAAGTCGTCCACACCGACTCGGACGAAACGAACTCGCAGAGGGCGCGCGAGTTCCTGTCGAGGGCAGGGGTCGAGGCTCGGTGCAGGTTCCTCCTTGGCGACGCCCACGAGTTGCTCGTGGCCGAAACGGAGCCGTTCGACTGCATCTTGATCGACATCGAGAAGCCCGGCTACCCTCAAGCCTTAGAGGAGGCTGTACCCCGACTTCGACCCGGCGGGCTGCTGTTTGCCCATAACGTCCTCTGGAGCGGAAGGGTCGCTAACCCCTCTGAGACTGACGACGCAACAGAAGGTATCCGAGAATTCAATCGGGCTGCCCGCAGCCGCCCTGATCTAGTCACTTTCCTCAACCCTGTGGATGACGGCCTCTCCGTGAGCCTCAGACCGGTAGTGCCAGGGCAGCTGGAGGCGCTGGGCTTGTAACCTTTCGGGTCGGCGAAACCGTCCTAATCAGCGAGAAGCCGCCTTTGGATCGGGTAGGATAACCGGAACCCAATTGGAGGAAGTTTGTGCTCATGAAGCGACTGTTCGGAATCGGCATTGTATTCGCGGCGGCTACGGCTGTCGCCCAGGCTCCTTTCACGATCGTGAAGCCCCAGGAAGGCGCTAGCGTTCGTGAGACGGTGACCATCGTCTTCCCGAAGAACAGCGTCCCGCGCGGAGCGTTCATCGGCATCGCCATCGACGGCAAATTCGTCGAGGCCACTGTACCGACATTGGACCAGAAGTTAGATGCGCTGGTCTACAAGTTGGACACGAAGGCGCGCAAGATCCCGGATGGGAAGCACACGATTAAGGTGAATCTTTACATGAACATTGACGGCAAGCCGGCTATCGCGGAAACGAGCGAGGTAACCGTGACCGTTGGCAACTACGCCGGGATCACCGTTCCTGAAGACGGGCTTCCCGTTCGATACAAGTGGCGACCCGGCGCCGCACACAGCTATACCGTGGAGATAGGAGTAGACCTTTCGACTCTTACCGAGGCACAGAACCGAATGGGCGGAAGAGCCGCCCAACTTCCGGTCGCCGTCGAAACTGCACGAGTGCTGTTCGCCGTGGATGATGTGAAGCCCGGTGGGTTAGGCCTCGTGCGCGCCCAGTTGCTGCCCTACAAAGGGCGTGACTACGTCGTAGTTACCGCCGCTAACGAAACACAGCCAACCATTCATTACCAAGAAGAGTTCGCGCCAGTGTGGCGGCTGCTTCAGCCAAACGGCAGGGAGGTCTACGGCGACGTCCCTTTGTACTGGACGGTCGGCGGCACGACGAGCGTTGGTGAATCGAATCAGAAACTCTACGTTCTTATTCCTCTCCCAGTGCTGCCCACTGACCCTGTCCGCGTTGGTGACTCCTGGCAAGGACAGATCGGTTTCCTCGGCTCGATTGAAACGGCGCGTGACAAAGGGCGAGTTAATGAGTATCAACCCGCCCGCGGCACGTTCGTTGCGGTAGAGTGGGAAAAGGGACGCCCTTGCGCACATCTTCGATATGAGATCGAGGTGCTCCAGCGCTCCGCCGACACTGAGACCCTCAAGATCCTTGGAAGAGAGTTCCGAGGCGATAACCGCTTCCGCATGCAGCAGGACATTTGGGTAACCGTTGACACCGGCGTCCTCATCCGTTCCGATTTGGTTATCGAGGCGGACCAGCGCATGGCTGCTCCAACCGGCGCGGGTGCGTCCGGCAGCGGCGGCGGACAGCTTGCAGGCGGCCGCCGTGGCCCCATGTCAGCGGGCGGCTCGGGCTGGATCAACGGAGGCAGCGGCCTCAACAACGCTGCACCTGGTGGGGGCGGCCAAGGCTCACTGACCGAGCCCGACGTCCCAGGCCAGGGCGGAGCCCGCGGTCGCGGTGGTGACCAGGGCGGTCGCGGTGGCACTCCGAACATCTTCGTTCGACAGAAGGTCTATGCGAAGATGCTCATTGAACAGTAGAATGAAGGGCTGAATGGCCCACTCATACCCGACCTACGAAGAGATTGACGAGGGTGGCTTGGACCCGGAAGACCCGGAGAGAAAGAAGGCTACCCTCGTTGAGCATCTGGATGAACTTAGAGCGCGCGTCGTCCGCTCGATTCTGCTCCTCTGTGTCGGATGGGGAGTCGGGTGGTTTGTTGAGCCCTACACCTATGAGCACATCCGCAACCTGTTGTTCGGCGAAGGAACCCTGCCGGCAGGGGTCAAAGTCAGCGAAGCGTTTCGAAACTTCGGCGATGCGTTCTTCCTCAAACTGAAGGTCAGCTTCGTTGTTGGTGCGGTGATCGCCGCGCCGTTCATCGTTATCCAGCTGTGGGGCTTTGTTCGCCCTGCGCTTTACAAAAAAGAGCGAGACACGCTTCGCATCCTCGTGCCTCTGAGTTTGATGTTGTTCCTTCTTGGCGCAAGCTTCGGCTACCTGATTCTGAAGCCCGCGTTCAACTGGTTCGTGTCGTTCCTCACCGACTTTCCCGGCACACAACTGATTCAAGAGCCGGGGCAGATGGTGGTGTTCGTGTTGAAGATGTTGCTCGCGTTTGGGCTGGGCTTTCAGTTGCCATTGGTCATCTGGTTCCTCGCCAGGGTTGAACTGCTCACTAGCGAGGGCCTGCTCAAGAACTGGCGCACCGCCGTCGTCATCATCGTTGCGAGCGCCGCGATGCTCACGCCAGGCGGCGACTACTTCAGCCTGGCCATGATGTCCGTTCCGATGTTGGTTCTCTACTTTGTAAGCATCGCTGCGGTAAAGGTAACCGAACGGAAGCGAGGCAAGGAGCGCCAAAAGATGGGCTACACCGAGTGAGACGCAGCCCGCTCGTCACCGCTCTCGACCAGCTGCTGAGTGCCATGCCGGGCGAAGCCGTCGCACTGCGATGGCGAGAGCAACGACCTGCGATTACCGCCGAACCTCTGTTCCCTCTGGACCGCACACTACAAACTCGCTTGAGCGCGCTCGACATCGAGAGCTTGTATGCACATCAAGCCGACGCGTGCGACGCAATCGCCCAGGGGGACGACATCGTGGTAACTTGCGGTACCGACAGCGGCAAGTCGCTCTGTTACGTTCTCCCCACGCTGAGGGCGCTTCTCGACGAACCGGCGGCACGCGCCTTGTATCTCTTCCCTACCAAAGCGCTCGCTCAGGACCAGTTGCGCAAGCTTCAGGAACTGCTGCCCAAAGGGTTTCAGACCGCGACCTACGACGGCGACACGCCCGAACGGGAGAGGCCGCGCGTTCGAAGCCGGGCGCACATCGTTCTTTCCAACCCCGACATGCTACACGTCGGCATACTGCCGAACCACCCAGCGTGGGCGACCTTCCTGAAAAACCTTCGCATCATCGCCATAGATGAGTTGCACAGGCTGTCCGGAGTCTTTGGTAGTCACACTGCGTTGGTTCTACGCCGCCTGCTGCGGCTGTGTGAGCGGTATGGCTCGCATCCGCGCATCATCGGGACGAGCGCGACCATCGGCAACGCGCAGCAACTCTTCGAAAGACTGACGGGCCGAGCGCCTCGCCTGATCAATGAGGACGGCGCGCCACGAGGCGAGCGTACGCTGTACGTCCTAAACCCGCCGATTACCGACGACGGAGACCGGGCGAGCGCGAACTTCATCTCGGGTGCGGTGCTTGCAGCTCTCGTCGAGAGGGGCTTGCGAACAATTGCGTTCTCTCAGAGCCGCGTGGCGGCGGAACTCGTGCTCTCTTATGCGAGGCGGTTCCTTGAAGGCTCACCCGTTCGCGGCAGGGTGGATAGCTATCGCGCCGGATACACGGCCGACGAACGACGGCACATCGAGGCACGGCTTTTCGATGGCGAGCTGCTAGGCCTCAGCAGCACAAATGCGATGGAGTTGGGCGTTGACGTGGGAGCAGTTGATGTGGTACTGATGAACGGATACCCGGGCTCTGTCAACAGCCTGATGCAGCAGGCTGGACGTGCCGGCAGGCGGGCATCCGAGGGGGCGGCGATCCTCGTCGCGAGAGACTCGCCAATCGACCAATTCTACGCGCGGAATCCGAGCCTGTTAGTGGAGGCACAGCCTGAGAGCATTGCCATCAAACCCGAGAACCGCATCGTGCTCGCTGGGCATCTGCGCTGCGCGGCGTGGGAGCGGCCGATCGCGCCCCAGGACATGGCGTGGTTCCCTAACGGCGCGGAGGAAGCCATCCGAGAACTGGTGCTCAACGCGGAACTTGAGCGCAGAACATCAGGCTGGACGTGTGTGCAGGCAACCTCGCCGGCCGCAGAGATCGGGCTGCGCGGAACCGACTCAGAGTATCTGCTTATGGTGAACGGCAACACCATCGGTACGCTCGAGGAGTGGCGCGCTTTCACATCGGCGCACAAGGGTGCGGTGTACCTTCATCGAGGCGAGGCGTACCTCGTGCGGGAGCTCGACTATTTCGCGCGGACAGTGGCGCTCGAGCCGTTCGACGGCGACTACTACACGCGGACGCATGTCCGCAGCAGCGTCGAAACACTGCACGTGCTGCAAGAAAGGGAAACGAACGGCGTGCGGGTGTGGCTCGCGGAGGTGGAAGTAACTCGGCAACCGGTTGTGTTCGAGCGACGCCGAATCGTGGACGACGCCCTCTTGGATCGCAACGACCTTGATCTACCAGCAAGAACGTGGGTTACGACGGCGGTCGTACTTAACTTCGACTTTCGCCCCGATTCGCTGGACGCGGAACCTGAATGGGTGGGCGCCATTCACGGCTTCGAGCACCTGGCGTCGGCGATGGCGCCCATAGTCGCCGAGTGTAGCCGAAGCGACATGGGATCTGACTGGGCAGTACAAGGCGAAGCGCGGATTACAGTGTATGATGGCGAGCCTGGCGGTGTTGGACTGAGCGAGCTGCTTTTTGAGGGCGCACATCGATGGCTACATGCCTGCGCGGCGACAGTGCTTCGCTGCGAGTGCGACGTGGGCTGTCCGGGGTGCATCATCAGCCCCTACTGCGCCGCGCTCAACGAGGCGCTGACGAAAAGGGCAACGCGCGCGCTCGCGGAGACGATTCTCAGCCCCGCGAGCGCATCGATGAATAGCATCAACTGCAGCCCGACGTTGCACCGCAACTAACGCACTTAAGGCACGTGCCGTTGCGCACCAAAGTGAACTGCCCGCACTCCGCGCATGGGTCGCCCTCATAGCCCTGTAGGCGCGCCCTGCGGATCGTCTCCGCCAGGTCACCGCCGACGCTCACCGGCTCGAGAACGGGCTGGAGCGACGCTTGCTTCGCTCCAACGAACCCGGCGCTCGTGTGGTCCTCACGCGTCCGCCCGGGTACGCGGATGTCGCTAAACTCTTCACCCATGACCTCTTCCTCGGTGAACTCCGGGCCGCCGATTGTGTCGCTGCGGAGGTCCTCATGTGTCACTTGCACGAAGTCGGTGCGACCAAGGTAGGTGACTGCGAGTTCGCGGAAGATGTAGTCAATCACGGACGTTGCCATCTTGATGTTGTCGTTGCCCTGCACGACGCCGTTCGGTTCGAAGCGAGTGAACACAAATGCGTCCACAAACTCCTCGAGTGGCACGCCGTACTGCAAGCCGAGCGAGATCGCGATCGCGAAGCAATTCATCAGGCTTCGGAACGCCGCTCCCTCTCGGTGCATGTCAATAAAGATTTCGCCGAGCGACCCGTCTTCGTATTCGCCGGTGCGCAAATACACCTTGTGTCCGCCGACTCTCGCCTTCTGCGTATAGCCGCGGCGGCGGCTGGGCAGGAGGTGACGCTTCGCGATGTAGCGATAGACGAGCTTTTGCATCGCCTTGCCCACTTGCGTGTCTGCGGCAGGAATAGCCTCCAGCACGCGCGCCGCTTCATCGGCTGCGGTGCTGAGCGGCTGACTCAACTTGCTTCCGTCTCGATAAAGTGCGTTCGCCTTAAGGCCAAGTCGCCAGCTGAGCAAGTACCCTTCACGAACGTCCTCGACAGTGGCGCTGTTTGGAAGGTTGATCGTCTTGCTGATCGCACCTGAGAGGAACGGCTGGGCAGCAGCCATTGCGCGAATGTGTCCTTCCGCGGAGATAAACCGCTTGCCGTACTTGCCGCAGCGGTTTGCGCACTGGAACACCTTATAGTGTTCGAGTTTCAGGTGCGGTGCTCCTTCGACGGTCATCGTGCCGCAAACGTACGCGTTCGCCTCCTCGATTTCATCCTCGCTGAAGCCGAGCGCTCTGAGCATGTCGAATCCCCAATCGCTCATCTGTTGCTTCGAGAACCCAAGTTTCTCGGTGCAGAACTCCTCGCCGAGAATGTGGTGGTTGAACGCAAAGCGGATGTCGAATGCGCTCTCGAGCGCCGCCTCCGCTTTGGCGATGGCTTGCTCTGTGAATCCACGCTCGCGCAAGTCGTCGTGAGTGATCGCGGGAGAGCCTTCCAGTGTGCCCCTTCCTACGCAGTACTGAACGATGTCTTCGATCTGCTCCGCTGAGTATCCAAGCCTCCGAAGCGCAACTGGCACAGACTGGTTGATGATTTTAAAGTATCCCCCGCCAGCCAACTTCTTGAACTTGACGAGCGCGAAGTCCGGCTCGATGCCAGTTGTATCGCAATCCATCACCAAGCCGATAGTGCCGGTCGGAGCAAGTACGGTTACTTGCGCATTGCGATAGCCATGTGCCTCTCCCAGTTGCAGCGCGCGGTCCCAGGCCTCGCGGGCTGCCTTGAGGAGGTCCGTTGGACACTCGTCGGGGTCAATCACCACGGGCGCAATCGAGAGCCCCTCGTAGGTGGTCTCGCCGCCGCCATACGCGGCGCGCCGATGGTTCCGGATGACGCGCAGCATCTCATTAGCGTTCTTCTTATAGCCTGGGAACGGCCCCAGCTCGCGCGCCATCTCGGCAGAAGTCGCGTAGGATTCGCCGCCAAGAATCGCCGTAAGTGCGCCGATGATTGCCCGGCCCCGCTCGCTGTCATAAGGGATCGCCATGCGCATCAGCAACGCTCCCATGTTCGCGTAGCCAAGGCCAAGCGTTCGAAACTCATAGGACAGTTCTGCGATGCGCTTGCTCGGGAACTGCGCCATCAGAACGCTGATCTCAAGCACGATTGTCCAAAGACGAATCGCGTGGCGATACCCTTCGGTGTCGAACTCCCCGGTCTCGTCGTTGTAGAATCGGACAAGGTTGAGGCTGGCGAGGTTGCACGCCGTGTCGTCAAGGAACATGTACTCGCTGCATGGATTGCTCGCGCGGATGCGTCCACTGTTAGGGCAGGTGTGCCATTCGTTGATCGTCGTGTCGAACTGCATGCCTGGGTCCGCACACGACCATGCTGCGTACGAAATCTGATCCATCAAATCGCGCGCGTCAACCGTCTTTGCCACGCCGCCGGTCCGCCACGTTAGAACCCACTCTTTCCCCTGCTCGACCGCCTCCATAAACTCGTTCGTCACGCGCACGGAGTTGTTGGCGTTCTGACCGCTGACGGTCATGTAAGCCTCGCCGTTCCAGTCATTGTCATAAACCGGCACATGGATCGAGGCGTATCCGTTCTGCGCAAGCTGTATCACCCGCTGAATGTAGTTAATGGGTATCTCGGCGGCCTTGGCCAATGCGATCGCCTCGCGCAGGCGCTCGTTCCGTTCGGCGTCGAAGCGCTCCTGCTCGTTCGGCCACTCGTGCGCCGCCTTCATAATGTTGTTCAAGTGGCGGTTTAGCAGCCGAGAGCCGGCTACGAGGGCGGCAACCTTTTGCTCCTCGATGACCTTCCAGTTGATGAACGTTTCAATGTCCGGGTGGTCAATGTCGAGCACGACCATCTTAGCGGCGCGACGCGTCGTGCCGCCGCTCTTGATGGCACCCGCGCTACGGTCTCCTATTCTGAGGAACGACATTAGCCCGCTCGACTTGCCGCCGCCGCTCAGCGGCTCTCCCTCCGCGCGAATGTCGGAGAAGTTGGAGCCGACGCCGCTGCCGTACTTGAAGATGCGCGCCTCGCGCATCCAGAGGTCCATGATGCCGCCTTCGTTCACAAGGTCATCCTTAACCGATAGGATGAAGCAAGCGTGGGGCTGCGGTCGTTCGTAGGCGTTCTTACTCCTCTCTGCCTCACCTGTCTCCGGGTTGACGAACCAGTGCCCCTGCGGAGGCCCTTCGATTCCGTAGGCGAAGTGCAGGCCGGTATTGAACCATTGCGGGCTGTTCGGCGCGCCAATCTGTTTGGCAAGCATGTAGCAAAGCTCATCATAGAATGCTTGCGCATCCTCCTCGCTATCGAAGTACCCGTACCTCTCGCCCCAATACCTCCATGTCCCGGCCAGGCGATGGAAGACCTGCCTGGCGTCCGTCTCATGGCCCTCCTTGCTGTCCTGCCGTGGCACGCCCGCCTTGCGGAAGTACTTCTGCGCGAGGATGTCCGTCGCCACTTGGGACCACTCCTTCGGCACCATCACCCCTTCCATCTCGAACACCAGACTCCCGTCCGGGTTGCGAATCTCGGACCGCCGGGCCTCGAACTCGATCGCCTCGTATGGCCCTCCCTGTTTGGTTGTATAGTATCGATGTATCTTCATTCCTTTGATGTCTCCTTCAGTCCATGGCTTTCGTTGCTTTGGACGCCCCTCTCTTTCTGGCTCGCACGCGGGAAACCCAAGCGCCAAACTCCTCAGGGTCGTCGAACTCGTGATACACGCTTGCGAAGCGTACGTACGCAACTGGGTCGATCTCGTGCAACGCGTCGAGCACCAATTCGCCCAACACCGCCGACGAAACCTCAGAGCCCGACCGCTCCGAAAGCTCCCGCTCGATCTCTTCTGCGGCGGAGCGTACAACCGCGGTCGGAACAGGCCGCTTGCGGCACGCTATCGCCATGCTCGCCACCAACTTTTCGACGTCGAACGCCTCGCGCCTGCCGTCCTTCTTCACCACCACAACAGGCTTTCTCTCCACCTGCTCGAACGTGGTGTACCGGCGCTCGCAACCCAGGCACTCCCGACGGCGACGGATGGCGTCCCCGTCTCGAACCGGGCGGCTCTCCAGGACTCGGTCCTCGTAATATCCACAGAAGGGGCAGCGCATCGTTTCTTGGCCTCCAAATCCCTTAAGACGATCCAACGGCAGATTTAGCGTCAACCTTAATTTTGACACGCCATATCTGTGGTGTCAAGACCCATGAACTGCTTCTTTCTCCAAGAGGCGCTCATCAGGAGCCAACTCGCCCCCAGGGTTTAACCCTGGTTTAAAGATGACCACCCTCGGCGCACTGGATCATGCCGGGGTGGATCTCGAACGCCTTCTCGGAGGGCTTAAGGCTCTGAAATGTTGGCACGAAGAAACTCGATGCCCCGCCTACCAAGCCGTTCTCAGGAGCCACCCGCGTCTTCGCCCCACCCACGACGAAGTCGTCGCTCCTGTCCACCACGATGGCAGAGGTGTCACTTGGTAGAAGTCTACGAACCTCGCTAGCCGCCGCCAACCCACCGAATCCGCCGCCAAGAATCAAGACCGTCTGCGCCACAATGATGAAGTTACCCTTGTGGCTGCACGCAAGGCGCGTTCCTCCGGCCATAGCCTGCGGCAGGTACACTCACACTCGCCGGGGCGTAGCGCAGCCTGGTTAGCGCGCCTGCTTTGGGAGCAGGAGGTCGCGAGTTCGAATCTCGCCGCCCCGACCACCCTCCTTTCGGGTACGCTTATAGAATGGCACGGCTCCTCTCCGCGCTGTTATGCATTATCCTGTGCTCAACGGCGATGACGCAACAGGCAAAGGTGCGCGGGATGTGGGTGGACGCGTTCCACGAGGGAATCAAGTCTCCGATACAGGTCCGCGAACTGATACAGCGGGCGAAGCGCGCAGGCGTGAACGCGCTCTTTATCCAAGTGCGCAGCCGCGCCCAGACGTATCACAACAGCGCTTACGAGCACCGCGCGCTTGATGCATTCCCTTTCTTCGACGGGCTGGCCGCGGTAATTCGGGAAGCGCACGCCTGTGACCCACCCATCCAAGTGCACGCTTGGCTGAACGCCCACCCACTCTGGTCCGAATCTGCTCCACCGGTTTGGGAGGACCACATCCTCTATCGTCGCCCTGACTGGCTGACGCAAGACCCCCACGGCAACCGCGGAACGCCCGTCGGATATGCGCTCGACTTCGGTCATCCGGAGGTTCAGGATTACCTAACGCGGCTTTACCTCGAGGTCGTGCGCAAGTACGACGTTGACGGGATCCACTTCGACTTCATTCGGTTCGGTGGTGCAGAGTGGGGATACAACGAGGTTAGCGTGGCGCGCTTTCTCTCATCTCTGTCCGCCGAACAACGCGCCGGTGTGCTTGCGCGCGCCGAGCGCGCCTCCCTTCTGACTCAAGAAACGACACGCGGAAACCGTAATAACAGCTCAACGCACGAGGTGTTCCCTGGCGCGAGCAGAGCGTCCGGCGCTACGAAGCCACACCCTGCAAGCGTGCCTACTCCCGACGACCCGCTGTTCAGCGATTGGCGGCGGAAGCAGGTTACCGACCTCGTCCGCCGAGTTACGTTGCTCGCGAAGGAATTGAAGCCGAACCTCATCGTCTCCGCTGCCGTCGTGCCTTGGGGCAATGCGCCCGGCACCTTCGAAGAATCCGCCGCTTACCGTCGATGTTTCCAAGACTGGCGGGCGTGGGCGCGAGAGGGAATACTCGACATGCTCATTCCGATGCTCTACTTTCGCGAAAAGGAACATGGCGAGTGGTTTCGCAACTGGGTGAGATACTGCGCGCAACTCAAGGGCGGCCGAACGCGCATCATCGCCGGAATTGGAAACTGGCTGAACTCTCACGACGACACGTTGCAACAGGCTAAGCACGCCGACAGCCTGCTCGATGGCGTGTGCTTCTTTTCTTACGCAAGCACCAACCCAATGCCAGGGGCTGAGGCGGAGCTGTTCAACGAGAAGTTCTATGATCGCCTCAGAGAGCTTCCCTCCACCCCGCCGCCGCCCGGAAGCCCGCCTCCCGCGATGAAGTACGGTTTTGTGCTCTATCCGAAGTTGTCAGACGCCCAAGAGCCGTTCTACGCCGCGCGGGCCGAGCGGCGGGAGAGAGAGGACCTCCTGGTGGGAAACCTGCCAACGGCTCGCACGCTCGCCGAGTCTCGGGAAATACGAAGCACCCACGTGATCATCGGGGTGGAAGTGCTCGCCTCAATCGGGGCGGCGGTGAGAGTTGGCGACGGACAAGGCGAGGCAACGCTCGAACTCGCTCAGTTGCCCACCCTTCCGCTGTTGCCACGGGACCGAATCGCTGCTACCGGAAAGTGGGCCGACGGTGTCTTCCGTGTTGAAACGCTGCACTGGCTTGGTGTGGCTCGACGCGACCCACTCCTGCTTGGCACGCCCCAGCGGCCGTGGTAAATGAACGAGGCTTACCGCTGGGACATCTAAGGATCGGGGTACTTCGTCAACGGAGGCTTGGGCGATGACTCATTTGAGTATTTCCGCGCTTGGCTGGTTGGCAGAGGACGAGAGACTGTATCTCAATCTCTACGACAAGTATCGGTGAGCCCCGTGTGGGTTCGTTCGCCAGCCCTACGAATCGGTCCGTGACACGCTGCTGCGCTGTCATCCGTATGGAACAGTAGAGACTGAACGATGAGGAGAAACGCACGGAACGCGCCGACAATAACCCCGATGAACAAGCAGAGGGGCCTGTCCGTGTTCGAGGCTCTCGGCGTCGCCGCGGTCCTGGCTATCGCCGTGGTCGTGCTGTACCCCATCGTCCGTAGCGCCGCAGGAATCCGCTCGGGCGTTTCTACGGGCGGGACCATTGCCGCCGAGGGGGCAGGCGCTCAGGCGCCAAGCGACCGTTTGCCAATGCTTGCGTACATCGACTCGGCTGCGGAGGGTAACTTCTTCCTCTTCCGTCGGTTTCACTGGGGAGCCTTGACGCGGTCGTACCCGGAGGAAGTAGGCGTGTACGCCCGTGGCGGCGGTTTGCAAGTCTACAGAAACCCCTTCGAGGACGTTTACCTTTGGACGATGTCGCCAAACACCGGCACGGAATTCCTCAACCCTCCTGGTACCTCCTACCGAACGCCACGCTCGGCTGAAGAGTCGCTGGTTCTGTTTGGTGAGGACGCACGTCTCGGCTTTACGACGTCAAGCGGTCGTCTCGGAACTGGCTTCGGCGTCGGTGCGGCGCCATACGGGTACTCGCAGCCTGGCATCTTCTCCCAACCCGGCATCTTCTCACAGCCCGACATCACATCTCAAGGCGGGGTAAATCAACCAGGGCTGGGCGGCAACAGTCTGCCACCGCAGTCGGGCACCGCGCGAGGAGCAGGCGCGCCTCTGTATCCACTGGGCGGAGCAGGGCTGGACTTCTAAAAGCACATCCGGGTAAACTGTCGCTTAGCGGTGCGGGGTGGAGCAGCGGTAGCTCGTCGGGCTCATAACCCGGAGGTCGCGGGTTCGAATCCCGCCCCCGCTCCCAGCTTCTTCTAACTACCCGCCTCCACCTGACTCAGCTTTGCGCGCCATGGCGAGTTGTTCACGCTGCCAAGCCCGCTCCGGATGTTCGATCATCCAGATCTGCTTGCGTATCACATAGTTCTCCCTGTCGAGCGCGAGCATGCAGCTTCCAAGGGCAAACTGAGCAGCTGCTGACTTGGTAAGGGCTTTGGCGGCGCGAGCACACCTGAAACGACTAGAAGAGTTCCAATCATGTCCTCATAACGCTTGGGGCGACCGTGAGGTTCCGAGTATACTGTGATTTGCAACAATGGGCTCCGCTCGCGAGACCGATATCACCCGACGTAAGCGCCTCGCAGCAGGCGTATCGGTCTTGTCTAACGTGCTGCTCACGGTGAGTAAGTTTGCGGCGTTCTTACTTTCCGGCTCCGTGTCGGCATTGACCGAGGCTCTGCACAGCGTCGGCGACATCGTCGCAAGCGTGCTTTCCTATGCTGGCGTGCGGGTTGGCGACGCCCCTGCTGACCAGGAGCATCCATACGGACACGGAAAAGTGGAGTCGTTTGCCGGCCTCGCCGAGGCCCTGTTGCTCGTAGGCGCGGGGCTCTATGTCGGCTACGTAGCCATCGCTCGTATGCTGAACCCACAGCCGATTCTCGTAGACGTCGCACTCGCGATCATCTCCGCAGCTGCGGTCTGGAACCTATTCGTGAGCCGTTATATCCAGCGCGTCGCCGAACAAACGGACAGCGAAGCGCTACGGGCAAACGCATTCCATCTGACGGCGGACGTCTATACGAGCGTAGGGGTGCTCGCCGCGCTCCTGTTGGTTCGCTTCACGGGTAACCCGATCTTCGACCCACTGATCGCGCTCGCCCTGACAGCGTGGATTCTTGTAAGTGGCGGACGGATTGCACTTCGAACGTACCAAACGCTTATCGATATGCGCTTGCCACAGCATGAGGTTGACGCAATTATCGAAGTCCTGCGTCGCCATCCGGCAGTGCTTGGCTATCATCAACTGCGCACGCGCAAAGCTGGGTCACAGCGACATGTTGACGCGCATATCCTGGTTGAAGATGCGCTCAGCCTAGTCGACGCGCATGCGATTACCGAGGAAGTTGAAGACCTAATCCGAGCAGAACTCCCAAATGTCGTCATCAGCTTACACACCGAGCCATACCGCCAAGAGGCCGCTCACCGTAAACATGAGCACGGTGATCAGATCGACACAACGTGTTCCGACAGATGAAGGGCGGAAACATCACAATCCTTCGTGCACTGCCCGGCTTCGAAGCGCAGAGACAGGCGGCGCAACAACTGCGCGGTAGATGCGGAGTCTCGATTACATCAAGCCGTCACGAGGCCTTGCGACATTTGCGCGACTGGGTGTTTCAGAACGAGCAGTTCCATGCACGGTACCAGACAGGCGACGTGAGCATCGAGCTGGTGGGCGAGCTGGTTGGACGTCTTGCTTCCCATGCAGCGTTACCGCAGCGACGATCCGCCCCCCAGCTGTTTCAGGAGGCGTTGCTATCCGGGTGCGCTGAGACAGTGGAGCGACTGACGACCTTCGGCGCCTCGGCGCACCTGCCAGGTTTTCACGCAGCGGCAGTGCACACGCTCCAGGAACTGCGTCACCATCGCGTCTCGCCTGGCGACCTGCCCACTGATGAGCGCCGAGCCGCCGACCTCGCCTGCCTCATCGACCAACTCGACAGGGAGTTGGAGCGTCATCGCCTCTCGACGCTTTCGCATCGCATTGAGAGACTGGTAGATACCGAGCCTTCGCTGCCGCAGGGGCTGTCGCACATCCTGTGGATCGGCGAAGACGAGTGGCCTCCGATCTTCATCACACTCTTGGATTGGCTCGTGCGCGCTGGGTGTAAGGTCAGCGTCCTCACAGAAACGCACCCATTTGACGATCGCTTCTTTGTCGCCGAAGCGGCTCTACGAGATGCGTTTCCAGATGCAGCCATCAAGGCGACCAATGCCCCTGTGAGGCCCATCCATGCGGTGTTTGCCGCTGATCACGTTGCTGAAACGGCCGACTCCTCGGTTGGCATCGTGGCGGCGGCGGATGAATTTGTCGAGGTGGAGCACGCCGTTCGTCATACTCGCTCGCGTTTGCGCCAGGGCGTCGCGCCTTCCGACGTCGTGCTGTTCGCGCCAAGCCTCGACGAGTACGGCCCCCTGCTGCACTCGACTTGCGTGCGATTGGGCGTGCCGGTCGAGATGGACTATCGGGCAGCGCTGCTGACGAATCCATTCGCTCGGTTCTGCAGTTGGGCGTTGTCGGCTGCGGTCAACGGCTCGCTCCACGCAGTCGCCGGATTATGCGACTCGCCATTCGCCGCCGTGCCGGTCGAGAATCGCAGCGAGGCGAAGCGCACGGTTCAGTCGCTCGCTTCTTCCGACGATCCGTGGGAGGCGTTGCGCTCGGGCGAAATCGGCGCACTACCGGGTTGGCTCGGCGAGTACGCAGCATGGAGGAACGCGGCGGGCTCCGGTGCGCGCACCATGACGGACTGGCTGAGCGCATTTCGCGATCTACTCGCCCACACACCTTGGCTGGACGAGAGCGCCTCCTCCGCACTCCACCGCAGGAACGAGGCTGCCGTAGATGCAATGCTGCGAAGCCTGGAAGCAGAGGCAATGGCGCTCGGTGGCCGGACGATGTCGCTCCACGAGTTCGCGCGGCGCGCACGTGCGCGTTGGCAAGCAACCGACTACGCGATCCGCATTCGAGACCCGCAGGGCGTTCGCGTCACACAATCCGCGTGGGACATCGGGCCCGCGCGCGAAGTTATCGCACTCGCCATGACAGAGGGCCGAGTGCCAAAGAAGCGCACGGAGGATCCACTTTTGCCCGATGCGCTGAGGAAGCGCGTTCTCTCGGCAACGCTGCCCGACAGTTACGCCGTCGCCGAGAGAAGCAGGCGAGAGTTCTACAGACTGGTTACCTCGGCAAAAGACGTTACGCTGTACTATCCAGTTACGTTTGGCGAGGGCGATGAAATTCAATCTGTCTTTCTTACGGACCTGCAGCGCGCCCTCCGCGGCGTGCACGTTCGGACAGTGGGATTTGAGAAGCGGTTTCCGCTACCCTCGGATGAGGATGACCCACTTGAGCAGGTCGCGTGCGCCGCGTGGCACGGCGTGAAGCCACCGACTCCAGAGGCGCAAGCGATGCTCGAATCGCTCGCGGAGGAAGTCCACCGTTGCGACGACACAACCATCGTGAGCCCATCTCTTCAAGAGGAGATCTCTCGAATCCAGCAGCCGCTTCGGCTGAGCCATATTCGGGCTGCCGAACTGTGCTCTTTCCAGTTTCTAACGCTGTCGCACCTACGCCTTCGCAACCAGGGTGAGCACGCAATCTGGCGCGCGGCGGCAAGAACGATCCGCAACACCGACCTGCTCGGAGACGTTGACTATCTTCGCGAGAGGCTTCACGCGCAGTTCCGCAGTGAGCTGGACGCACAGCGCGCATTCACCTCAGAGAGCGAGTTGCGCGTTCTCGAACTGGCGGTCCCAACCGTGCTAGATCTATTTTGCGAAGTGGAGCGGGCGGCTCGCGAGAGGTGGAAGATTCGACCGATTCGACAGAACGCGCGCCTCGGCGAAACCAACCTGCGCGACACCATACCGCACCGTGGCGCCAACATCAAGCTGGACGATACCATTGACGTCGTCTATGAGCGCGATGGCAAGCACGTGCCATTGCGTTTTGGGTTTGTGCCGAGTAGACAGGAGGATCTGCAAGACTTCGAACTGCGCGCGTCGTTGCTTGCACTGCTGCAACCGAAGGGGCTACGTGCCGTGCTCTTCCACGACGTTACCAGCGGTGAGCGCATGGCGTTCTACCAGCGCGAGAGACCCAACGAGAACCTCTTTCCAAGCAGCGCGAACGAAAACTTGAGAACGCACACGACGGGTCGGGACGGAGACCGCCTGAGTATCGTGGAGTTTCTCGAAGAGACGGCGGCAAGAGTTCGTGACGCATTCGATAAGATAAGCTGGGGTAGGATTCACCCTGAACCCGGCATCCATTGCGAGCGTTGCAGCTTCGATGACCTGTGCAGGAGGCAGGACCTAGGGCCAAGGGCCGTGGGGGTTCAGGAGTGACACAGGGCGATGCTGCAATCCTTCTCACGGACGAGCAGCGCGCCGTCCTGCAGGCGGAAGAGGACGAAGTTACGGTCCACGCCGGAGCCGGAACGGGCAAGACGCGCCTGCTGGTGGAGTGGTATCTCCATCAGATTCTGGAACATGGCACAAGCCCTCAGCAGATTCTCGCCATCACCTTCACGCGGAAGGCTGCCGCCGAGATGCGCGACCGAATCGTTAAGCGACTGTTCGAGCACGGGAGGCACGAGGATGCGCGCCTCGCGCAAGTCGGGCCGATCTCGACGGTGCACAGCCTCTGCGAGCGCCTACTGCGCGAGTATCCAATCGAGGCAGGCGTAGACCCGCGCTTCGAGGTGCTCGACGGCTCAAGCGAGTTAGTTCGCGAGTGCATCCAACGGGCCATTGCCGAGGAGGACCTCAGCGGAGAGGAGATCTCAACCATACGACGCTTCGCCGGCAAGCGCTCGGGCGAATATGGAACGCCATACGGTACCGCCGGATGGCTCATCGAACAGACGCGCTCGCTGCTGGAGTTCTGGCGACAGGCGGGTTACTCAATGGATGCGCTCGAAGAGATGACGCAATCCTTCGAGGCGTTTCAGTCGCGGACGCACGAGGTCGTGCAGCTTCTCCTTGAAGAGGCGTTCGGCGAGCAGCTGCCTTCAAAGTGGTGGGAAGACTTCGATTCGGTGCGCAAGGCGTTCGTATCCAAACGGCGCACCTGCCCGCTCCGTCCTCAACCAAGTAATGAAGAGCAAGAGAACGCGTCGCACCTCTTCGGAATTTTGCGGCTCGCGTTGCGCGCGTGGCGACACCTCGAAGCAGAGTTCGCAACTGCAGCGGCGCTCGACTTCGTCGCGCTGGAGCGGCGGGCAGTGCAATTGCTTGAAGAGCATCGCGACGTGATTCGCGGCAAATACGCCTGCCTCGCGGTGGACGAGTCGCAAGACCTGAACCGCATCCAATACAGGCTGCTACGAGCGCTTCCCGTGGAGCGGCGCCTGTTCGTGGGCGACCCCCAGCAGTCCATCTACTTCTTCCGAGGCGCGGACAGTCGCCTGTTCGACGAACAGATACGGCAATCTGCGTGTCGCATACTGCGGTTGAATCACCGCTCGACGGGGCGCATTCTTCGCGCGGTCGAGAAAGCGCTGGAGAGCGAGTGGGGAGATCGGCTTACGCGCCTTCAGTGCGCCCGCAGCGCGCCACAAGCGCAAAAGCCCGACGACGAGGAGGACTTATTCGAAGCCATATGCAGCCGCTTGCCCGACACCGGCTGTCCGGTCGAACTGTGGAGAATACCGAGGGGCCGCGACAGAGAGGTTTCAGGGATAGCCGAGGGAGTGCGCAATCTCATCGAGGTCGAGGGCGTGCGCCCTTCCGACATCACGGTAATCACGGCCAGTCGCGACCGTGTGGATCGCCACGCTTCGGCACTGACCGTGCTTGGCATTCCAGTTACGATTCTCGGCACGGGCAGGAGCTACTTCCTGAGAAGCGAGATCCGAGACCTCGGCTCGGCATTAAGAGCGCTCGCAGATCCAACCGACGACTACGCCCTTCTCTGCCTTCTGCGATCGCCCCTCGTTGGCTTGACGTTCGACGGCTTTCTCCTGGTCGGCCTGCGGTCACGCGAAGCAGGCGGAGCCTACGCAGCCTTGCAACAGGGGGTACCGGGCCTCAGTCGAGCCGACGAGAAGGCGATGGAAGCATTTCTCGCCTGGTTTAGGCGGCTCGCCCCGCTCGCCCACCAAGTGCCGCCTCTTGAGTTGCTTTCGCTCTTGGCGCGGGAGACCAATCTCGATGCGCGCTTCGCACTCCGACCTGAACGCGAGCGCTTGATTGCCAACTTCCGGAAGCTCCTCAAGATGGCGCGCGAGCGATCCCACCTCTCGCCGGCAGAGTTCGCCCTGTGGCTGAAGACCCAGCAGCAGGCGAAAGCCCGCGTCAGCGACGCCGAGACGATTAGCGAAGAAGCAGAGGACGCCGCCGTCGCAGTCCGCATCTGCAACTCACACCAAGCCAAGGGCCTGGAGTGGCCCGTCGTGGTGCTCGACGCCTACGCGAGGCCTGCTTCCGTGCGCAACGAGGCGCTCTTGGATCCGGATCAGCCAGTACCCGCCCTCGCAATCCAAGAGGTTCGTAGCGGCGTGGCGGAACTCGTCGTGAAGCGAGTACAGGAGCGTCGTGACGAAGAGGAGATGCGCCTGCTGTACGTGTCGCTGACACGCGCGAAAGATCGGCTATGCATCGCGTATGCACCGGACAATCCCCGAAACCGATGGCTTCGATGCCTGAAGAACCTCGAGCGCTCGGCGGGGGATTGGCTCAAGGTACGCGCTTATGGCTCGGAGCAAGCGACGGAAGCGCCAGCCACGAAATCGCAACCGGCAGCAGAATGACCAACGCGCCAGCCAAATATGGATAGGCAGGCTTGCTCTCGTACAAAGTGTTCCCAACGATAGGACCCGCGGTTCTCGCCAGAGCGCCAAGACCCTGCGTAACACCGAACATGCCGCCCTGAATCGAAGCCGAGGCGGTGCGGCTGATGAGAGACTGAATCCCAGGCCCTGCCATGCCTGCGCCCACCGCCAACGGCACTAAAATAAGATACACCAGCGGCACGGTTGGGACAAACGGCAACAACATAAAGACGGGAACGACCATCAACAAGCCCAACCGAACCATCCAGCGCTCGCCGAATCGAGCCGCCGCCTTGCCCACAAGTCCCGCTTGCACAAACGCCATGCACACGCCCACAAACCCCAGAATGTAGCCCGTATGTTCGCGGTCAAGGCCGTGATTCGTGTGCATCAGCCGGACGAAAGTCGCCTCAAGATTGGAGAAACCGAAGTTGTACACTCCGAACAAGATCAGGAGCACCGCCATGCCAGGAAGTGCGACGGCTTCGCGTAGCGCGCGAAGATTGAAGACTGCAGCGGAGGTCGCAGGCTTTCGGCCTTCGCGAAGGGCAAGAAGGATCCACGCGAAGTTCGTAAGGGCGACGCTCATTGCGACAATGCCGAGCAGCCAGTTCCCGCCCCGCTCCGCCAGCACGCCGCCCGCCACCGGCCCAATGATGAATCCCAAGCCGAACGCCGCACCCAAGAATCCAAAACTCTTCGCTCGCTTCTCCTCGGCGGTAACGTCCGACACGTAGGCGAACGCGGCGGACAGGTTCGATGAGCCAATGCCGCCCATGATCCGAGCGGCAAGCAAGGACGGAAAATCATGCGCATATGCATATAGCAGAAACGAGACCGCGTTCAGAACCGCACCCAACGCAAGAACAGGCTTCCTACCCACCCGGTCGGACAGTCTGCCGAACCACGGGGCCGCAAGAAACGTACAGAAGGAGAAGACGCCCTGGACGACCCCGAGCTTCCAGCCGCCCGCCCCCAGCTGCGGCGCGCGAATCTGAAGGTCCGGCATCACCAGCCCGAAGCTCATCATATCCACAAAGACCGTGACAAAAATCACCGCGAGGGGACGACGTGATTGCATTGTGTTGTGAAGAACCTCCTGTGGTGTATTGGGCAACCTCGCCTTGCGGTTCGGGGCTGGAGAGAGTACCTTGTGCGGAAGCCCGCCACGCGCAGGGCCGGCCATTGAGGCGACGATGGGATAGCCAATCGAGCTGCCTCAAAGTGGTGCGCGGTACTGGACTTGAACCAGTGACCCCTACAGTGTCATTGTAGTGCTCTACCAACTGAGCTAACCGCGCACGCTAAGGCCTACATCTACCCGATTCGCCTGGTAGAATTCAATTCCTGCGATGCCCGAGCCGCCGAAAGTTCCGATCCCGACGCTGTTGCGGCTCGCCACCTACTACCGGGTCCTGCTCGAGGCAGAGGAACGCGGCACACCCAGACTAAGCAGCAAAAATATTGGCGAACTGTGCGGCATATCCGCCACGCAAGTGCGCAAGGACCTAAACTTCTTCGGCGTAGGAGGCAAGCCGGGAGTCGGCTATGTTCCCTCGCAATTGAGGAAGGACATCGCGAGAGTGCTCAGGTTGGACCGCACGCATCGGGTCGCCATCGTTGGGGCCGGTCGTCTCGGGCAGGCACTTGCTGCCTACCCCGGCCTCAAAGCGTACAACTTCAATGTGGTTGCCGTCTTCGACACCGATAGGCGCAAGGTCGGGAAGGCCGTTGGAAGGAACCTGACCATCGAAGACGCAGCCACGCTCCATCGCAGGCTGAGGCAGTTGAAGCTCCGGATTGTTGCGCTCACCGTGCCCGCCTCGGCTGCCCAAGAGGCCGCGGATAGGGCGGTCGCGGGCGGCGCAAACCGCATCTTGAACTTCACGCCGGCGCACATCTCCGTCCCCAATGGCTGCATCGTCCGAAACGTTGCCTTCACCCCTGAGTTCGCCGTGCTTGCCTTCTTCGAAGATCATGGAAACCGTTGAGTGCGACTACCTCGTCATCGGAAGCGGCATCGCAGGGCTGACCTTTGCGCTGAAGGCCGCGGAGTTCGGCAAGACGATTGTCTCCACGAAGGCAGCGCTGCACGATTCGAACACACGGTGGGCGCAGGGCGGCGTGGCGGCTGCGGTCGGCGCAGACGATTCTTGGCAGCTGCATGAGGAGGACACACTGCAAGCGGGTGGTGGGCTCTGCGATCCACAAGCGGTTCGATTCCTGGTGCAGAACGCCGTAACCAGACTTGAATGGCTTATCAGCCTCGGCGCTCGGTTTGACCTGGTTCAAGAGGGCGGTCTTCCGATGCTGCGCCTCGGGCGCGAAGGCGGGCACAGCCGCAGCCGAATCGTACATGCCGCCGACCAAACCGGCTGGGAGATCGAGCGCGCCCTTATCGACGCGCTGCCTTCGCGAGGAAACATGCACGTGCTTGACTTCACATTTTGCGAGGCGCTCGTAATGGATGACTCGGGCTGTTCCGGTGCGGTGCTGCAGCCTCGCGGCAAAAGCCCGTTCCGGGTGAAAGCCAAGGCAACCTGCATCGCCACAGGCAGTTGCTGCCGCGTTTATCGCTTCACAACGAACCCACCTATCGCCACCGGAGATGGCGTCGCACTGGCGGCTGCCGTGGGGGCGCGCATCGAGAACATGGAGTTCATTCAGTTTCATCCTACGACGCTATATCATAGATCCAAGAGAGGATTCCTTGTTAGCGAAGCTGTGCGCGGCGCAGGAGGCATTCTTCGAACCATACACGGCCGCCGCTTCATGTTCGACTACGACCCTCGAGGCGAACTTGCTCCACGCGACATCGTCGCACGAGCTATCCATGCAGAGATTCTGAAAGAGGGAGTGCCGTTCGTTCACCTCGATACGACGCATTTGTTGCCAGAGACTATCGTCGAGCAGTTCCCGAACATTTACAAGACGCTGCTCGACCTCGGCATTGACATGACCCGCGAGCCGATTCCCGTTGTTCCGGCGGCGCACTATCAGTGTGGAGGGATCAAGACCGACCTTAACGGGCAGACCTCGATTCCCCATCTCTATGCCGCAGGGGAGGTGGCATGCACGGGCGTGCATGGCGCGAATCGCCTCGCCAGCAACAGCCTGCTCGAGGCGCTTGTCTTTGGATATGCAGGTGCGGAACACGCGACAAGCACCGCGCGCTCGCCTGGCAATGGCGCGCCGTGCGCGCCGCTGATTCCCCCCATAGCGCCCCTTGGCCGAGAGGGAATCTTGCGGCGGCTGCGCCAAACGATGTGGGAGCGAGTGGGGATAGTTCGGCGCACGCGCTCGATGCAGATTGCCCAGGAAACCGTCGAGGACCTCGTCGGCGAGTCGCAGCCGGACAAGCGCTTCTCAGCCTCAGGCGCCGAAGCCGCCAATCAACTCGTTTGCGCGCGCATCATCCTCGAGCAGGCGCTTGCGCGTAAGGAGAACGTCGGCCTTCATTATAACGAGGACTTGGCGTAGCGCTCGGCAAGGTTCGCACGGTCGCTTCCGCAAGCCGAACGCTCAACTTCCAGTAGCCGACGCGGCGCGGCGTCAATCTCACCAGGACGAAATTTTCGCGCTTGGCCATCTCCGGAGGCTCCAAGTTGAACTTGGCACTAACCTGAGGAACAACCGGGACGCCAAGAAGCCGTACGTCGAACGGCTCAACCTTCGTCACAAGCCCTTCTAGGGACAGTTCACCGGCTTTGCACGTGACGGCCGCGCCATTGGCAAGTACCCGAATCGGGGAGAGCGCGGGCAGCATACCGGGCGGAGACGCAAGATCAAGTACTCCCGCAATGGGAAATACATCATTGCGCAAAGAGTTAAACGGTTGCTCCGCCTGCTCAACGCGGAGCGCAGCCTGCGCCATCGCCCCGAGCGCGCGCTCATAGCCATCTGCGCTCAACGCGCCGAGGAGCGCAAGGTAAGCGGCTGCTTCGCGTGCGGTCTCACATTCGCCGGTGGGCAGCCAGGTGAGCCAGTCGAGCGACGCGAACAGGCCGGCAACGCGCTCGCTCGACGTGCCCAGCGCCCGCTCAGCCAGGCACAGCGCAGCATACTCCGCCAGCGTCTCACGATCACGCCCGCCTGGCCAAGGCAGAGCGGTAGCCGGCTCGCGGTCAACGCCGGCATACGACGCCCACATGCCTAAAGAGCGGCGCAATTCGGACTCACCGCGCATGGACAAGGTGTTCCACAGGTACGCCAGCGCTGCCTCACCGATGTGCCAAGGCCGGTCGAGCGGGAACTCCTCCTCGCCGACGTTCCCCAAGACCACGCTCCGCCCTGCGTAAATCTTCCTATTGATGAAGCGGATGGTCAACTCGTTTCCGGAGCACCGAAACGCCTCGCCAGTGCCGACTCGCTCAACGGGTGAGAGCACCTTCAGGTGCTGCTCGTTCGCCCTTGCCGTCGCAGGCGAAGGAACGTACGCGCCTGGCCTATCGAAGCGCCAGGTGACGGTTACGCCTCGCTCATCCGTGCTCGTTTGGACGTCCAGAAGGCGCGGGGCTTCGCCCATTGTCCCAACCTTTTCCTTCACCCGCGCCGCCAGCCTGCCAAGTTCAGCCACGCCGCGAGTGACGACCGCCTCGCTCCCGAGCGGCGCACGCACAAACACCCAGCCGTCGTACGGCTTTGACGTCTCGAGGGTCCAGCCGTCCGGCTCTTCCGTTACCTGAAGGCCAACCGGCTCATCTGGAAAAACAAGCAGCACGGGCGGTAGCGGCTCACTCCAGGAGAGCAGCGCCCAACCCGTCGTTGGTGTGGGGACACCCGGGCCAACGCTTCCCTCCGACCATGTGAGGAAGGGCGCGCTCGACCCACGCCCCTTCATGCGGAAGCCGTCGCGGTACTGGAGCGAGAATCCGAGCGACGTCGTCTCGAATCGAAGGCGAAGTGGCGCACTTGGCAGCGGACGATAGGTTATGACCTTGTCGAAGCGGCTCAGGCGTTGGGGAAAGAAGCCGGTAAGCCCACTGAATTGAATCCGCACTTCTGTCTGCTTCGAGAACCTGAACTCGGTTGGAGACACCTCAAAGAACGCGAGGCGGTGCGTATCGCCGTAGGCGAACTGGCCGAACGAAGGTGCGGGCTCGCCGGTCGAGAGCAAGGCGAGAACCGCGAGGCTAACGGAATGGAGCATTGAGGAGTTCGAGCCCGAATCTGCCGGTGCGCATCGAATAGGTGATCGCGATCTCGCGCAAGCCCATGCGGTAACCGAGGAGCAGCGTCTGGTCCTCCACGGAGTCGCCTCGGAATCGATCCAGGCTGAACACTCCGCCAACGCGCCACTCCGGCCCCACGCGGTAGGATACGTCGGCGAACACATTCATCGAATCAATGTCTAAGCTCTTGCCACCAAAGACGCTGGCGAGGAAGTTTGAATCACTCCAGAACAGTTCACCCGTGATTCGGTGGCTACCGAAGAAGGATGACGTGAACGTGTCCTTCGTGTAGTCGTAAGCAAGCCGCAGGTTCGACCGATTGTTCAGACTCGTCGAGACGGCGGTCGTCGCAATGACGCCGAACGGCTTCGCCTCAGTTCCGGACCACAGTTGCGACAGCGTGATGGAGTTTGTGAGCACCGCGCCCTGCCAAAGTCTCTGCGGTGTCATCATCCATTGCGCGCGCAGGCCGTAGCCGCTCTGCTCGGTCCGGCTGCCGAAGAACGATGCCCGCGATGTGTTCATCGTGAAGCCGACGCTGTACGTTCCAGGCAACCCCGGCACAGGCTTACGATCAGTGGTGACGGACAAATCCGCCCTTTGCGATTCGTACTGTTCTGTGGAGAATGAGCTACTGCTGTTTGCGCTCAGCGTAGCGGTGAAGCCCCGGAAACTTCGATACGCGTTCAAGCCCCCATAGATGCTGTTAAAGTTCGGAAAGTCAAGCAGGGCTGAAACGCTTGAACGCTCGCCGAACCGTTGGGTGTGGCGAAAACTTAGGCTCATGTCGGAGCGTCCGAGGCCCGACAGCGTAATCGAGCCTTCGCCATCCGTACCTGCCAGATAGGTGTTTTCCAAATCCAGGAAGAAGCCGCGCGACGAACTGGCGCCGCGTCCGTAGTTCTGGCCGCTCCGCAGGCGCAATGCGCTCGTAAAGGTTGGTGAAAGGTTCAGGTAATAGGGATAGTTCAGCTGCAGGCTGCCATTCTCGAACCCGATGACCTGGTCGGCGAACAGTTCAGGCCCTGTGTGTGCCTTCAATGCGTACAGCGGCATGGACATCACCCTTGTGTCGCCCACGAACACCTGAGCGTGCCGAAACTGTATCTCGCGATTCGGGAAGAACACGACGGATGAGGCGTGCACGCTTGTTTGCGACGTACCTACGTCGCGGAACTCGAACGCCGCAGGGTCAACGCCGTTCTCCGCGATGCTCGCCGTCGCGCCCTTCACTTCGCAACCCGCGACCCTGCCTTCCACCGTGGCGATGGCGAAGCCTGAGCGCTGACCCAGCGTATACCGCAGACGGCGGCACTCGAGAGTAGTCTCACCGACCGTCAGCTCCGCGTCCACAGCGACCACGACAAGACCCGCGCTATCGAGTTGCAGGTCGGATGCGCTGATCGTAATGTCTCCGTACCGCAGCCGAACGCCGCGCGACGGCGCTGCGCCCGAAAACACACCGATCTGGTTGCTGTAGAAAAGGCTTGCGCCGGACGAAATCTCCACGTAGCGTCTCGCCGCAGACAGGGCAGCGCGGTCTTTCACGAACTCGATGTCGAGCGTGTTTACTGTGCCTATTAAGGTAACGCTTGCCGTGATGCGCACGATGCCGGGCTCGTTCGGAGCCACCAGGACGGCTCGCGCGACGCCGTCCACGGTGCCGACGTCAGATTCTCTAAACGACGCGCCGGATGCGGTGAAGCGAACCGGCGTGCCGTCCCCCACTTTCGAGCCGTCACTCTGCCTCACCTCTGCGGAAATGGTGACGGTGCTGTGCCCATCGGCGACCGAAAGGGTTGGATAACTCGACAACCGAATCGAGCCTGTGGCGAAAGCGGCCATGCCGAGGCTTAACAGTGCGGTGCTTAGGAAAAACCGTGCAGAGCGTCGCCCACGCATGCTACTTCCCCGGCGGCTTTTTGAGATACTCCTGTAGGATCCCAAGCGTGTCCTCCGCGCCCTTCTTCGAAAGCGCCTCGATGAGGGCGTCGGCAGCGCTTGCTTGATCCACGCCCCTTGCCTCGAGCGTCGCACCTGACGTGCCAACCATTCTCGCCTTCTCCACGTCGTACACCTCGTAGATCAGCACGGCAGTCACCTTCTTACCGTCGCCGCTAAATGACAGGCGATCCACGATGACGCTCACGGCGAACTCACCCCTCATCACCTTCGCCAAGCGGACAACTTTGAACTCTGTGCCGATCGTGCCGGTGAACGGCGGGAGAAGCAACTCGCTGGGCAGGCTCCTCTCCAGCAACGCCCGCTGGACGGAGGGGTGCGTCCGGCTGAAAGGGACGACGCGATAGCCCTCGAAGCCTTCGAGTGCTTTCCGCAACGCCGCCGAAGCACGGGGTTCAAATCTGAACTCCTCCGGCGCCGTAGCACGCTCTCCCAACCCCACGCCAAACGTTATCAAGAGGGGCTTTCGCGCTTGCTGCGCAAGCGCGAGCGATGCAACGAAGAGTAGAAGAAGCGCGAGCAGCATGCGAGCGCCCGACGTCGGACGAATTCGCTTGCTGCTTGCGCTTCTCATCGTCTCACTATCTAAGTTCCTCTTACCGGATCACGATGACGGGCCGCGTAACTCGGGCACGCTGTCCTTCGAGAGTCTCAGCGAGAATCTCGACGATGTAGCTGCCCGGCGCAACGGCGCGTCCGTTGTTGTCACGCTTGTTCCACACTACGCTGTTCGTGCCGGCGTCCTCGGAGCGACCACGCAACGCGGTGTACACCTCTCGCCCAGCCGGGCTTAGGATACGCACCGTAACGTTCGCACTGGTAGACACCGAGTACTGAATCGTCACGGGCGAGTTCACATCGCGCGAGTCGCTGACGATTCGCACGCCGCCGATAACCGGACGCGCGTTCGTTCCGGGCTCAACGGAGATGAGGAACGTGCGCTCGCCAGGTTCACCAAGCGCGAACGTATGTGCCGAGGCGCTCCGGAGGTCTCGCGTCTGGCCGGTTTGTAGGTCGCGTAGAACCAGCCGCACGCTGCGCGGAATCTGGGCGATGTTCGGCCAAGAGAGCGCGTAGGTGCCCGCGCGATTCGAGAAGAATCGAAGCGTGTAGGTGGCTCGAGCCTGGTTCTCGCGCACATCTTGCGCCCAAAGCATCGTTCTGCCCTGCTCGTCCTCTCGCTCCAGCGAGAGTCTCACTTGGCTATTCGGCATGCTCGGCGGTTCAGGCGCGCTGAGTTCCTGCGCCCTCTGCCGCGTTTCGACCATGCCGATGTAGTTCGACGCATCGGTCTCGCCCTCGCCACGCGCGACGAGTTGCAGCCGCCAGTTGCGCTGGTTCGACTGGAACGGATCGACCGACCGCGACGAACCCGGCAGACCGGGGAGGAAAACCGGCGGCCAGAACAGGTTGATCGGCGTCTCCGTGTTCACCAGAACCCAGTAGCCGACTCCCGGCGCAACCAGTTGAGCGGGATCAGAGTTGAACTTATACGGCGGGTCAAACGGGTCGTACCGATACAGTGTGCTCCTCACCCAACCGCGCGAGATCAGGTCAACCCAGGTAAGTACCCTCCCAGGGTCGGATTGTGCCGTGGCGATGACTTGATTCAACTGCACCGGATAAGGGTATGGGTTGCTGATGAGGTTCCAGCCCTTGAGCAGCACGACGCGGAACTCTCCCCCGACGGAGTCGGTCGGCGCGCTTGCGCCGTTCAGCAGCGTGTTCGGGTGGTCCGTGTCGGCGATCCACCACTGAGCCTTGCCACGGTCGGACACGCGCGTCACCCTTTGGTAGGTGTTCAGCAGAGTGTCCCAGTTGAAGGCGTCAAGCTGCGCGCCCGCACCAACCGTGAGGCCGGTGATCGTCGCCAAGTCATCGCTCGCGAACACCCACGGGAAGCCCACCAGCTGTGGTCCCCCGACGATATTCACCCGCGGCGTGCTGGCAATCATGATGGTGCCTTCGATGACTACGTTGATGCCCGGAATGGCGGTAACTGAGACGCGGTACTTCTGTGGCCCCGTCGTGGTGCCGTCGGCCTGAACCTGCCAACGAACGTTGAACACCTGTCCTGGAGGAATGCTGGATAGAGTCTTCGTATTCGTTTCACCTGGGGCAAACGTGATGCCGTCGGGCAGCGTGAGCGTCAAAGTAACGTCGCGAAGAGTGATCTCCCGATTGACTGCAGCATACTGATTGTCAATCCACGTCGTGATGAAGAACGGGTTCGGGCTCAGATTGTTGGTTCCCGTATCGCTGTAGGCGATCAACTGCGGCACCTCGGCTGTAACCGCGTAGCCAAGGACGTCCGGTAGTTGCCCTCCTTGCACTGTGTCAACCCGCAACATGTTGTTAGCCCAAGGTGGGGTCATGTAGTATACAATTCGCCTCGTCTGGCCAGGGCCCACCGGAACGGGGTCAAAGTACAGCAGGAACGTTGGGTCGCTGATAGCCGCATCCGGCAGCACTGTCGAACTCCATAGGTCGCTCAGCGCGAGGATTTGGTCAGTTAGCACGAGTCGGTCGACGTTGGTCGCATCTTGTAGTCCGCCCGCAGCCGGGCCGGTATGCACACGCAACGACGGGTACGGCCTCGACTGCCGGAAGTAGAAGTCGACAAAAGGCGGGAACGCTGTCGGGTCTTGGGCGCGCGACCACTGTTGGTGAATCCGATTCGGACGCCCGTTCGGAAGGAGCGTATACGTGTTGGTGTGATATCCCGAGAACGCTCCACCGGAATTGACGAACCCGACCCAAGAGCCGTGCCGAAGTCCAACCTGCCGGACATCTGCGTTGGTATTGGTCAACCTCCACTCAAACCGCACCACTCCGCCGATTACGTTGCAGATCAAACGAGCGGCAATGCCATCGTTTGAACTGTCTTCGGCGACGAGTCGCCGGTACGACGCGGTGGGGGCGACCAATAGGTTAAAGCCGTTCTCACCCCATTTGGTGTCGGAAACAGCGCCATCCGGGCCCACGCTGCGTATCGTCACGTAGCTCCACTCATTGCCTCCCCACGGCGAACCGACAAAGTAAGCCGCGCTGTCGTCGTCACCGCTGTGGAAACTTCCAACGCTGCCGGTCATCATGCCGATGTATCCAGCGACGGGGTGTGATCGCCAAATGGGAGGTCCGCAAGGGCTCTCGCCATAGTTGATCGTACCCGCCACTCCGAGAGACACCAGCATCAGTGGATTTGCCAGGACGACCAGGTCATAGTCCGGGGAGAAGGGCTGAACATTCGGGTCAAAGCAAATGGAGTAGTCCAACGCCCGCGCGGGCGCCACTAACACGGAGGCTATCGCCGTCACTTGAAGCAGTCTCTTCAAACCTTCCTTCATCTTGATACTTCCTCTCCTATCTCGTGATCGTCACCGGCGTGGTCACGCGAACTCTATCTCCTGCGAGCGTCTCCGCAGTGATCTCTACCATGTAGACCCCGGGCGCCACGACCACGCCGCGCGCGTTTCTACCGTTCCAGACGACTGAGTTAGTCCCTGCGTTACGCAATGCGCTGTCCAGTTGGCTGACCAACTGGCCCGATGTGCTGAGAACCCTCACCGTCACATTCGCGTCGGTGCTCAGGGAGTACTGCAACGTATATCCCTCGGCGCCTCGACCACCGCTGACCACGCGGACGCCACCAACCACAAGTCGGCCCGCCGCGTCAGGAGCCACTGTGATGGTGAACGTCCTCGGCGTCAACTGGGCGTCCGCCACGAAACTGTAGGTCGAACTTGCATTCATCGAAATGACTCGGCCAGTTGTTTCATCACGCAACGCCATCCGTAGGCGGCTGTTCGCCCGAACGATGTCATTCCAGACAATGACTACCTCGGAATTCGGCACAGCCGGTCGAACCGTGAATCGATACTCCAGGCGACCAGCTGCCGCCTCGCGGAGGTCTTGAGCCAAAGCGCCTTGCGCCCCCTGGCCGTGCAAATAGAGTTGCACCCCGCCCGGCTGAGACGGTGCCTCGGCCACCGTGTCGAACGACTCGTTCACGTTCCGCGTCGCGCCGAAGTAGTTCGCACCATCGGTCGTACCGGCCTGACTCGCCGTCAGTTGGACGAGCCAGCCGTTTCCACGAACGCGCTCACCGATGTCGGCTGACCGGCCGCGGAAGGCAGCCGGCTGGGCGTTAACCTGGAGCCAGACCTCTTCAAACGCCCACACCCAGTGCGCTTCAAACGGGAACAGCTGACCTCGCGGCGGGCTTTCCCACCGATAGTCCTTCACGCCCGGAGCGACGATCTGGTACCGGAACAACTGCGGCCGGATAAGGTGGCGCGAAGTCGCCTGGTCTATGGAAAGGATTTCGCGAGTGTTCGGAAGAACAATTTGGCAACTGCCCCAGTCAACGTGGTATGGGAACGGGTTGCCGACCATGTTCCACCCCGGCTTCAAAAAGATCCGATAGTGCAGAACACGGTCCTCGGGGCCAAGTTCCATGTCGAAGACAGTCTCGTTAACGGTTCGAACAAAGAAACCGACTCCGAAGGGGCCGTTTTGCGGCGTCTCGATGCGCTGAACTCCGCTCTGAGTGGTGCGAACGATCGTCGCTCCGGTGAGAGGGTCAGCTGGCGTAAAGCCGGCGTCCTGGGTGTTTGGCCCCGCTGGATCGTACTGCGCATAGGAGCCCGTCGGATTCCCCTCCGCATCCAAGGACGGAATCCAGCGGAACAAGGAGAACCCGGGTGAGAAGAACGACTCCGGCTTGCGCCCACCTGGAGGGGAGTCGGTTCCGCCGAGCCCATAGGGCATCGAAAACATCGAGGTACCCGGAAGCAGGCGGTGGTACTGAACACGCACGACAATGGACGCAGAGAACTGCGTGCTACCGGGCAACTCTTCGGTTCCGGTCACCCTGATGCGCCATTCGCCCTCGCCATTGCCCGAGGCATCCTCAAGACGGGCGAACCCTTCGAGGAACACTAACCGAGGGTCGTTCGGGTCAGGGGTCAGCGTGTAATTCGACGCAGGAACGACGACCGGGCCGAAAGAGCCGTCGGTTTTCTCGATCGTTACGACCGGCGCGGGACCAGCCGCACGAATCTTGAACAGCCGGAATTTGTATGAAACGGTCTCGTACTCGAAGGTTGACAGTGCATCGGGGGATAGCGGCTTGATGCCGGGAATCACCAGCGCCATCGCATCTTGGACAGCGATCTCGCCCCACCCCGTGTCCACGTTCGGAATCGGATCCCCAGGGGCGACGACGGCGGTCACCTTGAGATTGTCAATGATGGTGCTTGGCTCCATCCCCGCGGAGTGCAGCAGTGCGACCGCACCTGCAACCGTCGGGCTCGCGTAGGAGGTTCCGCCGCCACCCCCAAACCCGCCGCCGTTCAACAGCGTCCAGACGGGCGCAGTGTCGGCGGAGGGAGCGGCAAGGTCTACCTTCCTGGAACGATCCGGCAAACCCTGGCTACTATAGCTGGCGAAGAACCCCTTTTCGAGGTTAGGGCTGACCCATCTGGTTGCAGCCACCGACGTTACGTAGGGCAAGCTGGCAGGGAATCCCGCCGGGAAGAACGGCCTGCTGTTGCCTGCGGCCGCAATGAGCAGGGTTCCTTGGGCGACGATGGTCTGGAGAAACGGCTCGTCAATGACCGTCCGTCCAAGCGATCCGTAGCTCATGTTCTGAGCCGTCAGCGTCGGTGTCGCCGGATTGTTGTTGAAGTCAATCACGTATGAGTAGCCGTCCAGGATGAGGCTCAGCAGGAGGCGGCCTTGTGCGTCCGCGATGCGAACCGGAACGACTTTCACACCTTCCCAAGTGACGCCAGCCATGCCCAATGCATTGTTCGTACCGGCAACAATCACACTGGCTGTCATCGTTCCGTGTGAGAAGCCTGGGTTCGGATCCCATGGCGCAGGATCGCCGGAACCGTCGTCGGCGTTGAAGCCGAACGCAAGCCGCAACCCAGAGTTATCGAAGAAGTCTGGATGATCCATGTCGAACCCGTCATCGAGCACAGCGACGAAGATGCCGCTCCGCCCCCTCTCGGTCGCCCATGCGCCGGTAGGGCCGGGCAAACCGATTTGGAAGAGGTTCCATTGTTCATTCGCACCTGGCCCAAACAGCGGATCGTCGGGAAACTGATACTTCTCGAAGATCACGTTCACCTGAGCCGCACGAACTCGGGCGTCGTTTCGCAGGGCGACGAGCTTCTCCTCCGTAACGGTGCGCTCTTGCGGAATGTCCGGATTCGGAAGGGAAAACAGAAAGTAACCAGGAGCGCGAAGCGCGCGCCGCACCACGAGACCGGTCGACTGCGCCAACTGCTGGGCCTCCGCCATGGTTGCGCCGGGGGCCATTTGCACAACGACCTCGCCCTTCTTGTACGGCAGTGAGATGTCTGCTTTCGCTGACCACGGCGCAACGCTGAGCAGTACTCCTAGCGCCACGACCACCACCCACCGCCCGGTCGTCACCCATTTCGATTTCAATGTGCTACTGAGCATTCCTCTTCTTCTCCTTGTGCTTCTATCGACATCATCCCGGGGCGCCGGGGCCTCACTCGCTCGGCGGAGGTGGCGGCGGCATGACGCGGTCGAACTGGAACGCGCTGCTGAACACGTATCGTTCGCCAGTCGCATCTTGCTTCGGACCGGGGTTGTCACCGGTATTCCGCGCACCAACACGCCAGTACAGCCGCTGAACGCCCGGGAAGATTCCCGAAATGTCGATCGGGTCCGTACTCACGCCACCGGGGATGATCGAGTCAACCGTGGCGATGTTCCGAACCGTCTGCTTGCTCGTAAAGTTCGGCGAAGTGGAGATCTGCACCAAGTACCGATTCGCGCCGGGCGTTGACTGCCACGCGAACTGCACCACGTTGGATACATCGGTCGCCCCGTTTTGCGGAACGGTCAACTGAACGGGGAACACAGGCGTAGCCTGCCCCTTAGCGCTCGACCGAGTCGTCGTAAAGAAGCAGTCTTTCACCTGTTCACCCCCGCCCCCGCCTGGCAGGTCAATGCTGCTCAACTTAAAGATGAGCGACAGTTGGTACATATAGGACGTTCCAGGAACGATGCCGGGGACACCTGGGGCACTCGTTGCCCCCGGATCCTCCACACAAGTCGTTCCGCCGTTGGGAACGCCCGTCCGGTAGTTCACGTCGCGGGCAAGGGCATTGTCTTCCGCCTTCGCCTCAGCACCCGGAACGACGAGCACCGGGTTGGCTGCGATGTCACTGCGCCATACCTGCCACTCAACGCGGTTCCGGGCGCCTTGGTTGTAGAGGTTCGGCTTCCACGTAAGGAACACAACCGGGTTGCCGTTCAGGTCGAGGCCAGGCTCGGCCGTTACGTTGCCCGGAGAGTCTCCGCCACCGCTGTCTTGAAGGATCAGCACCAGAGCCGTTACAACCAACAGACCAAGGAGGACCCCGGTTAGATTGTTGGCGGTCGATCCACCGCTTCGCACCCTTGCACTGCCGGGCGCCGTCAGAACGACATTCTCCAACTTGTCATAGATCACGCGCGCCGTGTCGCCTGGGGCAACACCCATGTTCTGGCGGAGAATGCTCGCCACTGCGGAATCGGTGTTGACCTCAGCGATGCGCACTCGCGCAACTAATTCGCCGCGGCGGAGGACCACCATCTCCTGCCCGACCTTCAAGCCTTGTCGCGTGCCCTTGTTCAAGGTGACAAACTGCGTCGTCGGCGTCGTGAGCACGGTAGCGTGGCCAATCTGCTGCCGCAGGATGTTCTGCACCGCCTGTTGGGCTCCGAAGTTCACAGCCTCGTTCAGCACAACATCGTCCTCAACGTCGCCGGGACGCTCCGAGGAGGCGCCGTGCACGGCTGTGCCCATGACGGGCATCTGCGAGGCGACGTCCCAGCCTTGAACGATGAGGACGACGTCCGCCGACTTGCCACCGCTCGTGCGGTTGATTCGCGCCTCGCGAACCTCGCCGGTGATGATGGTTTCCACGCCGAGCGCCTGCGCCAGGCGGAATACTTCCAACTTGCGCGTCAGGGGCGGGGTCATCCCAAGTTCCTGGTACTGCCGCTCTACCGACTCGCGAGGCAGGATGTCGAATCGGTTCGTCCCCAACAATAGGGTCGTCACCGCGTCGGACGCAACGCCGCCGAGCACGTCCCCACCAACCTTTGCGTTGTTGACGAAGTCAATGACTGCCCACCGAGCAGATCGCTGGGTCGTAAACTGTGCTTGCGACGTACCGGTCGGAACGACCAGGATGATGAAGTTCCAGAACAACGTAAGGATGACAGTGCGACTGACCGCCCTCCCCGCAAGCGAATGAATGAATCGCCTCACTTGTGTGATTCCTCCTTGTACCTTCTGTGTTGTAAGACCACAAACCCGATGCCGAGGCCTGCACTCAAAATCGTGTGGCCGGCTGCCGCCTCCTGCGGCCGCCGCCCTTGAGCATACTCTCTCTTTGGTTTCTCCGGCAAGAATTCCCTCACTGGACCGTGCACGGAACCTCCTCGGTTCACGAGTCTCTGGCAGTATAGCATAGACGCCTCACCAGCGCAACCGCCGCGTTGCAAGGGCGTCAAGCGCCGTTTCTACCTGTAATCTGACTGACGAAACGGGCTGAACGGTTCGGAGAATTCGGTCACCAAACGGAATTTTCGCACGAGTGGGCAACTGAACCGCCAGGGAGCGTTCCGCAGCCTCGCGGTCGCCCAACCGCTCCGTTAGCCGCCGAACCTGCTCCTCCGGACTGGAAACCACCACCCAGACGGCGTCGAAATACCGGTGAGCCCCAGTCTCAATCAACAGCGGAACCTCGGCGAATGAGAGCCGATCCGAGGCCGACATCGCCGCGAGCAGGCGCCGGAGCGTCTCGGCGTGGGCAATTGAATTCAACCGACGCCTGCGGGCAGGATCGGGAAGCACAGACGCCCGGATGAACTCCTTGTCAAGACCGTCGTCGGAGGTCGCCTCGTCCCCGAATGCGTCCGTGACCTTCGACAGAAACTCCGGCTCGCGCAGGATAGCTGCGGCAACCTCGTCAGCCGAAAAGGTTGGAAAACCCGCCTCGCGGACGAGCGCGAGAATGGTGGTCTTCCCGTCGCATATCCCGCCGGTAACCGCGACGCGCAGCATCAGCTGCCCGGCTCTTCGGGCTTCTCCTGCACCGGGGCGGCGGCGTCACTGCCGTCGGCGGCTTCTTCGACTGAGACGTCCGCCGGAGGTGGCGCTTCAGACTCGGCAGAAGCCCCGCCCCCCGCGGGCGGTTGCGGCTGCTCTTCGGACACCGCCGACTCCTCATGAGCCCCGGCAACCCTTGACGTCAGCAAGCCCTTCAGGGCGCCGAGGCGCTCGCCGATGGTACCTCCACCGCTGTGGCTCGGCTGTGCCATGGCCCGAGGAGTGTCGCCGCCGTGTCGCGGTTGGCGCTGTCGCCGCTCTTCCACCGGAAGGCACTGGCGAATGGAAAGCAGCATTCGCCGCTCCTCCTGCCGAAGGTCAACCACCTTCATCGTGTATTCCTGCCCAACCGTAACCGCGTCGTCCGCCTTCTTGACGCGATGGTTAGCAAGCTCGCTAATCGGGATGAACGCTTCGAGGCCCTCCGGCAACTTCACAAAGGCGCCACTCTGAACGGTTCGCGAGATGGGCAGCGTCAGCTCCTGTCCCACCTGGTACTTCTCGCCCACCTCCTTCCAGGGGTCCGGGAGGACCTGTCGCCGCCCGAGGCTGATGCGCTGGTTCGCTTGGTCAACCTTGAGCACCATAACCTCAATCTTCTGGCCAACCTTGAGGACCTCGTGCGGGTCCTGGACGCGATACCAGTCCAACTCGCTAACGTGCAACAGGCCGTCCGCCCCGCCGACGTCGATGAACACTCCGTAGTCCACGATACGGCGCACCACACCCTTAACGCGATCCCCCGCCTTGAGGGTGGAGAACAACTCCTTCCTTTTCTCCTCTCGCTCCTCTTCGATGGCGAGCCTGTTGGAGAGGATGACCTTGCGCCGCTCCTCGTCGATGTCGATAATCTTGAACCGGAGCGTGCTCCCGACGAGGCGCTCAAGGTTCTTCGGCTTCCCGCCCGTGCCGACGTGGCTTGCCGGAACGAACCCGCGGACGCCCACGTCTGCGACGAGACCGCCCTTCACGCGTTCGAGCACAACGGCGCTTACGATCCGCCCCTCTTTGTAACCTTCGACCAGACGCTCCCAAACCAGCTGGAAGTCCGCCTGGCGCTTCGAGACGATCGGTTTCTGCTCGGCGGAGGCAGGTTTGATGACGACGACCTTGATCTCGTCGCCAACCTTCACCACATCGCCGGCGTGGTCCACCGACTGGATGGCGAGTTCGCTCTTTGGTATCTCGCCCTCCTGCTTCATGCCGAGGTCCACGTAGGCTCGGTCCGCCTCGACGTGGACGACGCGCGCCACCAGGGTCTCCCCCTTTCTCAGGCGGCGGAATGTATCGTCGTAGGACGTGCCGCTGTCGCCGCTCTCGAAGGCTTCGATCGCCTTCTCGAACTCCTCTTGCGCGTCCATCTCCGGCTCCTTCCGAGGGTCGCTCGCCTCGGGCGTCGGCGCCGCTTCACCGGTCGGGGTGGCCGCAGGTTCGCTGCTCTCTGAGGCCAACTGTTCGTCACTCATCGGGTCTCGTGCTCCAAAAAATCAAAGATGCGGCGAGGCACGACCCAGTTTCGTTCGCTGCGTCTATCGCGCCCGCCACGCCAAGTATTGCATACTCGCGCCTCTCGGCGCACGGAATGTGCGGGGAGCCAGGCGGATGGACCTGCATGAATTCATTCGAATGAAGCGTGACGGGGGACGTCACTCGGCCGACGAGGTCCGCGCCTTCCTCAGGGCGGTGGTGCGCCGCGAGGCACCCGACTATCAAGTGGCAGCCTGGCTGATGGCGGCGTTCCTGAACGGCCTTAGCGAAGAAGAAACATTTGCTCTCGCCGAAGGAATGGCGATCGAAGGCACCGACCGTACTGAACTACCCATCAGCAAGGGGACACTGGACAAGCACAGCACCGGAGGCGTTGGTGATGCCGTCACACTGCTGTTCCTGCCCATCTGCGCCGCGGCAGGTATCCGGGTACTCAAGATGTCCGGCCGCGGGCTCGGCTTCACTGGCGGGACGCTCGACAAGCTGGAGGCGATACCCGGCTTCCGCACCGACTTGCCGCTGGAGCAACTCGAGCGCATCGCGGATCGCATCGGATGCGCGCAGGGCGGCAAGTCGGAAGACATCGCGCCCGCAGATAAGGTGCTCTACGCCCTCCGCGACGCCACCGAGACCGTGGAAAGCCCACCGCTCATCGCCGCCAGCGTCATGTGCAAGAAGCTCGCCGCCGGCGCCGAATACCTCGTGCTCGACGTGAAGTGGGGGCGTGGGGCATTTATGCAGTCGCTGGACCACGCTCGCCAGCTCGCACGACTGATGACCGAAATCGGACTGCGCGCCGGCCGCAAGGTCTCCGCGCTTGTGACCGATATGAACCAGCCGCTAGCGCCGTCCGTCGGGAACGCCCTTGAGGTGCGCGCCGCGCTCGAAGAGCTGCGCACAGGGTGCCAAGGGAGGCTCGGCCGCGTGGCGCTCG
>PSLA01000029.1:0-287 GCA_040289295.1 Armatimonadota bacterium
TGCGATGCCGTTGGCGACCGCCTGCTCCGCGCTAGGCTGGAAGGAGCCAAACGGCATGTCGGCGGCGAGGAGCGCCCGTCGGCAGCCCCTGCGCGCTGCGGCTACATGGTGCAGCATATCCGCCATGGAGACGGGAAGGGTGTCCTGATATCCGAGAACGGCGTTGCCTACCGAGTCGCCGACGAGGATGAGGTCAACCCCCGCCTCGTCAGCCATAGCTGCTGAGGGCGCGTCGTAGGCGGTCACGCAGGCGACTCTGTCGCCCTTCATGGCGCGAATGGCTGGGG
>PSLA01000029.1:309-10194 GCA_040289295.1 Armatimonadota bacterium
TCCACGGACGGGGAAGGGTACCCGGCGCGGCGCCCTACTCTTGAGGAGGCGAGCGCACCAGGCTTGCGGGCAGCGCGCCGTCAGTCTCCGGCCCGGTCAGCGATGGCGCGGCGAATCATTGCGTCAACGATTTCGTCGACGCTTGGGTTGTATTCGCCGCGCTCAATGCGCTCTCGGATTTCGTGGACCAACTCTTGGCGGACCTCGGGCATGGCGAGGATTGCCTCCTTTACTTCGTGGAGAAGTTTGAGGTCCGCGTCACCGGGACGCTCAGTTTTGACCTCGTTGTGAGCAAGTTGGCCGCCCTTCCGGCGCTCGTTCAGGAGCGCTTTCACTTGTTCGGTTGTGATTCGCATTGTAGTTTCCTTGATAGGTTACCATTGTCGTCCACAGGCGGCCCAGCCGGCCTCACGGCCCTGTCGGCTTTGCGTTCCCCCGCCGGGGGATTGCCTTTTTCTGGTGGAAGCCGTCTGGCTCCTACATGGGATTGTCGGCTCCACTTCCCGCGTTCTTTAGGGCGTTTCCGGCGGGTTTTCCCTGTTCGTCGAGATGAGTTCTCCACCCGCTGCAGTGCCCAGCACGGCTCTACCGGAGAAAAACAGGAGGGCAGCGAAGATGGCGGCGGTCGCGAGTGCGGCTAGAAGGCGGTTCCGGTCTATCTCCGCCATCTCGGCGGTGCCAGCGAGCGCCTCGCTCCGAACCGATTCCAAGGACGAGCGCGGCTTCGACGGCCAAGGCGAGGAGGAGCAGCGCGACTCCGGGGCATAACACCTCGCCCGAGTCTCTTTTGTTCATCTTTGTTCATCCCGTTAAAAGAGCCTGCCCAGAGACACGAGGAAGCGTTGCGCTCGGGCGAGGGTATACTTCAGGGGTCCATCCTTGTGCGCGGGTGGTGGAATTGGTAGACACGCTACCTTGAGGTGGTAGTGCCCAAAAGGCGTGAAGGTTCGAGTCCTTTCCCGCGCACCATTTGTTCTGTTTTCATCCGGACAGGACCCCAACCGCACGTTCGTCGTCGCTGGTTCGGATGACGAGCAGGGCGTTGGTGGCGCCCACCGCAGTCGCGTAGCAATGAACGAGGTTGATGCCCGCGTTAGCGAGCTTGCGTAGCACGTCCGCGGCAAGGCCCGGCCTGTCCTCGCTGACGTAGAGCACCGCATCGCTAACCTGCACTTGGTATCCGGCACCCCGTAGAGCGGTCAACGCGCGGTCAGAATCCTCCGGAACGAGGTGGATATACGCCTTGCCGCCTCCGGTGCCGTAGCCGACAAAGCAAGCGAGGTTGATCCTGTCTTTAACGAGAGCCTCGAGTGCTCGCGCTCCAGCTCCCACCTCGTCGGGGATCTCGACGATGAACTCCTTGCCTTTCATCACTTGTGCCATCATTGACCTCCTATGACGTGAAGGTACCCGGAACGGCGGAGATTTGGGGGCAGCCGTTGGTAAAATGTCCGCGGAGGAGAACCGATGGCAGTTAGACTCACATTTCACGGACACGCCGCCTGGTCTCTCGACTCCGGCGGCGTGAAGATTCTGATGGATCCGTTTCTGTCGGGGAACCCGATGGCTGACGTTGGCCCGGATGAAGTGGACGCAGAGTACATCCTGATTACGCACGCTCACGGCGACCACATCGGCGACGCTGTCGCCATTGCCAAGCGAACCGGCGCGGCGGTCGTCAGCAACTATGAGATTGCAAACTGGTTCGGAGCGCAAGGAGTGAACGCACATCCGTTGCACCTCGGCGGGGGAAGGGAGTTCCCGTTCGGCAGGGTGGAGCTAACGATTGCGCACCACGGCTCTTCTTTTCCCGACGGAGGCTATGGCGGCAATCCCGCCGGGATCATCGTAAAGACCGCTGGAAGGACAATCTACAACGCGGGCGACACTGCGCTGTTCTACGATATGAAGCTCATTGGTGAGTTGCACAAACCGGACGTGGCGCTGCTGCCGATTGGGGACAACTTCACCATGGGCCCGGAGGCGGCGCTCAAGGCGGTGGAGCTCATCAAGCCGGGTCGCGTCATCCCGATGCACTATAGTACGTTCGACCTCATCGCACAGGACGCTGAGGAGTTCGCACGTCGGTGTAAAGACGAGATCGGCGTCGAGTGCACAGTTTTGAAGCCTGGCATGAGCATCGAGCTTTGACCATTGGCCCTGGGCGGAGACTTGTTAACGGTGGGACGCTACGGCGTGGAATCTTCGACTCACCGTAGCCTCCAAGCGCTTTCGGGTATCCTTAACATTAAGCGCGGCGATTGTGCCGCAACCGACCACGAAAAGGAGGTATTTCCATGGCTGAAATTGCAACTCCACAAGTGAAGCTCGTAGAAGCGGTTCCACTTGCCGACAAAGTGTTCTCGACGGAAAGCGTCGGAATCAGTCGGCGCACGCACGAGGAGCACTTCAAACTATACCAGGGATACGCAAACAAGACGAACGAGATTCGGAAGCGGCTCGCTGAGCTGGACAAGGACCCGGCTAAGGCGAACCAGGTGTACAGCGAGATTCGAGCGCTGAAGGTGGACTACACGTTTGCCTACGGCGGCTTCCTCAACCACACCATCTACTTCGATATCCTCGGCGGAAACGGCGAGCCCTCTGGCGAAGCGCTCAAGATGATTGAACGCGACTTCGGGTCGTTCGAAGCGTTCCAGCAGGACCTAAAGGCGAGCGGTATGGGCGGCCGAGGTTGGGTGTGGCTTGCCTATGACCACGAGGAAAGGAGTCTCTTCAACTACATCGGCGATGCGCAGAACACGTATCCGATATGGAACTGCACTCCGATTCTCGCGCTGGACGTTTACGAGCACGCGTACTATCTCGACTTCGGCACTGCGCGCGCACAGTACATTGACGCGTTCCTCAAAGTGATAGATTGGGACGCAGTCAACCGCCGCCTTGCCGCATGCAAGTAGACGGCAACTGAGCCGCATGAGAGAAGCCCCAATCGGCAAGCCGGTTGGGGCTTCTTCAACGGCGTGCTGTTTGTTGCGTTGGGCGAAGGACTTAGGTTTGCTTGCCTGCTTGGTTTGCATTGGAGAGAAAAGTGGTGTTGTAACCTTGTCGTTCGATGAGGAGGCGGATGAGGGCGAGGGCGATCTTTCGCAGGACCTGATCCCTCAAGGACTCCGCCATTACTCGTGTTCTCCTTTATTAGACGCCGCCGTGCGTTCTTCCAAACCAGTGGTCACTAGATTCCTTCCGGAAGCGCCGATGGCGGCCAATCTTTTGGCGCGGGACTTTACCTTCCCGAACGCTCTTGAAGCGTTGATCTCGGTCTTTCCAAGTAGGCAGACAGCTCGTCGATGGTCATGGCGCCGCCCTGTTCTTCATTCACCAGAAGCACCTCTCCAGCCGCAAATCCTCGCAAATTAAGGAGCGTGTGCTGCGCTAATGGCGCTATCAGGACATTGCTTCGCCAGAGTTTGCGGCTCTGGGGCGACTTGGGCGATGAGAGTTCCATATCAACCCCGTCAAAACAGCTGCCCCTGCGCGGGTGAGTGGGGTATGCCGAGGAGGGAGGCCATCTGGCGGGCGTTTGTAATTGCCTGCGCTCCGTAGTGATTATTGAAGACGACATAGGTTTCGTGTGCGCGAGAAACAACGTCCAGCACGAGTGCGGCGACCTCCTGCAGTTCCTCTTCGGTATAGAGATAGTCGTACCGCTCCCACGCTTCCTCGTGGCTGTACCACTTCCCTTTGTTACGGCCGTGCAGCCGCACGTAACCTCGTGGCGAGGTTGGAGGCGGCACGAGGGTTGGCAGCCCTTGCAGCTTTGGGCCGTCCACAGCGACGATGCCAAAGCCGGCACTCTCCGCCAGGCGGTTGGCTCGCTCCGTTTGCCAATCGGCTGAGCGGAACTCTATGCATAGTGGCTGAAGCGACTCGGCAAGGCGCTCGACGTACGCTTCGCACTGGGCGCTCGGGCGGAACGACTGTGGAAACTGGGCGAGGAAGCATCCAAACTTATTCGCCTCCACCAGTGGCTTGGCGGTGTCTACCATCGCGGCGACTCCCTTGTCCACGTCGGCGATGTCGTGCGTAAGCGAGCGATGCACTTTCACGTTGAAGCGGAACCGGTCGGGCGCGCGCTCGGCGAACCGCTGCATTGTGCGCGTTGCCATCCAGGTGTAGAACGACGCGTTGAGTTCAAGACAAGAGAACTCTTGGGCGTAGAATTCGAACCAAGAGGACTGCGCGAGGTTTTCTGGATAGAAGGGACCTACCCAGTCGTCGTAGTGGAATCCCGCGGTGCCGAGGCGGATGCGTGCGCGCTCGGGCTCAGCCGGGGCGGACGGTTCGTTGCTCGATTCGCTTTTCAAAGGTGCCCTTCACCACCATATCAACGTAGATTCCGGGTGTGTGGATGCAGTCGGGATCGAGTTCTCCGATTTCTACAATCTCCTCCACTTCGGCGATGGTTACAGTGGCGGCTGTTGCCATCATCGGGTTGAAGTTCCGCGCGGTTTTTCGATAGATGAGGTTGCCGGCCTTGTCCGCCTTGTATGCTTTGATGAGGCTCACGTCGGCGGTGAGCGCTTCTTCGAGCACGTACCACCTGCCGTTGATCTCGCGCGTTTCCTTGCCTTCAGCCACGAGCGTGCCATAGCCGGTGGGTGTGAAGAAGGCGGGGATTCCTGCGCCCCCGGCGCGAATCTTCTCGGCGAGCGTGCCCTGTGGTGTGAGTACGACCTCCAACTCTCCGCTGAGGAACTGCTGCTCGAAGAGGTCGTTTTCGCCCACGTAGCTGGCGATCATCTTCTTGATTTGCTTTGTTTGCAGCAGAAGCCCGAGGCCGAAGTCGTCCACTCCGGCGTTGTTGCTGATAACGGTGAGGTTCTTAACGCCCAGTTCGCGTAGGGCAGCGATGAGGTTCTCTGGGATTCCGCACAGGCCGAAGCCTCCGGCCATGATGGTCATTCCGTCGCGCACGCCAGCGCGCCTGAGCGCCTCGATTGCAGAGGGTACGGTCTTGTCCATGTTCGTTGGCAATCTTACCGTAGAATGATGACGTTGCAGGAGCGATTTCGCAGATTCGTCGATTTGCACGGACTGTTCAGTCCGGGCGATTGCATTCTGCTTGGCTTTTCGGGAGGGGCGGACTCCATGTGCCTGCTTTCGTTGTTGGTTGAGGAGCCCGTTCGAGTCGTTGCGGCGCACCTCGACCACCGCCTTCGGCCCGAGTCCGGCGAGGAGGCGAAGCGCTGCCGGGAACTGGCGACGTCGGTGGGAGTCGAGTTCGTGTGCGACGGTGTGGACGTGCGCGCTCTCGCCAAGCATGAGGGCGTGGGCATCGAGGAGGCGGGGAGGTTGGCACGGTATGCGTTCTTCGAGAAGGCGCGACAACAAGTATGCGCGCAACTTATCGCAACTGCTCACACGTTGGATGACCACGTGGAGACGATGCTGCTCAACCTGGCGCGCGGCGCGGGGATGCGCGGGCTAAGCGGCATCCCAGTCCGTCGCGACGCAATCGTTCGTCCGCTGCTGTTCGCGCGGAAGTCGGAGACGGAGGCGTTCTGCCGGGAGCGGGGTTTCGATTTCATCCAAGATCCTTCGAATCTGGATGAAGCGCACGCGCGAGTGCGGGCTCGGCAGAGGGTTCTGCCGGCGTTCGAGCATTTGCATCCGGGCGCGGTCGACAACGCCGCGCGCACCGCCGCGATTCTTCGAGACGAGGACGCGCTCCTCGATTCGCTCGCGAGGTTCGAGCTGTCCGTGGCTCGCGAGGTCCGCAATCATCCCCTTTCGCGATGGATTTCTCGCCATCATGCGCGATACGAACGTGCTCGACTTGCGGCGCTGCCGGTTGCATTGCGCCGTCGCGCAGTGGTGCTCGCCGTTCGCGAGATGGGCGGCTCACCGACCTTTGAGATTGCCGACGCTCTCGCTGCCGCGCTGGCGAACGCTGAGCGCATGGGCGCGAACGTCGAGCAGGGTGTGTTGGCGCAGGTAACCGGCGTTGCGCTTGTCGTGAAAAACAGGAGACGTGTCGAGCCGCTTGAGCAGCGGCTTGGAGTACCTGGCGTCGTGAGTGGGGAGGGCTGGCGCATCGTGGCAGTCGGTGGCTCAACGCCTCGGCGCGTGGGACGCAGGGCGCTGGTCCAGGCGGTTAGGGCTTCGCTGTGTGATTCGCTGTCGGTTCGGTTCGCTTGTCGCGGCGACAGCATCCGTATCGGCTCGCGGGAGCGGAAGTTGCTGCCGGCTCTGAAGGCGGAGGGCATCCCGGTGGAGGCGCGGATACGGCTTCCGGTTGTGGCAAATGCCTTGGGCGTCGTGTGGGCGCCAGGGTTGGGTGTCGCCGAGCGCGCACGGTCCCGCTCGGGCGAAGCGGTCGTTTCGCTTCGTTTTGAGGCCCTTTGAGGGGGCCGAAGCAAGGCGAAACGTGCATCTAGTCCGGTATACTGGCGAGCGTTAAGGAAACCGCGCGGCTCGGTTGGGCGTAGCAAGGTGTAGCGCGGTATCGCTGATATACGGTCTTGAATAGCAGAACTCGCACCCTCATCATTGCCATCGTCTTCGTCGGGGTGGTTGTTTGGTTCCTAAGCAACCAGGGCGGCGTTGGCCTCATTCCGGGCGTGGAGACGCCTCGAGAGGTCTCCGCCGCGATGCTCCTCGAGGACGTAAAGTCCAATCGTGTGGAGAAGATCGTCTGGGACGGCGACCGTTTGACCGCACAGTATAAGGACGGCTCTCGGAAGGTTGCAACCGCTTGGCAGTGGGCTTCCGACCCGGGCGGTAACTTCTATCGTGACCTGACCCAGACCGGCTTCAACAACATCGAGATACGCAAGCCGCTGATCAGCGAGGGGGTGGTGGGGCTGCTGTTCACGCTGCTTCTGCCGATTGCCATCATTGTCGGTTTGTGGTTCTTCTTGATTCGCCCAGCGCAGTCAGGCGGGAATCCGGCGATCAACTTCGGGCGCAGCCGGGCGCGGCGTGTGAACGAGAGCATTCCAAAAGTAACGTTCGAAGACGTGGCTGGCGTGGAGGAAGCGAAGCAGGAACTTGAGGAGATCGTAGACTTCTTGAAGAATACAAAAAAGTACGTCGCCCTTGGCGCGAAGATCCCCAAGGGTGTGCTGCTCACGGGGCCTCCAGGTTGCGGCAAAACGCATTTGGCGCGCGCGGTTGCAGGCGAGGCTGGCGTGCCCTTTTTTCATATCAGCGGCTCTGACTTCGTAGAGATGTTTGTCGGTGTTGGTGCGGCTCGCGTACGGGATCTTTTCGAAACCGCGAAGGCGCACCGCCCGAGCCTCATTTTCGTGGACGAGATTGACGCAGTCGGCCGTCAACGCGGGGCTGGATTGGGTGGAGGGCACGACGAGCGTGAGCAGACCCTGAACCAACTGCTCGTCGAAATGGATGGCTTCGACCCGAACACGGGCGTCATCCTTATTGCGGCGACGAACCGCCCAGACGTGCTCGACCCGGCGCTGCTCCGTCCGGGTAGATTCGACCGCCAAATCGTCGTAGATGCGCCGGATGCCAAGGGCCGAGAACAGATACTGAAGATTCATGCGCGAGGTAAGCCGCTCGGCGACGACGTCAAGCTGGACGTTATTGCAAAGCGAACTCCTGGGTTCACCGGCGCGGACCTTGCCAATACCCTAAACGAGGCGGCGTTGCTTGCGGCACGGCGAGGTAAGTCGCGTATCGAAATGGACGACATTGAGGAGGCGCTGGATCGGGTTATCGCCGGCCCTCAGCGCCGCAGCCGCGTCGTGGACAAGAAGGAGCGCGAAACCATTGCGTACCACGAAGCTGGCCACGCTGTCATAGGAGAACTTCTCGAGCACACCGATCCCGTGCACAAAGTAACCATCCTGCCGCGCGGCATGTCGCTCGGGAGCACGTGGCAACTTCCTGTACAAGACAAGTACCTTGTCACGAAGGCGGAGTTGATGGACGAGATTACGGCGTTGCTTGGCGGGCGCGTTGCAGAGGAGATCGTCTATGGAGAGGTTACGACCGGTGCGACGAACGATCTCGAGCGCGTAACGCGCATAGCGCGCGCTATGGTGTGCCGCTATGGGATGAGCGAGAAGCTGGGCACGCTTGCCCTCGGACGACAGCACGCGAATCCGTTCCTCGGCCGAGACTATATGGAAGACCGAGACTACAGCGAAGAGGTCGCCCGCCTCATTGACCAAGAGGTCAAGGACATCGTCGAGTCATGTTACCGACGAGCCACCGAGATTCTTGTTACGAACAGGGAGAAGCTGGACGCCGTCGTGGAGGCACTGCTGGAGAAGGAGACCATTGACCGACAGGAGTTCGTTAAAGTGATGGGCATAGCAGATAGAGCCGCACAACCCGGCGAGCCTGAACCCCCGCCTGAAGCGGAGCAGCGCGCCGAGGAGCCGCCCCAGGCGGAAGGTGAGGACGTCATTTCGCCTCGACTGAAGCCTGGCACCGCCGAGACTTAGGCTGAACCATCAGGCGGTTGCACATAGGGCTGCGTTGCGTGTTATACTCTTGCGGCGGTAAACCGCTGGAGGATGCCAAGTTGGCGACCATCCGTCAGGAATCAGGCTCAGCGATGACGGTGGAAGAGCAGTACGAAATTGGTTTCCAGCATCGATGCGAAGGGCAGTACGACCTTGCAAGGCAGGCCTTGAACAAGGTGTTGGAATTGGCGCCGGGTCACGTCAGGGCTCGGTGGCAACTCGCGTTGATAGCGCAGTTTGAAGGTGACTTCGAGGGCAGCCTCGAAGGGCTGCGTACCGTGGTGCAAGACGCCCCCGATAATCTGGATGTGCGGTACGACTACGCCATGACGTTGATGATGCTCGGCATGGTAGATGAGGCGTGCCAGGAGTTTCGTGCCATCCTTGTGATTGATCCGGAACACGAGAAAGCGCGCCAACAGCTCTCGTACTGCCAGTAAACTCGCACCATCGTCGTCAGCTTAGAGGGTAGGCGAGCATGAGCAAGACGAAAGACGCCGTTCTTCCCGTCGCCGTCTGTGCCTGCGTCGCGCTGCTGCCGACGTTTCCGTTCGTATTGCAGGGCAAGACGCCCGCGCCAGTAGACCACGCCCATCGCTTCCCGCCTTGGAACCAGCCTCAGCCCAACTATCGTTGGGACATCCTGCAGATGGATGCCGTGCTGGAGTTCCTCCCATGGAGGGACTACATGCTCGAGACCGAGCGCAGCGGCGAGGTGCCGCTCTGGAACCCATACACCTTCCTTGGCGTGCCGTTTCTCGCGAACTCTCAGTCCGCGCCTCTGTACCCGCTGCATCTGCTTTGGGCTGCGACGCCGTTCTCGGCGGAGGCGCTCCTCCGATTCTCGGCCTGGTTCCATCTGGTCGTGGCGGGAATGGGGATGTACCTCTTCGTGCGTCGCCTGCGGGGGCCGCCCGCGGGCGCGATGCTCGCTGCGACGTCGTTCCAACTTAGCGCATTTTTGGTCGGGTGGTTGGAACTTCCAAGCGTCCTGATGACCGCCGCATGGATACCGTGGGGTCTGTGGGCGGTGCTCCGGGTTTGGGAGGTCGGCCTGCGCGCGCTTCCAAGCATGAGCGCCTTCGGCTTTATGTGGCTTGCTGGACACGCTCAGATCGCCGCCTTTGGAATGATGGCTGCCTTCTTGCTGCTGGCATGGCTGGTTCTCTTCGAGCGAGGAAGCGGTCGGTCCGCCGCCGTGCTGTTCGGTCTCGTTCTGGGGCTTTCTTTCGCCGCGCCGCAGGTGCTTCCGGCGCTCGAGGCCGGCAGAACCGGGCACCGTGCTAGCGCGCCCACCAACGAAGGATGGACGGGCTACAAGGCGCAGGCGCTCGGCGTGAAGCACCTTGTACCCCTGGTCGCCCCATCCGCGTTCGGGTTACCGCAAGTCGAGGCGGCGACTGAGCCCGAGGTAACGTCCTATTGGCTT
>PSLA01000029.1:10239-22979 GCA_040289295.1 Armatimonadota bacterium
AGCTGGCGTTCTATGTCGGGCCGGTGATACCGGCGCTCGCCCTGTTCGGTTTGGGCGCTCTGGCTGGGCGTAGGCGCATCGGCTTCAACTATCTGTTGGTGGCGTTTGGCTTGAGCGTTGCATTAGGCACGCTCGTCGCGAAGGCGCTCTACTTCCTCGTTCCAGGCTGGTCTGCGACCGGCTCACCGGGTCGCGCTGCGATTCTGGTCACGGTTGGGCTGTGCGCCGCGGCGGGATGTGCGATTCGCGATGACCACGCCGATGGGGCGCGCCGTTCACCCTGGCTTCTAATGTGCGTGCTCATCGCTGTTTTCGGCGCTTGGGTGGCGACGACCGTACGCCCAAGCGTCGAGGAGTTCGCCCCGCTTGCCGAGCGGTTCGCCGGGATGACGCGCCTGTTCGCCGGGGCGTTTGTCCTCAGTGCTGTGTTCGTGTGTGCGTCTTCTGGGCTCCGCTTGCGTGGCGCGGCGTTTTGGGCGCCGCTTTTCGCGGTGAGCGTCGGTCTTCTATTCCTAGCCCACGACGGCATCAACCCCGCGAGCGAGCCGGGCCTTTACAAGCAACCTCAGGCGTTGCTGGACAGTCTGCGCGGTGAGACGGTCGCCGTTGTGAACGACGGTTGGAGCCTTCTACGAGCGGCACCGGGCGGGGTCGCGCCGCCGAACACGCTACTGCCGTATCGCATCGCCACTGCGGATGGATACGACTCGCTCATCCCTCGCGCGACGAAGGAGGCGCTTGACACAGTTAACGGTCGGGATAGTGCCCCTACGGCGAACGGCAACATCCTGTTCGTTCGTCCGTCGTTCGACCCGGACGTGCTCGCGGCGCTTGGCGTGAACTACGTGCTCTCGACCCGCGAGCACCCGCTGCCGCTGGTGAGTTCCGAGGCGGGAGTGAACGTATACCGGTTAGGGAGGGGGGACAATTCGCCGGTCCTCGCTGCCTCCGCGACGGAGATGACGCTGCGGCTCGACCACCCGAACGCCGCGGCCTATCGGAATCGTCTGCCTTCCGGCTGGGAGGAACGCCCAGAAGGCAGGTTGATTTACCGTCCCTTCGCCTTTCGCTTGGGGGTTTTGCTGTGTGGGGTTGGCATTCTCGTTCTGTTTGCGATATGCTTAAGGAGGAATGGCGCTGAAGCCTGAGCCCCACGTGATTCGAGCCGCGCCCGGCTATCGAGGTCGGTACATGACCGTCGTGCTGGGAGAGCCGGACGTGACGTTGGACAAACTCTCGCGCATGATCTGCTTTGCGACCGGCTGCAGCGCGGAGGAGGCGTACATTGAGGCGTGGGAAGCTGAGCACCTCGGGCGCGCGGAGGTATACTTTTCGAACCAAGAGAACTGTTGCGCCGTCGCCTCGATCCTCTCTAGCATCGGTGTTCAGACGGAGGTGCGTCCCGAATGGCAATAGTCGCCCCGCCCAGAGAGCGAACCCAGCCGCGCCCCGACGACACGACCACTCGCGGTGGTGGCTGGCATGTTGTTGCCTTCAACAACGACTACAACACGTTCGCTGAGGTCATAGAGATTCTCATCGTCGCAACGGGCTGTACGAGAGAGGAAGCGGAGATCGAGACCTGGGAGATTGACCGCTTCGGCTCGTGCGTCGTTCACCGGGCGGACCGAGCGGAGTGCGAGCGTGTAGCCGAGATCATCTCGAGTATCGGCGTGAAAACCGAGGTCGAGAAGGAGGAGTAACGCGTCCGCTACTGCACCAGCACGTACCGTTCCTCAAACTCTGTGCCGGGCTTCAGGACGAGGTTGCGGCCCTGCAGTTGAAACGGAACTTCAACAATTGCACCACCCTGGGTCACATGCCGGTCGACCGTCTCGACCTGCTCTTCAAACCTCAGTTTCCTCCCTTCGATCCTCCAGGTGCCCTTTGACGCGAAAGTGATTCCCTCGAGCGTGGCTATGCGCGTATATTTGCCGTCTGAGCGAAGCTCGAGCAGCACGACCCGACCGTCATCAGTCCGGGTGCGCCAAAGGCCGTAGACGTCTGGTGCGGATGTTTGGGCGCACGCGCCGAGGAGGAGCGCTCCCAGCACAAGGGCGGCAAAGAGTGTGTTTCCTCTGTGTCTGCTGCAGTGCGGACGTGCAGTTCGCATCGCGCGGATTATTGCACCCCCGCGCCCTCAGTGGCTGCGGCGTCGTTAGTGCCCTCGCTCCATAATCGCGCAATGACAAGACCTCGCTGGAACGAGGGTGAGGCGGCTGGACTGAACGGGGCGCTCGTCCTGCTCGTCTACCGCTCGAGGCTCCTGGCAGCTGACCGTTCGCTGTGCAACATCTACGGCGGGAACACCTCTTCCAAAAGCGTGGAGCGAGACGACCTCGGAAAGGAGGTGTGCGTGCTATGGGTCAAGGGAAGTGGCTCCGACCGAGGTGATCGAAGGCGCAGAGGTGATCGGTGGGTTTGAAAGCCTTACAGAGAGTGAGGCGTTCGCCATAGAGTATTGGTCACTTGGACTTTATAAGTTACAACTGCATCCATCTGCGAGAGAGCTGGACGGTTGGATCGCGTGTGTGACCGGCGGAGACAGTGGCATTCGCCGCGCAACCTGCCAGGCACTGCACGCCCTTGGGGCGCACGTCGTAGTCGCTGATCTGGATGAAGCGGCGGAGATGGCGGTGGCAGCCGACCTAGGAGGTGGCAGAGCATTCGGGATTCGGTGCGGCGTTACGGACGAGGCCTCCGTCGATGCGATAACTATGGCGTGCATTGAGCGGTGGGGCGGGGTGGACATCCTAATCTGCAGCGCGGGAATTGCCACTTCTGCCCCTGTCGAGGAGGTATCTGTACAGGATTTGAGTATAGACTTTAATGTTCTGGCGCTCGGCTGTTTCCTGCCGACTCGTGCTGCCTTTCGCGTGTGGAGGGCGCAAGGGGTCCGGTGGATCGCTGGTAACGGTTACCAGCAAGAACGCGCTCGTGGCGGGCCGGAACGCGTCAGCTTATAGCGCCGCCAAGGCGGCGGCTCAGCACTTCATTCGTTGCATGGCGGAGGAGGGTGGCCCAATCGGGGTGCAAGCGAACTGTGTGTTGCCCGACGCGGTGCTCGAGGGCTCGTACATATGGCATTCTGCGTGGAGACAGGAGCGGGCAAAGAGCTATGGAATTACTCCAGATGAATTGGAGGAATTCTACCGTAGGCGTAACGCCTTGCGGGTGAACATTTTGCCTGAGGACGTGGCTGAGGCGATTGTGTTCCTCGCGGGCCCAAGGAGCGCAAAGACCACCGGCTGCTCAATCACGGTGGACGGGGGTATTAGCGCGGCGTTTCCGCGGTGAGTTTGCCTACCAGTATGGGGGCAAAGTGAATCCTGCCGAGTCCCCGTCTTCGGTGTTGATGGGGGTGACCTCAACCAGTTGCCAATTCTCGCCATCGCGTTCCGCAGTTAGCGCGTAAATGTTGCGATACGATCCCCACTCTTGCACCGGGGTGCGCGCGATGACGATAAGCCGGGCCTTTCCGCCAAGCACGTACTGCACCTTAGTCATGACGACGTCGGGTTCCACTTTGTGTTTTGAGACCGCTTCGTCAACGACGTGCTCAAGGTTGGCCACGTGCATCTTTGTGTTGGCTTCGACCCAAAGGTACGGGCTGGCAAAACATAGCGCCCACGCGAAGAGGATACGAGTGCCCATCGATCGGTCGCCAAGAGCGCCCACCTTAGTAACGAGCGACATCCCACCGACAAATACCAAGGCGGCGATGAGGGCGACGATCCCGTATGCGAACAGGCCGAGCATAGTTTCTGCCTTCCGTATGGCATTATCGGCGAGCTCCTGTTCGGTTCTGGCGACGTTTTCCAGAAACCTGGTATTCCTACCGGAGATTTGAAAACCGTGTTCGCTTCGCCGCTGAAATGGTGTAGACTGATTGTTGCCGAGCGTAGGCTTGGTGTGGAAAGGAGGGCAGCGGAGGACTTTATCCTCCGCGTGAACGTGGGGGGACGGCTCCAGCCGCCCCCCTTTTCCTTGGGTAAACTTCCATTCGTGATTACCCCAGAGACCTTGGATCGGCTCGCCGCCGCGCGCAAGCGCGTGGACGCGGTAAGGGGGCATCTTTGACCTGGACAGCCTGCGTGCCGAGATAGGACACCTTGAGCGCCAAGCCGAGCAACCGGACTTCTGGTCCTCGTCCAGGGAAGCGCAAACAGTTATGCGTCGGCTGTCAAGCCTACGCGCACGGGTGGAGGAGATGGACGAGCTCGAGCGGCGCCTGGCCGACCTTGAGGCGCTTGCTGACATTTTGAAGTCGGAGGCGGACCCACAGTACGAGCGAGAGCTGGAAGAGCAGATGGAAGCGCTCGAGCCTGCGCTGAGGAAGTTGGAGGTTCAAACGCTGTTCTCCGGCGAGTACGACGAGCGCGACGCGATCGTGGAGGTCTCAGCGGGCGCAGGGGGGACCGAGGCATGCGACTGGGCGCAAATGCTGGTCCGGATGTATCTTCGCTGGGCCGAACGCAGCGGCTTTCGAGCCGAGCTCTTGTCGGAGACTCCTGGTGAAGTCGCGGGGTTACGGAGTGCGACGTTTTCTATAGAAGGACCATTCGCGTATGGGATGCTACGATCAGAGCACGGCGTGCACCGGTTGGTTCGGATCAGCCCGTTCGATGCGGGGAACCGTCGGCATACGAGCTTCGCGATGGTGCAGGTTCTACCGAAGATGGAGGAGCAAGACGTTGAGTTGAACCCCGACGAGTTGCGAATTGAAACCTACCGCTCGAGCGGCGCGGGCGGGCAGCATGTGAACAAGACGGAGTCGGCGGTTCGAATCATTCACATTCCTACGGGGATTTCCGCAAGCTGCCAGAACGAGCGAAGCCAGCACCAAAACAAGGCGAACGCCATGGCGATCCTTGCCTCGCGGCTGGCGCAGTACCAGAGGGAGCAGCGTGCGGAGCGGCTGAGTGAGATACGGGGCGAGCTGACGTCGGCGGACTGGGGCAAGCAGATTCGTTCCTATGTGATGCAGCCGTACCAGATGGTTAAGGACCTGCGAACGAACTACGAGACTCCAAACGTCCATCGAGTACTGGATGGGGAAATCGAAGAGTTTATCGAAGCGTATCTTCGAGACCCCTCGGTATCCAGAGCATCCTAAGCGAAACGGCACGGACAGTTCGTGTCAGCGCAACATTAGGAGGAAAGAGTAATGCAGATCGTAAAATATATGTTGACGGCAACCATCGCCGCGTCCTTCGTTTCGTTTTCCGCTGCGCAGACAATCGGTTCTCAGCAGCCTGAGGGCACGCATGCGGCAGTACAGCGAATGAAGGCGGCCCACCCGAAGGCTGAGGTGTGGTGGTCCGGCGGCCGAGTTGGGATGGTGTATGGGAACCTCCCCATTGGCGGTTTCGACACGTCTGAGACTGCTCAGCGGTTCGTGAACGAGTATGCGGCGGTCTTCGGTGTACAGCCGGACGAACTAAGTTTCTCGCGCACGACCAACATCGGCAACGGGAAGTTCGAGGCGGTCTGGTTCCAGCAATACGCTCACGGCGTTCGCGTGGACGAAGCCGGTCTTACGGTGCTGGTGCGCTCTGGTCTGGTGCAGCAGGTGGTGCTCGCGAATCCGGTGATCAAGCCCACGCCGAGTGCGCCGCCACCGGCGAACATCCTAAGCCCGATACAGGCAGTCCAAATCGTGCGTTCCCGGATACCGTATGCGAGGTTCATCTCTTCACCAGAGTTTGTTGTTTGGGGAAACGGCGAAGAGGGGCGCTATGCATACAAGGTGTTCGCGGACAAGGGCGACCTTTCCGCCCCCGAGGCGTGGATGTTCTACGTAGACGCGGTGAACGGTCGGCTTCTTGAGAAGCGGAACGAGATCTACTACGTGGACGTAAACGGGCACTTCCGCGCATGGATGACTCCGGGTCTGAATCCGGACACAACTTGGAACCCGCCACAGCAATTCGATTATCCGTTTGCGCGTGCGCGCATCGTCGGCGGCAACAGCGTATTTGCCGATGCGAACGGTAACTTTACGATCCCCCACGGCGGCTCCGGCCAAGTTACGGTCGAGGGTGCGCTGGTTGGTCGTTGGTCAACGGTTCAGGACCAGGGTGGCGTGGGTAATCACGTAATCTCCATGAACGTAACCCCGCCCGGCCCGGCGAACATGCTGTTCAATCCTACGCCGACGGAGTTCATTACTTCGCAGGTGAACGCGTTCGTTCACACAGAAATCGTTCACAACTTCGCGAAGTCCATCAACTCGGCCTATCCAGGGATTGACATCTCGATTCCGACGCGCGTGAACGTGAGCGGATCGTGCAACGCGTTCTACAGCAACAGCACGATTAACTTCTACCGCTCCGGCGGCGGATGCCCGAACCTCGGTTACTCGACCGTCGTGTATCACGAGTATGGACACTTCATCGTTGCGATGGGTCACAACAACCCGACCGGTGACTATCACGAAGGCACGGCGGACGCCACCGCCACGCTGCTGACGGACGACCCAATCGTAGGTCGGGGCTTCCGCGGCACACCCGATTCCTTCGTGCGTAATGTAGATGAACCCAACGTTCAGTACCCGTGCTCGGGTGAATCTCACCAGTGCGGTCTCGTGCTTGCTGGCGCCTTCTGGGATACGAAGCGGGAACTGCAGCGAACGATGGGAAACCAGGCCGGTCTCGACCACGCCCGATTCCTCTATCTGAACCAGATCCTGCTCAGCCCGCGAATTGATCCGGGTCTCACCATCGTCGTCCTCACTCTTGATGACGACGATGGGGACATCACCAACGGCACACCGCACTACAACGAGATCAACATCGGCTTCACGGCACACAACCTTCCGGCGCCGCCGCTGCGCTTGCTGCGGTTCTTCACGTCGCCGTCCGACCTTAGCGTGATGCCGGCGAACCGGCAGATCGCGTTCGGCGTGCGGATTGAGAATCTCGGCGGCCAGTATGACTTTGGGTCTGGCAAGGTGCACTTCAGGATCAACGGCGGTTCTTGGCAGGAGCGCCCGCTGGTCAGCACTTCGCTCAATCCGCGTGCGGAATTGATCCCCGAGTTTGCACTCCTTCCGGCGCAGCCGGTTGGTACGCTCGTCGAGTGGTACCTGTCGGCTCGGACAACCAACAACCAAACGGTCACGGACGTTGACCCGAGCACACCTCACGAAAGCCTGGTCGCCAACCAGGTTGTTACAATCTTCCAGGACAACTTCGAGACGAACCAGGGCTGGACGGTCACGAACCAGAATGTGATCGAAGGTCCTTGGGAGCGTGGCGTTCCGAGAGGCAACGGCACGCGCGGCGACCCACCGAACGACGGCGACGGTTCCGGTCAGTGCTATGTGACGGGGCTGGCAGCCGGCGTAGACCTGGACGGCGGCCCGACGATCGTTACGAGCCCTGTGTTCAGCATGGCCGGCTCGAACGGGATCATCGAGTTGAAGTACTGGATGGTTTCGTACAACGGCACCGTGGACGACCTGCTAATCCAGATCTCGAACGACGGTGGCTCGACGTGGACAACCGTCCGCACCATCCGCGGCGGTCAAGCCGGCGCCTGGACGGACATGAAGTTCATTGCGAGCAAGTACGTTGCGCCTACCGCAAACATGCGGATTCGGCTGTCGGTGTCCGACAATCCCAACGACTCGGTCACCGAGGCTGGTTTAGACGGCGTGCGGATTCGCCGCGCCCAGTGAGCACCAGAAAGGCGGGTACACTGGGGGGTGACCCGAGCTCCGGTCGCCCCCCGGGCCCGCCTGAAACGATTCTCCTTCCTGAGGGTCTAATTCCTGAGAGCCGCAATGATGATAAGCCGGAACAAGATGCTGCTGTTGGTTGGGGTGGTGTGTTTTGCCGCTCATGTTTCCGCACAGGACGTCGGCTCGGAGACGCACCCCGTTGCACAGGCAGCAGCGGACGCGATTCGTGACGCCGCGCGCGCGGATGGGGCTTTCATCGCCGCTGGCCTACTCAAGGACGGTGCGCTAAGCGGTGACCTCGCGTCGATCTTCCAGTACCCGACGGACAAGATCGTGGTGGTTCGATTGACTGGCGCTGAGGTTCGGCAGGCGCTGGAGCGCTCGGTTTCTACGTACCCGTCTTCAAACCGCAGTTTCCTGCAGCTTTCCGGTTTCGTCGTTACGTTCTCTTCGAGCAAGCCGGCTGAGTCGCGCATTTTCGACGTTGTTGTGGACGGGAAGAAACTCGACCCGAACGGCACATATGAGGTTGCGATGCCTGAGTCGCTCGCTCGCGGCGCGCTCGGATACTTTCGGATTTGGAACTCGGCGCGTATCGTTCGATCTCTCGACTCGACCATCGAAGCCACCCTAAAGGGCAAGACTGGGGAGGTGCGAGAATCCCGCTACATCGTCAAGCCCTGATCGCATACGCGGTGCTGGCGCTGTTGAACGGCTGCGGCGAGCCGGCGACTTCATCCGCTCTTAACCACCAAGGCGGAGTAGCGACGCCGGCGCGATCCCCCGAGACGCTGTTTGACGGTGAGAAGGCGTACGCTTTGCTCAACGCACAGTGCGACATCGGCCCGCGCTACCCCGGCTCGGCGGGTCACGTGAAGATGCGGGACTGGCTGGTCGCGGAGGCGAAGAAGCACACCGACAAAGTGGAAACGCAGGAGTTCCGCCACCGCTGGAGCCGAACCGGCGAGAGCGTAACGATGTGGAACGTCGTGGGGCGAATGGACTTCGGCGCGCAGAAAACCGTGCTGCTGCTGGCTCACTGGGACACGCGACCCTATGCTGACCAAGACCCCAGCCCTCAGAACCGTTCGAAGCCGATCCTTGGCGCAAACGATGGGGCGAGCGGCGTCGCCTTGTTGCTCGAACTAACGCGCGTTTTTAAAGAGAAAAAGCCGCCCGTCAACGTCGTATTCCTGTTTACGGACGGAGAGGACCTCGGGCCTGGTCTTGACGAGATGTTTCTTGGCGCAGAGCACTTTGCCCGCAACCTGTCGGAGGAGGATCGCAAGATCTCCTATGGCATTCTGCTCGACATGGTGGGGGACCGCGACTTGGTTATCCCGCGCGAGCAGAACAGCGACTATTACGTGCGAACGCTGATGGATCGCTTCTACGGCCACGCGCGCGAAATCGGCCTCTCGAAACACTTTCCAAACCGACCCGGCCCAGTGATCGCCGACGACCATGAGCCGTTGAATCGTGCGGGCATCCCAACGATTGACCTCATAGACTTCGACTACGGCCCGGGTCACTCGTGGTGGCACACGGTCGAGGACACGCCCGACAAGTGCAGCGCAGCCTCGCTCTCCGCGGTCGGTCGTGCGGTCGAGTCGTTCCTTCGCGCAGAGAGCTAAATCGGAAGCGCGTTCGGACCGAAGTCGGCGTTGTAGTATTCGCCCACGTTCGTGCCTGGTGCGATGATCTCGTCGATGCGCTTGAGGACGTCAGCGTCTAACTTCAACTCAGTTGCGGCGACGAGGTCCTTGAACTGCGTAAGCTTGCGCGCCCCGATGATGGCTGAGGTTACGCCCGGCTGGTTTACAACCCAAGCGATGGACAGAGTGGTCAGGCTGCGGCCGAGGTCGTCGGCAACCTTCTTGAGCTTGCGCACAACTCGCTCCGTCTGTTGGTTCCACCGGTTCATCGGGTCGCTCTTCACATATCTTCCATCGCGCGGCTTGTCGAGATACTTGCCGCTGAGGATGCCGCCCGCGAGCGGAGACCACGGTATCACTGCGTAGTTGTACGTCCTGCAGAAGGGAAGCAACTCTCTCTCGATTCGACGATCAAGCAGGTTGTATGGCGGCTGTTCACTGACGAAACGATTCAGTCCGAGTTCACGCGCCACGTAGTGCGCCTCGCACACTTGCCACGCCGCGTAGGTGCTGGTGCCGATGTATCTCACCTTTCCAGAGCGAATCAGGTCGTCGAGCGCGCGCAACGTTTCATCAATCGGTATCGAGGGCTGCGGGCGGTGCACCTGATAGAGGTCAATCCAGTCGGTCTTCAATCGCTTGAGGGAGGCCTCGCACTGCATAATGATGTGCCGTCGGCTGTTCCCCCATGCGTTCGGGTCGCTGTCGTCCATGCGGCCGTGAAACTTCGTTGCAAGGATGACCTTGTCACGCACGCCTTTGATGACTCGGCCGGTAACCTGCTCGCAAACGCCGCGCGCATACACGTTCGCGGTGTCGAAGAAGTTGATCCCGAGGTCCAGCGCTCGCTTGCCGATTTTGTAACCGGTCTCGGTGTCGCTGCCCCAGTCGTCGGGGTGCCAGCCGAACGTCATCGTGCCCATGCAAAGGGGCGAAACCATCATTCCGGTTCTTCCGAAGGGTCGGTACTCCATAATCGCGTGCATCTTACACCGATGAGCACTTTGACTGCTGCGGCTGTGCTGTTTGCGCTTTGGCTCGCCTGGGGCTGGGTGTCGTGGCAGCGCACTCTGAATCTGGCGCGACGTTTCGATGCGCTTTCGGTGTTGCCGAGGTTTCTCCTCAGCGCCTGCGCGTTGGTGCTTTCGGGCGCAGCGCTTATCGGTGGATGGCTGGCGGTGAGCGCGATCGGCGGTGACAGAGAGTGGCTCGACGCCGCCGGTTTCGCCGTCTTCCTTATTGCCGGGTCGCTGTTCGTAAGCCTGCAGATGTTCGGCGCTTGCCTGATTTGGCGCGCAGGGATGCAGGTAACGTCGGGAGCGGGTCCGGCGTCGAATCCCCGGAGCGACCATAATCGCCAGCAAGGAGAACAGGAATGAAGCTGCCTCTCATCACCTTTGTAACGGTCACGCTTACCGTGATGCCGACGGCCACCCAGACGCCGCCGAAGGTCGACCCCTATGGCGTGAACCCGATTCTGCAGACGCTCGCGGAGATTGACATCGCCAATCAGATTCTTCCACTCCTTCTCACCAAGGACCAAACGAACCGCCTGCTGACGCTGGTCGAGCGCGCCCGCGCCGAGGCGAAACAGCAGGAGAAGAAGGAAGCCGACGCCCTGAAGGCGCTGAAGACCGAAGCCGACAAGGTGCACGAGGAGGCAGTAAAAATGGGCAAGGTCCCCAGCCAGGAGTTCCTGAAGAAGGTGAACGACATGTTCGCCGATTGGGAGAAGGAGCGGCTCAACATTCGCGCGAAGAACACCATCCTCCTCATGTCGTGCGTCAAGGAGATCCTTAACGAAGGGCAGATCAAGGCCGCGATCGGCGTTGTTGACAAGGTGTACGACGAGCAGTTGCGCGAATTCGTCGAAAACCCCACCGACGACCAGAAGCTCTCCTACTACGTCGTGCACGTGTTCCTCAACGACACGGCGTACGAGTTCATGCGCAAGCGCTACTCTGAGTTGCGCTAAGGCTGGAACGGCACGAAGCGACAATATTGCCGCGTGCGCTCGGTTCGGTCGCGATAGGCGCGCACCAGCTCCTGGGAACTGCGATCGCCCACCGGAGCAAGCACGAATCCGCCTTCCTTCAGCAGGTCGAGCGACCATTGCGGCACCTCTTCAACGGCTGCGCTGAAGAGCACGCGGTCGAACTTCTCGTTCCACTCCATCTCCGCCGCATTGCCCTGCAACACGTCGGCTTTGTACTTCAGGCGCCGTAGCGTGAGCAGCGAGCGATTCGCAACGTGCGGGATGATCTCAACGCCAACCGCCTCCACTCCCAGCTCCTCAAGCAGCGCAAGCACATAGCCGGAGCCGGAGCCAACCTCAACCGCCCGCATGCCGGGCGAGACGTCGAGCGTGTCAAGCATGATCGCGATCATCGAAGGCTGGGATATGGTCGAGCCTTCCGCCAACGGGAGCGCCTGGTCTGACCAAGCCCTATTTCTCCACTCTGGCGGTACGAACTCCTCGCGCGGCACGCGGCGGAAAGCCTCGAGAAGTGCCTCGTTGCTCGGCGCCACAAGCGCCACCCGCCGCAACAGTTCCTCGCGTTCGGAGCACACGGCATAGGATAGCCGACGCGGCAACGCCCGGGGGTTGGCATGTCGGCGGTGGTGCGTCTGCCTGCGCCGCAGCTGCGGCAGGCAGGCTTGGCCCGCGCGGAGCGCACAGGCAGGTTGAGCATCCGTCCACGCTCGCTAAGGCGTTCTTGGTACACTTCCCGCATGCCCAGGGGAAGCGCAGGCCGTCAGACCGATAGCCACCGCCCCAGCACGCGCCACCAGAGAGATGGGCGGTCAAGTGAATGCAAGTGGGGACCTGACAACCCCCACCCGCTCTCCCAAATGAAAACGGAACTGGTGTGGGAGGGCAAGTACGACGAGTATGGCAACCGCCGCGCTGTCAAGCTGCCCACCTCGCCACTGCCCCTCCAGCGTATCGAGACGATCGACGAGCCCCATGACCGCGAGAAGGCACAGCAACTTGGTCTGTTCGATGAAGCGGCCTTCCATCGGAAGGCCCACCGGGACGACTTCCGCAACATGCTCATCTGGGGCGACAACAAGCTGGTGATGGCCTCCCTGCTGGAGCAGTTCCGGGGCAAGATTGACCTGATCTACATAGACCCGCCCTTCGACGTGGGCGCCGACTTCACCATGCAGGTGCAGCTCGGCGAAGAGGGCGATGAGCTGCTGAAAGAGCACTCCGTCTTGGAAGAGGTTGCCTATCGCGATATGTGGGGCAAGGGCACCGACTCCTACCTGCACATGATGTACGAGCGCCTAACGCTGATGCGGGATTTGCTGAGTGAACGGGGGAGCATCTATGTACATTGTGATTGGCGCCTAACCTCGTTGCTAAGACTTTGTCTGGATGATGTCTTTGGTGCTGA
>PSLA01000003.1:0-12867 GCA_040289295.1 Armatimonadota bacterium
GGACGAGTTAATACCGCCAGCTGTAGAATTGATCGCCCAGGGTGTGGCTGAGGCAGCAGTGGACGCGGGCTACGCGGTAGTCTCGGGCGGTGCCAAAGGGATTGACCAAGTGTCAATGCGGGCTGCTTACAATGCGGGGGGCGACTCGATTGGGTTCTTGGCGGAGTCGCTGGTAAAACAGGTCCGAAAGCAGGGTCCGGCGGCCTTCGAGGATGGACTGGTGTGTTTGGCAACGTGCTATGCGCCCGACGCGCCATTCTCGGTGGGGAATGCGATGGGGCGCAACAAACTCGTTTACGGCCATGCGACAGCCACCGTCGTCGTGTCGGCGGCTCGCGGCTCGGGTGGCGCTGGGGGGGGAGCCGTCGAGGCAATCGGCAGGGGGCTTCCGGTGCTCGTGCGTTCGGGGCCGAGGGTACCGGAAGGTAATGTAGAACTGCTCAAGAGGGGTGGTGGCTCGCTCGATCCGACACTAGCACTACCCCGCCCTCTGACCCGGCCGGAGGAATTGCTTGAGCTCATAGACGAAATTCATACGGAGCTACCAGGGGCGTAGAAAAGGCACGATCGCTGGTGCCGAAGGTGGGAGTCGAACCCACACGAGGTTGCCCTCAACGGTTTTTGAGACCGCCGCGTCTACCATTCCGCCACTTCGGCGACGTCGCTGAAGTATACCGAGCGAGGCGGTAACATCCGGGCGGCGTGGGAGCGAAGAAGAAGAAACTCGTTGTCATAGACGGATACAGCTTGCTCTTCCGAGCCTTCTATGGCACGCGATACATGAGCACGAGCGACGGAAGGCCTACCAACGCGCTGTTCGGCCTCGTCAGCATGCTGTTCCTGCTTTTCGAACGGGAGAAGCCGGACAGCGTGGTAGTCGCGTTCGATGCGCCTGGCAAGACGTTCCGCGACGACGCGTACGAGGAGTATAAGGGAACGCGCTCCGAAACGCCTGACGACCTCAAGCAGCAGTTACCCCTGGCGCGCGACCTGATGGAGGCGCTCGCCATTCCGTCGCTGGAGGTGCCGGGATTTGAGGCGGACGACGTCATCGGCTCGATATCGCTCGACGCGGAGAAGAAGGGATACGAGACGGTCATCGTTTCCGGCGACCTTGATCAGTTGCAGCTCGTTGACGACTCCGTTCGCGTGATGACAACGCGCAAGGGCGTGTCGGACGTGGTCTTCTACGATGTCGCCGCGGTGCACGAAAGATACGGCTTCGGGCCGGAGTTCATTACCGACTACAAGGCGCTCGTGGGCGACGCGAGCGACAACATCCCCGGCGTGCCCGGCATCGGGCCGAAGAGCGCGGCGGAGCTGATCCAGCAGTTCGGTCACATCGAGGAGATGCTCGCTCGTCTGGATGAAGTACCCGAGAAGTATCGCAAGAAGATCGAGCCGCTGAAGAACGAGATTCCGAAGTACAAATGGTTAGCGACGATTGTGCGCGACGTCCCTGTTGAGTTCGACTATCCGCCGTACGTGCTGACGCTGGATCGGCTTCGAGAGGCGCAGCAACTCTTTGAATGGCTGGAGTTTCGACAGCACAGCCGACGGTTGCCAATTGTGCTTAGGTCGTACGTGTCTGAGGAGCAAGGCGGATTGTTCGGCGCCGAGGTCAATTCCGACCAACCTGAGATTAAGGCGAAGAGTGCAAAGTCTGCGGATGAGGTGGAGAAGTGGATGGGTGACCGAGGCGTGGGCATATATGTATCGGATGAGGGTTGTGCAGCTGCCATCGGTTTCGAGGCTCGGACGTTTGGGCGTGAGGTTGCCGATGAGCTCGTGCGCCGCGCGGCGTCTCGCCTGCGGTTTCATCGTGCGAAGCCGCTGTTGCGGGCGACGGGGACGTTCGTCCGCCCCCAGTTCGACACTCTTTTGGCGGCATACGTGCTACAGTCTGCGAGGTCTTCCTACGCGGTTCAGGACTTGGCTCAAGGTTATTTGCAGGAGCCGCCACCTCAGTCGGTTGAGGGAATTGCGTCGGCAATTGATCGCCTGGCGGAGCCGCTTAGCGAACGCCTGAAGGAGGACGAGCAGTGGCGCGTGTATGATGAGATTGAGGCGCCGCTCGCGCCGGTTCTTGCGCGGATGGAGGCAACGGGAATCGCCGTAAACGCGCGCGACCTTGATGAGTTTGCCAAAGAGTTGACCGTTGAGATTGACCGAATCGAGCGCGAGATCTACCACCTTGCCGGAGAGGAGTTCAACATTGGCAGCACGCAGCAGTTGGGCTCCATACTGTTCGAGAAACTCGGCTTGCCCGCGCCGAAGAAGACAAAGACTGGATACGCGACCGGGAGCGAGGTGCTGATCCAATTCGCCGGCGACCACGAGATCGTGTCGCTCGTCTTGAGGTGGCGCGAGTTGACAAAGCTGCGCAGCACGTACGCCACGTCCCTGCCGAAGCTGATCGCAGAGGACGGAAGGATTCACACGACCTTCGAGCAGCACATTGCTGCGACGGGAAGACTAAGCAGCACTGACCCTAATTTGCAGAACATTCCGATTCGCACCGAGCTGGGCAGGACAATTCGGCGCGCGTTCGTCGCGAGCGAAGGATACACGTTGCTCTCTCTTGATTACTCGCAGATCGAATTGCGTTTTCTCGCGCATGAGTGTCGCGACGAAACGCTGCGTGACGCGTTCAAAAACGGTAAGGACGTGCATGCGGCGACCGCCGCCCTGATGTGGAACGAAAGCATCGACGAGGTAACACCGGCGCACCGACGGTACGCAAAGATGCTGAACTACGCTGTGCTCTATGGGGTAACCGGCTTTGGACTTGCGAACCAACTGCAGGGCGAGTTCACCGTGAAAGAGGCGCAACAGTTGATCAAGCAGTACTTCGAGCGCTTTCCGAAGGTGCGCGAGTACATTGATCGAACGCTGAAGCAGGCGAGGGAGCGAGGGTACACGACGACGCTGTTCGGTCGGCGGCGATACTTCCCGGATATCCACGCGGGAAACCGCGCGGCGCGCGCGTATGCCGAGCGGCAGGCGATCAACGCTCCGCTCCAGGGCGGCTCGGCGGACCTCATTAAGCTCGCCATGCTTCGCGTTGCCGACATCCTCGATGGGAAGCGCACGCGGATGCTGCTGCAGGTGCACGACGAGTTGCTCTTCGAGTGGAACCCGGATGAGAGGGGGCTGGTCGAACAACTCCGAGAGGCGATGGAGACGGCGCTGCACCTCGACGTTCCGATTGTGGTGGATGCAAAGGCAGGCCCGAACTGGCTGGAGATGAAGCCGGTTTAGCCGCCGCTCAACCTGACGGTCTTCTTCCTCTCTGAGTCGTACAGCACAAACTCCGCTCCGATCGCCGCCGTCAGGTTCCTGCGCCGTTTTGTCCCTGATGACCGGGACGGTGTTACACCGGTGAGAGACGTTGTGATTCCTGCAGGCGGACGGACCTTGGAGTTCCCGATCGTGTTTAATTGCGGGGCCGAGCTGTCAGCTGTCCCTGGCTGCACCCCGCAGTTTTCTTGGCATTTGTTCCGGAGGATCCCTTCCTCCTCGTCTGCCTGCTAAAGCCTTTTCGGCTTGATGGCTGGTGCCTGCGGAGGGCTTACGGCGCACGGCTTCCAACCTCTCCCCCTCCGCCTGCCCAGGTACAATGCAGCAGTCGGTGCATCTCGACTCGACTGACTGTCTGAAGGAGGAATGCGGCATCTTCGGCGTTTACGCGCCAGGCGCCGAGGCAGCTCGCCTTACGTTTTTCGGTCTGTTCGCCCTCCAGCACCGAGGCCAGGAGTCCTGCGGAATCGCCGTGTCCGACGGCTCCGTGGTCCGAATGCACAAGGACATGGGCCTCGTGAGTCAAGTTTTCAACGAGCGCATCCTCGAGACGCTCCCTGGCTATATGGCAATCGGGCACACGCGCTACTCCACCACAGGATCGAGCGTGAAGCGGAACGCCCAGCCGGTCGCGTGCACCTCCCTCACCGGCGATATCGCAGTTGCCCACAACGGCAACCTCATTAACGCCCGCGAACTTCGAGCCGAGATGGAGGAGCAGGGCGAGGACTTCGACACCACCAACGACAGCGAGGTCATCGCCAAACTGGTCGCCCGAACCTTCGAAGGCGACCTCGCGGACGCAATTCGCAAGGTGATGGGCAAGTTGCAGGGCGCCTACAGCGTCGCCGTGCTCACGCCTAGACATGTCGCCGCGTTCCGCGACCCGAACGGCGTGCGCCCACTTGTCATTGGCGAGGTTGAGGGAGGGTTCTGCGTGGCGAGCGAGACCTGCGCATTTGGCCCTGTCGGCGCAACCTATTGGGGCGACCTTCATCCGGGGCAGATCGCCATTGTGGACGAGAACGGCCCGCGCATCGTGGAGGGCATCAAGGGTGGGCGGCCGGCAATGTGCATGTTCGAGTTCATCTATTTCGCTCGACCCGACAGCCTCATGTATGGCGAGAGACTGTATCAGGTGCGTCGCCGTATGGGCATGCGTCTCGCCGAGGAGCACCCCGCGGAGGCGGACGTCGTCATCCCCGTGCCTGACACCGGCGTGCCGGGAGCGCTTGGCTACAGCGAGGTGAGCGGCATCCCCTACAGCGAAGGCTTCATCAAGAGCCGATACATACACCGCACCTTCATCCAACCGGATCAGCGCATGCGCGAGCAGGGCGTGCGCATGAAACTCACGCCGATGGAGGAGGTCGTCGAGGGCAAGCGCGTCGTCGTCGTGGACGACTCGATCGTCCGCGCAACCACAACGGGCCAGATCGTGCGGACGCTTTTCGACAGCGGCGCCAAGGAGGTGCACGTTCGCATCACGGCGCCGCCGATCCGCTTCCCCTGCTTCTACGGCATTGACATGGCCTCGCGCGGAGAGTTGGCTGCCGCGAAGTGGAGCGTCGAAGAGATTCGCCAACACATCGGCGCAACCTCGCTCGGCTACCTGTCCATAGAAGGGGCCGTAGAAGCTGTCGGTAAGCGCAAAGACCACTTCTGTCTCGCCTGCTTCAACGGGGACTACCCCATCGAGGTGCCGGAGGAACTCAAGAAAGACATGTTCGAAAAGCCCAAAGTTGGCGCCTTCGCCACCGTGCAGTCGGGGCAAGGGAAACTGGACTTTTGAGCCTCGCGGGGGTCCACGCCCGGCCCTGACCAGGTAAACTCTGTGGCATGGGCATACTCGACCGCTTGTTCACTCGAGACGAGGACGCGGCGACCCTGCAGGCAATGAAGAAAGCTGGGGCGGACTTGTCGCTGCCGCACAAGATAGACTTCTACCTCCAGTACAAGACGCAGGAAGCCGCTACGCAGTCGGTCGTCCAGGTGGAAAGCCTCGGATTCACCGTTGCCAGCATACGCAAACTCGGCGACCTTTGGGAACTGCACGCCCACAAAGAATTCGTGCCCGACCTCAAAACGATCAAGGACCTAAAAGAGAAACTGGGCAACATCGCCCGGCTCCATGCAGGCAAACTCGACGGCTGGGGCACCTCCGTCACTCCACGTCAGAGCGTGTGACGCGCCGATGCGATTGACCGGCGACCGCTGCTTGAGACACAATTAGACTCAGTGGCTGGTCACTCCAAGTGGGCGAACATCAAACACCGCAAGTTGCGGCAAGATGCCGCCAAGCAGAGCCTCTTTACGAAACTGAGCCGCGAAATCATTATCGCAGCCAAGGAGGGCGCACCAGAGCCAGAGTTCAATCCCCGGCTCCGCGCGGCCATTCAGAAGGCGCGCTCGGAGGGGATGCCCAACGCCAACATCGAGCGAGCCATCGATCGCGCGGTCGGAGGCGGAGAAGGCGCAGCGATGGAGGAGGTCGTCTATGAAGGTTACGGCCCCGGAGGCGTGGGCATCATCGTCAAATGCCTCACCGACAACCGCAACCGCACCGTGCCTGAATTGCGGCACGCGTTTAGCAAAGAAGGCGGCAACCTCGCAGAGAACGGCGCCGTCAGTTGGCAGTTCAAAACCCAAGGCGAAGTGCGAGTGTCCCGTGACGCCGACGAAGAGGCGCTCACGCTTGCAGCGCTGGACGCCGGCGCGGAGGATGTGCAAAGCAATGACCAAGCGTACGTAGTCTTCACGCAGCCTGACTCGCTGCACGACGTGAGCGACGCACTTGAAAAGCAGGGATTTACCATCCTGAGCGCCGAATTGAGCATGAACCCCACGCACACCGTCGCTATAAGCAAAGAGGACGCTGCCAAACTGTATAAACTCCTCGAGCGGCTGAATGACCTCGAAGACGTCGCGGAGACGTACTTTAACACGGAACTGCCAGACGATCTCGACTGACTCCATTGAACGATTCGACGAAAGAGAAGCTGCCTGCCGCAACGATCCTTCTAATCGTCGCCAACATAGGCGTTGCCGCAATGACCCTTGGCACAGAGCAAGCCGCGTATTTGTATGGCTTCATCCCAGACTCAGGCTCGCCACAGTCGGCGCAACAACGACTCATCACGCTTTTTTCCGGAATCTTCGTACACGTTGAGCCGTTTCACCTTTTTGCGAACATGATTGTGCTCGCCGCCCTCGGGCCGATTGTCGAACGAGCGGCGGGATGGTGGCGGACTCTTGCAGTTTACGTCGGGGGTGCGCTCGTCGGTGTGTTCTCACACTGGGCGATCGTCAGCGTGGCTGTTCCACTTGCGGCGCAGAAACCGTTGGTGGGAGCGAGCGGCGGCATTGCGGGATTGGTGGGCTTCTCGTTCGTTCGCTTCTTCCGCGCGAGGGTGCCTCTGTTTCCCAAGGTGCGCGTGCCCGTCTACGTTGTCGTCATCGCCTGGATTGCCTTGGAGGTGGCCGGCGCAACACTCTCCGTGCGTGCGTTCGACCTTGCCTCTTCCCATTGGGCGCATCTCGGCGGAATCGTTAGCGGCGTACTACTTTCATTCCTTTTGGGCTCTGCTCGGGCTGTAGAGAGTGAGACTTGGCAAGAGCGACTGGCCGCCGCTCATGCCAGGGGAGCAGACGCCGTCGCCGCCGTTGCACGAGCTCGTCTCTCTAAGGCCCCGGAAGACACGCAGGCGCTTGAGTCCATAACAAAATCCCTGATCGCATCTGATCGCGCTGAAGAGGCGAAGCAGATCCTCTTGCGAGTCGCAAAGGAAACGCCGCTCCTCGGAGGTGGCATAGCAGTGCGCATGCTTATCGACAACGGTTGGCTGCAGGAGTTGCCAGCTCGCGTGCGCATGCGCACCGCGGCTCAGATTGCGAACACGACGCCAGACCTCGCAGAGCGTGCGTTGCTCACAGTCCTTGAGGAGCAGCCGAGCGAGGACACGCCCGACGCGCTATTCATGCTTGTCGAGTTGTCGGTTAAGAGCGACCCTCGCGGTGCGCGTCACTACGCCGCGATGCTGACATCGCAGTTCGCGCTAAGTGCTCAGGCCGAGCGCCTGCGGATGCAGTATCCGGAGTTGTTGGGTCGGTAACGGGTATAGACCTGCGTGGGCCCTCCCCTCTCGATAAGGCTAGCTACGGCAGCGTCTCGACGATGATCCTGTCGTTCGTGTATACGCAGATCTCGCTGGCGATGCCCAAGCCTTCGACTGCGATCTCAAAGGCGGTCATCTGTGTGTGCCGCATCATTGCACGGGCGGCGGCGGTTGCGAAAGCTCCCCCTGAGCCGATTCCCACAACACCGTCGTCCGGCTCGATAACGTTCCCGTCGCCGGAAACAACCAGCAGTCGCTCTTTGTCAGCAACAATCATCATGGCGTTGAGGTGGCGCAAGATTCGGTCGGTGCGCCACTCCTTGGCGAACTCGACTGCGGCACGCGTCAGGTTGCCCGGGAACCTCTCAAGCTGCCGCTCGAAGCGGTCTTGCAACGCCTGCGCATCCGCCACGGTGCCCGCGAACCCTGCGAGCACGTCGCCCTTGCCCAATCGCCGCACCTTCTTCGCCGTGTGCTTCAGGATCGTGCCGTCCTCACCCAGCGTTACCTGGCCGTCAGACGCGATCGCAACCTGCCCGTCGCGACGAATTCCCAAGACCGTCGTAGAGCGAACCACAAAGCGATTGTAGCCCACGCTGTAGGGGAACCGCCTGCACTGCTCCGCTCGGTGTTACAATGGCGTAAGTGAGCCTGACGAGTGAACCTCGAACCCTGCGCCGCATCGCCGTCGCGGCGACAATGGTGGCGATCGCCGCGGTCGTCGTGGGTTTCTTGCGCAACCCGCAGGGAGAGGCGCTGCTCGCGATCGGCGCGTTGCTCGCGCTCGTCTCAATGCTTGGCGTCGTGCGAAGGCTGGGTGTTACCGCTCTCGAGGCGAGACGCGAAGTTCGCTCGCTCCGAACCGAGTTTCGCGAAGAGAGGAAGACACTCGTGGACAAGATTCAACTTCTCGAGGATATCCTCGATTCGCTGGAGGTCGGTGTTCTCGTCTGCGACGAAAACTACAGGGTGATCTCCGCTAATCGTGCGGCGAAGGAGATGTTCGACTCAACGGAGGCGGAGCGCTCCCTGCTCGAGTTCACGATGAGCAACGAGCTACGTGCGCTCGCCGAGCGAGCGCACGGTGCGCAGCAAGCAGTAGAGGAGAAGATCGAACTCTCTCATCCTCGCAGCAGGCAGGTTGTTGTCCGCGCCCGCCCATGCGCATCCGACCGCCTTTTGCTGGCGCTCACGGACGTATCGGAGTTGGCTCGGCTCGAAAGGGTGCGGTCAGACTTTGTCGCCAACGTCAGCCACGAGCTGCGCACCCCCTTGGCCTCGATCAAGGCGCTTGCCGAGACAATCGCCGAGGAAGCCTCCATGGAGCGCGACGAGATTAACCATCACCTACGACGCATCATAGACGAGGTAGACCGCCTGACGGCGCTTTCAAACGATCTGTTGACCCTCAGCGAGGCGGAGAGCAAACCGAGCCGCAAGGTTCAAGTGAACCTGTCGCAAGTAGCTCGCGAGATCGGCGAGCAGTATCGCCCGCAGGCGGAGCGCAAGGGACTGAGTTACACGCTGCACATTCAAGATAACGTAGTCGTCCCTCTCGACCGCGACCAGATCGTGCAGGTGCTCGCCAATCTGCTCTCAAACGCAATTCGATACACGCGGTCGGGCGCTGTTTCAGTAACTTTGTCCTCTCGTGACGGAACCGCCATCTTGCAAGTAAAGGACACGGGCATCGGCATCAGCAGGGAAGACTTGCCGCGAATCTTCGAGAGGTTCTATCGAGTGGATAAAGCGCGCTCGCGCGAGACGGGGGGAACAGGACTCGGCCTCTCCATCGTGCGACACATTGTCAACGCTCACGGAGGCGAGGTGTCGGTCGAGAGCGCCATCGGCTCCGGCAGCACGTTCACCGTTCGCCTGCCCATCGAAGGGGCATAGCGCCGCGTGCCTACCTTGAGATAAGCGGACACCGGCAACCGCGCGCCTCCTCTGCGCGTGAGCGTCCCGCGAACACACCCTTCCTTGCTCGACCGATCGCGCCGGGGCAAAAGGCTCGCGGGGACGCTCGCCCTCCCTCGGAAGGCCGGGTTGCCCAAGAGAAACTCCGGTAGCCCGCCTCGGGAGGGGAAGGGGTTGGAGGGCGATACGGCTGCCCGGGCGGTTGGAAGGCCACCGGACAAGTGGGCCCGACACTACGACGGGCCAGCCCACGGCGACGACGTCGCGGTGAAGATCGGTCTTTAGTTTTCAGTTTTCAGTTTTGAGTTTCGGGTACATTAAAAACTAACAACTAATAACTAAGTACGCTAACTACGGCGGCGGGTGATGAAGTCCTCGGCGTGCACTGCGCCGGTCTGCTCAGCGATGCCTTCAGGGTCCACCTTCATGCGGTATGGGTAGACCCGCGTTGCGACGAACGCGATGTGCCCTTCGCGCTCCTGCGCGTAGCCGCGGAGGGTTACGAACGGCGAGGTGATTATGGTGTGCCCGTCGCGCTGATACGTTTCGTCAAACACGGTCACGTTCAGCAGCCCGCTCTCGTCTTCGAGGTCGAAAAACACAACGCGCCGCCCTGAAGCCGTTGGTGGGAAGCGTAGCCGCATCGCGATACCCACTACGATGGCGCGCTTACCGTCCTCCAAGCGGCTCGCGTCTGCACATGGGATGCCGCCCTTTGCGGCGATGCGCTCGCGCTCGAACGCCATCAGGTGCTGTGCAACGTCCATACCGAGCATCGCGCGCTCGAGCACCGCCTTCTCGTACGCGGTGAAGTCACTGACGTTGGGGAGCGACGGCTCCGGCAGTTCGGCGAAGAGGACATCTCGAGAATCCCGGCGCAGGCGCGCCGCCTCTCCCACACACCACAGGGTCGCGCGGCGGTTGCTGTGCAACTCGTCGAACGCACCCGACAGAACGAGGCACTCCAACTCGTCCACCGAAGGTCGAACGCGCTCGGCGAAATCGAACACGGAGCGGAACCCTCCGCGCTCGCGCTCCTCGAGGATGCGCCTCTGTGTCGCCTTCGACAGGTTGTGCTGCTGCATCCAGCCAATGCGAATCGCTCCGTTCTCGACGGCGAACCACTCCTCGCTGCGGTTTACGTCGAGGGGCAGAATCGGAATTCCTCGGTTGCGCGCCTCGTTTGCGATGGTCGCAGGGCCGTAGTACCCCGCGGGCTGGCTGGAGAGAAGCGCCGCAAAATACTCCGCGGGATAACGTTGCATGCAATACACGCTTCGCATCGAAATGTCCGCGAACGCGAGAGCGTGGCCCTGTGCGAAGCCGTAGCCTCGAAAACCCGAAACCAACTCCCACACCACATTCGCCACCCGGCGCGAGAAGCCGTTCTGTATGGCTCGAGACAGCACTTCGGTGCGCATCGCTTCGTCCCACTCCTCCGCGCGCCGGCGCTGAAGCTCGTCGCGAATCTCCTCCGCCTCGCCCGGTGTATAACCGCAGAACGTCTCCAGCAACTGATCCACCTGCTCTTGAAACACCACGACGCCATAGGTGGAGCCGAGGATCGTCTCGAGCAGGGGATGATCGAAGCGGCACGGCTCCAGTCCGCGCTTGCGACGAATCAAGGCGTTCAACTTCACCGCGCCGCCTACGCCGGGGCGGATGCCCGCCTGAATGAGGCTCGCCTCGTGCAGGTTCGACGTGCCCAAGCGAACGTGTGCCTGTCGCATCGCAGGCGAAGCGCTTTGTGGAACTCCGATAAGCTCCCCTTTGCGGAACGGCTCCCACACCGAGTCCTCTTCCATCGTTAGGTCGAGAACGCTGAACTCTGGCGCGCTTTCTCGAACGCGAACCTGCGTGCCCTTCAGCACATCGTGCCCACGCAAGCAGAGAACGTCCAACTTGTCGAAAAAATGCTTCGCGCTGTACTTGTCCCATTGGAGGATGGGCACGTCCTCGCGTGCCGAGTCGAGAACCGGCACAACGTCGCACACTGGAACGTCGGACAGCACCACTCCCGACGAGTGCGCACCCAAGTGACGAGGCAGGCCGTCCAACGTCGAGGCGATCTCGAACAGCAGCTCGAACCGCTCCACGGGTATGCCGCTGTCGCGCAACTCCGGTCGTGCTTGAAACGCGCTGCGAAGGCGAGCACCAGTAACCGAGCCGTGCAAGCGCTTCGCCAAGCAATCGAGCGCGGGCTGTGGAATCATCAGCGCCTTGCCGATCTCGCGCACGATGCCCCGCCCCTGCCACGTTGCATAGGCGCCGACGGTCGCGGTGTGCTCCTTGCCGTAGCGACGGGCGAAGAACTGCCGGACGTCCTCGCGTCGTGCAGCCTCGAAGTCCACGTCAATGTCGGGACGCTTCGAGCCGTCAGGCGGCAGAAAGCGATCGAAGTGCAAGTTATGACGCGCGGCATCAATTCTCGAAATGCCAAGACACCACGCCACCGCGCTGTCTACCGCCGAGCCACGCGCGCTGAACAAAATGCCCTCGCTTCGCGCCCAATTACATGCCTCCCAAAACGCAAGGAAGTGGCTGGCGAAGCCCAGATGGCAGATCGTGCTCAACTCCAAATTGAGGCGGCTCTTCACTTCAAACGGTATCTCGCCGTAGCGCTCGCGTGCGCCGCGAAACACCACCTCGCGCAACAGAGCCTCCGGCTCTTCGCAAAAACGAGGAAACCCAGGACGCGGTGGCAGAGGCGACTCGGCGCAACGCTCTGCAACTTCCAGCGTTTGCTCTAGCAGCTCCGGCGCGTCAGCAAACAGCGCGCGCCACGCATCACCGGTGCGAAAATAGCGCTCCGCATTGAGCGAGCGAATCGGCACGGATGGCGCACCATCCGGACGTTGCGGCTTTCTGCCGACCAACTCTTCTACTGTGCAAAGCGTCTCGGCGCAAAGCAGCGCGTCCTGAGCGACGAAGTCTTCCGGAGCGACGTGTTGAATCGGCCCGCCCGCAACCGCCGGAACGCCGAGGCGACTCGAAATCTCGAGCAGCCTGCTGTTGACCGAGATCTCCCACGGCAAAAAGGTGCGCTCGATTTCGAGGTACAGTCTGCCGTCGAAACGCTCTTGCAAAAAGCGTGCGAACCGATCCGCTTCCTCATATCGCTTCGCCGCCAGAAGACGATTCAGCGCGCCGCCGTGCCCTCCCGTCAAACAGATCAGCCCATCGGCATACGACTCCAACCACTCGCTACGACAAAACGGAAGAAGGCGGGGATGCTCGCGATGGCAGCGCGTGAGCAACCGACTCAGGTTGCGGTAACCCGTAAGGCTCTCTATCAGCAGCAGGACCTCACCGCCGACATCCAGCTCGACTACCGCGCCAAGCAGCGGCTTCACTCCAACCTTTGAGCAACTGCGAACGAACTGCACCGCCCCGCCAAGCGAGAAGCGGTCGGTCAGCGCCGCTGCGGGATAGCCGCACAGTCGCGCCATCCCCGCCGCCATCTCGGGCGTCAGCGTGCTGCGTCCGAACGAGTACCCAGAAAGCACGTGCAACGGCGCGAACGGCAGCGGCTTCC
>PSLA01000003.1:12877-111951 GCA_040289295.1 Armatimonadota bacterium
GGGAGCCATCACCGCCTCAAAGTCGCTCTTCGCCGCCTGGTGCTCCCTCTTCATGAGAGCGTAGTCCACCGTTTGAGCCGAGCCGGGCGGGGGCGCGGGAAGAAGCGTTAGGTTCCACCCCTCAGGCCGACTGACCGGCCCCATGCCGGTTCGCCGGACGCCGTCGCGGTCGAGGAACTCCCGAAACTCACGCTCGCGCTCACCGCGCCACCACTCGCCGGCTTCGATCCAATGGGCAAGCAGTTCCATGTCCTAAGGATAGCACACATCCGTACACCATATAGGATATGAGGCTTCCAGCGCCCTACCTCACAGGGAGGGCGAGCGTCCCCGCGAGCTGCTACTCGAATCGCTCCAGAATCGTGTTCAGCGCCGGATACCGGTTTGACGACACGACCTCTTGCCGCCCGTCAACCGAGCGGTAGACCACTACGTCGAATCCGGGCGCCCCCTGCGTGCGCAGGCGAATGTGGCGGCCACCTGAACCTATCGTCAGCGTAGCTGGCTGAGCGGTGTGGCGTATGTCTTGCCACACGCGTACCTCCCGCTTCTGTGCCCCAGCAGCATACAAGCAGATGACCAGGCGCTGCCGTTCCACCGAGCAGCGAATTCGGACGGGGACCTCATAGGGGTTACGGAACTTTAGGTCGAAGGTGTCGTATGCCACCGCAGCGTCTCTGCCTGGCGGCACGTACGTTGGGGCGAAGCGATGAGGATGCCGCTCCACAACTTCCATACCACCCAGCAGCGCGGCGTTGTACAGCGTGGTTGACGTCTGGCACACACCACCGCCCCAAGTTATCACCAACTGACCGTTGAAACTAACTGGAGCGCGAAGGAACCCCTGGTCACGAGAGCAGCTGCCGACGCGCCGATTGAACGAGAACACTTCGCCAGGCTGTATAACTGCGCCATCCAGCCTCTCGGCTGCGCGAATCGCGTTGTGCCTTTGCGCTGAACTTCGACCAACCAAAGGGGACGCCCAAGAGCTGATGCGTTCCTCACCGCTTGGCAAAGAGAACAGCATCGCCGCAAGCGCCGCCACCGCAACGGCAAGCAACACCGCTTTCATCAGCGCACCTCCAGCAAACCCTGCGACGAATAGGCGCGCACAGCAGGGTCGTACATGTTGAACAGAACGGCTGGAAGCGCGACCGCCGTGCCGCCCGACGTGGCACGGAACCGCACCGTGAACGAATGAGTGCCCGGCGGCAAGTGTGACCGAAACATCGAAACGACGCGGCGGTTCCACACCATTGTCCAACCATCCACCCAGGTTTCACCGAACGGCTCCATGACGCGAAGGTTTGATGGCACCGGTACGTCCACTTGCACCCAAGACATGCCGTTGTCAACGTCCACGTTCACTTCGCAGGCGACAACGTCGCCTACTTTGAAGCGATGCACCGGCTCGCGCGATGCCCGCAACGCCACCGAGCCATCCATGAGCCGCGTTGGTCGCAACGTGTAGAACTCCCGCCGAACAATGAGACCGGAAGGGGAGTTCGGTGCCAGCGCGGTTACCTCCCGCACCGTCAACGCACACCCGCCCAAGCCGGCGCTCGAACGCTCGATCGTTACGGTGTTCTCCCCCTTCCGAAGAGAGCGCGCAGGCAGTTTGACCAGGATCTCGCGCCCGAGTTGCACACCCTTCACCGACCTCTCGGCGACCGGCGTGCCATTCACCAGAATGCGCACTGTCATGTCTTCAAGAGGCACTGCACGGCGGACGAGAAACTCGGTCAACGCGAGCAAGACGTATGCAGTCTCGCGCGTTGTCGTCCACGAAGAGCCTTTGCGAGACGAGAGCAGGCTTCGCACTGCAGCCTCGACCATCGGGTCGTCGGGAGTCGCCAGGAGCATCGCGCGCAGGCAGTGAGCGGTCGCCTCCTGCCCCCACTCAAACTCACCGCCCGACCATTGCGCAAGGCTGCCCCCGGCATCGGCAAGAGACTTCATTTTCTCGATCGCTTCGATCGCCTTCGCTCGTTCACCTGCGTTGAACCACGCCATCGCGAGGCGCGCATAGTCACCGCCGCTCTTTGGTTCCAAACTGCCCAGCAGTGCCTTGACGGCTGAGGCGTCATGCATGCTTACCGCGTACGCGAGGTAGATGCGTTGCGGCGCGGACCACCGATGTGAGCGGAGCTCGGCGACCGCCCATTCGATTGCCGTCTGTATCATATGTGGGTCGGCAACCACCCCGCGTCTCTTCGCTTCAGCCAACCCTTCGAGTACGATCGCCGTCATCCAGGCATCGGGCTGCTCGCCCCACCAGCCCCAACCGCCCGTGTAGTACTGCATGTTCGCCAGTCGGTACAGACTGGCTTTGGTGATCTCCGGGATGAGCGCTGCCCTCGGTGGTGGCGGCAACCCAAGTGCCTGTGTTGCATGCAGCACGGCAACCGCCGGTAGGAAGCGGCTCATCGTTTGCTCTGTGCAACCATACGGAAAATCAATCAAGTCGTCGAGCGAGCCGGTGAGTGCCGCCATGAGCGAAGGCGTGAACCGAATCTCCATCTCGCCCACGTCGCTGCGTTCACCAACGAAGTCGATCTTCTCCGACCATTTCTTCTCGTCGACGAATCCCGCCTTGTGCTCCACTCGCCATGTGCCTCGCGGCTGGATGCTCACCGGCCGGGTCATGCCATCCGAACCACCTGCCGACTGGGCGGTTACCGTGAACGAGCCGTTCAAGCCCTTGTCCACGCGCGCCCACCAGGTCAACGTGCGGCTTGCGCCATTATCGACGCGAACGGTTTGCGTTGCATCGCCTTCGAGCGAGAGCGCCGAGCCGATTGCGCGTAGGGCAACCTCTTGCGCCACACCGGTTTCATTCCGCAACGTCGCCGAAAGGCGTACGCGATCCCCTTCCACCACCATCTCCGGCACGCTAATCTGTACGGATAAAGGCAGGGCGACTTTGAAGGTGCCTCTCCCCTTGCCCACCTCAGTACGCTCGGTAGCGGCGATGGCCGTACAGCGCCAAGTTGTCAAGTTATCCGGAGCGGTCACCTCAACCGTCGCAGTACCGCTTGCGTCCGTCTTTATGGTCGGGAACCAGGCGGCGGTATCCTTGAACTCTTTCCGAATCGGCAACTCGCCACCCTCCTTGGCTCCACTGTCGAGGTACGCCTCCACGACGGAGCACACGGTGGACACAGTGTTGTACCGCACCGGATAAAACTCATCGAGAATCTGTGCCGTATCCTCGCGCACAGCATAAATCGCTTCGTCAACCACAGTGAGCGTTACCTCCGCTGAAACCGGTTCGTGGCGATTGTTTAGCGTGCGAATACGAATCGGCACGCGCTCGCCCGGCTTCACCGCTGGCCGCAAAGGTTGCACGCTAACGTTTAGGTTACGCACGGTAGGGTCAACCAGCATTTCCCTTTCGGCGAACTCCGCTCGTGCGTCATGAATTCGCGAGACGGTTACGAACGCGTTCGGGAGGTGAATCGCTTCCACGGGAATCTCTAGAAGAGTAACCTCTGACTTGACCTCGATTACCCAGCTGCGATACAGTCGCTCACCCTCGACGGTAACCAGTGCGCTGCCGCCCGGCTTTCCAACTCGAATCGCCGCGACGCACGTGTCTCCAACAGCATAACTCGCCCTGTCCAACAGGACTTCGAGCGCGGTAGATGCTGGAGAGATCCAAGAGCCGCCCAACACATAGAAGTACAGAACTTCCATCGTACGGCGCCCCTGCGGATCTGTGGCTGTGAGCGTGACCTGCAGCGACTCATCGCGCGCAGGCACTACCTCGATGGACGCCCACCCGTCGGGCCCCGTGCGAACGCGCAAGCGCCTGGCGTTCGCCGTGATCCTGCTGCTGCCTCGCCACACGATTTCGGCGACCTCGACTCCGACGTCAGCGTTCGCCACGGGTCTCCCTTCGATGTCAACGACCTGGGCCCGAACGGTTGATGCTCTGCCTTGGCGCAGCATGTACTCTTCTTGCTTCGCCTTGATCCGCACAGAGGATCGCAAAACATCGAACGTGCCGTCTGCGCTGCCCGAACCTCCCCCTTCATCGTTGATCCAGGCGGACACTTCGTAGCGGTAGTCTATGTCCGATACGTCCGTCTGTACCACAAACTGTGCTACTCCGCGCTCGTCGGCGCGAGCCTCCAGCGTCTCTACCAGTTCACCGCCGTACTCGACGTCACGACCATGTGAGAACCAGTAGTCGTCCGCACCGTCCTCGTTCGATTCGCTCTCCCAGGGATACAACGGGCGCCGGTACAGCTTCAGTGCTACATGGGCGCCAACGGCAGGCGCTCCAAAGTAGTACTCCCCCTTCACCTCGATCGTTACGCGATTGCCGCTAATGGCACGTGTTGGCGATGGCGTTACAGTTACGCTGTACATCGGCTTCTCAAAGTCCTGTATGGCAACGAAGTGGTCCGAGGGCTCCTGGCCTGCAACCTCTGTCTTGATGAACAACCCACCCGGCGACACCTCCGAGTGCGTCTTGAACGAGCCATCGAATGACCCTGTCGGGCTTGTTACAGCATCCATGCTGAGCAATTCGGTGTACGATAAGTCGTACACCGAGATATGCACAGGCGCGCCAGCAGGAACTCGATAGTCCTTTTCGACCATTTCGCGCACGATCCCCTTGAAGTGTATCTCTTCACCTGGACGATATATCGGTCGATCCGTGTAAAGGAACGTTCTGAAAATCCTGTCCCTAGGCTCGCTCCACATGCACACCGGCGCAACCGACTCACCCATAACGGCGAAGCACACCACGCCGTTTGAGCCGCCCACTCGCGAAACGGTTAGAGTGCCGTCATCGCTTGTAACGCCAACCTGCCTTACGCCGCCGTTATGCGCAGCGAACACAGTTGCACCCTGCACCGGCTCACCGCTTTCGAGCAATGTTGCGAAAAACAGCGAGCGTTTTCCGTCGTCTTTCATCACCAAGCCGAACCGCGAAACAGCAAGTGGAAACACCTCCTGCACCTTGCCGTCCGGTGAGATGGTGCTCGACGAGTAACCCCACGAGTCCATAGAGGCGAGCGAAGCGTCAACATGCGCAGTCACCGTTACAAAGTACAGCCCCTCGCTGAGGCTGGGAAGGGGGAGGCGATCTACGAACACTCCCTCCGCGTCGCGATTTGCCACTCGGCGCTTTTCCAGTTGGACACTCTCGACGCCATCGGGCAAGCCGCGCGAGGCGACGTACCAGCGATTGGCGAACGCCGACGCCAGCGATACAGCGTCCGGTCGCTTATGCCAGCCGGAAGGCAGCCGGTGCAACTCAACCGTGAACTCCTCAATCGGCAGAAACCCCTCAACCGTGATCGGAGGCTCGCGACCGGGTGGAACAACCGACACGTTTATCGAAACTGTCAGATACGGTCGAATCGGCTCAGCGACCACGTTGACCTCTGAAGTCACACCCTCCAGCACGTGCACCAACGTGCCGGTGGAGCGGTGCGCGCGCCCTGACACCTCAATCGCATACACGCCCTCGGGAACTCCCCGAAGGGAAAAACTCCCCCGCTCATCCGTACGAGATCGGAACGCCGCGTCCGATCGGTCCTCATCAAGAGCGGGGTAAAGAATGACGTGCGCATTCGGCAGAGGCTTGCCGCTCTCAGCCATCACTACCCGCGCCGAGATTGCACCCACAGGCCGCTCCTCGCTCGCCGCCCACGTCAGCAGCCCGGCGACCGCAACAACTCCTATGAACAACGAAGCACTTCGCCGAGTAAGCAAAGAAGAAAGTTGAGATTTCATTGCGGCCCCCCCGATCCGGCGCTGACTCTTCCGCGCGTGCCCATCACCAGCAGCGCGGAGATCACGACGATCGCGCCTAAAGCCCAGAGAAGAGCGTTAACCTTTGCCGAGCGCGAAACAAGCCCCTCAGGCGTTACGATCGTCGTGAAGATGACAATCAACCCCGCGCAGCCGCACAAAAGTGCCGCGCGAACTCCTTCTATGCCGTCAGTTGCCTCCTTCTCCCTTGCGCCCAACAAGACCGCGGCTATGGGGCTTATCATCAATCCGAGCAAGAAACCCGCCGCCCCGGTCAGCGCGAGAAAGAGCGCCGCAAGCGCCGGCACCCCCACGACGAGCACTTGCCATAGCGTGCTCGCCCATTCGGCAGACAGCCGGCCGTCCCACTGCGTCACCGCCAACGGCAGTAGGGCACCAGCTGCAAACCCCATCAACACGTAGTGCTGCCCCAAGTCAACGGCTGAGCCTCCACCCGCCCACTCGATCAAAACGCGCAACAACACCAGCGACAGCGGAGGAGATAGAGACGCCAGCGCGCGGTTACTGCCTAGGAGTGTCGCGAAAACGCCGGCGGAAACCAACAGGGCGGACATCCCAAAGCCGTGCCTTAGCGAGAATGCCCAAGCACCTGCGCCTAAAACGATGAGCACGCACAAAAGAAGTCGCATCCCATTCGGAGGGGACGAATCCTCCTCGCCAACAAGAAACACACCGACCGCTACGGCCATGCCTGCGACCAGCAAGGTGAACAGGTCGCCAACATAGAGGTAGCGGAACGCTCCAAGCGCCCCGATGCCAATGGCGACGCCGAATCCCGCCGCAAGCGCAGCCAATCGGTGCGCTCGCGATGCGAGCGCCGCTTGAACGCACGCGCCAACCGCGCCGGCAAGCGCGAACATTGCGCCCACTTGCCAAGTAGGCGAGTAAGGCGCCGCCTCGCGCGCCATGATGCCGCTCAACGCGGCAAATAGGAAGAGGAGCGCGGTTCTAAGCTCGGTGCTTCCCCGAAGAGCAACGCTGCTCACACCCGCAGCTACCGCCGCCGCTGCCAGCGCGCGTCCGCCTTCCTCCGTGGCAAACGTCCCGAGCAGCGCCGCAGCCGCACCCGCGAGCCCGAGACTCACCGCGGCGTTCGCTTCCCGCTTCCACCCGACCGCATGCGCTGCCAACACCAAGAGGAACCCTGCGGCAAGCCCCCACATCAAAGCCTCGCTCTCGCCGCCGACAGGTACGAGCTTCTGCGCCTGCCATCGGGCGAAGAGGTGGTAGGCGACTGCCAAAACCGCAAGCGTCCCGACGACGTTGACGGCGACGGCGCGAACCCCACGCGGCGCAGAGGCGCGCTTGGGGCTTAGAACCCACCCGACCCCGGCGGCGACAACGCCCAGAGTCGCCATCGTGAGAATCTGTGTGTTCAAAAAAGACCTCCTGGGCGAAGTATATCGTTACTGATAAGACTGTGGCGACACCAGACTTGTGGCGAGGTCTCCCGTCTCAAACCGAGGATGTGTACACCACAGCAGAAGAATCGTTCATAATTCGGGCATGATACTGAAGCGCTTCTACGACGACAAGCTTGCGCAGGCGAGTTACCTTGTGGGTTGCCCAGCCGCGCAGGCGTGCGTCATCATTGACCCGAACCGAGACGCCTATGCTTACCTTGAAGCTGCTGAACAAGAAGGGCTGAGCATTGTCGGCGTGACGGAGACGCACATCCACGCGGACTTCCTCTCGGGGGCGAGGGAGCTGGCGCGTCTGGCAGACGCCACATTGTATCTTTCAGACGAGGGTGATGCGGACTGGAAGTATGCCTTCGCCGATGAGCCTAACGTGCGGCTGGTTAAGGATGGCGACGTCATACGCGTTGGCGCAGTGCGGCTCGACGTCCTGCACACACCCGGCCACACGCCCGAGCACATCAGCTTCCTCCTCACCGACGAGGCAGCCTCCAACGAGCCGCTTGGCATCTTCAGCGGAGACTTCGTCTTCGTCGGAGACGTCGGAAGACCTGACCTCCTTGAAAAGGCGGCAGGCGCGAGCGGCACCATGGAGGTGGGAGCTAAGCGGCTCTACGAGTCGCTGCAGCGACTCGGCGCGTTTCCTGACTCTTTGCTTATTTTCCCTGGCCACGGAGCAGGCAGCGCATGCGGCAAGGGTCTTGGCGGCGTTCCCGTTAGCAGCCTCGGGTACGAAAAGAAGGTCGGTTGGGCCTGGAAGACGCCAAGTGTGCAGCAGTTCGTCCAAGCGGTCCTCGAAGGTCAGCCCGATTCACCGCGCTACTTCAAGGAGATGAAGCGCATGAACAAAGAGGGGCCCCCGCCACGGGGCAAGATTGCCCCACCAGAGAGGCTGAAGCCCGATAAGCTATTCGCTCACCTCGCTGGTGACACCGCGGTGGTATTCGACGTGCGCACGCCCGCAGAGTTCGCTCAAGGGCACTTGCCAGGCACGCTTAACCTGTTCGAAGGACGCACCTTCCCGATCTGGGCGGGCTGGCTTCTGCCCTACGACCGACCCCTCGCGTTCATCGCCCACGACGAGGAGGAGGCAAGGCAGGTCGCGAAGGACCTGGCGCTGATCGGCATGGACAACCTCATCGGGTGGGCAGGCATCGAGGCGCTGGACGCCTGGCGCGCAAGCCGACCGCTCAAAATGACACACACTGCCGATGCCGCAAGCGCAAGGGTCGTCTGCTCCTCGGCGGATATCGTCCTTGATGTGCGCAACCGGAACGAATACGAAGCCGGACACCTCGAAGGCGCAACCAACATCCCGCTCGGCCGCCTGCCCGAACGTCTGTCCGAGTTGCCGCAAGAGGGCAGCATCGTTGTGTACTGCCAAACCGGAGGACGAGCCAGCATCGCCACCAGCCTGCTCATGAAAGCAGGATTCTCCTCCGTGGTGAATCTCGAGGGAGGATACAATGCCTGCGTGCAGCACGGGCAGGCGTCGGAGGCTGCCCTGCCAGGCAGATAGAACTTCCATGGGGACGAGGGAGGGCGAGCGTCCCCGCGAGCCGTTCTATTGTGTCTCCTTGCCATCTGGGAGCGAGATCCTATCAGCGAACCGAGGCGTGGTCGGCCCTTCGCGCAGCAGCCGCAGGAACCGCTCTCGACGGCTCGCCGGAACCTCCGACGCGCGCCGCAACGCCGAGCGGCCGAAGCGACAACGAAGTTGATCCTCCACCGAAGCAGGCATCTCGCCTTCTGCCCCCTCCGTAAGCGACAACCGCAACTGCGAGGTGGACACGGGTTCGATCTCGGGAAGCCGTGCTGCCAAAGCGAACACCTCCTCCTTGATCACAACCTGGCGCAACGTCAGCCGCAACGCCGACATCAGCGAACCCGCCGACTGCAGCGGGCGTGTGAACGTTCGACGCCCCTGAACCACGCGGAAGCCATCGAACTCCACGCTCAGCACAACCGCCCGGGCTTGAGAGTCCCGCGCGCGAAGCATCTCGCTCAGCCGCCTTGCCAATCGATGAACGCCCACTTCCAACTCCTGGTCCAGGCGCGCCGGTTGCGGGAATGCAACTCGAGCGTACACCTCATCAAGTGGATACAGCGCCCGAACCCGCGTCGAGTCGCGCCCTCGAGCCAGCAGTGAGATGCGAACCCCCTCGCGACCGAACTGCCGAACCAGCGTCTCCGTCGGCAGCGCGGCCACATCGCCAACCGTCCGAAAGCCAAGGAACGCAAGCCGCACCCGATGCTCTGGGCGAACCTGCCACAAGCAATCAACAGTAAGCGGCGCGAGAAACTCGCCATCCCGAAACACCGGCTGACCCGGACACACTTCCGCCGCAACGCGCGCAGCCAGCACCGTTCGAGCGATGCCCACGCGAGGGCAGATGCCCACGGCGAAATAGAGGTCCTGTGTCAGCGCGTCGGCAACCTCCTCCGCGCCCGGCAGGGTGCCAAGGTCGAGAAACGCCGACTCCTGCCCAACCGGCTCGACCGTGTTTGTATAGGCGAGGCAGGCATCCAGCCACTTCCGGGCGTACGGCTCGAAGTCCTCTGGGTCGTAGTCGAGCAGTGCGGGCGCCGCACCCCATCGAACGGCTGCGCGGGCGACGCTCCTTGCCTCGGCGAGGGTAATTCCCGGCAAAAGCCCCAGCCTGCGAGCGGAAGCGGAGGCGTCCAGCAGTCGGCTGTCCCTAACGACTCCGAACGCCGCCCCCTTCAACTTGGGGCGCGACGCCTGCAAGGCGACCGCGTAGAATCCGTCAAAGTGCACGTACGCAACGCAACTCACTTTATATGGTAGACAATCGTACCCTATGCGGTTGCGTCGCTACTCGACCCTTGAGCCGATTCTCAGGTTCTCCCCCCGTTGCAGCCTCTATAGATTCCATGTCCTACCGACAATTCACCCCGGTAACAGTCTCGGTTTTTTGGAGCACAAGCCATGAGCCTTCGCATCAATACAAACCTTGCCGCCATGCAGGCGTTACGGAACCTGACAGGGACGAATGAGAGCCTCGGTAAGAGCATCAGCCGCCTCTCGACCGGTCTGCGCATCGTAACCGCAGCAGACGATCCCGCGGGACTCGTCGTCAGCGAGAGCCTTCGAACGCAGATCCTCGGCATTGACCAGGCCGTTCGGAACTCTCAAGAAGCGGTCAACATGACGAAGACTGCGGAAGGAGCGCTGGACGAGGTACACGCGTTGCTTCGGAGCATGCGCGCTCTCGCGGTTCACTCGGCTAACACAGGTGTGGTTGACCTAAACGTCCTGAATGCGAACCAGTCGCAGATTCGCTCCACCATCGAGAGCATTGACCGTATCGCGCAGCACACGACTTTTGGCAACAAGAAGCTGCTGGATGGCACGGCGGGCGCAATCGCCGCCATCACCCGGCCGGACTACGTGAGCTCAATGTTCTTCGGTGGCGCGTTCAACGGCAACTCAATCGTCTCCGGTCCGATCACGGTGGACATTACGACACAGGCAACGCGAGCCGTCATCAATACGGACGTAGCATACGCATCGGTAAACGATATTGTTCCCGCAGGCTCGCTCACGATCAACGGCGTTACGATTTTGAGCACCGGCAGCGACACGCTGCAGAGCTTGGTTGCCAAGATCAACGAGGTCTCTGGTACGACCGGTGTTACCGCCGAGATCGCGGGCAGCGGGCCTTTCACCGTAAACCTGATTCAACGGACGTACGGCTCGCAGTTCAAGATCAACCTTGTTGACACGAACAACATCCTGAATACAGCTGGAACTGCGAGCGCGTCCGGCACCAACGCCATCGCCGATGTGACCGTCACCACAACCAACGGCGCTGAAACTGTAACCTTCCAAGGTGGGCGCGGGGCGGGCGAAAGCGGCCTTACGATCACCGACTCCTTTGGCAACAGCATTACGCTCACGGAGAACGCGAACCTGAACATGTTCGGCGCAACGCAAGTGGGCCAATTGCAAGCCGGCGCAGTGCAGATTCAGTTCGGGCCATCGGTTAACCAGACCGTGCAGCTCTCCATCCCATCGGTATTCGCAAAAGACCTGGGCACCGGCGTGGTTCCCGGCGAGAGCATCGCAACGCTGGACGTTACTACCAAGCAAGGCGCAGAGAACGCAATTCGCATCATTGACGCGGCGATTGACCAACTCTCGCGCATCCGTGGCGACCTCGGTTCATTCCAGAAGAACTTTCTCGAAAGCAACGTGCGAAGCCTCGCCGTCGCACGCGAGAACCTGACCGCCACCGAGTCGCAAATCCGCGACGCGGACATCGCCGTCGAGATGACAGAGTACACCAGGCTGCAAATCTTGCAGCAGACCGGAATGGCCGTACTCGCCCAAGCGAATCAGCTGCCCGCGAGCGTGCTGCAACTTCTGCGCGGACAATAGGTGCAAGACCACTCCTCACCCCCAACCCCTCTCCCACTGGGAGAGGGGGGCGCGTGGATCAAGCCCTCTCTCACTGGGAGAGGGGAGCGCGTGGATCAAGCCCTCTCTCACTGGGAGAGGGGAGCGCGTAAATCAAGATAGCACTACGCCGCGCCGTCGCTCTCTGACAGGCGCTTGGCTTGCTCGTACGCAAGGAGCGCGTCGAGCAACTCCTCGATGTCGCCGTCGAGCATCGCTTGCAAGCTGTGCGACGTGAAACCGATCCGATGGTCGGTAATGCGACTCTGCGGGAAGTTGTATGTGCGAATCTTCTCGCTACGATCGCCAGAGCCAACTGCGATCCGCCGCACCTTCTGCTCCTCGGCAGCTCGGCGCTCCATCTCTCTCTCGAATAGCTTCGTTCGTAGAATCCGCATCGCTCGCTCCCGGTTCTGCAGCTGGCTGCGTTCGTCTTGACACGAGACGACGATGCCGCTCGGCTTATGCACAATGCGCACGGCGGACTCTGTTTTGTTCACATGTTGACCTCCCGCGCCGCTCGCGCGGAATGTGCTTATCTCGAGGTCGTCGGGTTTTATCGCGATGTCGACGTCCTCCGCTTCGGGGAGCACGATGACCGATGCCGCGCTTGTGTGGATGCGCCCGCTTGCTTCCGTCTTCGGAACCCGCTGCACGCGATGAATGCCGGTCTCATGCTTCAACTTCGAGTACGCGCCGTGCGCTTGAATCGAGATCGTTGCGTGCGACACCCCACCGATGCCCGTCTCATCAAGCGTTAGCACCTCCGCCTTCCAGCCTTTTCGCTCGGCAAAGCGCAGATACATTCGCAGGAGGTCACCTGCAAACAACGCCGCTTCCTCGCCACCGGTGCCGGGATGAATTTCGATAATGACGTCGCGTGAGTCGTTCGGGTCGCGAGGCAAAAGCAATAACTTCAACTCCTGCTCGACGCGCTCATACTCCCCAGTCAGGCGCCCGATTTCTGCCTCGGCGGTTTGGCGGAGTTCCGGATCACTGAGCAACTCTTTCGCGCCCGCCATCTCCTCCCGGAGTCTCTTCGCCTTGCGATACAGTAGAACTACCGGCTCGAGCTCCGCGCTTCTGCGCCCAAGGTTCTTCAAGCGGTTGACATCCGACGCCACGTTCGGGTCCTGCAATTCCTGCTGGACCTGTTCGTACTGTTCCTCGATGTCGCGCAATTTTTCCCACATCAGAGCCAAGCGAGTTTACCTCCGGCTTGCGTTTCGTCCTAAGGAGGGCGAGCGTCCTCGCGAGCCTCGAAGCGGTATGGTGTACAATGAGCTTGTACAAGGAGCAAACGATCAACTGATGCCTCACCTCAACGGCGCTGCCGCAAGCCCCGTAGCCGTGTACGTGCATATCCCGTTCTGCCCGGCCAAGTGCGGCTACTGCGACTTCAACAGCTACGCCATGAGCGGGGAGATCGTTCGGCGCACGATGGATGCGATCGTGAGCGAAGTGAAGCGCTCGCCTCACGCAGGCAGACCTGCAAGCACCATCTTTTTCGGGGGTGGCACGCCCACTTTCGTTCCTACCGAGGCGCTCCTCGAACTGCTCGAAGCGGTCACATCCTGCCACCCGCCGATCTACGAATGCGAGATCACCAGCGAAGCAAACCCCGGAACAGCAGACGCCGAGAAGTTGCAAGCCATGCGCTGCGCCGGCTTCAACCGTGTTTCCATCGGCGCGCAAAGTTTCGACGAAGCGGAACTCTCTGCGCTCGACAGAGTGCACAGTCCGGAAGACGTTCACCGCGCGGTCGCCCTGGCTCGCGAGGCGGGTTTCGAGAATCTAAACCTCGACCTGATGTTCGCCCTGCCGAACCAAACTATCGAGCGCTGGAAGCGAAATCTCGAAACAGCGCTCGCCCTCGCGCCGGAACACCTCAGCCTCTATTGCCTTACGATCGAACCAAACACACGCTTTTACCGGCTGCACCGCAAAGGCGTTCTTCCGCTGCCGACGGACGAGGCGCAACGCAGAATGTACGAACTAGCGCTTGACATGGCGGAGGACGCAGGCTATCACGCCTATGAAATCAGCAACTTCGCCCTGCCGGGTTTCGAGTGCAGACACAACATCGCTTACTGGCGCGGCGAGGAGTACGTCGCCTACGGGCCGGGAGCAGTCGAGCGAGTTGGCACAGTGCGGTGGACGCACATCAAGCACCCCGAGCGCTATTGCCGTGCAGTTGAGCAGAGCCTGCCCCTCGCATGCGAATCGGAGCAGATCGACGAAGAAACGCTACGCTTCGAGCGCATTATGCTTCAGTTGCGCACGGCCGAGGGATTGCCCTTAATGCCTAACGACCAACTGCTCGCGCGCGCCAAACCGCTTATCGAGCGAGGCTGGTTGCAAGTGGAGGAAGGTGCGGTACGCCTGACCCGCGAAGGGCGCCACTGGTGTAATCGAGTCGTCATTGAGTTGGCGTGAGGAATGGTCGGGCAGTGGCTCGGGCGCTCGGGGCTGTCCATCAGAAGGTGCGGTCTACAAGCCGCTCACAATGCTTCGACCACCGCTGCGCACATCCTCCCCCGCGTGTTCGAGTTCACCGAGGATTGACTCTCCCTGGCGCATTACTACCGAGGACTCCTCTCGCGCCCGCTCTCATGGACAACAACGTTGATTAACTTGTCCGGAACCACCACGACGCGTGCGACCTCTTTTCCATTGAGCGCGCGTTTCACCTTCTCGCTAGCGAGAGCCTGTTGCTCCAGCAGGCTCTGTGGAGTGCCGGGCTTCACAATCAGCATATCACGGACCTTGCCGTTCACTTGAACTACTATCTTCACCTCGTCCGCTTCGAGACATCGCTCGTCGGCGACAGGGAACGGCTGTTCAAGCGTGAACCCGCTCTTTCCGTAGGCATGCCACTCTTCGTCCGCCGTGTGCGGCGCGAACGGGGAGAGCAACAGAATGAGCGTCTCCGCCGCCTCGGAAAGGGCAGCATCAGTCGCCTCTCCGCTCGACGCGGCATCAATCAGGGCATTCGTGAACTCCATCAGCGCGGCAACAGCTGTGTTGAATGCGAACCGCTCAATATCCTCGCTCACCTTGCGGATTGCCGTGTGGGTTGCACGTCGAAGCGCGCGGTCCGCTGGCGTGGATGTTTTCCCGACGACGTCGCGCCAGTTCTCCACGTATCGCGGGCGTAGATCGGAAAGCACCCGAAACACGCGATGCAGGAAGCGAATCGCCCCTTGAGCGCGTTCCTCCGACCACTGTATCGCCTGTTCAAACGGAGCTTCAAACAGTTCGTACACGCGCAACGCGTCGGCGCCGTACTTCTCGACCGCCTCGTCCGGCGTAACCACGTTGCCCTTCGACTTGCTCATCTTCTCCCACTTGTAGAAGACATGGTCGGCGGGCAACTGTTGTGCTTCCTCCAGCGAGATAAGAATGCCCTCTTCGCCCACACGTAGAGATTCTCCCTCACGTGGTTTACGATAAGGCGTCGGAGCGAGCAACATTCCCTGGTTGCGCAGAACCGAGAACGGCTCGACGAACGACACCAGCCCCTCGTCGTACAGCACCTTCGTCCAGAACCGCGCGTACAGCAAGTGCATCACGGCGTGCTCCGCTCCGCCGACGTAGGTATCCACCGGCATCCAATACTCGATCTTCTCTCTCGAGAACGGCTCGCGGTCGTTGTGCGGATCGCAGAAGCGCAGAAAGTACCACGAGGAGCAAGCGAAACCGCCCATCGTGTCGGTCTCCCGTCGCCCATCGCCGCCGCACTTCGGGCAAGTCGTGTTCACCCACTCGGGGATGTCCGCAAGTGGGCTCTCGCCGGTGCCCGTCGGCTGGTAGCGCTCAACTTCGGGAAGTAGCACCGGCAGGTCCTTCTCGGGCACCGGGACGACTCCGCAGTCTTCACAATGAACTATCGGAATCGGCGAGCCCCAATAACGCTGGCGACTGATGAGCCAGTCGCGCAAACGATAGTTCACCTTTCTCTCGCCCGTCCTACGTTCCTCGAGCATGCGATATAGGCGAGCCTTGGCATCTTCGCAAGGAACCCCGACCCAATCGTCCGGAGCCAGCATCACTCCTCCCTCGGCGACGAACGGCAACTCATCCTCCGCACCAACGGCGCTACCGACGACCCGTCGTATCTCGAGTCCGTTGCGCGATGCGAACTCAAAGTCCCGCTGATCGTGACCCGGCACCGCCATGATCGCGCCAGTCCCGTAGCCCATCAGAACGTAATCCGCCACATAGATGGGCACTCGCTCGCCAGTGAACTCGTTGAGCGCGTAGGCGCCAGTGAACGCACCGAGCTTCTCTCTGTTCTCAGCGAGACGGTCCTGCTCTGATGCGCGCTCCGCTTGCTCGCGAACTGCCGCCACTGCGTCGAGGCGATGCTTTGCCGTGATGCGCTGAACAAGCGGATGCTCGGGCGCAAGTACGCAGAACGTAGCGCCAAACACCGTGTCAATGCGTGTCGTGAAAACACGAAATCGTGCGTCCCCATTGAACTCCTGCATGTCGCCGCCCTCTTGCTCTTGCGCAACGACGCGCCACTCGAACTCTGCGCCTTCCGATCTTCCGATCCAGTTGCGCTGCATCATCTTGATGCCGTCGGGCCAGTCAATCCGATCAAGGTCGTTCAGCAGCCGCTCGGCGTAGTCGGTAATCTTGAAGAACCACTGCGGGAGCACCTTCTTGACGACCGGGGTGCCGCACCGCCAGCACAGGCCGCCTTCGACCTCTTCGTTCGCGAGCACGGTTTGGCAGCTTGGGCACCAATTTGCTGGGTATTCGCCTCGGTATGCAAGCCCACGCTTATACAAGATCAAAAAGATGTACTGAGTCCACTTATAGAACGCAGGGTCGGACGAGTTGATCTCGCGAGACCAGTCATACGAGATACCCACAAGATCCTGCTGGCGCTTGTAGATTTCTGCATACTCGCGAACCATCGGCGCGGGGTGACGCCCCTTCGCGATCGCCTCGTTCTCGGCTGGCAATCCGAACGCGTCCCACCCCATTGGATGCAGAACGTTGAAGCCCTGCATCCGCTTCGCGCGGGCGAGCACATCCGTGGGGATGTAGTTTCTGAGATGCCCGACACTCAGTCCCGCACCGCTCGGGTATGGGAAAAAGTCCAAAGCGTAGAACTTCGGGCGGGTGGTGTCCTCAACGGTGCGAAAGAGGTCCGCCTCCTTCCACCGCCGTCGCCACGCCGCCTCAAATCGCTCCGGTTCATATCGGGAAAGCATCGCGAAGATATTATTCTACTCGAGCGGCAATCGCTTCGCGCCTCCGCTCTAAACCTCGCGTTCGTGTGTTGCTTTGGAATGGCGAGCTACGGCGTTGCGGCCTCAGGCAACCCAGTGCAGCGCAACGCCAAACGCCTTCAACGCCGCTCGCACAGCCAGGTCATCGTCACCAACCTCCGAGGGCTTCAGCGCCTCGTCTGGCTCTACGCCCGTGCCTTCCAAACGTAGGCCGCCGACAGTCACAAACTCCATCAGCGGCAATTGCAGCGAGAAACCCTCCGGCAGCCGCACGAATGTCGAAGCGAGAACAGCGCCCGCGGTCTTTGTCCCAACGATCTTCCCCCTCTTGTGTTCCTTCACCGCGGCAGCAAAAATCTCGCTCGCGCTGGCACTCGACGGACTTACCAAAACGACTAGATCGCCCTCGAAGCGCTTGGCGTCCCTATGCGCTCGCGCTCCAATCGTCCACCCGTAGTCCTTCGCGACGAGCGCCGGGTCGTCCGGCTTGTCGGGGTTTGCCTCCTTGAATTTATTCGCGTCTGCACGGGTAATGAACTTGCCGAGCGGAGTGTATGGCGGCAAAACCTTCCCCGCAAGGTGGCTCAGGTTGGGAACCGCGCCGCCACCATTAAAGCGAAGGTCAATGATCAGCCGCTCCGCCTTGCGCGCCTCGTCGAACAGCTCGTCGATCGCCTTCGGATCGTAGCCCGTGGCGAACGAGTTGACACGAATCAGCGCCGTCTTGTCGTCAATCCACTTGAGTTCATCTTTCTGCACGACGGTGAACTGGGCGCGAACGATCTCGAAATCCAACTCCTCTTCACCTCGGCGGACTCGGATCTTCACCTTCGTACCCTCCTCGCCTCGTACGTCCTCTACGCCGCGAATCGGCTTGCCGTCAGCTTCGAACAACAGATCCCCCACCTTGATGCCCGCCTTCTCCGCAGGCCCACCCTCGATCACTCGCGTGACCAGCAATCCGTCAGAGCGCACCTCAATGGTGACTCCGATACCAACCGTTTTTCCAGTCGTGCGAATCTCAGCGGCTCGAGGTGTCTGCAGGTTCAGGTGCGAAAACCCAAACTCTGAAAACGCGCGGTTGACTGCCGAAGCGAACTGCTCCTGCGTGGTCGCCTCCTCAAACTCTTCCCTATGCTTCTCGACCAGAACATCCCAACGGCTGAAGTCCACGCCCTTGACATAGGCGTTCGACTTAATTTGCTTGCCGATCTCATCCAACACACGCTCCTTCGCTGCCGGCGAAATAGGTTGGGCAACTGCGGCGGCTGCCGAAAGGCAAACGCAAAATACCAAAGCGGCTATGCGATTTCTCATCTGTTCAGGCCTATCCTCAAAAAGTCTTGGGTTCGAGCGGCATACGCCACACGGTCCATCTCTCCATACTGATTCTCCGTGGATTTCGCTCCCGCCCGGCGAAGATTATTCCGCTGTCCTGCCTCCGTCCTGCGGTTCGTCGTACAGGAAACGGAACACGAAACCTGCTACCGCACCGCCCAGAAGCGGGCCGGCGAAGTACACAAGCAACTGGCTCACTTCGCCAGACACCACGGCAGGGCCGAAATAGCGAGCCGGATTAACCGCGCCGCCCGTGTGCTTGGCAGCCACAAGCCCGATGACGACCGCCGTAGCTCCGATACACAGCCCGAAGAGCTGCTTTGCAGCACGGCGAGGGTGGAACGCGGTCATCATCACCACGATGACGAGCACGAACGTCAGCACCGTCTCCACGCCGATCGCTTTCACCATGCCGAGCGCGCCCGGCATCCCCGCCTCGCTCACGTACATCGGCGTGCCCAGGTACGGCGCCATCCCGCGAAACACGGGAAAGAGCGCCCACACCGCGATCCCCGCTGCAACCGCGCCGATGAACTGAAATACCCAGTACGATACCGCCTGGCGGCCCGTGCACCTGCCCGCCAGAAGCAAGGCAAACGTTACCGCAGGGTTCACGTGCCCTCCCGAGATGCCCGCGGAGAGATACACCGCAACCATCAGCCCGAAGCCGCCCGCGAGAGCCACGCCGAGCACGCCGAGCCCCGAGTCCCCCAGGCCGGGCATGCGGTAGTAGGCGTCCGCACACACCGCCGCGGACCCGCCGAACACCAAAACGAATACTCCGAGCGCCTCAGCCAATGCGGCGCGCATCAAAGGACCTTTCACCGTTTGCATCTCCTCTTCGGCGCTGATGACTCGCCGACCCCTATAGGATACTCGCTCCACCCTTGCGGAGGGAAACCCGCTTAGGGTTCAATCAGTAACAGGAGGCAGGCATTTGGCTATCCTCGGGTCTTGATGAATCCTGGGGAGCAAATTACCCTCCAGCCGAATCGGCTGGTTCTTGAGGCGGCGCACCGCGCGGAGGTGGACTGCTTTGGTTCCCTTACCGGCTTCCGGCTCTCCCTTCGGCCCGCCCGTCGATATCTATTTCGCGAACCCCCAAAGGTGCGCTCCCTGCAGGTCGAGCTATGCAAACCCGCCTTTGCCGCCCTCCTCCGTGAGGACGACTTGGAGGCGACAGTCGAAATGGTGATCGAGACCGAGCCAGTTGGCCCAGGAATTTGCGCTCTCTATCGCGCCGCGGGGATTCCTGTCGTAACCGTCAAATGTCGCCTTGGATTACGGCAGTTCGTCTATGAACGAGACGGCTTCTGCGTTGACTTGAGACCTTCGGAACCCTTAGTAGACCGGACAGTACACTGTCTGGTCGAATGCACCGAGGGTACTTCGAAATGTGGTTGCCTGCTCCGCTCAGACATTGAGAGGGTCCTGGCACGCTCCCTAGGCCAAATCGCCAGTGAAGTGGACTGCTTGGTACACCACCAGGTGCCGTTTGGCTACGCCGTGGGCTATCGCCCCGACCTGCCCGGCCGAACTGCAAGGCAAACCATAGAGCTGGTGCTCGCCTTCGACCTCAGGCACTCACCGGCCGGCGAGGTTGTGCTGCCGGTTCGCGTGGAGACCCGGCCGGTCGAGGAGCGCGACCAGGAGTCCGTGCAGTTGGACGACGAGGTCGCGGCGTTCGCCGTCGCTGCCAACCTCCCGATGGTTGCCGTCGAGGCCGCCGGTGGCGGCCAGTATGCGGTAACCTGCAGCATGGAGGGAATCGAGGAGTGCATGCTCGCGGAGGACGACGCCAAAGAATGGGAGCGGTACTTTGAGGCGGCATGCCAGGGCGCGCTTGAGAGGGTCTGCTCCTCGTTGCGACGCCCCGAAGCGCAACACTCCGGGTAGGCAAAACCGTCAAACTGGACACAATAAGGATCAAGGAATGACGTTCGATGGGCAGAAACGGATGGCGGTCTACGTGGGGGCGTTCGCCGTGTTGCCTGCACTGCTGGCTGCCACCGACGCCGTGAAGGTACGCTTCACGTTCTACGAGCCAAGCCTTACGCCCGTGGCAATCCGCATCGGCGACGAGTGCTTCTTCCCCGTGGAAGCCGCCTCTCGGCTCGGGTGGTCCGTGACCCAGCGCGGCGACCGTGTCACGGTCCGCGACGCCGCTGCCGAGACAACGCTCCCCATCCGCCGCATCGGCGGAGCAGCATATGCCTCGCTGTCGAAGGCGGTGCAGGCGTTCGGTGCGGTCGGCACCTGGAAAAACGCCGGCACATTTGAGGTTCTCGCCGCGGTGAAGAGCATCGTAGTGGCGCAGGGGCAAATCACCGTGGAGACGTCCCTTCCCGTACAGCCCAACACGTTCGTGCTGGACGCTCCTCCGCGTTTGGTGATGGACCTTCGCGGCGCAGTGCTCACCCCGTCCAACCCGCCGAAAGTGGAGGGCGCTGTCCGATATTCCCAGTTCCAGCCCGACATCGTCCGCGTAGTCGTAGACCTTAGCACGGCACCGCGCCTAGCGGCGAAGCCCTCGACGGGCCGCTCGTTGGTCGCCTCGTGGTCAAGCGCCTCGCCCGTTGCGGGCGCTGGGCGAGCGCGGCCGTTACAGGTTAAGTCGGTCGAGTTGGCGGCCGAGACCGACGGCGAAACGATTCTCCGCATCCCGTATCAAGGACCGAGGCCAACGCAGGTAACAACGGCGCGGGATGGCAACGGCGTCGTGTGGGTGCGCCTGCCGAATGCCGTACGAGAGGAGGACGGCGAGGTCGGCACGGCGTTGTCGAGCACGGTGCTCACGTCTGCCAATCTTGAACGAACGCCGTGGGGTGACCTGGGGGTGCGTCTCGAAATGCGGCGGCCGATGGGTGTTATCGTCTCGCCCTCCGAGACTGAGTTGGTCGTTCGCATCGTGCGGCCGAGGTACTCCAGCCTGAGCCTCTCGTCGGCCACGCTCTTCGTTGATGCCGGCCACGGAGGGAAGGACACGGGCACCCAATTTACGCTACCCGACGGCACCGTGGTTCGAGAAAAGGAGATCGTTCTGCCGATCGCGCAGATGGTCTCGCAAAAGTTATCCAGTGACGGAGCAACTACCATTCTAACCCGCGACGGGGACTTCGACCCCGGTCTCTACGCGCGCGCAGAGATGGCGAACAGCAGCGGCGCGCACTTCTTCCTCAGCATTCACGTTAATAGTAACAAAGTTGTGGACAGCATGTCCGGCACGTTCGTCTACTACCACGACAACGACATAGACTCTAAGGTGCTGGCGGACTGCATCGCCGCGGAAATCGGTAAGGTGAGCGGCCTTCCCAACCACGGCGCGCGCAGCGATTACACGCTTTATCCGAACAAAGGACTTGCCGTTCTACGCACAGCCAACATGCCCGCCGTTTTGATCGAGGTGGCGTATCTCAACCACGCGAAGGATCGCCAGCTGCTGATGCAACCCGAGTTTCGCAATCGGATAGCCGAAGCCATCGTAAAAGGTTTGAAGGTGTACCTCGGTGTCGACACGTAAAAGCAGCGGCACAGCCTGGAAGGGAGCGATTCTCTTGGTGATGACGCTCTTTACGGCCGGCCTCATCCTGTACGTAAAGTACGGCATGCCCGGCTGGAAACCAACACCCGAGTTAGCGACTACGCAGCAGTCCGCGCCGATTTCCAAGCCGCCACTCCAAGTGCAGGTGCCAGTGGCGAAGGCGGGCAAAGGAGCCATCGAATGGTCAACCACCACCGTGCAGGGGGTCGAAGGCGAGGACCCCGTCGTCACAGCCGTCAACGCTTTTCTCGCCTCGACCGGCATCGTGCCTGAACGAGCGCGCCTAGTCGATGCTTCGTATGAGGGCGGCGTCATCGTGCTGAACTTCACTCCAGAGTTTGTTGCAACCTACAGCACAGACGACGAGAACACCCTGCTTCGCGGGATCTTTCGCGCCGTCCATTCGAACTCAAATGCGAAGGCGATTCGGTTCCTCGCAGCCGGCAAGCAGCTCGAGACCCTTGGCGGTTACGACCTGAGGGGAGAGCAACCGACCGACTTGTTCTCGGACAAGTAATGCGACGCCAACTCCTCGGACGTTACCCCGTGGAATACGTGCGACGCGCGCGCGCTCACAATCAGCGAGCCCGAAGGTCCCACCGACACGATCGCGTCTCCTCCCGGGTTCTTCACGTGAAGGCTCAAGCGACCAGGATGCTTGCGAAACCAGCACGCAGCCACAGCCGCGCTGCCGGTGCCGCAGCCGAGAGTCTCGCCGACGCCGCGCTCCCAGATGCGAATTGTGATCTGTTTCTCGTCGGTCTGCCACGCCCAGATCACCGAAGTACGCTCCGGATACCACTCGTGCTTTTCAAGGAGCGGACTGACCGTCTGGAATCGCCTGTCGCTTACGGCAGCGGAGAGAAAGATCACCGTGTGCGTGGTGCCAGTACAAACGGATGAGACGACGAGCCGCTCGTTCGCGACGACGAGTTCCCTCTCCCATATCTCGCCCTCCACGCGCGCGGGCACCTCTTTGCAGTCGAAGTTAGGGCGGGGCAACTGAACATCGAGCCAACCGGCTTTGGTCGGCGTAACCACGATGTCCTTGCCCTTGTGTTGAATCGGCACGCTGCCGTCGTACCATCCCGTACGCAAAGCGTGCAACGCGGTTATGCGCAGCCCGTTGCCGCAGAAGTCCTCGGTGCCGTCGGGGTTGAACATGCGCATCCGCACTTGAGTCTCTGCTCGCTCGACAACCAGCAAGCCGTCCGAGCCGATGCCGAAGTGACGGTCGCAAGCCGCCCGCGCGAACAGGGGCAGGTCAACGGCCTGCACGTCTTGCGCCTCAACCAACACGAAGTCATTTCCGATGCTAACGTACTTCTCGAATGGAACCTTCGTCACTCAGTTCAGCTCCTCAAGTCTCATTTCCATACCTTTGTAAACGTTCTCGGCCCACTCGCCTTTCGGCGACACAACGGTGAACCACCATGCGCTGGGTCGGTGGTTGCAACGAGAGAGCCCATCGGTTGCGATGACGCAGCCGCGCACAACCCGCACACGAGCGAGCTGCACCTCACGCTGAATCTCCTCTCGACGCGACCTCGCGCGTACAGCCTCTTCGGTTGACGCCAGTTGCGCCTGCTTGTTGCGAATCTCCTCGAGGCGGTTGCGCAGTTCCCGCCGTTCAGCACGCAACGACGCGATTCGCTCCTCGAACTCCCGACGCCTCTGCACCTCATCGGGTGGAGCATCCTCAGGCGAGGGGAGAATCCACTTCCTGAAGTGCTCGCCTTTCGCTCTTTCAACCTTTTGCCACTCGCGCTTGATCTCTCGCAGGCGAGCATGTGTCTTGCGCACGTCTGTCTGCACAGAGGCGAGTCGCCGGCGGATCGCCCTGAGCGTACGGCGAATCTCAGCATACTCCTTGCTGAGCGCATCCCAGCACCCACCCATCACTTGGTGAAGCGCGCGAAGCGCCTGCGTGGTGCTCTTCGCTTTCTTCAACGTTTCGATGTGCTTCAGTTCCTTCACCTGAACCTCACGCCACGTTCGAGCGAACGTTCGAGCAGGAAGATGGTCGGCGCCAAAGGGCAGGCGGAGCGGCTCGGGAAGTTCAAACCAATGGGAAGTGTTGTCCAGCGCGTCCCAACTTTCCAACCGAATGCGCAGGATGGGGTTCACTTTGTGCTCTATGCCGCTCGCGTGCAATTCCTCGTGCAACCTTCGCGTTGAGGAAACGTACATCGATGCGTCCTCATGAAAGGCGAAAACGAACTCACGCGCAAGCATGCTAATGAGCGTAATCGCCTTGCCTACCAGGGCGCATTCGCCAAACCCATCTGCACAAACGCGTGCTAAATCATGAACGTTCTCAATCGGTCTATCCAAGTTGACGAAAACCGGCTGCGGCGTCATGACGGCAAGGACCTTAGGAGTTAGCCGGATCGTGCCACGACCGCTGCCTGGAATCACCAGGTCGAACGGAATCGCTCCAGTACCGAATTTGTCCAAAGAATAAGTGTGCGTGCCTTGAACCGCAACATCGTAAGCACACTTCGCCGCCGCCGCCGTCTCCGGATTCAAGAACAGATCAAGGATCCGAAAGCGCGGAAGGCCCGCCGTGTCCGGCGTAAAGCGGAGCAGCGAAGACGTCCGAGTGATCGTCTTGGACGATACACCCGCCACCGCAACCTGCAACTCAGGCAACAGACACTCATACAGAGCGGCGAGGGTCTCAGCGCCGGCTCTTATGCCACCCCTCTCTTCATAACACCTGTCTCTTACTCGGCACAGCAACTTCTGGAGATGGGCTGCTGCCTCCTCGCTCCGCATCCTCTCTTCTGGCAAACAGATGCAACCGGTTGTCAGATCCAGCGCCCACTGAAACGTCCGCTGCAAGCAAGGGAACACCGCCGAGGTCGGCACCTCCGCCGTTGTCATGGCGCGCTCGCTCGTCGAGGCGATGAACGACGGCAACCTTGAAGGCATGCAGAGCTTCCCCGCCAGCCGTACGCCTCCGTAATCTGGTCCAGCACTTCCCCCCTGCCATGCGTGATCATTTCGATGTTCACGCCCGCCTCGAGGAGGCGCTCGCGCGTAACGGGCGTCTCGCTCCCGAACAGCGCCGAGAACTCGCCCGCAGCCGACCAGAACTCCTTCGTCGAGCCGTCGTTCTTCGGCAGCGCCACAAAGCTCTCACCCCCCGCGTGCTGGGCCGCCTCGCCGCCGCCGGGAAGCTTCGCGAAGTAGTCCGTGTCGTGGACGCCCGCCACCAACTCGAGCGACAGCCCGAGGTCTTGCGCCGCCCTGATGACGAGAGCCTTCATCGGCTCGTCCCAGAAGACCGTCTGCCCCAGCGCCAAGAGGGGCACGCCGGGAGCGCGGCGAGCGAGTTCTTCGAGCGTGGCTCGCACGCTCGGTTTGAGGTTCACGCCCCGATTATGGTCTTTGATGCGAAGTCGGTCTCCCGAGGCGGCCGCAGTCGCCTACCGGTGTAGGTGCCACGCGGGGCTGCGTAAGGGGATTACGCGCCAGTCGAGACCCTCAGGGGCGACGGGGTAAGGGGTGTGCCACGCGGCGCAGCGCGTACTACGTAACGTGAGGCGCAACCGACCCGTGGTTCGCTACTACGATGGGGAAAGAGATCGGCACGGTGACGGACGTCGCCTATGCGGCGCTTGATGGGTCGCCGCCCACCGGGGCGAGATTTGCTTCGTGGGGCTCGCCGTAGGATCTGCAACACGTTCGTGGTCTTGGTGCCCGTCCATAATCACCTGCATGTCCGCTGCACGAGCGGCTGTGCGCCAACTCGGTATGTTGATCGCCTTTCTCGCTGTGATGGGCTTGGTTGCGTGGGTGGTGTTGCTCACACGGCTCACCGTTCCGCCCCGGCAAGCCCTCACCGCCGGTCGAGAGATGCTCAAGCATCGCCGCGTTCTTGCAGTGGTCGCGCATCCTGACGACGCGGAATGGTGGATCGCCGGCACATTGCGTCGCTTCGTGGAAGAGGGCGCGGAGGTGATGCTTGTTGTCGCGTCGAACGGCGAGAAGGGACCGAATTGGACCAGAGCGCGGAATCTCGCCGAGGCTCGCAAGGAGGAGCAGCGCGCCGCTCAGCGGGTGATCGGTTACCAGCGCCTTCTTTTCCTCGAGATGCCCGATCGGGAGGTTGTCAAACAGTCCGATTTCGCGCCCCGCATCCGAGAGATTGCGCTTGAGTTCAAGCCGACTCTCCTCATCACGTTCGATCCGAGGCACCCGGAGTTGCCATACCTGCATCCGGACCACGAGGGCGTAGGCCGCACGGTGCGCGAGTGGTGGTTGCAGGAGGGCGAGGGGGTCGCGATCGCCTTCTTTCACTCGCGGCGCCCGAATGCAGCCGTTGACATCACCGACGTGTACGAGATGAAGCGCGAGGCGCTCCAGCAGCACAAGTCGCAAGGGCTCGGCGGAGCCGGCTCCTTGAATCGCGCCGCCCACGCTCGCAACGGGCGGCGGGTGGGCGTGCCGCTTGCTGAACTGTTTCGGTTTGTCGAGGCCCGTCAGCGGACCGACTGAGCCGCGCGTTGCTCAGCGACCCATGGAGAGGAATCTCCCTCTAATCGCAATCGGAGCGATCAACCAAACGTTGGGTAGCACACCGCTTGTTGCTTGGTTGTACATCATTTATGCCACTGCTCCAACCCACTCAGCCGAACAGGCGCACGGTTTGGGCGACCAGGAAGCACACCAAGAATGCGATGCCGAGCGGCAGGAACGCGGACACCAGCGTCCACTTCTTGCTCCCGGTCTCCTTGAAGATTGTCCAGAGCGTGGTCGAGCAGGGGTTGTGCAGCAACGAGAAGAGCATTAGGCACACGGCGGTGAGGACGGTCCATCCGTGATCCACGATGAGGAGTTGCTTGAGCTGCTCCGTGCTTTCGACGTCAATGAGTTTATTGTAGTTAAGATAAGCCATCAGCATCGTTGGCACGACGACTTCGTTGGCGGGTATGGCGACGATATACGCGAGGATAATGACGCCATCGAGGCCGATGAGCCTGCCGAGAGGATCGAGGAAGTCCACGATGGCGCTCATGAGGGTGCGGTCGCCGACGCTGACGTTGCCGAGAATCCACGCCAGCCCTCCTGCTGGGGCGGCGATCACTACCGCTCGCCATAGAACGAAGATGGTGCGGTCAATCAGCGAAGTGTACAACACGCGAAGGACCTGGGGCTTGCGGTAGGGCGGCAACTCGAGCGCGAACGCCGACGCAGCGCCCTTCAGAGCCGTGCGCGACAGGCCGTAGGTGACGATCAGCGTAACGATGAAGCCGATCAGCACGACCCCTACCAGAGTTCCCGCTCCCACCAGAGCGCCGACAACGGGCGGGAACGCCGCGGCGATAAACACCGTAGCGAGCATGATGAGCGTCGGCCAGCGGCCGTTGCAAGGCATGAAGTTGTTCGTAATAATCGCGATGAGGCGCTCGCGCGGGGAGTCAATGATGCGAGTTGAAATAACTCCTGCGGCGTTGCAGCCGAATCCCATCGCCATCGTCAGAGCCATCTTGCCGTGGCCGCCGACCTTCTGAAACACTCTGTCGAGGTTGAACGCCGCACGAGGGAGGTAGCCCAGGTCTTCGAGCAGCGTGAAGGCGGGGAAGAAGATTGCCATGGGAGGCAGCATCACCGAAATGACCCACGCCAGACCGCGATAGACGCCCTCGATGAGGAAACCGGTCAGCCAAGAGGGCGAACCGATTGCGTTCATAAGCGCCAGCAGCCGCTCTTCAATCATGAACAGCCAGTGCGCGAGTAGCGAGGATGGAACGTTGGCTCCTGCGATCGTGAGCCAGAAGACGGCTGCGAGCAAGGCGAGCATTACCGGGAAGCCGAATAGTTTCGACGTAAGAATCTTGTCGAGTGCATGGTCCGCCTTCCTTGTCGGGGCTGTGCTTCCATGGACGACCCGCGACGCGATTCTCTCCGCTTCTCGAAAGATTGCTCGCACAGTAGCGTCGGCTGCTTCTACGCTACTCGCGAGCGCCGCCGCGTGTTCAAGCAAACGTTGTGCTGTGTCCACGTCGTGGCTGACCCCTGCAAGACGCGCGATGTGGCCGCTGCGAATCGCCTGGGCCATTGCCTCGTCTCGCTCCAGGAGTCGCAGGGCGACCCACTCGGCGGCGTCAAGCGAGGGGTAAGTCACGCGAACTTCTCGTAGGATTTGCTCGAAGGCGCCGTGCGCTTCGCCTTCCAACGTGATTGCGGGGTGTGGTGTTGCGCGCTCCCTTGAAGCTACGCGGGCGATGGCAGCCACCAATCGCTCCAAACCCCTGCGCTTCGTGGCGACCGTGGGCACAACGGGCACGCCCAACTCCTGCTCGAGAGCGCGCGGGTCAATCTTAAGGCCGTGGCGTTCCGCTTCGTCCATCAGGTTTAGGCAGACGACGACATTTGGTGTGACGCGTAAGACCTGCAGCACGAGGTTGAGATTGCGCTCCAGGCAAGTCGCGTCAACCACCACGACCACAACGTCCGGTTTGCCGAAAAGCAAAAAGTCCCGCGCGATCTCCTCGTCCGTCGTGCGCGCAAGCAGCGAGTACGTTCCTGGCAGATCAACGAGGTTGTACTTCCTATGTTGAAATCGGAACGAGCCCTCGGCTCGGGTTACTGTTTTGCCGGGCCAGTTCCCCGTGTGCTGCCGCAAGCCGGTTAGCGCGTTGAAAACGGTGCTCTTGCCCGTGTTTGGGTTGCCGGCGAGGGCAACGACGATCCCGCTCTCCGATACGCCGAATCTGGAGCGCGCCGTGACTCTGCGTTCGAGCAACTCAGCCATCGGTTGCCTCCTCCTCCAGCAAGACCGTGCGGGCGTCCTCCTCCCGCAGGGCGACGAGAGAGCCGCGCACCTCATACGCCACCGGCTGCCCGAGCGGACTTCGCAGGCTGGCACAGACACGTGTGCCGGGCACCAAGCCCAAGTCCTGCAGCCGCTCGCGCGTCAGTCCGGAAGCCTGGACCTGGCGCACGATTCCGCATTCGCCCAGGTTCAAGTCAGCCAACGTTCTCATGGCATCTCTTGGGTGGTATCGGGCTTCCGTGGGGGCACTCTGTCGGATGGCCCATGATTTCGGAGATCCTGTCCTCGAATTCTTCCGAGATGTGATGTTCGAGGGTCTCGGCTTGCTCGTGGACTTGGTCCTCAGGGAAGCCGAGGCGCTCGACGAGGTACCGCTCGAGCAGTCGGTGGTGCCGAACCATCTCCTCTGCAAGCCGGAAGCCCTCCTCGGTGAGGCGGGCGCCGTGGTACGGCTTGTGGTGCACCAAGCCGTCGCGGCGAAGACTCCTCAGCATCTTGCTTACCGCCGCAGGGGTTAGCCCGAGGCGGTCGGCGATGCTCTGGGTGCTCACCGACTGGCGCTTGCCGAGGTGGTAGATTGCCTTTACGTAGTCTTGCACGGAGGTCGTGCTCACGGGTCTATTTTAACCAAGGCTAACTTTCCGTGTCAAGCCCCGCGGAGGCCGCGCACCGCGGCGCCCGCAGTTCTTACGGGTTCACCGTGATGCTCTGGCTCCGGGTGTTGATGCGCGTCGCCTTTACGGTGACGGATTGCTGCGACTGAACCGGGCTGCTGTTGATGGTGAAGCTAGCGGAGGTCGAGCCTGGGGCGACGGTAACCGAAACGGGGACCTGGACGACGGCGGGCTTAAGTGATTGCAGGGTAACCACTGCGCCTCCGGCTGGCGCTGGGCCGTTCAGGAACACGGTGCCCTGGGTGGTGTTACCTCCTTGGATCGTTCGCGGGCTAACGACGAACGAGAAGATGCTTGGGGTCTGCACTGTGATGATGCCGAAGGCGGACGACGAGCCGAAGCTTGCGGTGATTCGGACATCGGCAGTGACGCCGGTCGGGAACGTGGCTACGGGGAACGTGGCCGACGTTGCCCCTCCCGGCACGTTGAGGGTGGCGGGTACGGAAGCCACGCTCGGATGAGACGATGCGAGGTTAATCACTGCGCCGCCATCCGGCACGGGCGGGTCGAACGTCACGGTTCCCGCCGATGAGGTTCCGCCGACCACATTGGATGGGTTTATCGAGACGGATCTGATGCTAAGCGGATGCACGACAGCGATCAACTCTTTCGTGAAGCCGCTGCTCGTCGCCGAGAGCGTAACGACGGTACGCGTACCTACCGGGTTGGCGGTGACATTGAACGAGGTTGTTGAGGACCCTGACGGGATGGTGACGCTAGGAGGAAGCGGCAGAGCAGCCGGGTTGCTACTGTCGAGGGTCACGACGACGCCGCCAATGCCCGCCACACTGTTCAGCGAGATGGTAATGGTCGCCGTGAAGCCGCCCACCACTTCTGGCGGAGTCATCGTGAACTGGGTAATCGGTGGAACAGGCGGCGCGGGCAGGTTGTGTGCTGTGAAGCCGGCGTTGATCTGGGCGTAGTTGGGTGTTCCGTTCATGATGTTACCGTCATCATCGTCGAGGGTGAGGACATCGACGGTGATGTCCGGGTCGATCGCTGGCGGGCTCATGAGTATGAGATTGAGATAGAGATAGCGGGCGATGTCGAGCGCGGGGTTGTTTCCCCATTTCGCTTTGAGGCCGACGAGCGTGTCCCAGAATGCGCCACAGATGACTTGGCCGCATTGGTGGGAGTCTCCGCTGCATGGGTACTGTTCGTTGGAAGTGGAGCAGTCGCGGATCCTCGTTCCTGGGCCGAAGAAGCCTCGGGCGATCACGGGGTCATCCAAGAGCAGCATCGAGGTTGTGTCTGCCATGCCCTCGTGGAAGTCTCCTGTGGGATTGAAGTGTCCCGAGGCCACGATGTGGTGACCGTACTCGTGATAGACGACGGAAGAGTAAGCGGTGTTGACGCACCCGCCGCTTGCCCGGAAGAAGTTGATTGAGACTCCGTTGTAGAACGCGTTGCACGAGGCGTTGATGTTGACGTTTGCAGGCATCTGGATGTTGATACCTGGATAGGCTGGGTTGATCGCGTTGGCGAAGTTGTGTACGATCTCGGTATGGATAAATGCGTTGACCTGCGAGGTGATGTGCTCAACCTGCGAGCTGTTGAACTCGAAGAAGAACGGCAGCGTGGGAGATTGGTGTTTTGCCAACACTTCGTCCCTGCCCGCGACGTCTATCGCCCGCGCCCAGCGACCCATAAGGCGGGCTTGCATGGAAGCCAGTAACTGCCCTGTGAAGGGGAACGAGAAGTTGCCGCTCTGGTCAGTAAAAGCCTCCAGGTTGGGTGGCATCGCAACGCGCAAACCAGCCAAGGGTATCAGAGTTGGCGGATTGCTCCTCGTGTCCGGTAGCACGCCAGGCGTCGCCCAGCCGTGCACGACGCCGGTGATGTCGGCGTAGAAGATCTCGCTCTTGGTTTCAAGCAATCTGCCGCTCTCGGCGTCTATGAAGAAGCGGTTCCTGCTGGGCTGATCCAGGCGCCCGTTGTCTGCGATCAGCGTCCAGGCGTATCTCGACTCCCGACCGTCAGACCAGATGATGTACTCGGGCTCTGTGGCGGTAACGGCGTCTTGCATTGCGTGCATGGCGATCTCGATTGCGCGGTCAGGCGAGATGCGGTGCGCAGGCTGTCCCTTAGGGGCGGGTTTGGTGGATGGGACGACGAGGACGATCTGGTGCATGAGGCCTGGTTTGACGAGCAGGGCGACGCCACCGCCGTAAACGGGCGTGCCTCGGTGGTACTGCTTCATCTGCACGGCGATGAGCTTGTCGTTTTGGATGCCGATGGATCGGAACGGCTGCAGTTCACCTGGGGCAACGCCAAAAAGCGCAGCGTTTCGGTTGACGAAGTTCTGCGCGGCTGCTGCTGGAGAGATGCCTCCCTCCTTGACGTTGCCGAAGATTCTGGTGATGAATCCGTATCGAACCGACGCCCTTGCGTTCGGGTTGGCTTGAAGGAAGCCTGCGAGGGCATCGCCAGCCGGGCCGTCGATTGGCGCCTGGGCGTTCACGTCTGCGAGCGGCAGCGCCGCCAGAAGAAGCATAGAGAGCCTGACCACGAGTTTCAATTTGTTACCTCCGAGGAGGCAGCGCCTCCTGGCTCCATTGTACACCACCCGCCGCCTGGCTGCAACCCAGTGCAGAAGTTTCATTGCGACGGACCCGAGCAGTGCGGCCATAGGCATGGCTGGCTGATGCGATGGGTATACTTCCCGCGGTCGGGCGCCTGCGCCCGGTGTATCCTATGAGTGTATCGGGTTTGCAATCCTTGCGTCCCAGCTCCACTTTGCTCGCGACGGTTGGCGTTGCGCCCGAGGCTGACACAGGCGCGCTCATCTCTCTGCTCGCAGAGGAGGAACCACAAACGATGCCGGAAAGCCAGTACGATTATGATGTTGTTGTGATAGGGTCGGGGCCGGGAGGATATGTCGCTGCGATCAAGGCCGCGCAGTTGGGCGGCAAGGTCGCTTGCGTGGAGAAGTCGCACCTCGGTGGCGTGTGCCTGAACGTGGGATGCATCCCGTCAAAGGCATGGATCTCCTCTGCCGACATGCTGAATCACATTCGCGAGGCGGAAAAGTGGGGCATCAAAGTGGGCAAGGTTGAGCCTGATTTCGAAGCCATGAAGGCGCGGGTGCAGAAGATCGTAGAGACGCAACGCGGTGGAGTCGGCTACCTTTTCAAGAAGAACGGCGTTACGCACATCCAGGGCTTCGCTTCGTTTGCAGACCGGCACACCATTACGGTGGACAACGAAGGGAAGAAGCAGACCGTGACGGCGCGGAACTTCATCGTCGCCGGCGGCTCAAGCGTCGTGTACCTCGATATTCCCGGATTGGAGGGAGGCGCGGAGGCGAATGTCTGGACGAGCGACGACGCCATTATGCCGCCGTTCTTGCCAAAGAGCATCCTGGTGCTGGGCGGAGGGGCCGTCGGCGTGGAGTTCGGCTTCGTGTTCAACAGTCTCGGCGCGAAGACCACGGTCGTTGAGATGATGCCTAACCTGATTCCGATGATGGACGAGGACCTGGGCGTCGAGCTTGCCAAGCAGTTTAAGAAGCAGGGCGTCGCGGTCTATACCGGCTCGACGCTGGAGAAGGCGGAGAAGACGAAGAACGGGTGGAAGTGTTACGTAAAGACGCCTTCGGGCACAGAGATCATTGAGGCGCAGGTTGTGCTGCTCGGGGTGGGGCGCAAGGCGAACGTCGAAGGCATGAACCTCGACGCGGTGGGCGTGAAGCAGCACAAGCGTGGCATTGAAGTGGCTAACAACCGCATGGAAACACACGTGGACAACATTTACGCCGTCGGCGACGTGATCGGCAGAATTCAGTTGGCGCACGTGGCAAGCGCAGAGGGCATCGTCGCGGCGCACAACGCGGTGCTCGGCGACGGCAAGGAGATGGACTACAAGGCGGTTCCCAACTGCGTCTATACGGTGCCCGAGATAGCGTCTGTTGGAAAGAGCGAAGGCGAGGCGCGCGCCGAAGGGTACGACGTGACGACAGGCAAGTTCCAGTTCCGCCCGAACGGCAAGGCGATGGCGGCGAACGAACAGGAGGGCTTCGTCAAGATTGTCGCAGAGAAGAAGTACGGCGAGGTGCTCGGCGTGCACATCATCTCGGCGCACGCGACCGACCTGATCCACGAAGGCGTGGCGGCAATCAAGCTGGAGGCGACCCTCGAGTACATGACCGACATGATCCACGCCCACCCCACACTGGCTGAGGTCGTGAAGGAGGCGTTCGACGTGGCGGAGTTCGGCAAGAGCGTTCACTCCATTTAGCATCGCTCCCTCACCCCAACCCTTTCCCAGTGGGAGAGGGTGTAAGGGTACGCCTGTGGGGTTGGTGGATCATCGCGTACCTCACCGGACGTCTACGCCTGATTGTGCATACGGGCACGGCGTGCCGTGCCCGTATGATATCCTTCAGCCCGCACGCTGGCGCCTCGTGCCATAATCGCAGGAGGCATGAATCCGTACCTGCCGATCGTGCTGCTCATGGCGCTTGCCGGCGTGTTGTGCGCGGCAATGGTAACCCTCTCGTGGTTGCTTGGCCCGAAGCGCCGAACGCCGTACAAGGAGGCGCCGTTCGAGTGCGGCGTCGAGCCGCTTCCCGGCACGCGCGAGCGGTTCCCGGTCAAGTTCTACATCGTTGCCATCCTGTTCATCCTGTTCGACATCGAGGTGGTCTTCCTCTGGTCTTGGATGGCGACGTATCGCGAGTGGCTCGATGCGGGCAGCCCGGCTGCGCTCTACTCGTTCTGGGCGGTCATGGTCTACATGTTCCTCTGGTTCCTCGGCGACGCGTACGTGATTCGCTCAGGCGCGCTCGCATGGGATGAGAGCACCACGCTCGCGCCGGAGAAACTGCCCGCCGAGCCGGACGAGGATGAGTCGACTCCGGTGACCGCCGAGACCGTCGAAATCACTGAAGGAGCGAGGGCGGCTTCCTGATGCCGAATCCGGTCGTCCATGGCGAGCGCCTCGAGGTCGTTCTGCTGCGTGAGAACCTGCCGGATGCCATTCTGAAGGTGAAGGAGTTTCGCGGCGACACGTTCATCTGTGTTAGGCGGGGGCGGCTGCGCGAAGTCGCTGAGTTCCTCCGGGACCATCCGGACCTTCAGTACCGCTTCTTCTCGGAATGCACTTGCGTGGACTACAGCAGGTGGGAACACGAGCGCGACCTGCCGGAGCGGTTCGAGGTCATCTACAACTTGTACTCGATGAAATACTTCTCTCGCATTTTCTTGAAGGTGGGCGCAGACGATGGGGTGCCGGTCCCTTCGCTGATACCCGTTTTTCCGGGCGCGGAGTTTCCAGAGCGGGAGGTTTGGGACCTCTACGGTGTGGTCTTCGATGGGCATCCGAGGTTGAAGCGCTTCCTGCTGCCGGAGGACTGGGTGGGTCATCCTCTGCGCAAAGAAGTGCCGCTGGGCGGTGAGGACATCCCGTTCGACCAAGGCACGACGGGCCCGGCCATCGAAGATCTGCAGCAGCCGCACGCGGGAGAGAGCTTCGAGGGCGTAACCGGTACGGAGGACGTGGGAGGGAGATAGATGCCCGAGCGGACCTTCATGCCGTCAACGGAGACCGTCTTCGAACGGATCGGGGAGAACACGCTGGTCGTCAACATGGGGCCCCAGCACCCCAGCACGCACGGCGTGTTGCGCCTGATTTGTGAAATGGAGGGCGAGACGGTCGTCAACATCGAGCCGGTAATCGGCTACCTTCACACGGGCATGGAGAAGGAGGGCGAGTACATGCAGTACCTGAAGGTCGTCACGATGACGGATCGGATGGACTACATGTCCGCGAACGGCAACAACCTCGTCTACACGCTCGCCGTCGAGAAGTTGCTGAACCTCGAAGTGCCGCCTCGCGGGCAGGCGCTGCGCGTGCTGTTGTGCGAATTGAGCCGCATCGCCAGCCATTTGGTGTGGCTCGGCACGAGCGCGCTGGACCTTGGAGCGATGACGCCGTTCTTCTGGTGCTTCCGCGAGCGCGAGAAGATTCTCGACATGTTCGAGATGTTCTCGGGCGTTCGCATGATGCTTTCGTGGATCGTGCCGGGCGGGCTTCGCGGCGACATGCCCGAAGGCTTCGACAAGCTACTGGTTCCGTTCATAAAGGAGTTTCCCGACGCGCTGACGGAGATCGAAGGGCTGCTCGTCGAGAACCCGATCTGGAAGGAGCGAACGATAGGGGTGGGCGTCGTGACGATTGAGGATTGCATGGCGTTGGGACTTTCCGGACCGATTATCCGGGGATCGGGCCTCGAGTGGGACATCCGGAAGAGCAACCCTTACTGCGGCTACGAGCAGTACGACTTCGCGATCCCGGTGAGCAAGAAGGGAGACGTCTACGCGCGATTCCTCGTGCGCCTCGCCGAGATGCGCGAGTCTCTCAAGATCATCCAGCAAGCGTTTGAGGGCTTGCCCGAAGGTCCGTGGAACAGCGACGACCGCAAGGTGGTGCCGCCGCCGCGCGAGGAGCTGGACACCTCCATGGAGTCGTTGATTCACCACTTTAAGCTGTGGACTGAGGGATACCGTGTTCTACCAGGCGAGGCGTACGTCGCGATCGAAGGGCCGAAGGGCGAACTGGGATGCTACGTCGTCAGCGACGGCAGCAACCGACCGTACCGCTTCCATATGCGGCCGTCCTCTTTCATGAACTTGCAGGGATTGAAGAAGATGTGCGTTGGCCGGCTGATCGCCGACGTGGTCGCAATCATCGGAAGCATTGACATCGTGTTAGGAGAGATTGACCGTTGATGGACCAAATACCAGCCTCTTCCCTCACCGAACGGCCGAAGGCGCCGCGACCGGACGAAGTCGAGCTGCGCTTCAGTCCTCGCGCCGTTCGTGAGTTGGAGCGCCTGTTGACGCACTATCCTGACAAGAAGTCCGCGATGCTGCCCGCCCTGTGGATCGCGCAACGGGAATACGGTGGCTACCTGCCGCGTGAGGCGCTGCTGGAGGTTGCCGTGCGCCTCGGCAGGTCGTATGCTGAGGTCGAGGGGGTCGCAACCTTTTACACGATGTACCACGTCGCTCACCCAGTGGGTCGTCACGTCATCGAGGTGTGCACCTGCCTCTCGTGCTACCTTTGTGGGGCGTACAGGATTCTGGACTACCTAAAGGAGCGGCTTGGACTCACTGCCTCCGCTCTCCCGTCGGGAGAGGGGCCGGGGGTGAGGGCAGACACTCCCGACGGCATGTTCACCATCGAAGAAGTCGAGTGCCTCAACGCCTGCGACCGTGCACCCGTGCTGATGGTCGGCGACCAGTACATCGGGCCGGTCACCCCTGAGGATGTCGACGCCCTCCTCGACCGCCTGAGCCAAGAGGACTCGCCAACCACCGTGCGCCTCGCCGACGAGATTGTGCAGTGCCAATTGCACAAGGGCGAGCAGGGCTGAAAGCGCTCACCTGTCCTAATGCCAAGATGGGGTACCAGCGGATAGGCGTAGGCCGGGGGACCTCAAAGGGAGCCCGGCGGTATGAGCCCATGAAGAAGGGCGACCCCGAAGATCCGTCCAATTCTGGAGTGTGGCAAATACGGCCAAGCAAGAACGTCCTGGAGGTCCTCCTGCGGCAAAACCACTACCAGAGCATCGAGGAGTTGCAGGGGGACCTGGATCGCTGGCTGGTCTGGTACAACACCGAGCGGCCCCATCAGGGGCGGTACAACTGGGGCCGGACGCCACTTCACGTCATCCGCGACTTTCAGAACCAGACCCAGCAGGATTCGAAGGCGGCGTAGCGAATATAATGCCAGAAAAGCGGGGCGGGTCAATGTTTTACTGGAACCACATCTCCGCAACACGACAGTTCAACAGTGCAGGAGCACCATAGTAGTGATCAGAATCTGGGAAAGACTGGACCCTTATAGCAATGAGGAGGACAGACATGCGAAATACTGTCATTCGTAAGGTCGTTTTAGTAGTTCTTGTTTTGAGCCTGCTTGTCCCAATGCTTTGGGCATTACCTAACTCGGCACTTGCCGCCAGTGTGCCTACTGTCGAGACTATGCCGGCAGGCTTAGCTGGACAGATGGCAGCCGGAGTTGATTCCAGAATCACTTATAATGGCGGGTGTGCGATTATCGAGCGCGGGTTCTCCTGGGGAACTACACCATCTTGTTCAGATGGATGGACTGCCGCGGTTGGTGTATCTGGCAATTATTTCAGCCATTATTTTAAGGGGTTGAATCCACGTACTCCATACTATTTCCAAGCCTGGCCCAAGAACAATGCGGGACGGGGTATATGGAGCGCTCTCTCCTTCACGCTAAGCCAGCCTGCATCCCCGCCTCTGGGTTTCACCAGCTTGAGCCCTGCCACGATAAGGACGCGCACCGCGCCTTATGATGCAAGACTTGAAGCCAGCGGCACCAACTTCAACAACGTCAACCAGGTAACGTTTACCTGGAGGGGGCCAGATAGAGGCACTGAAACGTGGAATAAAGGCGACAGGAATTGGAACAGTAAGGTGAGGGTCAACTCCGCCGGTACTTCCATGACCCTGCGGCCGAGGGTCGTCCAGCCAGGTGCCACCTGGTCGGGCACCGTTCAGTGGACGGTGACGTTGAGGGATACCACCGGGGCAACCGCATCGCGCTCTTTCACGACGACCTACAATCCGCCGTCAACGGCCCTCACGTTCACCAGCTTGAGCCCTGCCACGATAAGGACGCGCACCGCGCCTTATGATGCAAGACTTGAAGCCAGCGGCACCAACTTCAACAACGTCAACCAGGTAACGTTTACCTGGAGGGGGCCAGATAGAGGCACTGAAACGTGGAATAAAGGCGACAGGAATTGGAACAGTAAGGTGAGGGTCAACTCCGCCGGTACTTCCATGACCCTGCGGCCGAGGGTCGTCCAGCCAGGTGCCACCTGGTCGGGCACCGTTCAGTGGACGGTGACGTTGAGGGATACCACCGGGGCAACCGCATCGCGCTCTTTCACGACGACCTACACAACTAAGAGGCCGCCGCCTAAGAGGCCGGCGCGAAGTGAGCAACTGCAACCAGAATTCACACCAACTACAACGCGAACAGGGTTTTTATTTTTCTCTCGGTAGGAAAGATAGTGAAGAATTTAAACCTGAGCCTGGGTACGGCGAGTTTGGTAACCTGTACGGCGGCTTGGTCAGACAGCCAGCCGAGTGTATGCCTGGCGACGGCGCGGGCTCTCCTGCCGAGGAGAGGCCCGACGTGGCTCATCTGGTGGTAGAGGACAAAGTCGGCAGAAAGCATTTTCGCAAGTTTCTGGCTCACCTCCGGCGGGATGTCGTTGTCCTTGTCCGACGCGATGACCAATACAGGGCACGATGGCTTCTTCGTCTCCAAGCCGGAGCGAAGCTGGCGCAGTACGGCGCCCGACTCGTCTCTCCACCGCTCGTGCGCCCATTCGATCACCTCGCGACTGCTATCCCATAGCGCGTCCTCGGTTTCCTTAAGCGGACTTTTCGACCACTCAACGACGTCTGGAATCTTGTCCTGCGGACGGGTCGACTCGACGCCGACGGGTGGAACGCTGTTGACCAGTACGATCGCCCGTGCCTCAATTCGTTCCGCCGCCTTCAGCGCGAGGATGCCACCCATGCTCGCCCCGATGAGCACAGGGCTTTCGCCAGCCGCGCGCGCCGCGCTGACGACCTGTTCTATGTAGTCATCCACGGTTGTTGCGGCAACGCCCGCTTTTGCGGGCATTAAATCCGGGGCAACCACCCTCCAGCCCGCGCGCTCAAACTCCTCCTGCCAGAACTTCCACTCCCATCCGCCGCCGCCCGCTCCGTGAATCATGACGGCGATGGGACGCACCGCTTCTGCTGTTGCATCCGAAGGCGGTCGTGGCTCCTCCATTTGCGCGCAGCCGAACAGCATCAAAAGCATCATTGGGTAAAGCACGGCTCTCACGCGCCGATTCTGGCGCAAAAGCGCCCAAAGGTGTAACCATCCGCCGCTGCACGGCGTCTACAGCTTTTTGCGAGAGATGAGAATCATTGACGGTATCTCGGTTTGGGGCGACCCTGTGGACGAAGGGGCACTTCAACAAATCAGGACGTGCTCCGCCGAGGGTGTGGCGGCAGCCTTGATGGCTGACCACCACATCGGCTACAGCGTTCCGATAGGGGGCGTCATCGCCTACGAAAACAAGGTGAGTCCGTCGGGCGTTGGGTACGACATCGCTTGCGGCAACAAGGCGGTTCGCCTCGACGCAGATGCGGCCGAGGTTCGCAGGAACATCTCTAAGATCATGGACGATATCTGGAAGACGCTGTCGTTTGGAGTAGGTCTGAAGAACAACGAGCGCGTTGACCACGAGTTGTTCGATGACGAGGCTTGGACCTTAGAGCCGGCACGGAGCATCAAGGAGAAGGCTCGCGCACAGCTCGGCACCATCGGAAGTGGCAACCACTACGTTGACCTCTTTGTTGACGAGCAGGACAGCGTTTGGATCGGTGTTCACTTCGGATCACGCGGCTTCGGGCACACAGTCGCGTCGCACTTCATCCGCGCCGGTGGCGGAAGCGATGGGATGTACGTCGAGCCTGTGCTGCTCGACGTCAACTCGGCCATCGGCGCCGACTACCTTGCGCAGATGACGCTTGCCGGTCGGTACGCCTACGCCGGTCGCGACTGGGTGTGTCAGCGTGTGGCGCGGCTCATTGGGGCGAATATTGTGGAAGAGGTTCACAACCACCACAACTTTGCGTGGAAGGAGGAGCACGGCGGAAGGCAGGTTTGGGTTGTGCGCAAGGGCGCGACGCCCGCCTTTCCGGGCCAGAAGGGCTTCATTGGCGGCTCGATGGGCGACATAAGCGTGATTGTCGAGGGCGTTGATTCCGAGGAGTCGCAGGCCGCGCTGTACTCCACGGTGCATGGCGCAGGGCGTGTCATGTCAAGGACGCGGGCAGCCGGCAAGCGACAACGCCGCTGGGTGTGCTCGAATCGGGACTGCACTTGGTCGCATCGAGGCCCCAGGCCCATTGCTTGCCCAGAATGCGGCAACACCAAGATTCGCAAGTTGGTCATTGCCACCGATGGTGAGGTAACGCGCGACAGCATGTTAGAGTGGGTTCGGAGCATGGGCGTTGAGTTGCGCGGCGCAGGCACCGACGAGTCGCCGCACTGCTACAAGCGGCTGCCTGAGGTTCTGGAACACCACGAAGGCTCAATCCGCGTGCTGCACACGCTGACGCCGATCGGCGTCGCGATGGCCGGCCCGGAAGTGTTTGATCCTTACAAGGATTGATTCGCTTCGGCTGGCGCGACCGGGGCGACTTTGGAGTCTTCGCTCGTGGCGTCACGCCCTTGCGCCGGTGGTGATGACGCTCGCGATGGCGAAGGAGCGGCGGAGGTCCTCGATGCAAACTTTGACGCGCCGGCCAATGTGCGCCTCGCCGTCGGCAAGTTCAAGATAGTAGCCGTCGTCCGTCCAGCCGACCGCCTTGGTAGAGCCAGGCAGAGTGGACGCTCGGACGTTGCACTCGATGACTTGGGCTCGGCGGAACGGCACCAGTTCGCGGTCGAGCTCTGCGATTTCCCCGTCCTCAATTCGGTACTCGTCTTGTGCCAAGGTTGGGTTGCTTCGGACGTAGATGGCACGGCGGAGACGGTGTTCCAATGCCTCCACGTTCTCGCCGTCTGGCCCGATGAGCGACTCGCACACCGCTGGGCTGCACTCGACGTAGAAGGCGTTTCCGGGGCTGTTAAGTGCGCGCTGAAGGTCGCGCTCGACCCAAAGCGACACCGTTTCCGTGCTGGGCACGCGCCCTTGCCCTTCGCACTCGGGGCACAGGGATGTGATGCTCTCAGTTACCGATTCGCCGGTTCGCTTGCGCGTCATCTCGACCAAGCCGAGGCTGCTGATGCGTCCCACCCGTGTTCGGGCACGGTCGCGTTTTAGCACCTCTTGGAAGTGTTTGAGCAGCTTCTTTCTGTCGTTAGCGCTTGCCATGTCAATGAAATCAACAACGATGATGCCGCCGATGTCTCGCAATCGCAGTTGTCTTCCAATTTCTTCGGCAGCCTCTAGGTTGGCTTGAAAGATGGTGTCGGCGAGGTTTACCGTGCCCACGTGCTTGCCAGTATTGACATCAATTGCGGTGATCGCCTCCATTGCGTCAATCACGAGGTACGCTCCTGACTTAAGCCACACCTTATTGTCGAGCAACTGCTCAAGGTCTTTTTCGATGTTGTAGTGGTCGAAAATCGGGCTGTCACCGTCGTATAGAAAGATGCGATCGCGCAACTTCGGCATAAGAATCTCGGTTACTGCATGCACCTTTTCGAACTCATCTGGATCGTCGATGACAATCTTGGTCACGTCCTCTGTAAATATATCGCGCAACGTACGATACAGAAGCGACTGGTCGCGGTACACACATGAAGGGGCGCGGTGTGATTTAGCGCTTTCAATGACGGTGTTCCATGTGTTCTGCAAATAGCGAACGTCCTGTTTCAGTTCGGTTTGTGTTCGTTGTTCGCACTCCGTGCGCATGATGAGGCCGAAGCCTTCCGGCCGAATCTTCTCGCCGATGCGCTTGAGTCGTTCGCGCTCCTTGCGGTCTTCGATCTTCCGGCTTACGCCGAGGTGGTTGATCGTTGGCATCAGCACCACGTAACGTCCCGGCAGGGCGATGCGCGTAGAAACCCGTGCGCCCTTAGTGCCGCGCGGACCCTTGATGACCTGTACCATTACCTCTTGCCCTGGCTTGAGCAGGTCCTTGATCCTTCGTCTTCGGAGTTCGCTTCGTTTGATGCCCGCTGGCGACTCCCCATCGCCTTCGTCTTCGGGCAGGATGTCGGCGACGTAGAGGAAAGCGTTCCGTTCGAGGCCAATATCCACAAAGGCGGCGTCCATTCCGGGCAAGACGTTCTGGACGATTCCCTTGTAGATGCTGCCGACGACGCGTTCTTCTCGCTCGACGCGAAACTCCATCAACCTGCCGTCTTCCAGAACTGCGATGCGCGTTTCGCGAGGAGTAAAGTTGACAACGATCTGTCTGTTCATGCGTTCCGTGTGCCCTGGTGCTCAGAAAGGGGGCACCTAAGGGCTGGATGCGCTGCGGGAAATGCGAATGCTTAGCGGTTGCGCATCCGTGCGGTAGTGTACCCGAGCGGTTACCAAGTCCGGGTGCCGGCAACGAGGCGCTGCGAGCCTCGATGACCGGGAAGCGCAACTCGGTCGCTCGTGTCCACCTCGGTTCCGTCGGGTAACGATTCAAAGACGTTGATCGCATGCAGAAGCGCTTCATTCTGGCGGGCGTGGTGCTCGGCGATCCATTTTATGCGCTCCGAGGGGTCGCCGCTCGTTGCCGCTTCGATGCCTTCGCGATAGTGACCGATGTCAAGAAAATCGTCCGCCGAGGCGTCCCCACGCATGATGCGATCCAAGCGTTCGGCGTTCTGCCGTGCTTGCTCAAATCGCTCTCGCGCTTGCTGGGCGCGTTCGGCGCGATCCCGCCATCTCTCGATCGTGCTCCAAAATCCACCTTGCCAAGGCGCTGTGGTATGCCACGCGTAAATGCTCTCCAGCGCTAACGGATCCCGTCTACGCTTCGGCACGCCGACGTAGGTCCAACCAACATTCTCGAAGGTTGCGCGATTCGTCGGCGAGATGAGCGTGATGCGCTTGAACTTGTACGCCGTCAGCCCTTCGTCCGTTGGACAGCGTTGGCCGGGGATGGAGTCGTCGTACTCCACTTCGCTGACGTAACCTGGAGGGCCCTCGAGGCGGACGATCCTCCCCTTGGAATCGCGCGTAATCTTGAACGGCTGCGGCACAACGACGTACACGGTCAGATGTGCAAACGTTCGTGGTTCGTACCGAATCGCATACCCCTCGGGTTTCCATAGCCATCGGCCGGTCGGCACCTCGCCTCGCGCGTCCTTAGCCGGGGGAAGCACCGCCAACCGCTCGAGTTCTTCGAAAGGCTGGTTGGCTTTGTACACCATGCCCCGAAGCTTGTTCTCGGCTTCGAGCAAGGGTCGTAGCGCGCGGTCGAACCTTTCCATCAATTGGCTCATCACGCGGTCTTCGAGGAAGTCCAGCCCGATCCCGTCGAGTTTCCGCCTCTCTTCCTGGGTCAGCAGCTTGAGCGCTGCTTCCCTCGCCCCGCCTTGGAGTTTCGAGGGTTTGGCCCGCGACAGCAGCGCCCAGATGAGGACCTGTACGTCGCCGGTGTCAATCTCTAGGTTTAGGTCGGCACGCTGGATGACGTTGCGGATGAGCTCAGCTGCCGAGCCGCGCCACGGGCCGTGTACCATGCCGTGCCCAGCCCACGGGCCAGGCGTTCCCGCGCGCGCGCAGTAGGAGCGAAGGTGAACGACGTAGTGCCCGGGTTGGAGCTTCCAGACGCGTCCGTGCCGATCCTCTTGGGTGAGCAGTTTGTAGTCGCCTACGTCCCAGCCATCGAGAGAAGGCAGCCCAAAGTCCGCCACATCGAGCGAGGTTGTGAGCGGGTCTTCCTTTTTGAGCAGGTTCTCTATGCCCGGCAGGTCAATGCGCGGTAGCCGTCCTCCGATGTCAGGGAACTGCGCCGTCGCCGCACATAGAGAGGCAAGGATAAGTGTCGTGGTGACCATGGCTGTAATCTACCGCTGTCTGCATCAAAATGGCTACCGTGCATCGAGTTCGCCTGACTGCAAAGCTGCTCGAGGCGGCGTACCGACAGGGTCTGTTCCCTATGGGCGACTCTCGTGGCCGGATCGTTTGGTTTTGCCCCGACCCGCGCGCGATCATCCCGATGAGAGGGTTGCATGTTTCGCGCTCGCTCCGTCGCTCGGCGAGGAGGTATGAGGTTACGTTCGATACCGCGTACAGAGAGGTGATGAGCAGGTGCGCGGCGCGCGATGAGGGGACCTGGATTACGCCCCAGTTCCTCGAATTGTATACGGAGATGCACCGCCTCAGCAAAGGGCACTCGGCGGAGGCTTGGCGAGACGGGCGCCTCGTCGGCGGCGTGTACGGCGTTGCGCTCGGAGGGGCTTTCATGGCTGAGTCTATGTTCCACTCCGAAACGGACGCCGGCAAAGTAGCACTGTGGCGACTGATGGAGCACCTTGAGCGCCGCGGGTTTGAGCTGTTCGATGTTCAGTTCCTAACTCCTCACCTCGCCTCCCTTGGTGCGATTGAGATTCCGGCGAAGGAGTACCTTCGGCTTCTGAAGAGGGCGCTATCCCTTCAGGTCAAGAAGGTTGAATGACGGGTTGCGCAAGTCGTCGAGGCGGTTCGCGAGGTTCGCCTCTTCGAGGATAAGCCGCTCGAACAGTTCGTCAATCGGCTCCTGCGCCTTGTAGTCCGTCCGCAAGTCCACCAACCCAGCAATGTTGCCGTCGTTTGTGAGGTACAACTCGGTGAAGGCTGGCTCGTGTGGGTCGCCAAAAAGGAAGACTTGGTGGTGCGGCTGCGGGTCGCCGCGCAGAATCATCGAAAGGTCGCCGACGTCGCTGAAGAAGTACGGCACCTTGCGATACGCCTTGGTGTCGCCTGCGAGTGCGCGGCCCGCGTGCTCTCCGGTCCACTTTGCGTGCAGGTGATGCTCGATGCGAGTGTTGCGCTTCGTTATGATGTCGGGATACTCTGCGACATCTCCCGCAACCCATAGTTTCGGATCGGAAGATTGGAGCGCGCTCGACGCCTTCACTCCGCTCTCGCCCATCTCGAGGCCCGCTTGCTCGGCGAGGTAAACGTTCGGCTTGGCGCCGACGCACACCACGACGACGTCCGCCGGCACGTCTTCGCCTTTATCGGTTCGCAGTAGCTTGTCCACTCGTTCCACGGCGGTTTGATTAGTCAAGATGCGAACGCCCATAGCCTCGAGGTACCTGTGTACTGCGCGTGCTGCCGCTTTCGAGGGGAAGAGGTTCCAGACCGAGTCGCCTCGCTCAATGATGGTTACGTCCGCACCCTTGCCGGCAAGCGCGGCTGCAGCCTCAGCGCCGATATAACCTCCGCCGACGAGGACGACCTTGTCCGCCGACAAGATCATCGCTCGAAGGCGGACGGCGTCGTCGGTGGTTCGCAGCACGGACGTGTTCGGGGCACCGGCGAGAGGCTTCAGCTCGACAGGCGACGACCCTAGCGCGTACAGCGCCTTGCCGTATCCCACCTTCGAGCCGTCGCCGAGGATCACCTCTTTCGCCTCTGTGTCAATGCCTGCAATGTCCGTATTGAGCATGAGGTCAATGCCGTTCTCGTCGTAGAATGATGGGTCTTTGGCGTGAATGTCCTTTGGCGTGAAGTCGTCCCGGACGATGAACTTCTTGCTTAAAGGTGGCCTGTCGTAGGGCGGCTGGTCGTCGGCCGTGATGATGGCGACCGTGCTGTTCTTGTCGCGCTCGCGGAAGGCGGCTGCGGCGTACCCGCACGCCGTCCCCCCCCCGAGGAGGAGCACATCGTATCGCTTGCGTGCCATGCGGCTATTCTATACGGAGCGGCGGCACTCGCTGTTCGCGCCTTGTTGGGTGCACCGGGTTACAGACTCAATAGCCCCCGCTTTAGTCCCGCTCCGCCTCAACGACCGCGCGACGCTCGGATCGGTCGTCGCCGCTGCTGAGGGTCGCGCGAAACACCTCCGCTGAGGCGGGTAGACTGCCTAAGACATGGGAGCCGCGGGCACCCGAGCTGGCCGCATACAAGTCAGTGAGCCGAAGGAGGTGTGGCGTGACCTTCCGTGGTATCTCGCCTACTGTGCCTACCACCTCTTCCTTCTACCGGCACTCGCCTGTGTGGGGCTGGCGCGATTCCGTCGAGAGAAGCTGCGCGGAATCGGCTGGCGGCGGCTTGCTGGGGGCGCGCCGCCCAAGGATAAAGGGCCTTGGCTCGTGCTGGTTGCGGGGGCGCTTGGCGAGACCCGGACAGCGCTGAACGCCGCGAGCTACCTCAGTCGGCAGGTGCGAACAGCTGTTTGGCTTCAGCAGGCGAAGCCGTACCAGGTTGCGCTCCGTGCCTCGGAAGAGGTTGCGATCGGTCTCGCGCCGCTGAATAACCCGCTCAGCGCTCTGATCGCCGTCGTTCGGTGGAGGCCGACGGCACTCATGTTCGTCGAGGGCACCAGCAATCTTCACCTCATGATGGTTGCGCGGCTCCTCGGCATACCAGTCGTTATAGCCAACGTCTCGCTGACGGAGTACCGGATGCAGAAATACATGGCCCGCCCGTTTGGCGCGAAGAGGTTCCTAATCGCCGACCGCTTACTTGCCCAAGGGGAGGTGCATCGCGCCCGGCTCGTGCGCTTAGGCGTTCGGGATGACCGAATCTCGGTAAGCGGTCCCCTCGTCCCTATGCCCCAGGAGGGCGAAGAGGCCCGTCGATGCATCCGTGAGTGGCGCGAGCGGCTCCGCGAGAGCGACTTAGTGATTGTAGCCGGCAGCACCTATGCGGAGGAGGAGCCTATGTTGCTGGAGGCTTTCGCGCTGGTGAAGGCGCAGCGGCCCATGGCTCGGCTGGTCTTGGCTCCCCGGCACACGAGTAGTGATTCCGTAGACGACGCGCTGAAGAGGAGCGGATTCGAGTACGAGCGGCGGTCGCTTCTGAACGGCAGGCCCGCGTCGGCACCTGTGGTTCTGCTGGATACTCAGGGGGAGTTAGGGCGGTTGTGGGGCGTCGCCACCGTAGCTTTTGTGGGTGGCTCGCTGTTTCCCCACGGGCCCGGCCACTGTCCGCTCGAGCCTTTGAGTTGGTGTGTCCCGGTCACGATGGGCCCTGAATATCACCAGCAGGAGGCGGCCGTAGAGGTGTGTCGCGAGTGGGGCGTGGTTCGGATTTGCGACGCGCCTGACGCCTTGGCTCAGGAGTGGCTGCGCGCCGCCGAAGACGAGGAGTATCGCCGAGCATTCCGTGAGCGGTGCGAGCGATTCCTTGAGGCAGGTCAAGAGGTCTATCAGCGCTGGTGGGAATCCGTCTTCCGATCGGTATAGCCCGGGCGCCACTCTACAGCAGAACCCCACAGATTCCGATAAGAATTGCATGAGCCCCCTTAGGCGCCGACTCGGCGTCAGTCTGGCTGAGGTCATGGTGGCGACGGCGTTCATGGCGGTCGCGGTTACCGCGCTTCTCCAGACAATTTGGGTCGTGCACGAGAACGAGTCGGTCGCAAAGAACCGGGCGGTGGGGCTTGGTACGGCTGAGACGATGATTGCGGAGGTGCGGACGAGCGTGCTGGACGGCACGTTCGCGACGGGAACTTCGAGCACGGTGGTCACGCTGCCGGGCATCAAAGGCAACGTCACCAAGACCCGTACGGTCAGTAAGGTCGCAGGCTTCACCGACCTCTATGAGGTTGTCGCCAAGGTCGCTTGGTCGGGCGACTCCGTTCAGCTCGTAACTTACGTGAGATACCCGGATGGCTAGTCGCGCCTTTACCGTTGTCGAACTGCTGCTGACGCTGACGCTCACGGCGATTCTGGCTGGCACGCTGGTTTCGCTCTACGTCTTCGTCGCGACGCGGGCGGCTCACGGCGTTGCCGTGAACAACGTGTTGATGCAGGTTCGAGAAGCTACCAACGACATCTGCCGAACGATTGCAAACTCGGTGCGCTGTGAGCTTGTGAACGTTGGAGGGAAGACTGCGCTCAAGTGTACGATGCCCGAGCAGGAGGGTGCGACGGATGCGCGCGGCAACGTAGTCGAGTACATTCCGAAGAGCCTTAGCCCGCGCGCGATTGAGCAGTGGGGTGTTGGGAAGCGCATCTGGTTTTATCAGGCCGACGCCACAGGAGTTCCGGGCACAACGGGCACCGTCCTGTGGAAGGCGGTGCGAGTAGATGACGCAGTTCCTTCGTCGGCGGACGTGGATCGCGATTGGTCGTACTACTACGGCAGCACAGTCTATCGCTGGAACTTGATCACGAGCGCGACCTTTACGGTAAACCCCACGGCACGGCGCACTTCGGTGAGCGTGACCGGCTCGGTGCGGGCACGGGGAATGGAGGAGCGCGGAGATCCGTCGGCGATCGACACGATCGACATGGCTCAGACTTACACGCTCACGATGTCACGAGAGTCGTTCTGGTTGAGGTGGCGTAAGTGAGGCAACGCGGAAGCGCCATTTTGATCGTTCTTGTGCTCGTCACGGCGACGACGCTGGTCGTGATTGCGGCTGCGGAGTTAACTATATCGGCAATGACCGGTCAATGGCGGCGTTACCACGAGGTGCACGCCCGGTACGTCGCAGATGCCGCCGTCGAGTGGGTTCAGTCCAGCAGACAAGCAGGCGCGCTTGCGCTCCCTGCGAATCAGAGCCTAACGATTGACGGCGCGCAGGTCAACGTTGTTGTTTCGGACAACTCGGTCTCCATGAAGCGCAGCCTGCGCGTCGAGACTACGGTTCTGGAGGGAGACCTGACCTTCAAGCAATCGCGCATCGTCGGCGACGGAATTGAGCCAAAGCACTTTTACTACGTCTTGGCCTGCGACGGCAACTTTCGAGTCGACAAGAGCCTAACGACGGGTGCCGCCGGAAGGCTGGGCGACATCTTTTGCGGCGGCAACCTGACCAAAGGGAAGTTTCAAGTCACGGTGAACGGCGACCTGGAGGTTGCAGGCACCCTGTCGGGTTCGCCGGTGGTGACTGGAACCATCTGGAGCCCCTGTCCTGCCATCTCGTTCCCGAAGGTGAAGGCTGGGGACTATGCAGTTGGGTCCGTCCCCATGCTCGACGGGGACATCAACGGGCGTTCGTTCACACCGAGCGTGGCCGGTTATGAAACGTTTTACGCATTGGGCAAGGTTAACCTGAGCGGTACGTACGAGGGCAAGGGGGTGATCTTCGTCGCGGCCGACATCAAAATTGTGGGAGACGTGCACTACGCCGACGTCAACTCAGTAATGGCGGTCATTGCTTTGAAGTCGATCACCGTCGAAGCCAACGTAACACACATTGATGGCTACTACTTTGCCGGCAAGATCTTTACTTCCAAACCCGCGAGCCTGACTGTCGGACGAGGTGCTGTCGTAGCGGAGGACTTCGACCTCAAGGGCGCGCTGACCGCAACGTACGACCCGTGGGTTTGGAACGACCCAGAGGAGGGGAAGCGGCTAAAGCTACCGGGCTTCTGGCCATAGGAGCACACGCATGACAGCACAAGAACGGTTGGAGCAAGAAGTTAGAGCCGGAGTCGTCGTCCGTTGGGCGCTCGTTGGTGCAGCAGGCATCGTCCTGTTTGATCAATTGGGCAACCTGTTTGTGCTTGCAGGGCTTGCTTTTGCAGCGCTGAGCAACTTTGTGGTATCAATGATGCACAAGCGCGAAGGGCAGGCTGCACGGCAGCAGTGCTTGCGAATCATATCCGGCCTTCGTGTGGCGGACGGAGTTGCGGCGTGTCTTCTAACGGCGTATGCGGGGGCGAGCGGCTATCCGGTGTATCTTCTGGCGATTCCCCCGCTGGTTGTTGAGACAATTGCGCGCCGTGATGTGAGACGGTTAAGCGCTATGCTTGCCTTCTTCATAGGCGCTTTGTTTTTCGCAACGCTGTTGGGAGCTCCGATGCAAGGGTTCTGGATGGGCTCTTCTCTACTGATTATCAGCGCTGTCGTGGCGCTTGTGTTGGCAGGCTTTCGCGAACGCGATGAGAGATTAGTTCGTCATGAGCGACGGCTGTCGCTTGTACTCGAGTGCGGAGCGACGCTTGCGGCGAACCGGAACCTTCGCTCGGCGATGCTAATGGTGCTCCAGGCGATCGTACGCGAGATAGGCGCGACGTGCGCTTACGTGATGCAAACCGATGACGAGGACGACTCGACTCTGGTGACGGAGGTCGCATTCAGCACCGAGGGAGAGTTTCAGTTCCCTGCCCGTCTCGAGGTTGGGACTGGCCTTTCAGGTTACGTTGCCCAGACCGGGCAACCGGTGAACGTGAGCAGCGCGGAGGGCAACCCGAACGAGTTCGACGGTCTGTCCTCTGGCGTACATGCGGCTGCTTGCGTTCCCCTTCTGGCGCGCTCGTACGGGCCTGCGCGCGACGACGCGGCGGATCAGATTCTGGGGGTGCTGACGCTGCTGAGCTACTCGGAGGGCGTGGAGTTCGACACGGAGGACATGGAGCTGGTGCGCACGCTGGCGTCACTCCTGGCGATCGCGGTTGCGAATGCGAAGATGGAAACGAGGCAGCACGCGACGTTCTTGCGTACGATGGAAAGTTTGGCGACAGCGCTGGAAGCTCGCGACGAGTACACGCGGGGCCACTCGCAGCGGGTTTCAGAGGTCTCGTTGATGATCGGGGAGCGGATGGGGCTGAGCCCTGCGGCGCTCGAAGAGCTTCGAGTGGGGACAATCCTTCACGACATCGGCAAGATCGGCGTTCCGGACGCAATCCTGAACAAGGCGGGGAAGCTGACGGAGGAGGAGTTCGAGGTGATGAAGACGCATACTCTGAAGGGGTACGAGATCTGCAAGCCTTTGAACCTTTCGGACGGCGTGCTGATGGTGATTCGGAACCATCATGAGCGTTTAGACGGCAGCGGTTATCCCGACGGTCTGCGAGGCGGCGACCTTCCGCTGCCTTTGCGGATCGTTTGTGTGGCGGACGCGTTTGACGCGATGAGTTCTCGGCGTCCCTACCGCGGGGTGATGTCTGCGAAGGCAGTGCTGTCGGAGTTGAGTCGCCATGCGGGGACTCAGTTCGATCCCGTGGTGGTGGAGCACCTGAAGGAGTTGCTGAATGCGCCGCGAATGGTTGCCCTCTACTTCCGAGGCGATGGCGATGAAGGGACAGAGAAGTGGGCAGCTTAACGATCGGTTTTCGGCCCGACCGGTCCGTCGGCCTGGGGATTGATATCGGCAGCCGCGTGGTTCGAGTGGCGGAGGTGCAGCAGGCCGGCGAGCGGCTCGAGTTGTCAGGCATCGGGTCGTTTGCGATTGCGCCGGGGTTTGTGGAGCGCGGCGTGGTTACGGACCCAGGCAGTATGGGCAAGGGGATTCGTGGTGCGATCGCGCAATCGAAGATCACATCGCGGCGGGCTACGTTTTCGGTCCCAAGTTACGTGGCGGTGTTGCGTTGGCTGAATCTTCCGAGGCTGACGGACGAGGAGCTGCGCGAGGCTGCGAAGTTCAAGGTGAAGCGCCATCTTCCGTTTCCGGTTGGGGAGGCGTACATCGAGGCTTGTCCTCTGTCGGGCGGTGAGGGCGAAGAGGAGCGCGAGCATCTTGTGATGGCGGTGCCTCGTCGTGTGATTGATTCTCGTGCGGATGCGTTGGAGGCAGCGGGGATTGAGCCGGTTCGTGCGGAGTTGGAGGCTCAGGCGATTCTTCGGATTGTTGACGCGCGTCTTCGTCGGAAGAGCCCTCTTTGGAGCGATGCGTCGCTGACGATCATAGACATCGGTGGGACGACAACTCACATGTACGTCGTCCAGAACCGTCAGTTGCACTTCATGCGTGGAGTGCCATTTGGCTCGGAGATGTTCGTGCGTGCGACCGCAGAAGGGGCGGGCGTGGATGCGGAGACAGCGACGGCGTTTCTTTCGTCAGAAGGAACGAGCCTGGATGAGACGGGGACGCTTCAAATTCGCGCCGAGAGCGGGATAGCCTCCTTGCCGCTGACAAGCGAGTTGGAGAAGCTGACGCGGGAGGTCCTTCGGCTGCTTCGGTACTTCCGCTCGCTGTACCCTGAGCGAAGTTACGCGGGGATTCTGGATCACGTTTTATTGTGCGGAGGCATGGCAGGGTTACGAGGGCTGGATACGTATCTTGCCGCCATTCTGGGCTTGCACGTAGACAGGATGCGACCGCTAAGCAATATGGTCGGTTCGTTCGACACTGAGTCATTCAAGGCGATCAGTGCGAGGCAAGAGGCGTTCACTGTCGTCATCGGCCTTGCGCTTTCGGGCCTCTCCCGCTCCGGCTTGGGCGAAGGGAGGAAGGAGTACAGTCGTGAGTTTATCTGGGCACGCTCGGCATGAGCACAGGTCTGTAAACGTTGAACTGAACCTGCTGACGGAGCGACTGCGGGAGCAAAAGCGGCTTGCGGAGCAGACGCGGAGGTGGCTGCTGGCATTGGCTGTATCGTTGATCGTGGCTGTGCTTGTTGTGGTTGGTTTGGTGGACCGGTATCGCGAGACGAGGGCGGAAACGGCGAAGTTGAAGGCAAAGGCAAACGAGCTGGCGGAGCCTGCAACGGCGCTACAGGCGAAGGCGGAAGTGGCGGGTCGGCAACTTGACGTCAACGCGATGCTGGATGCGACCTCTCAGAACACGGATCGCTTTATGGGGGCGCTTCTTTCGGCGCTCAACGCGATGCCGCCGACCGTCGCAATCTCCAAACTGCATGCAGAGGTCATCGGTGGGACACTGACGATCTCGGGCAGCGCCGACGCCGAGGCGCTGCGAGACGCACAGGACCTGGTGCTTTCGCTGAAGGAAGGGCAAGTTGAAGCTGTGCTCACTTCTGCCAGACGAAACGACTACCTCGGCGCGGGAGGAGTGGGCTTTGAATTCATTCTAAAGACGAAGGTGGCGTCTAAATGAGGGTTGGCATGCGCATAGATGCAGTGCTGCGAGGCGTCAGATTCGCAACAATCGCGCTTTGGAGCATCACGGCGCTAGTTGTTCTAACGGTGGGCGGCCACGGCTTGTGGCTGGCGAGAGAACGGGGGCGTATCGCAGGCGAGGTGTATCGGTTGGAGTCTGAGATTCGTTCCGCCGAAGCGACGCTGCAGCAAGCCTCACGATTGGAGGTTCCGCAGAACCTGCGCGGGCTGGCCGCCGTGTCTGCGTTCCAGCGCGAGTTGGAAGGGTTGTGCAAGGCGTCCGGCGCGGAGTTGAAAGAGTTCTCGAGCGGCTCTGACCTCTTGCCGTTCGTTACGCGTTTCGCTTTGGGGGCTCAGGAGTCGGAGTGGAGCGAAACGGAGGTGAATTTTTCTGCAAGAGGGAGCGAGCAGCAGGTGGTGAACGTGCTGCTCAACCTCAGCAACCAGCCAATTCCCGTGGAGATTACATCCTTAGACCTTGAGCGAATCGCCAGCGACCGCTCGGGGAACGCAACTGTGGAGGCGAGAGCGCGCGTTCGGGTGCTCTCGAAGTCAACATGACAGTTGGTGACAAGAAGAAGGCTATAGCGCTCGGTGCCGTGGCGGTGGTGGTCGTCGGCGTCGCGGCGGTTCGCATCATCCCGCACGGGGGGCGCGTGGCGCCGACGGGCGTCGAAGTGGGCGAGGGTGCCGACGCAGGCACCTCTGGAAAAGCTGAGGGATCTGAGGTAGTTGGACTGCTGACCGCACCTTTTTCCCACCCGATGCTCGCTCGGCGGGAGAGCGCGGAGAACGTGAGTGCGGAATCAGGCTCGGCATCCAAGGGTGAGGGTTCGTTGGGTGGCGGGAACTACGTTCCGGGGCCTCTGGTTTTTTTGCCTGAGGGTAGAGGGGAATCGAGCCAAGAATCTGAGCAGGCGCCTCGCGCGGAAATCGTTGTTCGGCTGCAGGCGATCGTTCACGCCGGTGGACGGGTGGCGATCCTGGAGATTGGCGGCAGGACGATACGGGCGTTGCAGGGAACGGAAGTGACGGAAGGCTGGAAGGTAATCGAGCTGAGCAGCAGCGACGTGACGCTAAAGGGCGCAAACGGCGAGAGGCGGCTTCGCGTGGGCGAATCTCTTTCGCTGATCGCTGCGCTCGGATCGGAGCGTCAGAAGGAGGGATAGGAGATGTACGGGGCATTTGCGGCATTGTCTTGGGTTCTGAGTCTGTTAGGCGTTGCGCTGCAGGGCGCGCCCAAGGCGGGGAGCTGGAGTGGAAGCGAAGAGCAAGGTTCTTCCGGCGCCGGGGCGGCTGTACTCCACATCAGCGCGTATAAGATGGCTCACGCGGCGGTGGCGGTGGAGCCGCGCGTTTCAATCAACGCGGTGGACGCGGAGTTATCGCATCTTCTTCGCGAGATCGGTCTTCAGGCGAAGCGGAACATCGTTCTGTTGAGTCCGACGGATAAACGTCTGACCGTAAATCTGTCAGAAGTTCCGTTTTCGCGGATGATTCGGCACGTTTCTGCGATGTGCGGTTTGAGTTACCTAGAGGTTGACGACACGTTCGTGATTGGTACGAGCGAGGTCCTAAGTGCGAACTATCCGGTGGAGTGGGCGATTGCTCACCCGTTGCCTGTTGCCGCTTCGGAGCAGCTGGAAATCGTAACGGAAACGTGCAAGGTGAACTACGTTGATTCGAGTCAGGTGGTAAGGACTCTGACGGAACTATTCAAAGAAACAAGCCTGACTGTAATCGCGGGGCCCGCATCGCGAACGCCGACGATATCTTCGAACCAGCAGACGGATCAGAAGACCGGCGTTCAGGCAAGCGTCATGTCGGAGTCTTCGGCGCTGCCTTCAAACTACGGGCGGACGCTGGTCCTTAGAGGGCCTGCGGATGTGGTTGAAGCGGCGATGGCGGTGGCAAAGAAGATGGACGTTCCTCGTCCCCAGGTGTCGATCGGAGTTACGATCCACGATATATCGAATGAGGCTGTGCGTGAGTTGGGCCTTTCGTGGTCTTATGGTGACATCGTTTTGACGGAGCAAAACCGGAACGGCGTGGAGTTCGGTTCATTCAGCCGTGCGCCTCAAACGTTTACGGCAAAGATCAAGGCATTAGAGCAGGAGGACAAGGCGAAGCTGCTTGCGGCTCCTAACGTAACGGTTCTGGACGGGGAGCGGGCATTTGTTCTGATCGGCACGCGCTTGAACTTTCCTGTGCTGCTTGGGTTTTCCAATGTGGGGACGCCGATTTTCGACCGTCAAGAGGAGCGTGTTGGGATCTACTTGCAGGTTGCGGCGACGGTAAGCGACGATGGACAGATCACGTTGAGCCTATATCCTCAAGTTTCAGTGGTGACGGGTTTTCTTGAAATCAACGGTGCGAGTTATCCTCAGATTGCTACGCGAGAGGCTCAGACAAGCATACGGGTGAAGACGGGTGACACGATTGTGATCGGAGGGATGCTGAAGGATGAAGAGATTCAAACGATCGAAAGGGTGCCGGTCCTGAGTGACATTCCGGTGCTGGGCGAACTGTTCAAGCGTCGGAAGCGAAGCAAAGTGTCTTCGCAAGTCATCATCACGATCACCCCACGCATCATCCAAGAGCGGGAAAAGGAATGAACTTAGATAAGCCGATCGGCGAGATCTTCGTCGAGGAGGGATATCTTTCTCAAAAGGAGCTGGAGGAGATCCTCGCGGAGCGCGCGGACACGACCGAACCTCTGGGCGACCTGCTCGTCCGGCTGGGGAGGATCAGCGAGAAGCAAAAGCTGAAGTGTCTCGGTTTGCAGATGGGGATCCCTTTTGTGGACCTGGCGCGGATGGAGATTGACGCCGCCGCCGCTCGCACGATTCCCCACGCGGCTGCGATTCGGTTACTGGCGATTCCGGTGGAGCGAACGGAGTTCTCCGCGAGCGTGGCGATGGTGAACCCGTTGGACCTTACGGCGTTGGACGAACTGGCGTCGCTTACGGGGCTTGAGATTGATCCGCTTCTCGCAACCGAAGAAGACGTTCGGGATGCGATCTTTCGCGCTTTCGGGGCATACGACGACCTGGGCGAGATCGTTGGAGAGGCCGTCAAGGGAGTTGATCCAGACGATCTGCACGTCTCAACCGTGGACGGCGATGAGGACCAGGTCAACGTCATCGAGCTCAAGGAGGTCGTTGAGGGTGCGCCGATCATCAAGTTGGCGAATGCGCTCCTGACGCGGGCGATCATGATGCGCGCCAGCGACATCCACATCGAGCCGCAACCTCGGAAGGTTCGCGTTCGATTTCGGATTGATGGCTTGCTGCAAGAGGTGATGGTGATACCGAAGGACCTGCAGCATGCGCTGATCTCTCGGCTGAAGATTATCGCTCAGTTGGACATCGCGGAGAGGCGAATCCCTCAAGACGGTCGCTGCACGATGCTCTCTCCGCAGGGAGAGTTCGACTTTCGCCTTTCGACTTACCCAAGTGTGAACGGCGAGAATCTCGTTATCAGAATTCTGGACAAGACGGGGGCGATGATTGACCTCGACCGGCTGGGCCTCGGGGAGGAGCCGCTTGCAGTCGTATTGCGCAGCATCGAAGAGCCGCAAGGGATGGTGCTGGTAACCGGGCCGACTGGCTCGGGCAAGACCACGACGCTCTACGCGATTCTGCACAAGTTGAATGCGATTCACCGGCACATCATCACGATCGAAGACCCTGTTGAGTATCAACTCGAGGGCATCGTACAAGCGAACGTGAACCCGAAGGCGGGCGTTACGTTTGCGTCCGGATTGCGCAGCATCCTTCGCCAGGACCCGGACGTGATCCTGATCGGCGAAGTTCGAGACGGCGAGACGGCGACGATTGCGGTCGAGTCAGCGCTGACGGGCCACCTCGTGCTGACGAGTCTTCACGCGAACGATAGTCCTTCCGCCATCACGCGCTTGGTGGACCTCGGTATCGAGCCGTTCCTCCTGGGTGCAAGTGTTACTTGCAGCATCGCTCAGCGCCTGGTCCGTGTGGTCTGTCCGAAGTGTCGGGAGGTGTACTCTCCTCCAGCCGACGTGCTTGTTCGGCTGGGCCTCACGCTGGATCATGAGTATGTACGTGGCCGCGGCTGCGAGCACTGCGCCAAAACAGGCTATCGCGGGCGAGCCGGGCTCTTTGAGGCGATGGGCGTAAGCAGCGAGATCCGTCGCCTCATCGTTGCGAATGCACCCGCGCAAGAGATTCGTTCCGTCGCGGAAGAGCTAGGGATGCTCTCTCTCCGCGACGACGCGAGGCGCAAGGTGCTTGCAGGTGTAACTACCGTTGAAGAGGTGATTCGAGTCACATCGGAGGCTGTGTGATGCAGGCGTTCAAGTATAAGGGTGTACAAGCCGGGCAGAAGGTCGAGGGCGAGGTAGTCGCCGGGACCATCGAGGAAGCGGAGCGGCGGCTTGCGGCTCAAGACGTTACCGTAATCGCACTCTTGCCCGCGAAGCGGAGCGGAACCCGCGTTGGCAACTTGCGGTCGCAGGCATCGGGCGGTAAGGGAGGGCGGCGGCGTATCCCGCTTGCGCACCTTGCCACGATGTTGCACGACTTGGGCGTGATGGCTGCCGCGGGCGTGCCGTTCGTAGAAGCGCTCGATGCGGTGGCGGACGCTGCGCCGAGTGAGAAGCTGAGGCAGACGGTGCTCGCGATTCGGGACGAAGTGGTTTCGGGGAAGAGCTTAAGCGTTGCGCTTCGGGCGGCTGAGGCCTTTCCAGATGTGGTGTGCGAGTTGGTGCATGTTGCCGAAGAAGGCGGACGCCTTGACTTCGCCCTGAGGGCTGCGTCGTCGTATCTCGAGCGGGTGGTGGAGATGCGGAAGCGGATCGTGAATGCGCTTCTCTATCCAATGGTGCTGCTTAGCGTTGCGGTAATCACAAGCGTGGTGCTCGTGGTCATCGTTCTTCCGAAGTTTTCAGCAATCTTCGATCGGATGGGCGCGGACATTCCCGTGACGACGAAGTGGATGCTCTTAATCGGCGAGGCGCTTCGAAGCAATCCGGTCCTGACGGTGAGCGTGGTAATCGGTTTGATTTTCGCCATCCGCTGGCTTTGGAAACTGGCGATGACCAGCCGGACGGTCTCGGGGGCGATTCTGCGCATTCCGGTTCTTGGAAACCTCGTGGCGCGGCTTGCGCTTGCCCGCGCGTTCCAGAGCATAGCAACTCTGATTTCGAGCAACGTGCCGCTTCTCGATTCCGTACGCCAGGCGGCGAACGTCTCCGGTAACCCGGTGATCCGGGAAGCTCTGTTGAACTCCTGCAGCGGGATGGAACACGGTGTTGCTTTCAGCGACGCGCTGAAGCAGACGGAGGTTATCCCGAAAACCCTCGTGCAGATGGTGGCGGTCGGCGAGCGCACCGGCCAGTTGCCCAAGTTGATGGCAGCCAGCGCCGAGCACATGGAGCAGGACGTGGACGGGCGGCTGAAGGCGCTCGTGTCCATAGTCGAGCCCGTAATGGTCGTGGTAATGGGCGCATTGGTGGGCCTTATCACCCTTAGTATTATCATCCCAATATATACGGTGGTTCAGAACATCCGATGAAAAGGCTTCAAATGTGGCCAAGGCTTGCCGATAATCCCCCTCGGGAGCCACAGACTCCTGGAGCGATGCAGATGAAGTTTCGAAACCGTTTACCCAAGAGAGCGTTCACATTGGTTGAACTCCTCGTCGTCATCATCATCTTGGCGGTTCTCGCCGCTGTGGTGATTCCGCGCTTCGCGGACTCCGGCCTTCGAAGCAAGGAGTCGGCGCTGAAGGCGAACCTTCGGCTGTACCGCGGCGCAGTCGAGATGTTCCGCAACGACACCGGTGCATACCCTGCGTCGCTTGCCGACCTTGCGGCGACGTCTGCACCTGCAAGCGGCCTTGATGCGTCTGGCGCAGCAAAAGCGATCTCCGGAGCGGATTGGAAAGGCCCTTACTTGCAGCGCATTGAGAGAGACCCGGTGTCCGGCAACCCGTTCAACTACGGCACGACGTCGCCAAACGTTGGCAAGGTGACATCCTCGGCATCCGGCAACGCGACGGACGGTACACCGTACTCGAGCTGGTAGCAAGTTCGACCAAAGGGACAGGGGTTGGAGTGCGGCGTCACCGACGGGTGGCGCCGCTTTCCTTGATCTGACTTGACTGCTGCACTTAGACCAGCATGACAAAGGGTATTAGGTCAACCACTCGGCACGCATAGCCCCACTCGTTGTCGTACCATCCCACGACCTTGGCGAAGCGCTCGCCCATCATCGTCGTAAGCAGCGAATCGAAAGTGCAGCTGTGCGGATCTCCGATGAAGTCCGTGCTCACGAGCGGTTCATCGGTGAAGCGAAGGACGCCGCTGAGGGTGTCTGATGCCGCCGAGCGGAAGGCGTCGTTGATCGCCTCGACGTTGGCGTCCTTCTCCAAGAGCACCGTTAGATCAACCAACGAGACGGTCGAGGTTGGTGTCCGCACCGCGTAGCCGTGCATTCTCCCCTGCAACTCAGGCAGCACCAAGCCGATCGCCTTCGCCGCGCCGGTGCTGGTGGGCACGAGGTTTTGCGCCGCGGCGCGCGCGCGCCGCAGATCCTTGTGAAACTGATCTTGCAGCCGCTGGTCGTTCGTGTAGCTGTGTATCGTCGTCATCAGGCCGCGTTCGATGCCGAAGTTATCGAGGAGTACCTTCGCCAGCGGCGCAAGGCAGTTCGTGGTGCAACTGGCGTTGCTGATGATGTGGTGGTTTTCAGGATCGTACGCTTCGTTGTTCACGCCGAACACGAGCGTAATGTCCTCTCCCTTCGCGGGCGCGGAGATGATGACCTTCTTGACGCCGTCTCGAAGGTGCTTCTGCGCGTCTTCTCGCGAGGTGAAGCGACCGGTGGACTCCACGACGACCTCGACACCCGCTGCGCCCCAGTCTATCGCCGCAGGGTCGGGCGAGGCGAAGTTCCGGATCTTCCTGTCACCGATGAGAATCTCGTCTTCGTCGAAGTGCACCTCGCCGTTGAACGGCCCGTACGTGCTGTCATACCGGAAAAGATGTGCATTCGTCTTCGGGTCGGTGAGGTCGTTAACCGCTACGACCTCAACGTCCGTCGCCCCGCGCTCCAGGGCGGCGCGCAAGACGAGCCTGCCGATTCTTCCAAAACCATTAATGCCAACGCGGATAGCCATGGTGCATGCAGTATATCCCGCGCCGCTGAGGGGATAAAATGACGCCCCCGAGATGAGGAAGCCCCTGGCGCCGCACGTGTTTCTTCTCAGAAACCTGTCCAGAACTCTTCCAATGGTTTTGGTCATCGGGCTTGCAGTGCTCTTGGTTGCGGGGATCGTGTCTCTGGTGAACTCAATACCTCTGTCGGTTCGTTCGATCTATGGCTACAGCAAGGCGTTCGCGGCGGCTCTTCCGCGGAACGACCCGGCTTACCTTCCGGAATTAGAGCGCGAGTTGCAGAAATCCCCGGTGCCGATCGAGCGTGTGCTTCGCATTCGCGTCGCGTTCTTCAATGTTCGGAGCATCGTTGGGAAGTTGCCGTTCGTGCTCCACGGCCTTTCGTCCGAGGACGCGGCGTTTCTGCGGGAGCGGCTAGCACTCGGTCGCTTAACAGGTCGGCTGCCCTCGCGCAACGCGCCCGAGGCGGTGATTACCCGACGGCTTGCGACGAACTTGCGGCTGGACATTGGCGACGCGCTTCTCAGTCCTGCAGACCCTCAGAACTACTCACCCCAAGTTGTCCGCGTGGTGGGAATCCACGAGGGCGACCTGTGGTTCGCCTACGGGGACTTCGACTACGTCGCTCGTCACCATCTTCCTCCTGTGGACGACCTGTTGATTGTTGCGAAGGACCAGCGTGCGTTCGATCGTTGGGCTGTGGAGCACTTTCGAGGGTCTCGGGCGCGGATCCTGACGCACGAGGAGTTGCTTCGCGAGACGGACGACAGCCTGCGTGTGTTGCTGCAGTTGTTGAGTGTTGTGATCGGGCTGCTGGTGGTCGTGGTGACGGTGATGATCGGTCTGTTCATCAACATCTACCTCGGCCAGCGGCTTACGGAGTTCGGCCTCTTGCAGGCGATAGGGTACACGCGCTCCTTTCTGGCGCGCCGGGCGTCGGCGGAGGCGGCGCTGCTGGTTGGAATGGGATGGGTGCTGGGCGTTGCGCTTAGTGTGGGGGTGCTGTGGGCGGCGAAGGTTACGCTCATGGACCCGAGGGCTTACTACCTTGAACCTCTGGACGGCACGGCGCTGGGTTACACCCTACCGTTGCCGCTGTCCGTGCTGGCGGCGTCGCTTCTCACGATTCAACTGCGCTTCCGGAGGTTTGACCCCGTGGTGGTAATCGAGAGGAGGGTGGCGTGATCGTTGCGTCCGATGTCAGTTTGGTGTACAACGACCATGGGCGCGAGGTGTTCGCTTGCCGGGAGGTAAACCTCACCATCAGCGGGAAGGAGTTTATCGGCGTCCTCGGGCCGAGCGGTAGCGGGAAGTCGAGCCTCCTGTATCTCCTTAGCGGATTGAAGGACCCGACCGATGGCGCGGTTCGCTATCGCGGGGTGGAGTTCCAAGCGTGCGACGATCGGCGTCGCGCGGCGATTCGGCGAAAGGAGTTCGGCTTCGTGTTCCAATACCCCTATCTCATCGGCTTCTTGAGCGCGCTTGAGAACGTGCTGACCGGCTGGGCAAACGGAGCGGAAGGAGTGGAGCGAGCTGCCGACTTGCTCGAGCGTCTGGGCCTCGGTGAGAAGATGCACCGCCGCCCGGACGAACTCTCCGGCGGCGAGAGGCAGCGCGTGTGCATCGCCCGGGCACTGCTCAACGGGCCGAAGGCGCTGTTTGCCGACGAGCCAACCGCCTCACTCGACCCGAAGACCGGCGAGGAGGTGGTTCGGCTGCTGGCAGAGCACCGAACGGGGGCGCTTATTCTGGTTACTCACGACCGGCGTATTCTCAGCGGAGCTGACCGGGTGCTGCGCATGGAGGACGGCCGGGTGTTTGACGACTGACCTGGGCCAAGACGATTCTGGTGCGATACGAATAGCGGCTTGCGGCGACGCTCGCCCTCCCTTAGTCGAGGTCAAGGCTTTTGAACCGCCGCAGGCGGGCGTCGAGCACTGGCAGGAGGGTGTCGTACGCTTCCTGCACCTTCAGGTGGATGCGCGCGGCGCGCTTGCGCTCTTCGCTGCCCTCGGGGAAGTGTGTCGGCCGGCTTCGCTCGCTTAGCCGTCGGTAGGCGCGCCTCAGGTCGGTGAGCGAAGCGTCTCGGCTCAGCCCGAGGACGCGATACGCCTCCTCGTAGCGCCTCTGCTCCTCTGTCGCGCCGGGTTCCTGCAGGGAGGGCTGGTCGGTTGTTTGCGACGGCTCTGGGGCCGCGGTCGGGTTGAGGCTCTGCTCGAGTTCGCGCTCAGCATCGGCGCGAAAGACGCTTTCGATCCTCTCCCACTCGCGGTTGATGTAGGCTCGGAGGAGGTTGTAGGCGCGGCGCGCGGTGCTCATGGGATGATGCGATTTTGGCACAGGTGAACGCGAGTCCTCCCTGCCATCATTATTCGGAGAAAGCGTGAGCGTCCCGCGAACATCCCTCGATGCACGGCCGATCGCCAAAGCGGCAACGGCTCGCGGGGACGCTCGCCCTCCCGCAGTGGGCGTTGAGGCTGTTGAAGGGAGTGGACAAGCCGATGCTACACGCCGAGCAGCCGGTGCACAGAGGAGACCCGCCGCTTCGCCCATTCCTCGAGGCTCGGGATGCGGAGCGATCGCCAGTGTAGAAGCGCGAGGGCGAGCAGGTGCTCACGGTGCGAGAACTCGTCTGGCGTGAGCGCAGGCCTAATGGCTGCGAGCGCTTGGCCTAGAACGGACGAGTTCTCGGAAACGGCCCAGGCGGAGGTTGCGGCGAAGAATGCCGCGTCCATCGCAACGGGGGCGTTCATCACGGTTTCGTTCCAGTCATCCACCACGAGGGTTCCTCCATCGCGAAAGAGGTTCTCGGGCGCGAGGTCTCCGTGGGCGGCTCCGAAACGTAGGGTTGCTCCCTCCAGTCGACGCGCGGTCTCTTTTAGAGTTTGTGCCTCGACAAATGGCTCGGGCGCGAGGGCGATGAGGCGCGTGGTGTCCTCTGCGGTCCATCGCCTCTCGTGAAAGGCGAGGTGACGGAGGAGGTTGCGGAGAGGATATTGGGCGATGTCGGCGAGCCATTCCGTTATCGGCGGTTTTCGAAGCCGAAGCTCGGCAAGGAGGCTGGGCGGGTTGCGCAACGGTTCAAGCAGGAAGGTTCCCTTACCTGGCACTTGGGTGGCGGGGGCTTCTGTTTCCTGCGGCTCGCCATCGGGAGGGAGGCGCACACGACGGAACGACCGAGTCAGAGCGGCGTCTTGGGGCATGCGAGTGAGAACGAGGAGCGAAGGGGATGCGACGTTGGCTTTGCGCCGAGGTCCGGGCGGTGTGCAGGTGTGCAGTGCGAGCAGGTAGCGCACGACGCCTGCATCAGCGCTCCGGGTGTCGAGAAGCAGCAGGGTTGCGTTTGGTGGGTGGCGTGTGCTGGTGGACTGGTCGGCCGTGGGGAGAGTTGCGAGGTGTTGCAGCCACCGCCGAACCTGTTCTTCCGCTCCCTCGGTCTCCCTTGGAGAGGCGTGGATGAGGAGGGCTGCTGGAATGCGGCAAGTGAGGGAGGCAAGAACGTTGTTCAGCCAGGGCGGCCTTGGAGCTTCGCTGCGCATGATCCGGAGCGCCTGTGTGGAGCCCGGTTGCGCGATCGGGAAGGCGATGCGAGTTCGGTTGTAGTCGTCGGCACCGAAAACGCGGATGTGCTGAAGGCCGGCCTCCCTTAGTAGTGCATGCCAGGCTGCTGGGGAGTGCGTATAGGTTCGGTATGCGCGCTGGCGGGTGTAGTGCCCAACGTGCGCGGTTCGCGCCCGGAGCGCGTGGGCGACGCGAACGACTGCGTTCGCTATCGGTCTCGGCATAAGGCTGGTGAAGGGCAGGCCGCTGTGGTCGGGGGCTCCGCGCCACATGGGAAGGCCGAATCGGTTTTCTATTCCGATGTAGAGCCTGCCTTTCGGTTTAAGGGAAAGGGCAAGGGCACGAAGGAAGGCGGCCTGTCGTTCCTCGGGGTTGCCGTGGTCATCCATCGCGCCGACCCACTCGAGGACACCGTTGCAGACCACGAAGTCAGCGACTGCAGGACGCAAGGGAACGCTTTCGAAATCGGCGCGAACGAGCAGAACGTTTGTGAGACCTCGGGCTTCGCAACGGCGTCCGATGAACGCGAGCCTTTCGATGACGACGTCTGTGGCGACAACAGTGTTGAATCGCTGGGCGAGGAAAAGGGTGTTCGCGCCGAAGCCGGCTCCAACATCCAACGCGAGACCTGGCGGACCTATCTCCGTGCCACGCGGAGGCGCGTCGGCTTGGGCATACAGGTCGCTGAAGATCGCCGTCCACGCGGCGCGTCTTTCGATGTCGAGCGCATAGTCGCTCAGGTGTGGCACGCCTAGGGTGCGTACTGCTTCATCGAACGCGCTTTCAACGCGCTCTGCGCACAAGACCTGTTGTAGGATGTGCTGGGGCAGCTCTCCCCAGTAGGGGGTTTCGGACTGCACGAGGTCCAGGATGTAGGTTCCGAATGCTTCGATGACAGGCGCTCGGCGTGCTGTGTCGCTTAGGAAAGGGAGAGCGCTTGCGTCAGGCTTGTGCACGTGCCACGGCACCTAGTCGACTTCGCGGGTAATGTGCATCTCGACGCGGATCGGCTTGCCTTGCTCCTCGGAAACGATCTTCATGGAGAGCACGTCCCCGCGCTGGATCTTCTCGATGATGTCCAAGCCTTCGACAGCCTTGCCAAAGATGCAGTACTTGCCCTGGAGGAACGCGATGGTGTCCTGGTCTGCGCCCGCGCCGAGGAGAAACATTTGGGAGTCTCCGCCGACCTTCTCGCCGGTGCTAGCCATCGCGAGAGCTCCTCGCTCCATCTTGAGGTCGTTCTCTTCGAAGGGAAGTTGCTTGCCCGAGCCTTGCGTGCCCACCGGGAGGTGCTCCCACGCCGCCTGCTTGGATTGAGGGTCTCCCCACTGGACGACCCATGGGGTGACCTGGTCGGACCCTGCGTCCACGCGATGCACGCGTTGCCCTTCATAGAAGCCCTCTCGAATGAGGCGTGTAATCTGTTCGACCGTCTTGGGCGCTTTGTCGGGATAGAGTTCGAGTACGATAGTTCCTACTTTCTCCATTCTTGTTTCTTTTGGCGCTTCGGTCTGCTGTGTGCTCTCGCAGCCCACGAGAGCGATCGCAGACAGGAGAAAAAGGAGCAGGAACCTGAGGCGTCGTTCCATAGTGTGCTGATTCTACCTGCAGGCGGCTATACTGCCGTCGCTTGTGGCTGGCAACGGGTCCTCTTCCGGTGACAGGTGGTCGGGCCTGCCCGATAACTTCAGCGCGCTGCGCCATCGCGACTTTCGGCTGTTTTGGTTCGGGGCGCTGGTGTCCTTTTTCGGTACGTGGATTCAGAACGTTGGGCAGGGCTGGCTGGTGTATGAGCTCACCGGGAGCGAGACGCTTCTCGGCCTGTTGACGTTGATTACGAACGGGCCGATGATGGTGCTGACTCCGGTGGGGGGTTGGCTGGCAGACCGATACGACAAGAAGCTTATCCTGACGTTGACTCAATCGGCTCTTGCGCTGACGGCTCTTGCGCTGAGTGTGGCTGTATTCGGCGGTTTCGCATCTTTCGGGCTGATTGCGGTGCTTGCCGCTGTCAGCGGCGTTGCGGCGGCGATTGACATCCCGACGCGACACACGATGATCAGCTCCATTGTTCCGCCGGAGGACCTTGCAAATGCGATCCCTCTGAACGCCGCGACGTTCAACCTTGCGCGTCTCGTGGGGCCTGCGATTGGTGGTTTCCTGCTTGAGCAGTTCGGCGCGGGGACGTGCTACTTCATCAACGGCGTCTCGTTCCTCGCGCTGATCTCGGCGCTTCATATGATTCGGGCTGATCTGAAGCCGAACCACCGCAAGGGGGGGACGATGCTCAGCAACCTCTCCGAGGGCTTCACGTATGTTTGGCGGCGGAGGGACTTTAGGGTGCTCTCGCTGATGGTGTTCGTTGCCGCGTTTTTCGGAATGTTCTTCATCTCCCTGCTGCCAGCTGTGGCGAAGTCGAAGTTCAACCTCGGTGGAAACGGGTTGGGGATGCTGATGTCCTCGACGGGGGTGGGAGCGGTGATCGGGCTTTTAGGCTTAGCCGGGTTGAGCCGCGTGCCGCGACGCGGCCCGGTTCTATCCTTGGCGATGTTCGGGATCGGTCTGGGCTCTATTGGGTTGGCGCTTTCGACTGAGCCTTATCAGGCGATGCTTGCTTTGGTGCTGTTGGGAATGTGCGGAAGCGCGTTCCTCTCTGGTGTGAACGCGGTCTACCAATCGCTCAGTGGGCCCGGGATTCGCGGGCGAGTGATCTCCGTGCACATCTGGGTGGTCGCGGCGGCGAACCCTATCGGCTCGTTTGTTTTCGGTCGTCTCAGCGAAAGAAACGGACTTGAGTTCGCATTCACGCTGGGTGGGACCGTGGTCGTTGTGGTTGCCGCCGCGGCGTTTGTGCTCTCGAAGTCTATACGCGCGCTAACGACTCCGTAATGGTCTGCGCGGGCTACTTCGTCGCCATTAGGCGCTCGAACTCGCCCCTCTCTTTGGCTTTCGCTGCGGCTTCCTGCTCCTGCACGAGCCCCTGCTTGACGAGGTTGGCAAGCGATTGGTCGAGGGTTTGCATTCCCATCCGTGCGCCCGTCTGCACGATGGAACTGATCTGGTACGTCTTGTTCTCTCGGATAAGGTTTCTGACTGCTCCGACGGCGTTGAGCGTCTCGAAGGCGGCAACACGTCCCTGCCCGTCTTTGCGCCTGACCAACGTCTGTGAGATGACCCCCACGAGGTTGACCGAAAGTTGCATTCTCACCTGTTGCTGCTGGTGAATGGGGAATACGTCAATGATCCGGTCAACGGTCTGGACGGCGTCAACGGTGTGCAGTGTGCCGAACACGAGGTGCCCCGTTTCTGAAGCTGTGATGGCGAGTTGAATTGTTTCGAGGTCCCTCATCTCGCCGACGAGGATGACGTCGGGGTCTTGTCGAAGAACGTACTTCAGAGCGTTAGCGAAGCTCAGCGTGTCGACGTCCAACTCTCGCTGGTTGATAAAGGCGAGGTCGTCCTCGTGGATGAACTCTATGGGGTCTTCGACTGTGACGATGTGCACGGGGAACTTGTGATTGACGTAGTCTATACACGCCGCCTGCGTCGTGCTCTTGCCGCTACCTGCCGGCCCGGTCACGAGGACAAGACCGCGTGGGCGTTCACAGAACGTCTTGACGATCGGGGGCACGCCCAGCTCATCAAGCGTTTGGATGCGGAGCGGGATGACGCGGAAGGCGGCTTGAATAAGGCCCCGCTGCTGATAAATGTTTCCGCGGAAGCGAGCCAGGTTCGGAATCTCGTACGCGAAGTCGAGTTCCAGCTCCTTCATGAACTTCTTGCGTTGCTGGTCGGTCACGACGGCGAAGATCTCTTCCGCGGCGGTTTCTGGTGTGAAGATCGGCTCGTCCGTTAGTGGCTGCAGTTCTCCATGCACTCGAACGTAGGGGTGCGTGCCTGCCTTGATGTGTAGATCCGAGCCTTGCATCTCGACGGTGCGGCGAAGAAGGTTCTCAATTCTTCCCATCCGCACCCCCTTCGACCAGCCCAAGGTTCATTGCCCGGCGCTGGAACTCGGCGGGCGCCTGGCTCTTAGAGAGGGCATGCTCGTAGTCAATAGCTCCTTCCTTCATCAACGCCAGCAAGTGATTGTCGAGAGTCTGCATGCCGTATTCGCCGCCAGTTTGGATGTCCATGTAAAGTTGATGCGTTTTGCCGTCGCGAATCAGTGTTCTTACGCTGTGAGTGGCGACGAGGACTTCAAACGCCGCGACGCGACCCTTGCCATCCTTGGTGGGGACGAGGGTTTGGCTGATGACGGCCTGAAGAGTAACGGAGAGCTGTGTGCGAATCTGGGCTTGTTGGTCAGGTGGAAACACATCGACCATGCGGTCAATCGTTTGCGCGGCGTCCACCGTGTGAAGCGTTGACATCACGAGGTGACCGGTCTCGGCTGCGGTAATCGCGAGTTGAATCGTTTCGAGGTCTCGCATTTCGCCGACAAGAATAACATCTGGGTTCTGTCGCATCACGTGGCGCAGAGCGTCGGCAAAGCTGTGTGTGTCCACGCCGAGTTCTCGCTGGTTAACGATCGAGACCTTATCGTCGTGCATGTACTCGATGGGGTCCTCGATGGTCATAATGTGGTGACGGCGATGCGTGTTGATGTGGTCTACCATGGCGGCAAGGGTGGTGCTCTTGCCGGAGCCGGTCGGCCCGGTAACGAGAATCAGACCACGTGGAAGAAGTGCAAGACGCTTGGCCACCTGTGGTATGCCGAGCTCGTCAATCGTTTTCACCTGAAACGGAATCACGCGGAAGACTGCGCCCAGCTCGCCCCGATGCCAAAACATGTTGACACGGAAACGGCTCAAGTCCCGAACGTGGTAGGAGAGGTCAAGCTCGCGAAAGTTCTCGAGCCGCGCCCAGCGCTCCTCCGATAGGATTCCTGTAAGGAGCTGGTTGACTTCCTCAGACGACAGAGGGGAGTGCTTCGTTCGCACCAGGTTCCCATGAACCCTCATCACCGGTGGGCACCCAGGCTTGATATGGAGGTCGCTTGCTTCCCGGTCTACTAACTCACGCAGAAGATCGTCAATTGTAATCAACATCACAAAGTCGCTTCGCCGCCTGGGCGCCCAACAGCACAATCGCTCAGTTCGCTCAATCCGACCTCCATGCTAACGACGCAGCAACTGCCGCAACTCGGACACGATTCCCGCATAGTTCAAAGCCGTTTCTTCAGTGATGACGCCCGCCTTCACATACTTCACGAGGCTCTGGTTCATCGTTTGCATACCCCAGAAGTGACCTTCGCTGATGGCATGATACAGTTCACCGAAGTGTCCGTCTTCGATCAACTTGCTGATGGTCGGCGTGCAAATCATCACCTCGCATGCGCACACGCGCCCGTTTCCATCCGCGCGCGGCACCAACTTCTGCGAAATGACCGCCCTAAGCGAACCAGCCAACCGCAAGCAAAGGTGGTTCTTCTCGTGCGGAGGAAACATGTTGATAATGCGGTCCAGTGTGTCGTGTGCGCTCGGCGTGTGAACAGTAGAGAACACCAGGTGGCCCGTTTCACCGGCTTGCAGAGCGACGTTCATCGTCTCAACGTCGCGCATCTCGCCTACCAGGATAACATCTGGCGCTTCGCGCACCACCGCGCGCATCGCCGTGTGAAAGTCTTTCGTGTCAATGTGAACCTCGCGCTGGCTGATGTACGCAACCTTGTCTTCGTGCACGAACTCCAGCGGGTCCTCGATCGTTACGATATGACACGGACGCGTGCGGTTGATGAGGTCAATCACAGCCGCGAGCGAGGTCGTCTTGCCCGAGCCGGTCGGGCCCGTGAACAAAACCAAGCCTTGGCGATGTTTCGCCACTTCGTTCAACACGGGTGGCAACCCCAGCTGCTCGATGGAGAGAATCTCGAGCGGGATCAATCGGAACGCGCCAGCATAGGAACCGCGCTGGAAGTAGAGGTTCGCGCGGATGCGCATCTTCTTCCCGACGGCGAAGGCGAGGTCCATCTCCAGGCGCTCCTCAAACTCCGATGCCTGGCGAGGCGTCATCGTGCTTAGAACCAGGCGCTTGGCATCCTCCTCTTCGACCACATCCCACTCTCCGGGAAGCGCCTTTACCACCGCGTGCTGGCGCATCTTGGGCACCGAACCCGCCTTAATGAAAAGGTCCGATGCCTTCTCTTCGAAGGCGATCTCAAGCAGCTCGTGCAGTGTTGCGTTTTTGATCTCCGGCATGTGTCGTTAAAACCTCGGTCTTCTGGATTTCGCTCGGCGTCCGCGGCGCCTCGTCGGCCGCAGGGCGAAGTATACCAACACCCCTGCCAAGACTCCGCCGACCACGACCAAAACAACGGTCTGCTGCGGAATCCCCTCTGTAGACGGGGCTGAAGTGCCGGAAGGTTGGCGCTCCGCAGACTCGGGAAAGTCAACTTGCGCCGAATCCTGCACTTTCAGGCTCACCCGGTATTCCACCTGGGGTACAGAGGGGTCGAATTGCGCGCGGACCGTCGCGCTCCGAGTGTCCGCTGCCTGAAGGGTCACACCGGGCGTAGGCGTGACACCCTCGAACACCACCGCGAGAGTTTCAATGGTGTGCGGCTCAGGCGCCCCGGCGAAGGCGCGGGCGAACGGCAACAACCTGAAGACACCCTCCCCGAGAATGATACCGTCAGTCGCAAACGAGGCATGTACGACCTTTCCCGCCCGCGACTCCGGGTCGCCTCCAAGGCTCCGCTCAGCCACAACCAGGCCGCGAATGCCCGCATTCAACTCCTCGGCGATACGTGCGCACTGCGCCTCGAGCAACTGCCTGGGGTAGTCCTCCCTGACCATGTCGATCTCCACATAGTCCGCGCCCACCGAGGATTTCCGGACGCGGATGAGTACGTCGGGCTTGGACTGCAAGAGCGGCGCTTCGGGCTGCGCCCAGGCAACCACCGGGAGGGCAAGCAATAGCAGAAGGAATCGGGTCATCCCACCGCCGCCGCCAGCACAGCCGCGAACACCATCCTGCCATCGGTCGAGCCAAGGGTTGGCAGCAGCGCCCGTTCGGGGTGCGGCATCATCCCGAGTACGTTGCCGCGCGCGTTGAGCACGCCGGCGATGTTGCCCGTCGAACCGTTCGGGTTCGCTTCGTCCGTTATCTCGCCGCTGCACGAGCAGTAGACGAATGCAATGCGACCCTCCCCCTCGAGAAGTTGAATCGTCTCCTCGTCCGCAACGTACCGCCCCTCGTTGTGAGCGATGGGCATGGACAAGACGCCCTCGCACCGCTCGGTCCAGGGCGAACTTCGGTTAGTGGCCCGGATGTGTACTAAACGGCACAGAAATCGCCTTCCCAGGTTCGGAAGTAGCGCGCCGGGTAGGATGCCAGCCTCCGTTAACACCTGAAACCCGTTGCAAATGCCGATGACCAAGCCGCCGGCATCTGCGAACTCGCGCACTGCCTCGACGAACGGCGAGCGAGCGGCGATCGCCCCGCCGCGGAGGTAGTCCCCATAGGTGAACCCCCCCGGGATCACCACCAGATCGAAGCCGCTCAGCGAGCGCTCCGTGTGCCAGACGTATGCCACCTCTGCACCGAGCGCACGCAAACCGAAGAGCGCGTCCTGATCGCAGTTGCTCCCGGGCGTCTGGATCACTGCTACCTTCACTGGTCCACCTCAACGACATCGAAGCGCTCGACGACCGGGTTGGCGAGCAGGCGGTCGCACATCTCCCTCACACGACTTTCGTCGCCATTCGTGGTCTCCAACTCGATAAGTTTGCCGACACGGACGGAAGAGACCTCGTCATATCCCATTGATCGAAGGGCGTCACGGACGGAGCGGCCCGCGGGGTCTAGTAGTTCCGGCTTGAGGGTCACATAGATGCGAAAGCGGCTCACGGATCGTATTGTAACATCCCGAAGCTCCAGGTTACGAGCGGCGAGGCCATCGCTCTGCCAGCGGATGGCGAAGATCAAACCGATTACCACGCTCACTTTCAGGAGCGGATTGCAGTAAAATTGGGCTTGTGGCAGTTACGGTTGTCGTGCCTGAACGGTTCAAGGTGCTGTGGGTTACCGACGAAGAGCGTCCGATTGTGAAGTACCCCGCGGAAGTTCTTCGGCAGAAAGCCGTGGCCGTCGAGCGCGTCAACAAGGAGCTCCGACAGTTCGCCGAGGAGATGGTGCGCGCAATGCGCTCCGCGAACGGCATCGGGCTGGCCGCGCCCCAGCTCGGCCGTGCGGTTCGGCTCACCATTTCGGCTGCCGGGGGGAAGCCACGCGCTTTCTTCAACCCCGAAATCGTTGCCTCCGAGGGGGAGCAAGTGGGCTTGGAGGGCTGCCTTTCGCTGCCTGGTTTGTATGGCGATGTCAAGCGCGCAGCCAAGGTGCGCGTTCGCTTCGTGGATGAGGACAACCGGGTCCGTGAGGAGACGTTTGAAGACCTGGAGGCGCGAGTCATGCAGCACGAGATCGACCACCTCGACGGCGTCCTATTCATAGACCGCGTAGCCGTTGAGACACTCCACTGGGAGTGGCCGCTCGGGGCCCGAGACAGCGCGTGAGCGTCGTCTTTTTCGGCACAAGTGACTTCGCATGCCCAGCTCTCGAACGGATCCGGGCGAATGTTTCCCTTGTCGTAACGCAACCCGCGAGACCAAAGGGGCGAGGCCTGCATCCCGAGCCAACGCCAGTCGAACGAGTTGCCCGACGCATAGGACTTCCGGTGGAGGCGCCTTCAAAGTGCCGGGCGCCAGAGTTCATCGAGCGCGTTCGGGCTCTTGAGCCGAAGGCGCTAATCGTCGCTGCATATGGCCAGATTCTCCCCGAGGCGCTTCTTGGCGTGGCGCAGCGCGGAGGCATCAACGTCCACGCGTCGCTCCTACCAAAATATCGCGGCGCAGCCCCGGTTCAGCGTGCGATCCTCGAGGGGGAGACGTACACCGGCGTTACGGTGATGCAGATGGATGCTGGGCCGGACACAGGTGACATCATCGTTTTCCGCCGCACGCGCATCGCGCGAGACGAAACGGCTGGGGAGTTGGAGATTCGCCTTGCGCAGATCGCTGCCGCCCTACTCGACGAGGTCTTGCCCCGGATTCTCGCCGGCATTTACCCTCGGATTCCGCAGAACCCGGCGGAGGCGACGTACGCGCCCAAGGTCTCTCCCGCTGACGGGCTCATCGACTGGAATGACCACGTTTGGATGGCGTACCGACGGTATCGCGCCACCACGCCGCAGCCAGGCGCGAGGCTTTCCGTTGTGCCCGAGCCAGTGCTTGTAACCAGGGCGAGGCTTGGCGACGGGGAGGGCAAACCTGGCTACGTCCTGGGCCTGCGGGGAAGTGCGCTTGAGGTCGCCTTTCAAGGTGGATCCCTCCTGCTTGATGCCGTGAAACCACCAGGGAGGCGAGAGATGACGGGGCGCGAGTTTGCTGCGGGCAGGCGGCTTCGACCGGGTGACTGCCTCGCGCCCACTAACAAACCTTAAAACTACTGGGTTGCCATCTGGCTGGGAACTTTCCATCCGCGTGATGCGTTGAATCCCTCGGAAGGGAGTAGACAGTTAGCTTAAGAGTTCTTCATCCACTCTCTCTCCTCACCTCCTCAAGCCCCGTTCCGCCCCTCCCGGGACGGGGCACTTTACTTTCTGGCGGTATGCTTGCTTCATGAGCTTAGCGGTCCGTTACTTTGTGTTTCTGTTGGTGGCTTGGTGCTGCGTTGGGTGTTTCGGAAGCTCCGAAAACGGGACGGCAAAGTCCACCGCTGGCGGATTCATTCTGAAGGCGGCTGATGGCGTGGTCGTATATGGCGACCTGTACGACGGGCCGAAGGGGGACAAGGGCCCGATTCTGCTGCTGTTTCACCAGGCGGGCTCCAGCGCTGCAGAATACGAGCCGATAGCACCGAGGCTTGTACGAGAAGGCTTTTCGTGTTTGGCGGTGGATTTGCGCTCCGGCGGCGACATGTTCGGGCGTAACAGGACCGTGGCGGAGAACAGGTTCTCGGCGCCCCAACTGTACGGGGCGGCATACAAGGACATGGTCGCAGCTCTGGACTGGGCGGTACAGAAAGGATACGCCCCGATTGTGATTTGGGGTAGCAGCTACTCTGCGTCGCTCTGCTTGCGCTTGGCTTCTGAGAGAGAGCAAGTTGCCGGCGTGGTCGCGTTCTCTCCGGGCGAATACTTCGAGGAGAGGGGCGTGGTGGCAAAGTGGGCTTCCAAGGTGAGAGTGCCGGTGTTCGTCGCCTCCAGTCCTGGCGAGGTGGAGAAAGCGAGCGCCATTTTCGAGCGGATTCAGGCGAGCGGCTCCTCCCAGTTCGTGCCGGACAAGGGAGTTCACGGGTCGAGTATGCTTCGGAAAGACAAGAACCCCGCGGGGGCTGAGGAGGCCTGGCGCGCGGTGCTCAGCTTTCTGAGGCAGTTCCGCTCCGTTGCTGTTTAGCGTACTGCTTCGAAGGCGGCTTCCAGCCAGGATGAGGTTACCCAGGCCCAGAGCAGCGCTTGATACACGTCAGGAAGGTACGTGACATTGCCCGCCGTGTTGTAGACCACATGGTACAGTGGCAGCACAGCAGCCAGACCAAAGATAAGCACCGCCGCTCCCATCGCAGGCTTCCTCATTACAGCGCCCATCAGGGTGAAGAACACCAAAATGGACACGGCGAAGCCAGCGAGCGTTCGAGGAAGCACGAGCCACGCTACATCTCCGAGGAGTAGCCCAGCCAGAAATATGCCGGCGACCAGGACGAGGACCGCAAGGGCGATGCGCCTGCGGAGGACCCACGCCGCACCTGCTGCGAGGCAAACCGTCCAGGTCGGTGCTAGGCTGATCGAGCCGATAGGACCGAGCGGATACGGCAGTAGGAAGTGGGCAAACCTTCGAGCCACGGATCCTGCCGTTATTGCCGCCTCCGCGCCCTCTCCGACCGCCTGCCCGGGTAGGAAGCCGATTCCCCCGAGAGCGACGGCCCGAACGGCGATAAATAACAGCAGAATGCTTGCCGACACGAGTGCCACCCTGGGCGCACTTTCGCGGCAGATGGGCTGCGCCATCCAAGCCACGGTCGGGGCGAGGCCAACCAGGACGAGCGCGGTCTCCTTGCTACCGGCAGCGAGAAGTCCTGCCATTCCGGCAGCCAAAGCCCATTTTCGGCCTCCGCCTGACGCGTAGCGAGCAACCGACCAGAGACACAGGATGGCGAAAAACCCGGCGAAGAGGTCTGTTTGGGCTGGTACCCATTCGATAGTCTTTATGATGCGGTCCCTGAAGCCCCAGAGTCCGGCGCCCACCAACGCCGCTGCTCGTGAGTGAATCAGCGAGCCGAGGAGCAGCGCCAGCATCCCCACCGAGACGAGGTGCAGCAGCAGAGATACGGTCTGCCAGGCAGCCTGCGCATGGCCGAACGCACGCAGTTCCAGCCACATCGCCACGCTGGTCACTGGACGGTAGTACTCGAAGATCTCCCGTCCCGCCCACGGGCCCGCCAGGTACTGCAGCGGCGAATCACGCTCCAAAGCGGGGAGAAGGAACTGCATGTCGTTGCCTGATCGCGCCCAGTCTCCACCGACGGCTCGCTTGGCGTACAGCCCGACCGCGCAAAGCAGCAACGCGAGCGCGACGGCGAAGAGACGATCGGTGTCAGGCAGACGCACGACGGCACATTTTGCGCGTTGAGGTAACCTGAACGAGCGATTGTAATGAGCGTCGCCATTGAGCCTCCGCCCGCCAAAGCCGCCGCAGCACGTGAGTCGTTCGGCGTAGTTTCGCGCTTCTCCGACTACTGGGCGTTGACCAAGCCTCGCGTGACGTTGTTGGTGTGGATTTCGATGTTCGCCGGGATGGCCATGGGCTCCATGAGCATCGGCGGTGGTATCCCGCTCTTCACCTGGCTGAGCGCTCTTGTTGGCGGATACTTAGTCATTGGCTGCGCGAACAGCCTGAATCAGGCGTTTGAGGCTTCGCGCGACAGCCGGATGCGGCGTACAGCCGACCGGCCTGTCCCTGCCGGGCGGGTGACCCGCGAAGAGGCGATCGGCGTTGGGATCGCGCTTGGACTTGCGGGCGCGTTGACTCTGTCTGTATTCGTGAACCCGCTGACGGCTTTGCTGGGTGTTGCGAGCATCATGCTGTATGCGTTCGGTTATACGCCGCTGAAGCCGAGGACGCATCTATGCACTCTTGTTGGCGCCGTGCCGGGCGCTATCCCGCCGCTTGCAGGATGGGCGGCGGCCACGGGTGAGGTTGGGCCGGCAAGCTTGCTGTTGTTCGCGGTGCAGTTCCTTTGGCAGTTTCCGCACTTTTGGGCGATTGCTTGGTTGAATCGGGGTGACTATCGCCGGGCGGGGTTCAAGATGTTGCCGTTCCCGGATGCGGCCGGGAGGCGGACAGGGTTGCAGTGCCTGCGCTACTCTCTTGCTTTGATACCGGTCGCGGTCGGTTTCGCCGCGTTCGTTACGCACGTCGTTGCATACGTGGTCGTTTCGGCGGGGCTGGGCGTTTGGCTCTCTCTGGCTTCGGCGCGATTTATGTCAAGCGCAAGCGACGAGGATGCGCGTAGGCTGCTACGCGTTACCATCCTGTACCTTCCCCTGATGCTGCTGTTGATGGTTCTTTCGCTAAGGTAACTCCGAGTGATGGCGGACATTGAGAAGACAAGCGCTGGGGGAGGGGTCATTCGCGGCGACATTGGCGACGGAGGAGAAGGGCCCAACGGCAACGGCCACGGTGGCACGGGCGAAACTGCGAGCATGGCTCGGCTGCTCACATGGTTGGCCCTTGTGTCGCTCGCGATGGGCCTCGGCAGCCTCGCTTTCGTTTACGTTCACCAGGCGCTCGACCGCCTGGCTGACAGAAGTTTCAAGCTGCCGACCACACTGTGGGTCAGTACGGCGCTGATCGTGGCCAGCAGCGTCACATATGTGGTGGCGCACAAACGCATCCAACGAGGCGACTCCGCCGGACTGGTCCGTTGGCTGGCGATTACCTTCGCATTGGGTGTTTTCTTCGTTGTAAGTCAGGTGATGGTGTGGTTGGGTTTGACCGCGCAAGGCGTTTATGCCCAGAGTTACCCGTTGAGCGGGATGTTCTACATCATGACGATCGCCCATGCTGTTCACGTGCTTGGCGGGCTGGCGTGGTTGGGGTGGGTGCTTTCCAGGGCAGCACGCGGCGCATACACACCAAAGCGCGAACTCGGTGTGGAACTGTGTGGAGTATATTGGCACTTCCTGGACGTCGTCTGGCTGATGTATTTCGTGCTTCTTATGGTGGTTCGATGATGGAGCGAGACTCTTTCGGCGTCTTGCGTGTTGCCGTTTGGGCGGCTGCCTTGCTCGCGCTGGTGTCGGTTCTCTTTCTTTACTGGCTGACGCAGGCGCGCCGCTCTAACGCCGTCTTGGCGCCGCCCACTGTCGAAGGGGGCGCGTCCCTGGGCACGGTGCCGGCCTTCGAGATGACCGACCAGACGGGTAACCTGTTCAGCTCCGACGCTTTGAAAGGGAAAGTGTGGGTCGCGGAGTTCTTTTTCACCCGGTGCACCGGAGTGTGCCCTGTGATGAACCGAAACATGGCGAAGGTGGTCGAAGCGCTGCAAAACTGGGAAGATTTCGCCGCCGTTTCGTTTACTGTGGATCCGAAGAACGACACGCCCCAGGTGCTGGCGGAATACGCCAAGCAGTTTGGGGCAGATGCAACAAAGTGGCATTTTTTGGCGGGGCGTAAGGAGGAGGTCGTGCGATTGTCTCGCGAAGGGTTCCTGCTGGGAACCAGCGAGGTCGCAGAGGAGTTCGTCCACAGCAACCGTTTCGTGTTGGTTGGACGAGATGGCAAAATTGAGGGCCACTACGTTGGGACCGACGAAGCCGAGGTGCACCAGCTGATCTCGGATGCGCTTCGCCTTCTCAGGGCTGAGGGATAGCCGGTTGGAGTGGCTGGACCGGCTGCCGACGCTGAACGCGCTGTTGAACCTGACGAGCGCCTGTTTGCTGGTCACAGGCTACTTCTTCATTCGCAGGCGGCGGATACCGCAGCATCGGCTCTGCATGTTAGGAGCACTCTCTGCTTCAACGTTGTTTCTCGTGGGGTACGTGACCTACCACTTTCATCAAGGGACGACGCGGTTCACCGGGGAGGGGATGGTTCGGCCCGTATACTTCGCTATTCTGTTGACGCACACGGTGCTGGCGGCGGCGGTGGCGCCGATGGCTGTGATTACGGTGGTGTTGGCTTTCCGCGAGCGGTTCGACCGCCACCGGCGCCTGGCGCGCTGGACGCTTCCGATCTGGTTGTACGTGTCGGTGACGGGGGTTGTCGTCTACCTCTTCCTCTATTTGTGGTATCCTGTGCGGGCGAGTTCGTGAAAAATTTCACAAACTCGTAGCCGCTTACCGGTGAGCGCTTGACTTCTGACGCTGAATTGCGGTTAGATTAGGCGGCCTCCGGTAAGCGGGAGACTTGCAGAGACTCAGGACGCGCGCGGATGCCACAGGTATTCAATGCAAAAAGCAACGTTCTCGCCAGAGCGACATTCTTGGTCGCTGGGTTGTTGCTTGTCGTAATCATCCTCGCTGGGATGTACATGACTCCGTACACGCACCGAACTGGGATTGCGCTTGACCAGCCTGCACCGTTCAGTCATAAGCACCACGCGAAGGAACTCGGCATCGATTGTCGCTACTGTCATACCGGAGTCGAGGAGGCTCCTTATGCAGGCATCCCAGCGACCGAGGTGTGCATGACCTGCCACTCGCAGATTTGGACAAACAGCCCGCTTCTACTTCCGGTGCAAGAGAGCTATCTTAAAAAGATACCCCTGCGGTGGAACAAGGTCAACAAGGTTCCTGACTTCGTTTACTTTGACCACAGTATCCACATTGACCGCGGCGTGTCGTGCTTCACGTGTCACGGCAACGTTACGGAGATGAATCTCACGTTCAAAACGAACGCGTTCGAGATGCTTTACTGCTTAGACTGCCACCGCAACCCCGAGGAGTTCCTTCGGCCGACGGACCAAGTCTTCAACGCGAAGTATGAAGCGCCGCCGAACCAGAACGACCTGGGGCGTCGGTTGATGGAGCAGCACGCGATCGATACCAAGCAGCTCGAGAACTGCTGGGTGTGTCACAGGTAGCGCCGATGGAGAGAGGTAAGGCCCATGGAGAAAGGTAATAAGGTGAACCCGGCCGACGAAACGAGGGGACCGAGCAAGATGCCGGAGCCGAGGCGCGTTACCATCTCGGAACTGCGCGATCGCCTCAAGAACGGCGATCCGGGTGTGTGGCGAAGCCTTGAGGAGATCGCCGACGACGAAGAGGTCAAAGCTTTCCTCGATCAGGAGTTCCCGCGGCACACGGCTCCGTGGATGGGCGAGATGGACCGCCGCCAGTTTCTTCGGTTGGCAGGCGCTTCGCTCGCCCTCGCGGGGTTGGCGGGCTGTCGGATTCGACCGATCAAAGAGATCGTCCCGTACGTCAAGGCGCCGGAGAACCTCGTTCCGGGCATTCCGAAGTTCTATGCAACAGCGTTGACCCTCGGAGGATACGCGACCGGCGTTCTCGTTGAGAGCCACGAAGGGCGCCCGACCAAGGTGGAGGGGAACCCGGAGCACCCGGCGAGCCTCGGCTCGACGAACGCCCTCACGCAGGCGATGATTCTCGAATTGTACGACCCGGATCGCTCGCAAGCATTGACACGCGACGGCAGGTACGTGACTCCGGCTACGTTCGAGTCAGACGTGAAGGCGAGGCTGCGCCGTCAAATCGCGACGGGCGGCGACGGGATTCGGTTCCTCTCGCCCTCCGGATCGTCGCCGACAGTGGAGCGGCTGTTCGCTCGGTTGCAAGAGCGCTATCCGAAACTGAGACGTCACTACTGGGACGCGGTGCACAGAGACTCGGTTTACGAGGGCGCGCGCCTTTCGTTCGGGCGTCCGCTCGAGCCGGTGTATCGGCTGGATCGCGCAAACGTGATCGTAAGCCTGGACGGGGACTTTCTGTTCGAGGGGCCGGGTTCGGTGCGATACTCGCGTGACTTTGCCGATAGGCGCCGGGTTCGGAAGAACTCCCCAGCCATGAACCGCTTGTACGTCGTGGAGAGCACGATGAGCGTAACCGGTGGCATGGCGGACCACCGGCTTGCGTTGCGGCCGTCGGAAGTCGAGGCGTTCGCTGCTGCGTTGCGTTCCGCAATTCGGGACGGGGCTTCCGGCTCAGACGCTCACGGCGCCTTTCTGTCCGCTGTGGCGCAGGACCTTATCGCAAATCGTGGGGCGAGCGTTGTCATCGCCGGCGAAAGCCAGCCGGCGGCGGTGCACGCGTTGGTGAACGAGATCAACGCCTTGCTCGGCAACTACGGGTCCACGGTGCAGTGGATCGAGCCTGTTGTCAACCCCGAGAGCCGCTTAGAGTCTATTCGTGAGTTGACCGCCGACCTGCAAGATGGGAAGGTCGAGATGCTCTTCATCCTGGAGGGTAATCCTGTCTACGATGCGCCAGTCGATTTGCAGTTCGGCGAAGCGGTTCGGCGAGCGGGTTTTTCTGTGCGATTGGGCTTGTACGAAGACGAGACGAGCGCCCGCTGTCGATATCACATTCCGATGGCGCATGAGCTGGAGTCGTGGGGTGACTCGCGCGCATTCGACGGCACTGCGAGCATCCAGCAGCCGCTGATCGAGCCGCTCTACAACGGTGTTTCTCCAATCAAATTGCTTGCGATGCTGTTAGGCGACGAACGCTCGGAGCGCGAGATCGTGAAAGAGACGTGGCAGCTTGCCGGGCTTGGGGGAAGCGCGTTCGACGACGTCTGGAGCGCAACTCTGTCAAAGGGCGTGGTACCGAACAGTGCGTTCGTTGCGGAAGACGTCTCCGTGAGCCCGTTCACTGCCGCGACGAGCCGAGCGTCATCGTCCCTTGAGGTTCGCTTCAAGCCGGATCCAACGGTTTTCGACGGGCGCTTTTCGAACAGCCCATGGTTGCAGGAGCTACCGAAGCCGTTCCTTCAGGCCACTTGGGACAACGTGATGATGGTTAGCCCGAGGACAGCTGAGCGGCTCGGCATCGAGATTGACCTAAGCGCAGTGGTTGTGGGTGGGCTTGCGCCCGTTGCTGAGTTGACTGTGGGCGGGCGAAAGGTAAAGGGTCCCGTCTGGATCGTTCCTGGCCACCCGGACGACACGGTGACGGTGACGCTTGGCTATGGACGCGAGCTTGCAGGACGCGTTGGCAACGGCGCCGGCTTCAACGCTTGCCAGATTCGCGCTCAGGAAGGGAGCTGGTTCGCCCCAGCGTCGCTTGCACTGACCGGCGAAAAGGCTCAGATCGCGCTGACGCAGCACCATTACTCGATGGAGAATCGCGGCATCGTTCACGAGATGGAGATCGGCGAGTACGGCCACGAGGAGCACGACGCCGCGCATGAGGAGATGAGCCTCTATCCGGACCGTGAGTACGACGGCAACAAGTGGGCGATGGTGATTGACACGACGCTGTGCACAGGCTGCAATGCTTGCGTCGCAGCTTGCGTGGCGGAGAACAACATTGCAACGGTCGGCAAGGACCAGGTCATCCGCAGTCGCGAGATGCATTGGATTCGCATCGACCGCTACTTCGATGACCTTGACAACCCTCGCTATGTGCACGTGCCAGTGCCATGCATGCAGTGCGAGAACGCTCCTTGCGAGGTCGTTTGTCCGGTCGCGGCGACGACGCACGACGGCGAAGGGCTGAACATGATGGTTTACAACCGCTGCGTAGGCACGCGGTACTGCTCGAACAACTGCCCTTACAAGGTTCGGCGCTTTAACTTTTACAAGTACACGCTTTACCCGGGTACCTGGGACGAGGAAACGCCAGTAACGAAGTTGCTTCGCAACCCGAACGTTACCGTCCGCGGTCGTGGCGTGATGGAGAAGTGCACTTACTGCGTGCAACGCATCAGCGCTGCGCGTCGTCGCGCAAAGAAGGAAGGTCGCCCGATTCGGGACGGCGAAGTCGTTACCGCATGCCAAGCGGCGTGTCCAACGCAGGCGATTGTGTTTGGAAATTGGAACGACCCGAACGCACGTGTAACGGCGGAGAAGACAGAACCCCACCACTACGTCCTCATGGAAGAGTTGAACACTCGACCGCGCACGGGCTACTTGCCTAGGTTCCGCAATCCCAACCCAGCTTTAAAGGAGGCTCGCTGAGTGAGTCAGGTTGTGCACGATCAAGAGGTTTCGGATACCGGGCAAGAGCAACTGATCAGCGCGGAGCACTCGAACGCGTCGCTGACCTCGAAGATTGGCGACATCGTTCTGAAGCAACCTTCGCCCAAGCAGTGGTTCGTGGCTCTGGGTTTCGGGCTGATAGGGCTTTCGGGTCTACTCGTTTCGATCGCGTGGTTGCTGTACAAGGGTGTCGGCATCTGGGGAGTCAACATCCCGGTGGGTTGGGGCTTCGCGATCATCAACTTCGTCTGGTGGATCGGTATCGGTCACGCCGGAACCCTGATCTCGGCGATTCTGTTGCTGATGCGGCAGCGCTGGCGAACTTCCATTAACCGCCTGGCTGAGACGATGACGCTGTTTGCGGTCATGTGCGCCGGAATGTTCCCGCTGTTACACCTCGGTCGCCCGTGGATATTCTATTGGCTGTTCCCCTATCCCAACGCTTTGGGGCTGTGGCCGAACTTTCGCAGCCCGCTTGTGTGGGACGTGTTCGCGGTTTCGACGTACTTCACGGTCTCGCTGGTCTTTTGGTATGTTGGCTTGATTCCGGACCTTGCGTCGCTGCGCGACCGCGCGAAGAAGCGAATCGTCCAAGTTGCGATGGGCTTTCTTGCGCTTGGCTGGCGCGGGTCGGCTTCTCACTGGTACCGATACGAGTCCGCCTACTTACTGCTGGCTGGACTTTCGACGCCGTTGGTTGTTTCCGTGCACTCGATCGTGTCTTTTGACTTTGCTGTTTCGATCATCCCGGGTTGGCACACGACGATCTTCCCGCCGTACTTCGTTGCCGGTGCCGTTTATTCAGGCTTTGCAATGGTTCTAACCATCGTCATCCCGCTGCGGTCGTGGTACAAGTTGCGAGACCTCATCACGATTGACCATCTCGATTGGATGGCTCGCATTACGTTGGTGACGGGCCTCATCGTGTTTTACGGCTATTTAACGGAGATCTTCTACGCGTGGTACAGCGGGAACGTGTTCGAGTCGTTTATGATGGCGAACCGAATGGCGGGGCCCTACAGCCCGTTGTATTGGTCGCTGATTTTCTGCAACGGCATCGCTCCGCAGATTCTTTGGTGGCGCGCAGCGAGGAGAAACATTATCGTGCTCTTCGCGATGAGTCTCATCGTGAACATCGGAATGTGGCTGGAGCGGTTCATCATCGTCGTCACAAGCCTGCACGCCGACTTTATGCCGTCGTCGTGGGACATGTACACGCCAACGTTTTGGGACATATTGACGTACGTCGGCACGATCGGCTTCTTCCTAACGGGCATGGTGCTGTTCGTCAGGCTTCTACCTGCGATTCCGATTGCCGAGATGAAGCACCTTCTGCACCAGAAGATGCACGGGCACTCTCACGAACCCGAGGAGGCAAAAGCGTAGATGGCACACTATCCCACCGTCATCGAACCGAAACTGCGGGGCTTTACGGCGCACTACTCGACGCCCGAGGAACTTATCGAGGCGGCGAAGAAGGCGCGCGAGGTTGGGTACTCTCGGCTTGACGCGCTTACCCCATACGCGGTTGAGGGGCTTGTCGAAGTGCTCGGTCAGCGAGACGACAGGGTGCCGAAGATCGTCCTCACCTTCGGCGTACTTGGCGCGCTCGGCGGCTTTGCGTTGCAGACTTACGTGTCCGTGTTCGACTATCCGATGAACATCGGCGGCAGGCCAAATTTGAGTTGGCCTTCCTTCATACCCATCACGTTTGAATGCGGCGTGCTTGCAGCGGCGCTCAGCGCGCTGATCGGCATGCTGATGCTGAATGGGTTGCCGCGCCCCCATCACCCGGTCTTCGATGCGCCCGAGATCGAGCGCGCGACCGATGACCGCTTCGTGTTGTTCATCGAGTCGGAGGACCCGCAGTTCAACGCCGGCGAGACGCGAGAGTTCCTCAAAGGAACTGGTGCTCTCTCCGTGCAGGAGGTGATTTCGTGAAGCGCCTTGGGTTGCTCTCGGTGTGCCTCGTGGGAATGCTGCCGATTGTCAGCGGCTGCCACCAAGACATGTACGACCAGCCGCGTGTGAACCCGCTGGCTTCCAGTGACCTGTTCGAGGACGGCAGCGCCGCGCGCGTTCCGCCCGAAGGCACGGTGGCGACGAACGACTATGTCGCTGACAAGCTCTTCGCCGATGGCTTGGAGAACGGCGGACTCGCGACGCGCTTCCCCTACCCCGTTACCAAGGCGATGCTGGAGCGAGGTCGGAGCCGCTACAACGTGTTTTGTTTGCCATGCCACGGTGAGGCAGGATTCGGCGACGGCATGATCGTCCAGCGGGGTTACGCTCAGCCGAAGTCGTTCCACTTGGAGGAGCTGCGGGCCAAGGTGCCTGGTTACTACTACCGCGTAATGGTCGAAGGAACAGAGCGCCTGACCGGCCGACCGTTCCTCACGCCGAACGCGAAGACGGTGGGCGAAGGCGACATGGTGCACCCGGTTTTGGGGAAGAACATGAAGATCGAGGATCGCTGGGCAATAGTTGCTTACATCTACGCGCTACAAAAGAGCCAGCGCGTGCCGCGCACCGAACTTTCGCCCTCTGACCTGGAGCAACTGTCTCGGCCCGCTGAACAAGGAGGCTTCAACGGTGGACACTAACGGAAGAACTGGCCGCGAAGTTCTGGGCGGCTTAGGCACGCTAACCGCCATCGGCGTCGGGATGGGAATCGTCGGCTTAGGCGCCTGGTTTGCGGCGTACAACCAGGACCAGGCGGTCGCGTGGGGCAGTTACCTCTTCGCTTTCGTGCTGTGGTCTGTGGTTTCGCTTGGGTGCCTTGCTCTTGTCATCTTGCAGAACGTGACGAAGGGTCGATGGGGGCACGCCCTTGTCCGTTTTTGGGAAGCGGGCGCGATGATGCTGCCGTATCTGGTGGTCATTGCGTTGCCGATGTTTCTTGTTGGCTACAAGTGGGTGTATCCGTGGGCGGACCCCGCAAAGGTTGCAGCGGACCATGCGCTGCAGGCAAAGCAATTCGTGATGACGCCTGGCTTCACATTGGCGCGAGTGGTGTTGGTGTTCGTCGTGTGGATGCTCATCCTGCTGGTGCTTCGATCGCTTTCGAGACGGCAGGACCAGACGGGTAACGCGATGTTGGCGCGCACGAGGGTGAACGTCGCAGGGCCTGCGGCGGTGTTCTTCGTGCTTACCGTTACGTTGGCGGCGACCGACTGGGTGATGTCACTCGAGCCGCACTGGTACTCAACCATCTTCGGTCTGCTCTTCACGGTTGGCGCTGCGCTCACGGCGATGGCGCTGGGCACCATTTATCTTGCCACGGTCCGCGATCGCGAACCTTACTCTGGTGCGCTCTATGAGAAGCAGTGGCGAGACCTTGGCAACCTACTCCTAACCTTGACGATCCTCTGGGCATACATGGCCTTTTCGCAATACCTGATCATTTGGAGCGGCAACTTGCCTGAGGAGATCGTTTATTACGTCAAGCGGCAAGAGGGCATATGGTCGAATGTAGGCGCCGTGCTGGTGTTTCTGCACTTCCTTGTGCCGTTTTTCATTTTCCTGTCCAGTTTGGTTAAGACTCGGCCGCAATTATTGCGCTTCGCTGCTCTGTATTTGCTTGTCGTGCACTTCGTTGATGTGATGTGGATGGTTCTGCCATCGCTGGGGCGCGAGGGAGGTGCGGTGCACTGGGCGGATTTCGCCGCCGCGGCAGGCATTGGCGGGTTCTGGATCGCAGGAATGGCGCTCGTGCTTGCGAAGACGCCGCTTATCCCGAAGTTCGATCCGCACGCCGACCAACTTGAAGCGAGGGAGGTAGCAAAACATGCATGAAGATAAGCCGACCTTTTCACCCTTCACCCCCAGCCCCTCTCCCAAAGGGCGAGGGGAGCCGGATGCGAAGTACGAAACGCAGGACGTCCTGACGGCGCAAGTCGCCAAGGGCTTCTTCGTGATCGTCGCTGTTGGCGTCGTGATGTCGATTCTTGCTATGGGGGTGCTGCTCACGTGGTTCATCAAGTCGTCCGACCCCGAGCGTCCGACCGACCCTGCAGTAGCTGCGCAGGGGATGGAACTGCCTAGCGGCCCGAGGCTTCAACCTGCGCCAGGGACGGACGCGGAGACCTTCTTCGCCCGGCAGAAGGCGCGCGTTGGGTCCTACGGCTGGGTGGACGAGCAACACGCGCACGTTCCCATCGAGCGGGCGATGGAGATCATTTTGGAGGAGGGGCTTCCGGCACGGCCGCCGGTGGACGCCTCTTCCCTCACTCCCAGCCCCTCTCCCAGTGGGAGAGGGGAGGCAAGCGGGGGTGCACAATGAGAACGTTTCTGCTTCCGGCTGCATTCCTGTTCGCCGCCGTCTGTGCTGCTCAGCCACGCGAGCAAATGGACATGCTCAAGGACGTAAAGATCGAGCAGCGGCTGGGCGCGCAGCTGCCCCTGGACGCCCAGTTTCGTGACGAGACGGGGCGTGTGGTATCGCTCTCCAACTACTTCGGCAGAGGGAAACCGGTCGTGCTCGCGCTCATTTACTACCGTTGCCCGAGTCTGTGCAACCAGATCCTGAACGGCATGCTCGCGGCATTCCGCATTGTGAAGCATGACCTTGGCAAGCAGTACGAAGTTGTGTGCATCAGCATTGACCCGCGTGAAACGCCGGACCTTGCTGCACAAAAGAAGGAGTCTTACGTGAAAAGTTACGGACGCTCCGGCGCCGCAGACGGCTGGCACTTCCTGACGGGCGCCGAGGAGCAGATCAATCGGGTTGCCAATGCCGTCGGCTACCACTATAAGTACATCCCGGAGACCGACATCTATGCCCACGCAGCTGGCATCGTGGTTTGCACTCCAGATGGGAAACTGGGGCAGTACTTCTACGGGATCGAGTATTCGCCAAGGCAACTGGAGTTGGCGCTGGCGGACTCCTCGAACGGCAAGTTGGGCAGCCTGGTGGATGCAATCACGCTTTGGTGCACCGTGTACGACCCGGCGACGGGCACATACCAGTTCATGATTTTGCGAGTGATCCAAGTGTTTGGTGTGCTTACTGTCATTGCGCTCGCAACGTTCGTCCTGCGCGGTCTTCGTGCTGAGCGTCGTGCAGCCGCTGCCGCGCGCGAGAGATCGGAGCAGAACGGAGCGCTCGGAGGCAACGACCGGTGATGCGCTTGCCATTTGCGAACATTCCGATATGGCCGGAGGGCGCGTCCAAAGCCGCTCACGAGTTGGACCTGCTCTACTTGGTCATCGTCGGACTGACCGTCTTCTTCTGCACCATCGTGTTCGGTCTTGTCGTGTACTTCGTTGCGAAGTACTACGCCGGCTCGAAGGCGGACCGCGCGAACCCGACGTTCCACAACATGCCGCTCGAGCTGGCTTGGTCGCTGATCCCGCTTGCACTAGGGCTGTTCGTGTTTGGATGGGCAGCGAAGCTGTTCGTCGAGATACAGGCGCCGATCCAATCTGAGAACGCGCTGAACATCTACGTCGTCGGCAAGCAGTGGATGTGGCAGATGCAGCATCCGACCGGCCAGCGAGAAAACAACGAGCTTCACATCCCGGTGGGCAGGCCGGTGAAGCTGACTCTCATCTCGCAAGACGTCATCCACAGTTTCTACGTTCCTGCGTTCCGAACGAAGGCGGACGTGGTTCCTGGTCGGTATCGGACGCTGTGGTTCGAGCCGACTAAGGTTGGGAAGTACCACCTGTTCTGTGCCGAGTTCTGTGGCACGAAGCACTCCGAGATGATCGGCTGGGTGTACATTCTGTCGCCGGAGGACTATGAGAAGTGGCTCCAAGACAACCGCTGGGGCATGGGTGGCGAGGGCGTTACGGTCGCGCAGGCGGGGGAGGCGCTTTTCCAGCAACTGAAATGCACTTCGTGCCACTCGCCCGAGCAGCGCATTGGCCCGCCGCTGTCGGGCCTCTACGGTTCGACGAGGACGCTGTCGGACGGGCGGAAGGTGGTCGCTGACTATGACTACCTGCGGCAGGCGATTCTCGAGCCGCAAGCAGTTACCGTCTCTGGGTACGAACCGATAATGCCGCCCTATCGCGGACAACTTACAGAGCAGGAGGTGATTCAGTTGATTGAGTACATCAAGACCTTGTCGGCTTCACCGGCTTCGCCGGTCGCCAACGCAAAACCATCGATTGACACAGGAGACAGACAATGAGCGCAGCAAGCACAGTCGTCAAGCAACCCGAAGCTGTAAATTACCTAAACGTTGACAACAGGATCAAGTCGTGGCTTCTGACTGAGGATCACAAGCGTATCGGTATTTTGTACCTCATAACGATCTCGCTGATGTTTTTGGCCGGCGGGATCTTCGCGATGCTGATTCGTCTCGAACTGCTGACGCCCGCCGGAGACCTGGTGATGTCGGACACGTACAACAAGATGTTCACGATGCACGGTGTGATCATGATCTTTTTCTTCCTGATCCCGTCGATTCCCGCCGTGCTGGGAAACTTTTGCTTACCCATCATGATCGGCGCGCGAGACGTGGCCTTTCCCAGGCTGAACCTTGCAAGTTGGTACGTGTTCACTGCGGGCGCGATCCTGGGTATAACCGCGCTGGTGTTGGGCGGCGTGGACACCGGCTGGACGTTCTACACTCCGTACAGCAGCTCGTTTTCGCACACCCCCGTTATCATCGCTGTGTCCGGTGTGTTTGTAGCGGGCTTCGCGAGCATATTCACCGGGCTGAACTTTATCGTCACGATTCACAAGATGCGCGCCCCGGGCATGACCTGGTTGCGGCTGCCGCTTTTCGTGTGGGCGCAGTACGCGACCAGTCTTATCATGGTGTTGGGGACACCAGTTGTGGCGATTACGCTGCTGCTCGTAGCTGTGGAGCGCGGGCTTCGGATCGGCATCTTCGACCCTGCCCTCGGCGGCGACCCCGTGTTGTTCCAACACCTGTTCTGGTTCTACAGTCATCCGGCTGTGTACATCATGATCTTGCCGGGCATGGGTGTGATGAGCGAGCTTATTGCAACGTTTTCACGGAAGCGAATCTTCGGCTATGAGTTTGTGGCGTATTCGTCTCTCGCGATCGCGGTCCTGAGTTTCCTCGTCTGGGGGCACCACATGTTTGTGAGCGGACAGTCGATGTACCTCAGCATGGTGTTCTCGGTGCTGTCGACGCTCGTGGCGATCCCATCTGCAGTGAAGATCTTTAACTGGACTGTAACGATGCACAAAGGGCACGTTGCGCTCTATTCTCCGATGCTCTACGCCCTGGGTTTCATTGGCCTGTTCACGATAGGCGGCCTGACCGGCCTGTTTCTTTCGGCTACGGCGGTGGACATTCACCTGCACGATACCTACTTTGTGGTCGCGCACTTCCACTACGTTATGGTGGGCGGTGCGATCGTTGCGTTTCTTGGTGGATTGCACTACTGGTGGCCGAAGATGACTGGCCGAATGTATCCGGAGCCGTGGGGGAAGCTTTCGGCGTTGGTCGTGTTCATCGGATTCAACCTGACGTTCTTCCCCCAGTTCATTCTGGGATATCTCGGCATGCCAAGGAGGTACCACTCGTACCCTGATGAATGGCAAACGCTCAACGTGCTTTCCAGCGCAGGGGCGACCATTCTCGCATCTGGGTTTATCCTTGTTGCGGTGTACCTGTTGTGGTCTTTGCGGTACGGCGCGAAGGCGCCTGCCAATCCATGGGATGCGACCGGCCTCGAATGGAAGACGTCGTCACCTCCACCACCGACCAACTTTACTCAGCGCCCGATTATCACCGAGGAGGCGTACAACTACCCGATCGTTCTTTCCAACAACGGCGAACCGGAAGAAGCGATGAAACAGGAGGGAGCAGAGAAGCATGAGCACGCATGAAGGCGACATGTACGTCGGTCACCAGTTCGAAGATGCGGAGCAACAACTCGACTCCTACAGCATCGGCATGTGGCTGTTCTTGGTTACCGAGGTGCTTTTCTTCGGCGGCCTTTTTCTCGCTTACATCATCTATCGAACGCGGTACACCCAGGCGTTTGTCGCCGCTCACCACGAGCTGGATTGGCGACTTGGCGGCCTGAACACCGTCATTCTGATCACCAGTTCACTGACGATGGCGCTCGCCGTTCGGGCGGCTGTGCTGAACCGCATGAAGGCGGTTTTGGGGTGGCTTGGACTCACACTTCTTTGCGCGAGCGGGTTCATGGTGGTTAAGTACGTCGAGTACAGCGCCAAGTTTGAGCACCACCTGTTCCCGGGCCCGAAGTTTGAGTTTCAGCACGCAGGCGTTGACTCTGGGCAGGCGCAGATGTTCTTCAACCTCTACTTCGCCATGACTGGGCTGCACGGCGCGCATGTGCTTATCGGTATGATTACGATGATGGTCCTCGCCATCCGCCTCTGGCTGATGCGGAAGCAGCGCGTTGACTTTATCCCAATCGAGCTGACCGGTCTGTACTGGCACTTCGTTGACCTCGTCTGGATCTTCTTGTTCCCGTTGTTTTATCTTGTTGGAGGTAACTGATGTCGTTCGAACCCGCCAGACCCAAGGTCTACTTGCTCACGTTTGCCGCTCTGCTTGTTCTTACGGCAATTACAGTTTTTGCGGCGAAATTGACGCTCCCCAAGATACCGATGGGCATCATGGTGCTCGACCTGAACATTGTGCTTGCCATGGCGATCGCTTGTGTGAAGGCGTCGCTCGTCGTGCTTTACTTTATGCACTACAAGGACATGGGGCAGGTCTCGAGGGTGTGGGCGGTCGCAGGTGTGTTTTTTCTGCTGATCATGTTCTTTTTGACGCTCGGAGACTATGAGAACCGACCGTCCGAGGAGACCGTCGGTTGGACGGAGTCAGGGCCTCTGCACGACGCCAGACCATAAGCACCGCGCCGCCAGCCGAGCAGTCATGTCCTCAACGTCGTGCGGAGGGCAAAGCTCATAGATGCCGAACGTTCGCACCGTCGGCGCAGCCAGTACGAACTCGAGAAACTGTACGACGACGCCGACAGGTAAGCCGCTCGGTTGTGGTGCGCTGACGCCAGGGGCGGCCGACATCGCAAACACATCCATGTCAAGGCTCAGGTCGACGAGCTCGCATTGATCCAGAATCTGTTGGGCTGCGCGCGTTGCTTCACTCAGTTCGTCGGCAACGACGGAGCCGCCCTTCGCAAGCACATATTCGCGGTGGAACAGCGAGGTGGCTGAAGGCTGTACGCCGAACCAAAGCGCGTCTTCACCCCGTACCCCGCTTTCGAGTGCGCGCCAATACGAAGTGCCGCTGTGGTGAACCTCCGAAGCGCGAACGTCAAGGTGGGCGTCTACGTTGATGAACCCAGTCCGCCCCGCCTGCATCAACGCCGCAACGGACGAGTAGCCCCAGTCGTGGCCGCCGCCCAAAAGCGCAACCCGGCGGGATCGCGACAACGCAAGCACGATCGCCTCCGTGGCGAGCGCGTGGTCGGCATCCAAGTCGCGGCTCAGCACGAGGTTGCCGAGGTCGGCTACACGCATCCCATCATGGGCCGCCATCTTGTAGAAGAACTCGCGAATGCGATCCGGTCCTTGCGCTGCGCCGGGCCTTCCTTGGTTGAGCACAACGCCTCTGTCGTCTCCAAAGCCGATGATGGCGACGTCCCACTCAGCCTTCTCGAACTTTCGCAGGGAGGGCATAACGGTGACATCGCCCATCCGGGGGTCGTGTCGGTCGCCGCGCGTGTAAAGCAAATTCGGCCGCTGCTCGAACTTCATTCCAGGTCTCCGATCGTCGCCTCGACTGCTTCGATGACGCGAGCGATATCCAACGCTTGAATCTCTGCACTCATTGAGCGGTCACCGTTGAGCGTCGGAATCTGGTCGCGTAGCGCGTCCCACGCTGCCTGAACGCCCGCGCCGGGAGCGTCGTCTTGGATAGCACGCCGACAGTCGAGCGCCTGCGCTCCGATCGCCAACTCGATGGCGAGCACGTTGCGTGTGTTTGTCAGCACTCGTCGTGCATGAAGCGCAGCGTTCATTGCCATACTCACGTGGTCCTCTTGGTTCGCTCCTGTGGTTAGTGAATCGATACAAGATGGATGTGCTAAAACCTTGTTCTCGCTCACGAGCGCTGCCGCCGTGTACTGGCAGATCATCATGCCGCTGTTGAGCCCGGGGCTGTCGGTGAGAAAAGCTGGAAGACCACGGTTGGTCGCTTGATTCAGGCACCGATCCGAGCGCCGCTCGCTGATGGACGCGAGCTCAGCGATGCCGATCTTAGCGTAATCAAGAGCAAGGCCGACCGGCTCGCCATGAAAGTGTCCCGCCGAAAGCACAGCATCCTCAAAGACGAGCGGGTTGTCTGTAACCGATTGCAGTTCCACCTCGACTACGTCGCGGAGATGAGCAATGGCGTTGCGTGCTGCTCCGTGCACCTGGGGTGCGCAGCGGATCGAGTATGCGTCCTGCACTTCGCCGCAGTTCGCGTGACTGATGATCAGTTCGCTACGCTCGATGAGGCGGGCGATGTTCCGGGCGGAGCGCTGCTGGTGCGGGTGCGGACGCAGGCGGTGCACCCGCTCTTGGAACGGCTGGGCCGAGCAGAGCATCGCCTCCAGGTTCATCGCGCATGCCACGTCGGCGGCCTTCGTAAGCAACTCAGCCTCGAAAATGAGCAGTGCGGCTATCGCAGTGTGCACGTGTGTGCCGTTGATGAGGGACAACCCCTCCTTCTCCTTGAGGGAGAAGCCGTCCTCGATAAGAGACAGGGCGATGTGTGCGAGCGGCGCGAGGTCGCCGCTCGCCCCGAGGCTACCCATCTCCGGGACCTCCGGGATGTCGTCCGAGTTCAACCGTGCACAAAGTGCCTCAGCAGGTCGAGGGCCTACTCCGCTATGGCCGCGCAAGTGCGTCGCCGCCACCAAAAGCATTGCCGCGCGAACGACATCTCTCGGCAGCGGTTCGCCGACTCCCATCGCATGCGAGCGAACGAGGTTCTCCTGAAGGTCAAGCCTGTTCTGCGACGGAACGATTTCGGACTTCAACGGCCCAAAGCCCGTGTTGACTCCGTACACAGCCTCGCCGGAATCGAGGATTGCTTCGAGCGCCTTGCGGGAACGCTCTGCCCGGGCGGCGGCATCCGCCGAGATGCGCACCTTCGCGCCTTGAGCCACCGCGGCGACTTCTTCGATGCTCAACCTCTCGCCGCTCAGCGTAATGGCGCCTGGCACGGACGTGCCCGCCCGCGAATCACCGCGTTCCATCGCGGGGGATTATGGACCGCGCGGGCCCCATGACTCGCGCCGTCTTCTTGAGGGGTGGCATGGCCGAGCGGCTCGGAGGCTGTCCGGCGTCGGCTAACGCAACCGCTCGTCGGTGTTTCCCTTGCATTGTTGCTTCGGCGCAGCGCGAGTTGCATCTCGCACGACGCGGAGGCGCTTTCTCAGCGGGGACGCGATCAGTCGCTCGCCCATGCCGGCCCTTCTATCCCGCTCAGCCCCCTCCGTTCCCGCCTCAATCCTCCGTAGAATCACCAGGTTGTGACCGATAATCCGATTTCCCGCCTGAGGGGCTTGACATCAGGCGGGGTTTTGGGTATGATGATCGCAATGGCAGAGCACGTCCGTCTTTGGACGGTGACGAGCCGCGAGCGCGCGGCGTCGTCTGCTGCCTCGTTCCGACTCCGACGACGAGCACGACGATAGGGGCCTCGCCCCGGACGGTCCCGTATTCGGATCCCGCGAGTTGCCCCACCTCTCGTTCCCTTCAGCCCGTAAGGGCATCGCGACCGTACCGCACATCTTATAGATAGAAGGAGTCGAAATGTACAACCTATTTCAATCGGAAGCCGTGGCTGAGATCGCCCTCGTCGAGGTTGGTCAATCGCCGCGCCACCTCTTACGTTCCGCAGACCTGACGTCGAAAGAGGTCCGCACCATCTTGGATCTCTCCCATGCGCTCAAGGCGCAGCGTGAGTTCAGCCTTCCCATCCAGCCGATGGAGAACCGCACGCTTGCCATGATCTTCGAGAAGCAATCTCTTCGCACGCGCTTCACGTTCGAGACAGCGATGCGCGAACTGGGCGGCCATGCAATCTATCTCACCAAACAAGACATTGACATGGGCAAGCGCGAGCCGGTGTATGACGTGGCGAAGAACGTATCTCAATGGGCCTCGCTGATCGTCGCAAGGCTAAACAGTCACGCGACGCTGCTTGAACTTGCGGAGCACTCCGACGTCCCGGTGATCAACGCGCTCACCGACCAAGAGCATCCCTGCCAAGCGCTCGCCGACCTGATGACCATTGAAGAGACCTTCGCAAAGCAGACGGTGAAGATCGCATACGTGGGTGACGGCAACAACGTGGCGAACAGCCTTGCGGTCACCGCTGCGTTGCTCGGGCATGAGGTCGTTATCTGCTCTCCTCCGGGTTACGAGTGTCAAGACTCGGTCTACTCGTTCTCCAATGTAGAGCACTGCTACAATCCATCCGAAGCCGTCAAGGGGGCGCACGTGGTGTATACCGACGTCTGGGTGAGCATGGGTCAAGAAGCCGAGGAGGAGGAGCGCACCAAGCGCTTCGAGAAGTATCAGGTCAACGAGGCGCTTATGGAGCAAGCAAGCCACGACGCCATCTTTCTCCACTGCCTTCCTGCGCGCCGCGGACTCGAAGTTACCGATGGCGTCATTGACGGCAAATGGTCCAAGGTATTTGACCAGGCGAACAACCGGCTGCACACCCAAAAGGCGATGATGAAGATGCTGCTGGAGGGAGCGCTGGCTTGAAGCGTGCGCTCGTTATCTACAGTGGCGGACTGGACACCACCGTCTCTATTCCTTTGCTGGGCGAGGAGGGCTTCGACGAGGTCTATACGGTTACGGTGGACGTCGGACAGCCCGAGGAGGACATCCGCCGAGCAGAGGAGCGAGCCAAGGCACTTGGTACCTGTCACACGACGGTGGACGCCAAGGAGACCTTCGCAAGCGAGTACTGCGCTCCTGCCATCCAATTCAATGCGGACTACTTTGGCTATCCCCTTTCGACGGCGATAGCTCGCCCGCTCATCGCTCGCTGCGCTGCCGACGTTGCGAAAGAAATCGGCAAACTGGACGCTGTCGTCCATGGTTGTACGGGCAAGGGCAACGACCAGTTCCGAATCGAGTTCGGCTTGCGCTTGCACCTCCCAGACGTTCCGATTCGCGCACCAATTCGTGAGAAGAACTGGACTCGAAGCGCAGAAATCGAGTACGCCCAGAGGGTCGGCGTACCCATCGCACAGTCGAAGGATAAGATCTGCAGCATTGATGAGAATCTCTGGGGGCGGAGCATCGAAGGTGGCAGACTCGAGGACCCGAACTACTCCCCGCCGGAGGAGATTTTCGAGTGGACGGTGTCTCCAACGGACGCGCCGGATGCGCCAGAGCAGGTTGTGCTCTCCTTCGAGGGTGGAGTGCCCGTCGCACTTAATGGCGGCAGGATGAACCCACTAAGGCTTATCCGGACAATGCACGAGCTCGCCGGAAGGAACGGAATCGGCCGCATTGATATGATGGAAGATCGCATGATCGGGCTGAAGGTGCGAGAGAACTACGAGTGTCCTGCTGCAGTTGTGCTGATTCAGGCGCACCGGGCGTTGGAGGCGCTTGTCACCGCGCCACACGAGCGGCGTTTCAAGGCGCTCGTGGATGCCGAATGGGCAGACCTCGTGTACAAGGGTCTATGGGGCGACCCGCTCTTCGACGACCTCATGGCGTTCAACGCACCGCTGCAGAGTAGGGTAACGGGCGAGGTCTCTTTGACGCTGTACAAGGGCGCGATCACGGTTACAGGTCGCACCAGCCCGTGGGCGTTGTACAACGAGGCGGACGCGAGCTTCGACGACGATGCGTTCGATCAAAGCGAGATGGCGGGCATGGTGCGGACTCACGGCATGGCGAGCCTGCTGTATCAACGCCTGAAAGATCGTCTGCAGAGCTAACGCTCAGCGCCGCCGAGGAGGTGCGCCACGGTCGGAAGCGTCGCGACGCCTTCTGGTGCGCCCTCGGTTACGCCGGTAAGCACGAGAACTGAGTCGCAGCACGCCCGCCTGGCGCACTCGATGTCCGTATCGAGACGATCTCCGATGAGCAGCGCCTCTGACGGATCGGCGCCCACCTCGTCGAGGATCATGTGCACCATGGTTGGTTCGGGCTTACCTATCACGATCTCGGGCTCCTGCTCGGCTGCCGCAGCGACAGCGGCAACCACCATGCCGGCGCCGGGGCGCACCCGCCTCTCCACGGGGTACGTGGCGTCGCGGTTCGTTGCCAGAAACCTTGCGCCTGAGCGAATCCTCCACTGAGCCTCGTCAATCTGATCGTACGTGAGGTTCCGCTGCAAGCCGACCACGACCCAATCCGCATCTCCATGAGCAACGACCTTTACGCCGGCTTCGTGCAACTCTTCGAACAGCCCCGGCTCGCCGAGCACCCACGCGGTAGAGCTGCGCAAGAACCGCGCGGTGGCAACGGCGGAGGTAAAAACTTCCTCCGCCTGCGCGGCAAAGCCCATCTCTCGGAGGATGCGGGCGTTGTGCTCGCGCGTCTTGGTGGAGTTGTTGGTTAAGAAGCGAACGACAGCGCCTCGACTTCTCAACCGGTCGAGCGTCTCACGCGCACCGGGCACCGGCGTGTCTCCGCGGAAGAGCACGCCGTCCATGTCGAAGATGTAAAGGCCGTACTCTTTCACGATTTGCGCGCCAAGATGAGTTCGGTTACCTCTTCAAGGAACTGCCTGGCTCCGTTCTCGGGAAGGGCGCGGAGCGCAGAGACAGCGTCGGTAACGTGCGCTCGCGCGGCTCGTTCCGCCTCGTCCAGAACACCTGCGGAGCGCATCAGGCGGACAACGGTAGAGATGGCGTCGCATTCGTAGCGTGCGCCGCCGAAGAGGCGTGCAAGGTTTTCGCGCTGGTCTTGATTCGAGCGCTCGCGCAGGAGGATTAGTGGCAGCGTCGCGCAGCCCTCGATGAAGTCGGTGCCTTGCGGTTTGCCCGTAGCCGCAGGGTTCCCCGCGTAGTCGAGAACGTCGTCAATGATTTGGAATGCCATGCCGACATGAAGGCCATAGGTTGCGAGCGCGCGTCGCTCCGCTTCGCTTGCGCCTGCAAGGATTGCGCCCGTTTCGCAGCACGCAGCCATGAATTCCGCTGTCTTCAGGCGCAGGATATCGAAGTGCTCGCTCTTCGCGAGGTCAAAGTCGCCGCGCGTCTCGATCTCTCGCACCTCGCCCTCCGCCATCGCAACGACGGCGCCGCTGATTGCGCGGATGACCTCGACGCTACCGGTTCGCGCAAGCAAGTCCATCGCCTTGGCGAGCATCACGTCGCCGCTCAGCACCGAAGCTGACTTGCCAAAGAGAGCGAAGGCGGTAGGTAGACCTCGTCTTGTTGCCGCCTCATCCACGACGTCGTCGTGAATCAGCGTTGCCATATGAATCAGCTCAGTTGCGGCAGCGGCTTGGTAAACGGATAGGTCGAGTTTGTCTCGACCACACGCCCGCGCCGAAAGCACGAGCAGCATCGGACGCAGTCGCTTGCCGCCGGCCGACACGAGGTCGGTGCCAACTCGCTCTACGATCCGGCAGTCGCAGAGCACGACGGTGCGCAGGATCTCCTCTACGGCGATCCCGTCGGCGGCGATACGTTCTCCGAGGCGGGAGTCCATCAGTTTTGCGGCAACACCGGCGTACGGGTGTGTCATCGCTCGACCCTCACGATCGCGATGTTGCCCAGGAACAAGCGCCGCACAACCGGTTTCCGAAAACCGTACCGCTCCATCCGCGCGGCGAGCACTTCCGGTGAATCGAACTGCTCGGTTGAGCGCGACAGGTACGTGTACTCTTGGCGCTTGCCGACGAGCGTGCCAAGGGTCGGAATCAGCGCGCGGTGGACGAGCAGGGCGAACGCTCGTGGGATGGTGGCAGTGGGCAGCGCCATGTCAACGCTAATCAGTTGCCCGCCAGGCTTGAGAACGCGGTAAGCCTCCGAGAGGCATGTGTCGAGGTCGGGCACGTTGCGCAAACCCCAACCGACTGTGACGGCGTCGAAAGATCCGTCGGCGAACGGAATCGCGCAGGCGTCGCCAAGGGCGGGCGTCATCCGGGCGCCTTTCTCACGTGCCCGCCTCAGCATCGCCTCGGCGAAGTCAAGCCCAACGACGGCGCCGTTTGCTCCGACCGCGTCGCGAAGCGGGAAGGCGAAGTCCCCTGTTCCGCAGCACAGATCGAGTACGCGCGCTCCCGGCCTCAGGTCGAGGAGGGCGACCGCCGCGCCCCGCCATCGATGGTGGAGCTTCAGGCTCATCACCGAGTTCATAAGGTCGTAGGTGGGGGTGATGGAGGCAAAGATCGAATACACGCGCTCTCGCTTCGCGTTACCTGAGAGTTCCCAAGGTTGCTGGCTGGCGGCTCGACTCATCTTCTGCCTAAAGATACCCCTTGAGGGGTCAGTTGGTTCAGAAAAAACTGAAACGTCGCGCGGCCATCCGGGGCGTGGGTGGCGAAGCAGGAGGGGCAGGCGGCTTGCGGGTGATCTTTTCGCGCCGCCGAGCGTACTTCCTGTTTGAGTGGTCAAAACCATAAACCACATCCGAAGGAGGATTAGAAACGCGATGAAACGAACCCTGTTCGTGATGTTTGTTGTGAGTCTGTTGGTCGTGTCGGCGGCTGCCCAGCGTGGCGGCGGTGGTCAGGGCCCAGGCGGGCGTCAAGGGTTTGGTATGATGGCCGGCCCACGCCTGTTGCTGATCCCGCAGGTTCAAGCCGAGCTGAAGATGACTGAAGAGCAGGTCGCCAAGGTGCGCGAGGCTCTGGGCGGCCCCGGCCGACCCGGCGGCCGGGGCGGAGCCGGCGGCTTGGGTGGTGGCGACCCGCAGCAGCGGGAGCAGATGCGCCTGATGCGCCTCGAGCAAGAGAAGAGGATCAAGGAGATCCTGAGCGCCGAGCAGTACAAGCGGTACCAGGAGATCAGCCTCCAGCAGGAAGGTCCTGCCGCTTTCGCCCGCAAGGAAGTGGCCGACAAGTTGGGCCTTTCCGACTCACAACGCTTCAAGATCAACGCCATCCTTGAGGAGCAGCGCGCAACCATGCGCGACATGTTCCAGGGTGGCGGTGGCGGCGGCGACCGCCAAGCGATGATGGAGACGATGCAGAAGCTTCGCGAGGAAACGAACGCCAAGCTCCTCGCCGTCCTGACAACCGAACAGAAAAAGATCTGGGAAGGTATGCTCGGCAAGCCGTTCCAGTTCGAGCGTCGGCGCTAAGCTTCGCTCCACGCCTGATGGTTGCGCCCCGACGGTTCGCGCCGGGGCGTACTGTTTCCGCCCCCTCTCCCAGGGGGAGAGGAAGAGGCTGGATAACCAAGTTGCGGCGGGTAGAATCGGTCGGGCGCAACCAGCCAGATCGCGTTCCACAGGAATAGTGCGCAGCAAACAGGTCAGCATGAACCATATCAAGTAGGCGCATTCTCTGTTTACCGCCGTCGTGTTGCTGGCGCTTCTGAGCGTCCAGTCTGGCTGCGGCGTCGGCGACCCCGCCGCCGGCACCGGGGCCACCGCCGGCCCCGGCGGCGCGATGGAGGTCGTCGAAGGTGAGGAGTTGGAAGTTGGCTCCGGCC
>PSLA01000050.1:0-2316 GCA_040289295.1 Armatimonadota bacterium
TAAGACCCCTTGCATCGTGGGGGTGCATCCCACACATTTGCGACGTGGTCCGATTTCCGAGGGCGATCGGCGCCCGGAGGTGCTCACACTGCGGCGTCGCCCTCGTCGGGTTCGCGCTCACACTGCCGCTCCTCGCGATCCTCGTCTTCGGAACGGTCGATCTCGGGCGCGCGTACCTCACCTGGGTTCGGGTAAAGAACGCCGCCCGTGAAGGTGCCGCCTACGCCCAGACCCACCCGTACCAGCAGACCAAAGCCCAGTGCCCTGACCCTGACAACGTCACCGCTGGCCGTTGCCGTAACGCCCCCTGCGCCACAGGGGAGCACCTGTACTACGACGCCGAGGGATCGTGATATCGACGTGACCGTCACCGCGAGCAAGCCCTTCCAGCTGCTCACGCCCCTCGTACGGGGTTTTGTCGGCAATGTGACGGTGCGCGCCGCCGTAACCGTCCGCACTCAGGGATGAACTCCGCCTTGCGAATCAGACGTTCTCCGGCCGATCGAGGATCCACACTGCTCGAATTTGCAATTATCGTTCCCGTACTGTTTTTGTTGCTCTTCACGTTTCTCGATTTGAGCCTGATCGTCGTAGGCAACACGGTGGGCAACAACGCAGCCCGTGACGGCGCACGGGTCGGCATCATCGACTTCGACTGCGCCGACAGTTACCCGGGATCCCCGACTGCCCGTCACCCCGATCGTTCAGGCTCGCCCTGCCCGAGTCCAAGTCCTCAGTACCAGGCTATCGACGCGGCAGTACGAAAACGCCTCGTCGGGCTCGTACGTGGTTCCCTCACGATCGAAGTCCGCTGCCTCCCCCCTGACACGCTCTCCCCTCTGCCATGTCGTCAAGGATTGCAGTTCATCCAACCGGGACGCGATCTGATCGAAGTCTCCGTTACATGGCAGCACATCGGAGCCTCGCCGTTTGTCGCAAATATGTCCCACCAAGCCCGTGCACGCATGACTCTCCAGGGAAAGCCGAAAACCTGATGTCCACGTCGCGTGTGTTTTTTGTGAAATCTCTCTCGAGGTAGGCGACATGAAAACTTTTGAACAACAACACTCTGAGGCCGGCGCCACGATTGTTCTGCTTGCGCTCTCACTCGTGGCACTCATGGCACTTGCCGGTCTCGTCGTCGACGGCGGCGCCGCCTATGCGGATCGCCGTCAGACCCAGAACGCAGCTGACGCTGCAGCACTCGCGGGCGCCACCGCGCTCAATAAATGCTGGCAACCCCCGCTTGATGGGACGACCGACTTGGTTTGTGCCGATGGAACTGGCGTCTGGCGGGCCGTTCGGGACAAGCTCGTCCAGAATCGCGCCAACGGCGCTTTCGATTGTACATATGTCGGCCAGGACGGAGTACTTCTTCCTGGAACCTGCGACACGTACAACGGCAAACCAGTTCCAGTGGCCGCTACCGGCGTCGATGTTGTGGCTCGGGACACACAGCCGACGACGTTCATGCGAGTTTTAGGGATTACCCAGTTTTCCGCGCGCGCTCAAGCGCAGGCACGAGTTCAAGCACTCGTCAACGGCGGCCAGGCACCAGTGATGGTTTGTGCTGTCGCCGATGGCGATCCTCGCAGCGGCGGTAAGGGAATCCAGCAAATCTCGCCTGGAGAGCAGATACCGATACTACTTCCGGATGACACGATCAATCCCCGAGCTCTTCACGACAATCCTCAAGCTCCGATCTATTGGATCAAGGGTGTCGAGGTGAAGGACACCTGTAAGATGGGAAATCAGTGGAAAGGCGTTGTCAACCAGGGTCATGGGAGTCATAACGACGGCAGAACGTATCCCCTACCCGGAATCTGGGAAGGGGACACAGGAAATCAATCTGGTCCGACCCGTACGAAGGTAGTCGGCGCGTGCAACGATGAGGGCACTGTGGGATGCAAAATCCAAGTACCGCTCTGCTACTGGAAGAGTGGAATTCCTCAACGCTCCCTTTATTGTGCTCGCATGGGTGTTTTTGAAATTGCGCGGCGTGATGCCAACAGCTATGCAGCGCGCCTCGTTGCTGAGGGCGGCGTGGTTGACATTGGTGACGGTGGAGGTAAGCCGCTTCCTGGTGAAGCGCGCGTGATCAAGTTGACGCTTTGAGTGGTCCATTCCTCGCCACTGGCGCTCGCGCGAGGGTTCGTCCGTCTCGTTGCCGCTTGATTAGGCCGTCCCGTTCGGTCGTGCGGCACGCGGGGGCTCCTCCGGTGCCGCCCGGCTGGCCGTCGCTGTCGGACATTTCGGCCACGGTGAGCACCTCGTCGTAGGCGGCCCGGGGCCGACCTGGCGAGGTCGGCGCCGCTG
>PSLA01000051.1:0-2186 GCA_040289295.1 Armatimonadota bacterium
GGAGCTGGGCATCCACTCCTACCTCACGTATCTCCGCGACCGGCTGCTGCTGGCGCGGGGGTAAAAAACATGACGCGTCAGAAGGTTGTGAAGGATATGAGGAAACCTCTCGTGAATGCCGACAAGCCGCATCTCTGGAAGGCGGATATCGCGGCTTCTGTTGACCGCTTCAACCAGTGGTTCATGGAGTTTGCACCAGAGGCATTTCGGTCCATACGAGTGCAGACCACGGAGTACGTCAAAGCGGCGCTTGTGGCAACCAACGACTTGCAAAGCCTGAACCCAGCCATGCTGAAGGCGCACCCCGGCGCGCTCCCGACGCTCCGCATGTGCACCGCCCCACCACTGGCCGTTGACCGGCTGGTTGGGTTGGCCGACGTCAACAAGAATCTCATTAGCCGGATGGAAAGGGGTAAGTTGCCAAGCAGAATGCCGCCCGTCGAGCTCGACCGCGAGCTGACGAAAGTCTGCCGCATTCTCTCGCGCCTCTTGGACCGCGATATCTTCCCCTGGCTGGGCAATGGAAAGTCCCCGACCGACCACGAGCGGGACCGGGCTTCGACGATCGTCGCTGACCGGCTTTGCAGCGCCGTGGCGAACCCGATTGTCCGTAACGCTCAGGAGCAACGACAGCTCGCCCTGATCGGAGACTATCTGGATCGGCGCGGCTACCGAAAACAGGCGCACCCACCTGGCAAACCGCTCCAGGAAATGGAACCCGGGACGTATACCTTCCGCATGAACGTGCCCGTCGGAAAGACTCACAAGGTCAACATCCCAATCGATGTCGTGATCCAGCCAAAGCAACTCCGCAAAGACCAGCTGCCAATCCTCATCGAGGCCAAGTCAGCGGGTGATTTCACGAACACAAACAAGCGGCGGAAGGAAGAGGCGACGAAGATTCACCAATTGCAGGCAACCTACGGAGAGACCGTGACCTTCGTGCTGTTCCTTTGCGGGTACTTCGGCAGTGACTATTTGGGGTACGAGGCTGCCGAAGGGATCGATTGGGTGTGGGAGCACAGGATCGACGACTTGGCAAAACTAGGGTTGTAAGACCGATGCTGAGAACACAGGAGAATTCTATCGAGGCCCAGCGACAAGCCATCCAGGCAGCACTCGATTCAAGCAGGTCCGCTGCCGAAAGGAACCGCCTGGGTCAATTCGCGACTCCCTACGCCCTCGCCGTGGAAATTACCCGCTACGTCCAGTCCGTCGCGGGCCGCCACCTCTGCCCAATCCATTTCGCGGACCCCGCCGTCGGCACAGGGAGCTTCTATTCCGCCGCCCTAGCGGTCTTCGGCCCCGAGCGAATCAAAAGCGCCGTTGGCATCGAACTCGATCCCCGCTTCTGCGATGCCGCCCGCCACCTGTGGGCACAAGCGGGTCTTGACGTTGTCCAAGGCGATTTCACCCGCATTGTTGCCAGCCCACGTTGCCCGGCCGCCCCAAACCTGATTCTTACGAACCCTCCCTACGTCCGGCATCACCACTTGGACCGGGAGGAAAAGGAACGCCTGCAGGCACTGGCCTATCAAATCGCCGGCGTCAAGGTGAACGGCCTTGCGGGCCTCTATGTTTACTTCGTTGTGCTCGCGACAGCTTGGATGAAGGATGGTGGCTATGCAGCGTGGCTCGTGCCCTCCGAGTTTATGGACGTCAACTACGGTGCTGCGCTGAAGCAGTACCTTACGGATCGTGTGACGCTGATCCGGGTTCACCGCTTCGACCCGGAGGAGGTTCAATTTGATGACGCTCTCGTTTCTTCGGCCGTTCTCGTCTTCCGCAAGACGGCGCCCCCGCCCAAGCACTGGGTCGAGTTCACCTTCGGCGGTACGATCCTGGAACCGCACGCAAGGGCCTCCATCCCCTTGGAAAAGGTGCGCGAGTCCCGGAAGTGGACGGTGTATCCGAGCCATGCCCGCAACGATCGTCGAATGTCCAAGGATAACGACGGCGCAACGCTGGGCGACCTATTTCGTATCCAGCGTGGCATCGCCACGGGCAGTAATAAATTCTTCGTGCTCGAGCGCCGTGAGGCTGAGCGGCGCGGCTTCCCGAAGCGTTACCTGCGGCCAATTCTGCCCAGCCCACGTTTCCTCAAGACCACTGTCATCGACGGAGACCAAGACGGCTACCCGTTCATTGAACCTCAACTCTGTGTCATTGACTGTGACCTGCCAGAG
>PSLA01000004.1:0-1035 GCA_040289295.1 Armatimonadota bacterium
TCTAACACTCTGAACAGGATTCTCATCCACCGCGAAACCGCACAACGCCCCCGCCAACCCCGACCGCCGCCCTCCCCGCGCACAATGGGTTCTCCACGGCGCAGCCACCTCGGAAGAACTCCCAGGGGTGGGGATTGAGAACACAAGCAACCCGAATCAGCCGCCCAGACGGCTCCAACTGCAGACGAGCCCTAGGGGAGTCTCCTCGGCTTCCCAACCCGGAGGGAGGACCGTCGTCGCGTCCGGCTGGTGGAGCAGCGCGGGACCACGGACCCGCTCTCCCGGCTCTAACCCCTCCCGAGCGATGCTTTCCGCCTCGACCCAGCTCCCGAACCACGCTCTGCGCCGATCCTGGGAGCGGGCCACCCTTGACTTTCGTAGCGGCGCAGGCGTCGGGGCTGAGCGGGACAGCCGCACCCGTGCGGTAACCCACTCTACCGGGACGCCCTGGCGCCGAACGCCGAAGAGCCGCTCGTGCTCCGCCTCAAACCTTTGGCGGACGTCCTCTGGGACGCCGGCGGCGTTCACTTCGAGGCTGTGGCTCTGGCCCAGGTAGCGCATTTCCGCAAGCCGCCACGTGGCGTCGTGCACGCTGAGCTCAGCCCTTGCGTCCTGCTCCAGAGCGTCATAGACCGCATCCCAATTGTCGGCGGCGTACTTTCCAAGCACCGTCTTCCCCGCCTCGGCGACCTCCGGGCTGACCAGCAGCCCCCACGCCGAGAACACTCCTGGCAGGGGCGGAACGATCACGGTTTTAATTCCGAGTTGCTCCGCTATGCCACAGGCGTGCATCGCGCCGGCTCCCCCGTAGGCGACGAGCGCGCACCCAGCCGGATCAAACCCCCGCTGTGAGGTCACGCGCCGAATCGCCCTCGCCATCTGCGCCTCGGCAAGCGCAATCACCGCCTCCGCTACCCCAGCCCGACCAACCGCCGCCTCGAGGTCAGCTATGGCGCGGACGCTGCCCTCAGGTGCCAGCCGCATGTCGATTCCTCCGCCGAACTGCTCGAGCGGCAACCGCCCCAAAACGTAGTA
>PSLA01000004.1:1101-24294 GCA_040289295.1 Armatimonadota bacterium
CCAACCCGCAGCGCCCCGGCCGCGTCCAGCCATGCGATCGAGCCGCCACCGCATCCGATCGTGTGCACTGCCACTTGGTGGAGCCGGGTCTTCAGGCCGGCGACCTCAGCAATGGACGTGAACGTCGGGCCTCCGTGTACCAGCGCGACATCCGTGCTCGTCCCGCCCATGTCGAACGCGACGACCGGCTGGTCAAACATTCCCATTGCCTGCGTTAGGTGGGCGGTCGCCATAACCCCCGCTGCCGGGCCGCTGAGGATGGTTCGCAGTGGAATCTCCAGGCACACCTCCGGCGCGACCAACCCCGCGCCGGACGACATGATTCGCACCTCCCGCACCCCCTCGATGGCACCGAGGGCGCGCAGGTACTGCCCTACGACAGGGCCGACGCGTGCATTCAATAGCGTCGCGCAGGCACGCTCGTACTCGCGAATTTCTGGAGACACCTGATGCGAGAGCGATAGAAACCGCCCGCCTCCCACGTGCTCTCCAACGGCGCGCTCGTGCTCCGGGTTCACGTAAGAGAAGAGCAGACACACCGCGACTGCCTCGTATCCCGACAGCGCGCCGGGGTTCAGCTCGCTCAGGTCGAGCGGCTCCAGTTCCCTACCGTCCGACGCCAGGCGCCCCGGCACGGTGAACACGTCTTCGGGAGCCACCGGCGGCTCCTGAATCGGGCAGAGGTCGTAAAGGCCAGGGCGCGTCTGCCTGCCAATCGTCAGGAGGTCTTTGAAACCTCGGTTGAGCACAAGCGCGGTTCTCGCTCCCTTCCCCTCGAGGATCGCGTTCGTCGCCACCGTGGTTCCATGCAGCAGAACGCAATCGCCGCTTCCCGCCCTGCGCACGCCGTCCGCAACGGCTTCGGCGGGGACGTGTGGGCGGCTGGGCACCTTGAATGCCACAACCTTTTCTCCGTCGTCGACGACGAAATCTGTGAACGTCCCCCCGGTGTCGCAGCCGATGCGCATCGAGCGGATTCTAACTCACGTCGGTCTGGGAGACCTTCTGCGCCACTGCAGCTACCGCCGCCCGGAGCGGCTCCAGATCGCTTCCTTCCAACCGCGGATGCTTGTCCAGGAACCTCAGCGCGGCTTGGCGCGCCTCTTCGAGCAGCTTGCCATCCTTCAGCAGGTCGGCGACCTTGAAGTCGAAGTGCCCCGCCTGCTTCGTGCCGAACAGCTCGCCGGGGCCGCGAATCCTGAGGTCCGCCTCTGCGATGCGGAAGCCGTCCGTCGTTTCAACGAGCGCGCGCAGTCGTTCCTCCGCCTCCGGCGTAGACGCCTTGGCAATCAGCACGCAGTAGCTCTGTGCGTCTCCCCTACCGACTCGGCCGCGCAGTTGGTGCAGTTGCGCCAGGCCAAACCGATTCGCATCCTCGATCACCATAACCGTGGCTTTAGGAACGTCCACGCCAACCTCGATGACCGTCGTGCTCACCAGGACCCGCAAGTCGGCCCTTCGAAAGGCCTCCATGACCGCCTCTTTCTCTTTGGCGGGCATCTGACCATGGAGGAGGCCCACGGCGTAGCCCTTGAGCCACCGGTCCTCGATCTCGGCATGCAGCTCCGTCGCTGCCTGCGCCTGCATTCTTTCACTCTCCTCGATGAGCGGGCAGACGATGTACGCCTGCGCCCCTTGTTCCAAGAGCTTTCGAACCCCCTCGTAAACTGCCGGCCGCTCCTCGGGCTGTTTCCAGTGCGTCTTGATCGGTTTTCTACCGGGTGGCATCTGGTCAATCACGCTCAGATCCAGGTCGCCGTACAGTGTCAGCGTGAGCGTCCTTGGTATCGGTGTCGCGGTCATCACCAGGACGTCTGGACTGCCGTAGCCCTTCGCCCTCAAGCTCGCTCGCTGGAGCACGCCGAAGCGGTGCTGCTCGTCCACCACAACTAGGCCGAGCCTGCCAAACTCGACTCCCTCTTGGATGAGCGCGTGCGTTCCGACGGCAATGTGTGCAGTGCCCGAGGCGGTTCTCTGTATCGCCGCGTCCCTCTGCCGCTTGCCAAGTTTACCGACCAGTAGTTCCACGTCCAACCCCAGTGAGCCCAGCAGGCGCGTCAGGTTGAAGTAGTGCTGTTCGGCGAGAATCTCCGTCGGCACCATCAACGCCGCCTGATAGCCGCTTCGAATCGCGGCGAGCATGGCTGCTGCGGCGACCACCGTCTTGCCGCTACCGACGTCGCCCTGGAGCAGGCGGTTCATCGGGTGCGGTTGACGCATGTCGGAGTAGATCTCCGCGACGACTCGCCGCTGTGCGTCGGTGAGCGGCCAGGGCAAGGCGCCTTGGAGCTCCTCAAGCACCTGCTCATTGGCGTTGAACGAGATGCCAGTCTCCCGCCCCAGCTCCTCGTGCCGCATGCAGAGGTGGAGTTGAAGGGTGAAAAACTCTTCGAAGACGAGCCGCCTACGTGCGCGCTGCGCCAACTCAAAGGACTCGGGGCGGTGGATCTGCTCAAGCGCCTCCGGGAGCGAAGGCAGGCGGTACTCCTTCAGGACGCCCGCAGGCAGCGGGTCGGGCAGCACTTCGACCAGATGCAGCGCGGAGGCTGTGATCCGCCGCATCAACTTTTGCGAGATCTTCTCCGTTAGCGGATAGACCGGCACGATGCTCGCAAAGCCTTCTTGAACGTCGTGCGACTCCACGATCTCCCATTCAGGCGATTCGATCTGCAGCCCCCAGACGCCCTCCTTCACCTGGCCGTACACGACCAGTTCGGGCGTGCCCGCCTTCGCGAGCGTCTGGTGAACCCACCGTTGGTTGAACCAGACCAACCGGATTGCGGCGGAGCCGTCGCTGATGGCCGCTTTGATGATGATAAGCCTCCCGCCGCGGTTCTGAGTCTGCAACTCGATGAGCCTGCCACGCAGCGTTATGGTCTCGCCCGGTCGGACGTCGGCGATGCGCTTGAGGTTGGTGCGGTCCTCATATCGTCGGGGAAGCAGATACAAAAGGTCCTGCACTGTTTCGACGCCCATTTTCGCCAAGTGCCCTGCAATCTTGGGCCCGACGCCCTTGACGAACTGCACTTCGGTATCGGGGCGGTAACGCGTGGTCTCCATGGGTCCGTCAGCCGCCCCGGTTCGAGAAGTAGATGAAAAGCCCAAGGGCAACCACCAGCGCAGCGACCGCGAGAATGAGCGACGCTCTACCCCCGCCTGGACGCTGCGTGCGCCCCGGGCGGTGCTGCTTCCCCTTGTGCCGGTGGCGACTCGACGGCATTCGGCAGTGACCTCTTTCTGCTGGGGCGATTATGTCCCGTCGGGCAAATCGTCGCTGCGATAGGCGACGATGTGCGCCTTTTCCACCGTGATCATCCCCTCATGTACCATTTCGTCGAGCGTCGCAAGGAAAGCTTCGATCTTCTCGCTTCTGTCAACGATCTCGACGACGATCGGAAGGTCGGTGGAGAGCCGAAGGATATTGGTTGTGTGGATGACGCTGCGCCTACCAAAGCCCCGGATACCTCGCCAAGCGGTCGCGCCCGCCAGCCCCGCTTCCCGCGCCTTACGAATGATCGCTTCATAAAGCGGGACGCCGTGCCACCGGTCGGACTCTCCGATAAAGATGCGAACCAAACTCCCTTCGCCTTCAATTTTCATGCTGCTCTCCTCATGCCACCGCCTTCGCCAGAACCCACCCGAGCGCCGCCGCGATAAGACACGCGCCGACGCTGCCGACTGCGTTCACCGCTGCGAGGGCGTGCTCGCCGTTCCGCAGCAGCGCAAGTGTCTCGTGGCTGAAGGTGGAAAACGTTGTGAACCCGCCGAGTCCGCCTATGATGAGGAACTGTCGCTGCTCAGGACTAAAGGCGTCGCGGTACTCGACCAGGCCCATCAGCACGCCGATGAGCAGGCTGCCGAGTAGGTTAACCGCGAGCGTCCCGAACGGGAAGGACGTCCCCACCGCCTTCGATACCGCACCCGAAAGCGCCCAGCGCGCGACCGCCCCGATGAATCCGCCTGCCCCAACGCACACCCACGCCGGCATGGGCGCAGGTTACCAGAAGGTACGGCCCTGAGGCCGCATAGTACAGCGGACGCCGTTCAACCCTTGGAGGCACCACTTCTTCTGGTGAACCGCACTCACTCCCCAGCCGGTCGGGCACGGCCCCGGTGGCATCCCGTGTTGCTGCGAGGGGTAGCAGCCGGAAACAGACGACGCTGCCACAGCGACCGCGTACCGAAGTCCCAGCCACTGCCGGTTCATTACCAGCATAATACCTCCGTGCCGTGCCCGGCGTCGAGACCTATTTTCGCGGCTCCAAATAGGTTCCTCCGCCGGTTCTGACGTCCGTGGTGCCCCGAAAGGTTCGGGAGGGGCGAATCGGGGCTCAGACCGCCAAACCGCGCAGGCGACGCACGCGCTCCTCGATGGGCGGGTGGGTCGAAAACAGTCCTGCCAGGCCGCCCGACCGCGGCTGCGCGATGTACATGTGCGCGGTCGCCGCCTGCGCCGTGCCAGACTGTATCGCCTTTGTCGCACGCCCTAAGGTCGTGAGGGCGTCCGCCAGCGGCAGCGGGTCTCCCATGAGTCGCGCGCCCGTGGCGTCGGCTGCGTATTCGCGCGTCCTGCTCACCGCCATCTGAATGAGAATCGCAGCGAAGGGGGCAAGGATGATCGCAGCCAGCAGCGCGAGGGGGCTTGAACCTCGTTCGTCACGGCCAATCGGAATAAAGTAGGCGAAGTACTGCAAGAACATGATCGCCTGGGAAACAGCCGCCACGACGCTCATGGTCAGCACATCCCTGTTCTTTATGTGCGCCAACTCGTGCGCGAGGACGCCGATGACCTCTCTCTGCCTCATCGTCTCGAGCAGTCCCTGCGTAACGCACACGCTGCTGGCGCCGGGCCCTCTTCCGCAGGCGAAGGCGTTCGGTTGCGGGTCCGGGCTGATGTACAAAGGCGGTGCGGGAATGCCTGCACGGGCGCTCAGCTCCTCGTTTGCAGCGTAAAGCCAAGGTGCTGCCCTGCGGTCAAGCGGGCGCGCCTGCGCCATTGATAGCGCCAGCCGCTCGCTCTGCCAATAGGAGAACCCAGTCAAGCCGAGAGACAGAACGAGCGCGACCAGCACTCCGGTCTGCCCGCCGATGAGATGCCCGACGAAGAGGAACAGCGCCCCGAGCGCCGTCAACAGGATTGCGGTCTTCAGATAGTTGCCCATCTTCCTCACAGTTCAACGCTGCCGGCGGGGGCGAGGGTTCCGTCAGCTAAGCGTCGCTCGGTTCCAGGAGACCGTAGCCGCCTCGTTTGCGATGATAGAGGACGCAGATCGTGCCGGAGTCAGAGTTCTGAAACACGAAAAAGTCGTGCCCAACCAACTCCATCTGCAGAATCGCCTCCTCCACGGTCATCGGCTTGGTGCTGAAGCGCTTCCTCTCGACGACGACGTCCTCGACAGCGGGCTGTTCCACCTCGGGCTCGGCTTCAAGGAGTGCCGGTGGCATCTCCTTGTTGCCCCTGCGCCGATGTGAGTCTATCAGCTTGGTTTTGAGGCGTCGCAGACGCGTTTCGAGTTTCTCGGCAACACGGTCAATGCACGCGCGAAGCGAGGCGTCTTGCTCCTCTCCGCGGATAGTGAACTCGTCGGCGAAAACAGTGACTTCGAGGCGATGTGCGCTCTTTTCCACCGAGTGCACCATCTCGACCCTATTCGCCTTGCTGAAGTAGCGGTCAAGGCGGCCCAGTTTCTTCGCCGCGTACTCCCTGTCCTTCTCGGGGACATTCCCCTCTGCGTTCCGAATCAGAAGTTCCATAGACTGTGTAGTATGCCGCACTCGGTCAGCGCGGGAGCCACCGCTCAAGCGTCGCAATGGCGAACGCTGCGATCCCTTCGCCTCTACCGAGCGCCCCCAGCCCTTCGTGGGTGGTCGCCTTGACGCTGATTCTACTCGACTCGACTTCGAGAATACCCGCGATGTTGTCGCGCATCTCCGCCACGAAGGGAGCGACTCTGGGCGCCTCGGCAAGCAGTGTTACATCGAGGTTCGCAATCTCAAATCCTTCCTTACGAACCAGGTCCAACGCGTGCTGCAAGAACAGGTCGCTGCGTGCATCCTTCCACTGTGGGTCGCTGTCTGGGAAGTGCGCGCCGATGTCTCCCAGCGAGGCGGCGCCCAGCAAGGCGTCCGTCGCGGCGTGCAGCACCACATCGGCGTCGGAGTGTCCTTCCAGCCCCTTGTCGAATGGAATGAATACGCCACCGAGGACGAGCCGCCTCCCTTCCACGAGGCGGTGCACGTCGTAGCCAAGCCCGGTCCGATGCTCGACGCGCAACAGGCCCTCGAGGTCGTGAAACGTGGTGATCTTTCGGTTCGTCACTTCGCCCTCTACGGCCCGCACCGAAGCACCCGCCCGTTCCAGCGCAGACGCCTCATCGGTTGCCTCGGGGTGGGCACGCATAGCGGCGAGGAGCGCTTCCCGGTTCGCCGCTTGCGGCGTCTGGGCGTGGTAGAGACTATTGCGGTCGAGTGTCTTCTCGACCAGCGCGCCTGCACACCGCTTGATAGTGTCCGTCGCGGGAACCACGGGAACCGCAGCCACCGCCTGGACGGCTGCGTTGAGGACGCGACTCAGCAACGCGCCGGTTGCGAATGGCCGGGCGGCGTCGTGCACAACCACCGTGTCGGCGCGTTCGGCAGCGAGGATGCCATTGAGCGAACTGAGCGCCCTCGTCTCGCCCCCCGGAACGACCGCCGCACCTGCGGACTCCGCCTCGGCACGTATCGCCCCATCGTCGGTAACCACGACGATTTGCTGCACTGCCGAGGAGGCTCTGAGCAAGTCGAACGAGCGGCGCCAGACCGCCCTGCCATCTAAAAGCGGCACAAGCAGCTTGCTCTTCCAACGGAAGGCAGGGGGGCAACTTTCGGCGAAGCGCCGCGATTCGCCGGCAGCAAGCAGGACGGCACTGGTCATTCGCGATTATCGCCGACGAGCACTTCCTCGAGCGTCGCGAAGAACATTCGTCCGGCAGCAGATTGGTGGATTTGCGTGACCCTAACGCGCACGTCTGTACCAACCAGCTCGGAGGCTTGTTCGATCACGACCATCGTTCCGTCTTCAAGGAAACCGACGCCCTGCCCCGGCTGGCTACCTGTGCGCTCAACGAGCACGTCGAGCGTATCACCCGGGAGGAAGACCGGTCGGAGCGCCATGGCGAGGTCGTTAACGTTCAGCACGGCCACGCCATGCACTTGGGCAACCTTGTTGAGATTGAAGTCGTTGGTCACGAGTTTAGCGCCGAGCGCTCGAGCGAGTGCGACCAAACGTTCATCCACCGGGGCGTCTTTCGGGGCGTAGTGGTCGTACGTACCGACTTCGACGTCGTAGTCGGCACGAAGGATCTTGAGCATATCGAGGCCCCTGCGTCCGCGCTGCCGCTTGTTGGGGTCCGCGCTATCTGCGACGAGTTGAAGCTCCGATATCACGAACTGGGGGATATAAATCCTGCCGTCGAGAAAGCCCGCTCGGACGACTTCGCCGATTCGCCCGTCAATGATAACGTTCGTGTCGAACACCTTGATGTTCCCTCTGGCGCCCGTCCGGCTGTTCCAGGGCAGCACCTCTTGCATTCCCCTGAGCATGGCGGTGCTGATTCCGATAAGGATGAACATGGTCAGGAAGCTGATGCTGAGGTACACGGGCCCAAAGGCGAAGAACAACATGTGGAATGGGATGCTCACCGCCACACCGACGAGCACGCCGACGAGAATCGTCACCTTGTCGCCGGGCGTCATGGTTTCCCAGCGTGAAAGCACGCGACTGGCAGAGGTTATGAGCCACAAGGCGATCAACGCCGTGATCACGCCTCCGAAGATGAACGTCGCCACCCTCGGCACGGGCCCGTAGAACGTCTCTGCTGGCTCCCCCGTGACTTCAGAGTACAGCCGCGCCATGCCGTTTGGCAGCAGCGAGGCGGACACCCATCCGCCGCCTACGCCAACCAGAAGAAGCGTCAACATCGGGACAAAGTTGCGTTGCGACATGCCTTTGTGAAGCCTTGTGCCCTAAGGATTTAGCGGGCGCAACGGCGAATGGTTGCAGTCGCCCATCCCGAAGCGCGTCCAGAATCCAGAGGCCGAGCCTATATACTACCTCAGGGGTACGGCTTGACAGAACCGACACGGCATCGGTACTCTGACGCGTCTCCCCCGTCCCTGAAACCCGCATGGCTACTAAGGCAACGAAACTCGTCATCGTCGAGTCACCGGCGAAAGCGAAGACGATCAGCCGATTCCTCGGCCCGGACTATCGGGTCGAGGCGTCAGTCGGCCACGTCCGCGACCTGCCGGAAAACGCATCCGAGGTGCCCGCCGAGATCAAGGACAAGCCGTGGGGCAACATCGCGGTTGACGTGGAGAATGACTTCACGCCCTACTATGTCATCCCATCCTCGAAGAAGCAGCACGTTGCCCGCCTGCGCAAGGCGCTGAAAGAGTCGGCCGAGCTTCTTCTCGCAACGGACGAGGACCGCGAAGGCGAAAGCATCAGTTGGCACGTGCTCCAGGTTCTGAAGCCGAAAAAGGACGTTCCGGTTTCCCGCATCGTGTTCCACGAGGTTACACGCGAGGCGATTCAGGAGGCGCTCAAGAACCCTCGTGGGGTGGACGAAGCGCTAGTGAGAGCGCAGGAGACTCGACGCATCCTCGACCGGCTTTATGGCTATTCCCTTTCGCCGCTGCTGTGGAAGAAGGTCCGCCGGAATCTGAGCGCGGGGCGCGTGCAGAGCGTCGCCGTGCGCCTGCTGGTGGAGCGAGAGCAAGAGCGGATGCGCTTCCACAGCGCCGAGTACTGGGACATCGGTGCGAAGCTCGGTACGATTGGTGGGATCCCTCACCCCAACCCTCTCCCAGAGGGAGCGGGAGTTCACGGCGACTCCTTCGATGTACGCCTCGTGAAGGTGGATGATCTCGACGTTGCCACCGGCAAGAACTTTGACCCGGACACGGGCGACCTGAAGGACGGCTCCAAGAAGGTGCTATGGCTGCACGAACCGGAAGCCACGCGCCTGTCGGACGCCGCCTCAGTGGCGAGGCCTTGGACGGTCACCAGTCGCGTCACCGAACCCGGCACAGAGTCACCCAGCCCCCCGTTCATCACGTCGACGCTGCAGCAAGAGGCGAATCGTCGCCTCAGATTCACTGCTCGGCACACAATGAGTATCGCCCAGCAACTTTACGAGGGTGTTGACCTCGATGGCGAGCGTGTCGGCCTCATCACGTATATGAGAACCGACAGCGTGGCGCTGGCTGAGCGAGCGATCAACGAGATACGCGCCACCATCGAAGCGGAGTTCGGCAAGGAGTTCTTGCCTGACAAGCCTCGCCGCTACAAGACCAAGACCCGAAACGCCCAGGAAGCGCACGAGGCGATTCGGCCGACCGACATGAAGCGAATGCCCAGCGACGTGGCTCGGTTCCTGAGCAAGGATCAAGCGGCGCTGTATGAACTCATCTACAAGCGAACCCTCGCCTGCCAGATGGAGGACGCGCGGGTCGAGCACACTCGAGTAACGGTTGAGGTAACGGCGCAGAGCGGGGAGCGGCTGCACTTCGCCGCTTCCGGCAAGACGATTCTGTTCCCCGGGTTCCTGAAGGCATACGGCTACGACGAGGACTCGCCCGGCAAGGGTAAGGAAACACGGCTTCCCAGCCTTGAAGAGGGGCAAGAGGTCGAGCCGCTTGAGGTGAAGCCGCTCCGGCACCAAACCGAACCTCCGGCCCGATACACGGAGGCGAGCCTGGTCAAGAAGCTGGAAGAAGAGGGCATCGGTCGGCCGAGCACCTACGCGACCATCATCTCAACGCTTCTGGACAGGGATTACGCCTTCAAGCGAAAGAACGAGCTGGTGCCGACATTTACCGCCATGTGCGTCAACGATGTGATGCTCCGTCACTTTCCCACGCTCGTTGGCCTCAAGTTCACCGCTCAGATGGAGGACGACTTGGATGACATCGCGCGCGGTGAGAAGCAGATGGTCGCCGAGCTCAGGAAGTTTTACTACGGTGCGGACGCCGAGCCCGGCCTGGAGCCAACCTTGCGTGAGAAGACTCCGCTGGTTGAGCCCCCGAAGATTCCGATAGGCCCCGACCCGAGCACGGGAGAGATCATCTACGCACGTGTGGGCAAGTACGGCGAATACCTTTCTCTAGGCGACGGCGATGACGCAACTCGCGCCACCATTCCGCCAAATACGGCACCTGCCGACCTTACGCCCGAGCGCGCAGCCGCCCTGCTCAACGGCAAGGAAAGCCCCATTACCACAGACCCCGAGACAGGCCGTCCCGTCTTCCTGAAAACCGGCCGCTACGGCGCATACCTTGAAGTGAAGCCCGCCGAAGGAGACACCAGCAAGCCAAAACGCGCCTCCGTGCCCAAGAACATTAGACCCGAGGACCTCGACGGGGACACCGCACGCAAGCTGCTCTCCCTGCCCCGGACCTTAGGCGAACACCCCGAAACTGGCGAGCCAGTAACGGCAAACCTGGGGCCGTACGGACCTTACGTTCAGCACCGGCGTGAGTTCCGATCGCTGCCATCTTTCCAAAACCTTTTCACGGTGACCCTTGATCAAGCGCTTGAGCTACTTGCGCAACCCAAGGAGCCCCGCAGGCGCCAATCGGCGAAGGCGCTGAGGGAACTGGGCGATGCGGAAGGCTGCGCAGGCACAATCAAGGTCATGAGCGGACGGTACGGGCCGTACGTAACGGACGGGAAAACAAACGCCAGCCTGCCCAAGGAGATGAGCCCGGACGACGTCACCCTCGAGTTTGCGGCGGAATTGATTCGGAACAAGTCGGCGACGAAGCCGACCCGCCGCCGCAGGCGCGCCTGAGCCACCCGAGGCGAGTAGACTGCGTTCCGAGGGACTGACGAAAATGAGAATCACCAGGATAACTGCCAAACTAAGAATGCGAGAGCTCGTCAGGGTTCTGCTCGCAACCACAGCTGCGCTGCCGGCAGTGCTCGCCTTCGGTCAGACTGACGTGCCCACCTGAACAGGCTGACCCGGCGAGGGTCAGCTGCTCGGTTCGAGCTCGCTCAACCAGAAGTGGGTTATCGCGTACCGCTTTGCAGACTTGGAGCAGAAGCGGCCGCGCTCGCGGCTTACGATTGACTACAACGTCAACCCGTTGCTGACGCTTGGGCTGGAGTACAACACGGAAGTTGGCGAGATCGGCTTCCGAGGCACTTACGTCGCCGTGCGTGAATCCGAAGACACGTCGCAAGTGCACTTCGGCACGTCGTCAGACCGCATCGGGACACCGAAGGGGTTCCAGCAGTACTCCGTGAACTTCGCCAAAGCGATTCCCGGCACACAGCTCTCGCCGTACGCCTCCGTGACCTATTCGGAGTTCGACAAACAACTCGTCTTCCCCTTCGGAATAAACTACCAACTCGACGAGAACTGGAGCCTCCTCGGCATGCATGACGGGCGGAAGTCCCACCTCTTGCTCAACTACAGCGCGGAGGAATATTACGTGCAACTGATGTATATCTGGTTCCGGCGCGCAGGCGTCACCGTCGGCTTCGGCTTTTAGGCGAGACGGCGGCTGGAGCATAATCGCCAGTAGATGGTTTCCCGAGAGCGGCGCCTAATCGAGGCGGTCTACCGCTCGACGCACAAACTTGCCGCTACCACCAGGATGGAAGAGACGCTGCACGAGGTACTGCATCTATGCGTCGAGGCGGTTGATGCGTCGGGCGGCACAGTTTATATCCATGACCCGGTTGCCAAGCGGCTGCGCTTTCGGCACGAGGTTCGTGAGCGCATTGTGCGCGGCATGGCGGTCTCAGGTTGGCGCAAGAGCGCTGGCTCAGGATGGGGTACGAAGATCGTCTCGGAATTGGCGACTGCGCTCGGCGGACGCATCGAAGTAGACTCCGAGCTCGGGAAGGGCACGACATTCCGGGTAGTACTTCCGATGGCGCCCGTGCCCGCGAAGCAATCCCAGGGGGTGCGGGCGTAGAATGTGGTCGGCGGCTGTGTAGCAATGAAGGTTGCCCTGTACTGGACTGGATATATTTTGTTCTGCCTGTTCGCGCTGGCGGCGGGCACGGTAACCGCATACATTGGTTCGAATGAGTTGGTTCAAATCCTGCTGAGGGACGCGCTGACGCCGGGCTCGCAAAACCCTCTGCCAAAAGATGAGCTGTACGTCTTGCTTCTTGGCGCGGATGAGCAAAGGATGCCTGGCGGCAAAGTCATTGAAGGCGCTCGCGGCAGAACCGACACCATACAACTGATTCGCTGTAACTTCAAAGACAACACCATTGGAATGATGCAGATTCCTCGAGACACCGAGGTGGACGTTCCCGGCCACGGCAGAGGGAAGATCAACTCCGTACACGTGTTCAAAGGCCCAGAAGCGACCGCCCAGGTGGTCGCGCAACTAACCGGCATCCGTCCCGATAAGGTCGTTGTCGTCAACTACGAAACGATTCGCACGGTGGTCGACATGCTCGGGGGCGTCGAGATCGACGTGCCCCGTAACATGAAGTATCGGGACAGAAGGGGCGATCTGGATATTAACTTGGAAAAGGGGCGGCAACTTCTCAATGGTGAGCAGGTTGTGGGTTTTCTCCGTTATCGACGCGACAGCGACTTCTTCCGCGGTGAGCGCCAACAACTGTTCCTCGACGCCCTCAGGCGCAAGGTCGCCCAAAAGAAGCTAACCTTTGCCGAACTTGACCGCCTGTCGCGACAGGTCAGTAGGCTCGTAACAGGCAACATCACGCACGAGGAGATTGTGTACCTGGGACTGTGGGCGAAGTCGGTGCCCACGACAAATGTGAAGAGCGGCCGCCTGCCCGTGCGTGAAGGGCGCTCCACCAACCTCATTCCGATCCCCGACGAACTTGACCAGGCGCTCGTAGAAAGTGGCTTGAAGGACGCGCCCCCGTCGGCCGTGCCGTCCATTGAGTCCGAATCTTCGTCATGATGTGCCTCCTCTTCGCCATAGAGGAAGAGGAGGACCGCGACGTTGAGCGCCGCGGGAACCCGTACCTCTCGCGGAAGGGGGTCCGATGGATGCTGTTTGTTTTCGCGGTCGCAGTGGCGGGGGCGCTTGCGTACGTCAAGTTGGTTTGGGAGCCTGCCAGATGGCCGCTGCACATCAAAGGGGATCTGAGGGCCATACACGCCGCGCTATTCCTGTACGCGGAGCAAAACGACGACGGCTTACCCATGGCGTACATCGGCGCGGCCGGCGGCATCCCCTTAACCGATACCCTCGGGCGACCCGCGGTTTGGGCCAGTAACATAGCAGACTACATCTCCTCGGTCGAGCACTTCACCAGTCCCGCCATCCCGAAGGATTGGGGAACCCCGATCGCCTACCGTGACCGCCAAACAGACGAACTCAAGGACGCTACCCTCTCGTACGGCATACTCTCCTGGATGACGCTCCCGCCAACGCGCACTTATCTCCTCGAGAAAACACACGTGATGGTTGCCGAGACCATCTCGAGCGGCAAGGGCGGATCGTACGACCCTTTGCCCGTGCCCGGCGGCGTTCCAGACGGCTTCCTCATCGGCTACGATGACAGCAACTTTCAGCCCACGGCTCAATCGAAGTTCGTAACCCGCCTTGCGCTGGTCGGTACTCGGAACTCCCTCTCCCTCTGGGAGAGGGTTGGGGTGAGGGAGCCCACCAAGCTTCAGCCCGTCCACCCCGGCGGCGTACTCGTCCTGTACCCGGACGGGCGAGTGCAGTCCCTCCCACCATCCGAATCGGCGATGCCGAAAGGTACACTCAGGAGCAGATGGCGGTAGTCCCCGGAACGGGCGCAGCATGGGGGGAAGCGATGCTCCGCGCGATGGCAGAAGCATCGGGCAACCACCATCACCCGCCCAAAGACGCCGACCTCGAACGCTATCGAAAGGAGTGCACGGCTCGCGGAAAGCGTTTCCCCGACGAGATCGCCGACGGCGAGGGCGCGATCGAGATGGCGGGCAAAGGCATGGTTGAAGGAGTGTGCCTTAATGAAGGCCCGGTAGCGCGGTTTCTCCCTTCGGGCGGGCTGGTCCCACTTCCGCCGGGTGCAGAGGTGCGGCTTCGAACCTTGGGCGGTGCCCAGCGCTGCTTAATCCTCAGAAACGAGCATGAGGCCCTTCTGCTCACAAGAGCGCCGAACCGTTGCGAACGGCGTCGGCACCCGCGCCACGCCGTGTCCGGCGTCGCCATGATTCGCATCGGCAGCGCGGAGAGAGAGTGTTCGCTGCGCGATATCAGTGAGGGCGGATTGTGCGCCGTTTCTGAGCACGTCATAGAAGTCGGTGAACCGATTGCAATGTTCCTGCGCATTGCCGGCCTACGAGACCTGGTGTTTGAGGCGGAAGGGGTCGTGGCGAACTGTCGCGCTGACGCTTCAGGCTCGGGGTACCAATTCGGCGTGGCGTTTACCGACCTCCCCGACGACCTGTGTGCCGAACTGAGCCGGATGAACGTCCGGAGCCGAGCGAATTGAGGCTGCCGGCGCGAGGCCTGCTCTCAGCGGGAGCTGCCGCCTCCTCGGCGCTTCTTCTCCTCATCGCCGCCACAGGACTGCTGCTCGCGACGCGGTACGTACCCCAGGTTGACACCGCCTACCAAAGCGCCACCTCAATGCCTGGATGGCTTGGTTATCTGCGCGGGTTCCACTTCTGGGGTTCCAACATCGCCCTTCTCACCGTCGCGCTCACGGTGTTTGGAATGCTCTGGTACGGTTGGTGGAGGCACACACGCGCGCTCTGGCTTCTCATGCTCTGCCTGCTCAGCGCCACGTTTCTCGCGCTCGTAAGCGGCAGGGTGCTACCGCTTGCGCGCCACGACGCGCACACGATGGTAGTCGAAGCGAAGACGGCAGGCCTCACGCCGCTGGCTGGAGACACCCTGCGAGACTGGCTGCTCACGAATGACCGAGTTGACGGTCGCGCGCTCCAGAACTGGTACTCAACACACCGCGTCATCGGTGGGCTTCTTGTCCCTGTCCTTGCCCTCGCCGTGCTCCTTGCGCTTTACAGAAATGGCTTGCGGATATCTGCCCTGCCGACGGCTGCGCCAGTAATCGTGGGGTTGATTGTGGCGTTTGTCGGCGCGCCGCCGGGCGAGGCTGCGCAACTCCAAGACCTTAACGGAGGACCGGTGGCGCCAATGTGGTACGTCCTTCCCTTGCACGCCCTGCTGCGGTGGAGCCTTTCGATTTCGCCGGAGCTGGGATGGGTAGGCGCTTCCGCAGTGCCTCTTGCTCTGTTTGCCCTGCTGTTCTCCCTTCCGTGGTTGGCACGCCTTCGGTGGAGCCTCGTCGCTGCACGCGGCTTGGCATTGGCGGGCTCTTTGGTCGTGGTTGCGGCATATGCGCAGTTTGGTGCTATGATGCAGAGCCCCTTCACGCGCGACATGCCTAAGGCTGTAACCGATGCTGAAATGCCTCAGGAACCGCTTGATGCCGCCCTCGTTGTGCGGGGTACAAAGGTGTTCGGGCGCCAAAACTGCCGCTCGTGTCACTCTCTCGGCGGCGAAGGCGCGCGTGGTCCCGGGCCAGCCTTAGACGGAGTCGGCGAGCAACACCGAAGGCGACGTCAGCTCATGCAGTTCCTGCGTGATCCCGCGTCCCAGGGGGCAACTCTGATGCCGTCCTACGATTCGCTTTCCGAGGAGGACCTGGCGGCGCTGGCGGAGTTTTTGCGAGCGCAAAGGCGCTGAACCTGGCACTTTTTGTGCGACGCGAAAACCGCGGAATCGTAAGCGGCATTCAGCCCGTCCGTACTAATGCCCACAGACTTGAAGCGCCCGGTTGAGCCAACCTCGGGCATTGCTTGGCTGTGCCAAACTACAGTTCCGAGACGACAATGGCGGTTGACTTCGTACACCTCCACAATCACAGCGAGTACAGCCTCCTCGACGGTGCCCAGCGCATCGAGGCAATGGTCCGAAAGACCAAGGCAAGCGGGATGAGCGCTCTCGCCTTGACCGATCACGGAGTGATGTATGGTGCGATGGAATTCTACTTCGCTTGCCGCAACCACGGGATTAAGCCAATCCTTGGCATGGAGGCGTACGTGGCGCAGAACGGCAATCAGGTGCAGCGCGGCGACCTTTATCACCTCCTGCTGATCGCTGAAACCCGTGAAGGCTATCAGAATCTCTGCCGCATCGCGACCGCTTCCGCGCTGAGCCAAACCCTCGGTCGCCCTGTGCTTGACAAAAAGGTGCTCGCCGATCACGCGCGCGGCCTCATCTCTACCACAACCTGCCTCTCGGGTGAGGTGTGCCGTTCACTCGAGCAAGGTGACTACAAGAGCGCCCTTAGAATCGCCGCCGAATACCGCGAGATTTTTGGCAGGGAGAACTACTTTGTCGAATTGCAGGATCACGGACTAGACGTGCAAAAGCGCGTCAACAAGGACCTCCTGCGCATCGCTGATGAGTTGGGTCTGGCACTCATCTGTACAAATGACACCCACTATCTCGACCAGCAGGACGCACAGGCGCACGACGTGCTTCTCTGTATCCAGACCGGTAAGCGCGTGGCGGATGAAGACCGCCTGAAGTTCGACACTGAAGAGTTCTATTTGAAGACGCCGGACGAAATGGCTGCGCTCTTCGCCGACGTTCAGGAGGCTGTGACGAACACCGTGCACCTCGCGAAGCGAATCGAGTTCGACTTGGCACCGAACTCTGCCGAGCTGCCCGACCCCAACACTCCCGATGGCGTTTCTGCGGACGAGTTCCTTCGAGCCCTTGCACACGAGGGCCTGAAGGAGCGGCTCGGAACGCCCTCGGACGCGCACATGGAGCGCCTCGAGTATGAATTGGGCGTCATCGCCCAGACAGGCTTCGCGAAGTACTTCCTTGTCGTTCGCGAGTTTGCGCAGTTCGCGCGCAACAAGCGGATTCGGTTCGGTCCGCGAGGTTCGGCTGCGGGCTCATTGGTGAGCTACGCGATCGGAATCACAGACATTGACCCGGTGGCTTGGGGCCTGACGTTTGAGCGCTTCCTCAATCCTGAGCGCATCGCGATGCCGGACATTGACATGGACTTCGAAGACACGCGTCGGGACGAAGTGATCCGCTTTGCGAAAGAGCGGTTTGGAGAAGACCACGTCGCGCAAATCATCACATTCGGCACGATGGGTGCGCGGCAGTCTTTGCGCGACGCGGCGCGGGCTCTCGGCATAAGGCAAGAGGTCGCTGATCGGTTGTGTCGCCTCATCTCATCGATGCCCGGCGCGACCATTCAGGCGACCCTCGAGGAGGTGGAGCAATTCCGCACGGAATACAACTCTGACCAAGAAGCACGCAAGCTGATTGACACCGCAAAGAGCATCGAGGGGATCGCGCGGCACGCCGGAGTGCACGCGGCAGGCATCGTGATCAGCAAGGAACCGATCGCGGATCTGGTTCCTATCGCTCGAAGCACCGACGGCCAACCGCTCACCCAGTATCCGATGGAGATACTGGAACAGCTCGGGCTCTTGAAGATGGACATCCTCGGCTTGGCGAACCTTTCCGTCGTCTCGCAATGCCTTTTAGCCATCGAGCAGAACGGGAAAGGCCGCATCGAGATCGAAAACATCCCGCTTGACGACCGCAAAACGTACGAGATGCTGGCTCGCGGCGAGACAGCAGGCGTGTTCCAACTGGAAAGCGCCGGGATGACCCGTTGCGCTCAGCAACTAAAGCCGGACAACCTGAACGAAGTAGCTGCGATGGTCGCGCTCTTCCGCCCCGGGCCGATGGAACACATCACGCACTACATCGAGGGCAAGTTCGGACGGGCGAAGCCAAAGTACCTCGACCCACGCATGGAGCCAATTCTTCGGGAAACGTACGGAGTAATCGTCTATCAAGACCAAGTGCTTCAACTCGTTCGCGCGCTCGCAGGGTTCACCCTTGGAGAAGCCGACGTGCTCCGAAAGGCAATGGGCAAGAAGAAGAAGGAGTTGCTCGAGGAGTCGGAAGCAAAGTTCATCGCGGGGGCGGTGGCGAACGGTATGAACGAGAAGAACGCGCGGGCGGTATTCGAACTCCTCCGCCCGTTTGCCGGTTACGCGTTCAACAAGGCGCACGCGGTTTGCTACGGGTTGCTGGCCTATCAGACCGCCTACCTGAAGGCAAACTATCCCGTCGAATACATGGCGGCTATTCTCTCTGCCTACCAAGACCGAACAGACAAGGTGGTTGGATACATCAACGAATGCCGGCGTATGGGCATTGAGGTTATGCCGCCAGATATCAATCGCTCGTCGCTTACGTTTACAGTGGACGAAGCAAACAACCAGCCGTGCATTCGCTTCGGGCTCGGCGCGACGAAGGGCTTAGGTGAGGCGGCGATCTCCAACATCCTGAAGGCACGGGAGACAGGAGGCCCATTCCGCCACCTTTTTGAGCTCATCAAGCGCGTTCGCGCGTGTGGAGGGCTAAACAAGATCGCTCTCGAGGCGCTCATCAAGTCAGGCGCACTGGACACGCTGCATGATAGTCGCGCCGCGATGCTCGAGCATCTCGACGCCGCAATCTCGTACGCAGAACGCGTGGAGAGAGACAGAGCCTCCGGGCAGGAGTCTCTGTTCAGCGAATCGTCCACGCCGGGTGATGATGAGTACCCGAAGATCACCTGCGACCCCCTCTCCCTCTGCGAGAGGGTTGGGGTGAGGGAACGTGAACTGACAAGACCGGAAATCCGCCAAATGGAGCGTGAGGTCTTGGGACTGTGTCTCAGCGACCACCCGCTGAGTGGAATGGAGGAGGAGGTGCGTCGCCGAGCATCCCATGAAGCAGCAGCCCTCGAAGAGGTGAGGGACGACGAGGCGGTTACCCTGGTTGGGATCGTCGCCGAACGAAAGGACAGGACGACGCGCACAGGCGCCCCGATGGCCACGCTCGTACTTGAGGACTTGAGTGGACGAGCCTCGATCGTGGTATTCGAAAGAATTCTCTCCGAAGTCGGGCCTGTGCTCTCGGGAGACAACGTCGTTGTCGTTAAGGGCAAGGTGCGCCATCGAGAAAATGGGGGAGAGGCACAGGCCGAGGTTATCGCTCAAGAGATTCGGCCCCTTGCGGCAACCGAACAGCCTCGAGCCGATGAGGCGCCTTGCCCGGGCTGTCTGCGCATCGCAATTCACCGCGCCTCACCTCGGCAATTGCAGCGCGCGCTTGAGTTGATCAGCAGCCACCCGGGACAGTACGCCGTGCGCATTGAGGTTGGCTCGAACGGGTCGCCGCGACACTTCCGCCTGGAGCAGCGCGTGTCTGACGGGGAGTGGCTGCGCGACCTCAGAAGGGCGTTCGACCTCGGGTTCGTTCGGCTCGAGCGATTGGGGCAGGGCTCGTGGGTAGAATCGGCTTAGAGGGCCGCGGTTGCCGCTGTCGGTAGCGGCTGCCAGACGTTTTAACGTTAAGGAGAATCCGTTTGAGCACAAGCGAGAAACAGATGCGTGCATCCCATTCAGCGTCCACTTCCAGCGACAAATTGCGCAAGTCGGAGTTGGCGCAATCTGTGGAGGATTTGCGCTGGATGTTTCGCATTCGTGAGTTCGAAGATCAATCCATGAAGGCATTCCGCAACGGCCTTGCGGGCGGATATCTTCACGTGTACACGGGCATGGAGGCTGTCGCCATCGGGTGGCTTGGAGAGAAGCGCGCCGATGACCCCGTCATCGCTGCGTATCGCGACCACCCGTACGCGCTTCTCCTCGGCTGCTCGCCTTACGAAGTCATGTGTGAAATCATGGGGCGCAGCCCCGGGCTAAGCAAAGGCAAGGGAGGCTCGATGCATCTTTACTGCCTGAAGCACGGATTCTACGGCGGTTGGGGAATCGTCGGCGGACACGTGGCGCTGGGCGCAGGCCTTGCTTTTGCCATCAAGTACCGCGAGGAGGATCGCGTCGCTCTGTGTTTCTACGGCGACGGGGCAGCTAACGCGGGCATCGTGTACGAGACGATGAACATGGCCTCGCTCTGGGATTTACCGGTGGTCTTCATCATCGAGAACAACCAAGTGGCTATGGGCACGCGCCTCGAATACCACGCCGCCGAAACCGAGTTGCACAAGCGGGCGGTCGGCTTTGGGATGGAGCATGAACGCATTGACGGAATGGACGTCCTCCAGGTGAGACGCGACGCAAGCAGGGTCATTGACTACGTGCGAACGAACCAGAGACCTTACCTCGTCGAGGTCATGACTTATCGATTTGCTGGACACGGCGCCGCAGACCACGACCAGAGCCTGTATCGCACGAAGGAGGAGGTGGAGCAAGCAAGGAAGCGCGACCCGATCGAACTGCTGTCCGACTACCTGATCGAGCACGAAGCGATCACACAAGACCAAATCGAAGCGATGCGAAAGGAGGCTGCGGAAGAGATGGCTGAGGTGTATCGCCAGGCGGCGGACGCGCCGAAGCCGGAGCCCAACGAAGTTTATGAGGACGTCTACACCGATCTGCGACCGGAGGAGGGGCACTAATGGCTGAGATCACCTATCGTGACGCCCTCCGCCGCGCGCTCATCGAAGAAATGGAGCGTGACCAAGGTGTCTTCCTCATTGGAGAGGACATAGGTCGGTATCAGGGAACGTTCCGCGTCACTGCAGGTCTCTATGAGAAATACGGCGCAAGGCGCGTGATTGACACGCCGATTAGCGAACCGGGCATTGTCGGCATCTCCACGGGTGCTGCGCTGATGGGGCTCCGCCCTGTGGTCGAGATGATGACGATGTCGTTCAGCATCCTCGCCCTTGACCAAATCATTAACCACGCCGCCAAAGTGCGGTACATGAGCGGGGGGCAGTACACCGTGCCGATCGTCATCCGCGGCCCCGGCGGCGCGGCGAATCAACTCTCGGCGCAGCACAGCCACAGCATGGAGGGGTGGTACGCGCACGTGCCCGGGTTAAAGGTCGTTGTCCCGAGCACCCCTTCAGACGCATATGGCATGCTGAAGACGGCAATTCGAGACGATAACCCTGTCATCTTCACCGAAAACCCTGGCCTGTACGGCATAAAAGAGGATGTGCCGGACGACGAGTTTACAGTGCCCTTCGGCCAGGCGGCCGTTCGAAAGGAAGGGACCGACATCTCGCTCATCGGGTACTCGCGCATGGCTCGCGTGTGCCAAGAGGCAGCAGAGGTCCTTGAGCAAGAGGACGGCGTGAAGGCGGAAGTTGTTGACGTCCGGTCGCTTCTTCCACTCGACACGGACACCCTGTTCGCGTCCGTTCGCAAGACTCACCGCGCGGTGGTGGTCTACGAGGATTGGCGAAGCGGCGGGTTTGGCGCTGAAATCTGCCAGAGGATTCAGGAGAGCTGCTTCGACTTTCTGGACGCTCCAATCGGGCGAGTCGGAGGGCTGAACGTCCCAACACCTTATGCGCGGAACCTTGAGTTGCTCTGCATTCCGGACGTTGAAGCAGTTGTGGCGAAGGCGAGACAGACCCTCGAGGGAAACCAGTGACCTTTGCGGGCGCGGCAGGCCTCAAGAGACGGTAGAGAGATACCGACAATCACCTTGACTCTCTCGGCGAAACGTCGGGAAATCCAATAACCTAGGGAGGTTCAACTTGGCTAACTGGAACTACCCGCAGTCGGACAAGGCGTTCGATTCGTGGTTCAATTCGTTCAACTCCACCTTCAACAAGCACTGGAAGTCCTTTGGCTGGACTGCCACTCAGAAGAAGTCGTGGAACAACACGTGGAAGAACTGGCACAGCTGGTACGGCAAGTGGTGGAAGGCCCATCAGGCTGAGCAGCAGGCGATGAAGAAGATGCACTACTATCGCCAGATCGCTGAGAAGCGGTTCAACGAGTGGTGGCCGAAGTTCTATCGCAGCCCCCACAACGCAGGCCAGTTCTCGAAGTTCGGCGTGCCCAAGTGGAACGGAAGCACGCCGTCCCGTTCTCGCTCATCCTCTCGCTCGCGAAGCCACAGCGGGCGACACGCGGCGTAACGGAAATCGAACGTCCAAAGCATCGAGCGCCCCTTCCGTGTGAAGGGGCGCCCGTTCAGTCTCTCAGTGATCGCTCGCGCCGTTAAGGCACAACCGTCCACATGACTTGATCCATGCGTCCGGTCCAGTTAGGCACGCTGACGCTCAAGTCAATGAACACAATCCGAGCCTTCACTTCCCGGTTCCCGCCCTTGATGAACCTGCCCGGGTTGGACGCGATGCTGACCGTGACGCTCTGATCCGTAACCGTGGCATTCCGCGTGTCAACGGTTTCCCAGTTGTTCATTTGGTAGTTGAACAACTGAAGCACCTGACGGATCGGGGTGTGCGAAACGCCACCGTCGAACGTAAGCTTCAACTGCGACGGTGCGCCGAGCGGTGAATGACTCACGAACTGCACGCCGACCCACGGGTCGCCGAGCGCAGTTGGGCGGCGGTTCTCTACCACAATAGCCTCACCGTCGTTGTGGTGGCTGCCGACAAGCCCACCGGTGTTGAAGACGCCCTGGTCTACCGCGTAGGCATTCGGGAAGAAGGTCTGAGGCTGGCTCAGCGCCATCTGTACGGCATTGAAGGCATCAAGGAAGCCCATGCCGTAGTCGTTGTCGAACCCAGCCGCGCCCCGGTCGATCGCGGCTCGCACTACGATGTCCTTGATCTGCTCAGGCGTCAGGTTCGGATTCGCCTCGATCATAAGCGCGACTGCCCCCGAAACGTGGGGCGTCGCCATCGATGTGCCACTCATAGTTGTGTAGCCTGAACAGAATCTGTGGGAGATGGTGTTCACACCCGGAGCAGACACGGTCGGTTTTATTTTGCCCGGCGCGTAAGGCCAGTCGTTGTAACCGCTTACTGTCTGCCACGTCACTGGCCCTCGGCTCGAGAATGAGGCGATGTTCATGTTACAGTCGGTTGCGCCAACGGTGATGATCTCCGGTACGTCGCCTGGTGTTCGAACCGCATCATACGGGCGGCAGCACGTACCCTCGTTTCCGGCGGCGATCACGCCCTGCGTCCCCATAGCGATCGCGTTGCGCGCGATGTTTCGCCATGTCGATCTGACCGGGTTACGGCTGTGCGGCCAGCCGAGGCTCATGCTGTAGGCGTGGGCGTTCATATTAGCCGCGTACTGCATAGCGCTCCAAACGTCCATCTCGTCGCTGAATGTCACACCAACCTTCAGGATCATGGCGGCGGCGTCCGGAGCCATGCCGCACTGCGTTCCCTGCGTGCCGTCGCCTACGACGGTACCTGCCGTATGGCTA
>PSLA01000004.1:24304-66183 GCA_040289295.1 Armatimonadota bacterium
TGGCCGTTGGTATCGTTGACGTTGTTGTTGTTGGCGTCGAAGTTCCAGCCGTGGACGTCGTCAACGAATCCGTTGCCGTCATCGTCAATGCCGTTGCCTGGGATTTCTCCCGGGTTCCGCCACAGCTGGTTCACGAGGTCAGGGTGTGTCAGACACGCGCCGGTGTCTATCACAGCGATGACCGCGCCGCGGCCAGTGATTCCCTGGTTCCACACCTGGGGGGCGCGCATGGCGTTCACGCCGCATTCAATCGCGGTTAGTATGCCCGCGTCGGCAGGGAGTGAATCCGGAAGGTCAAACACGGGCACTTTGGGGTTGTAGTTGACCTCCTGGACATCGGGCCTTCGGGCAACGGCGCGTATCACATCCGGAGTCGCATCAACGCCGATCACGCTGACGATCCACAGCGTGCGAAGGCGCGAGGCGTTGCCCTTCCTCTTCTCAGCCTCCAGAAATGTAAGGATTTCACGTTGGTTGTCCTCAGCGAAAGGCTTCAGCAGATCCTTCACTGCCTGATAGCGCGCGAGACGCGTCGGCTGAGCTTGCGCCTGCGCGATCTGGTCATACGGGACCTGGTCCCTCATGATGATAGTCACGGGGATGTGGTCGGATGGTTTGGCCGAAGCCAGAACCTGCGGAAGGTCACCCCTCAGCTTGCCGCCCAAGTCCCCTTGCCCCGAGCCGCCAACCAGCAGACTCGATGCGAGCGCGCCGGCAATCGGCGCAAAAAACAACAATCGGATCGGTAAGTTCATCCAATTCCTCCTTTCAATGCATACCTCGGCGGCGACGCTCCTGCCACGCCGCCACCGAGGTTCGCGTAGTTAGTGTACGCCATCCAGAGACGGTTCGAACCCCGGATTCGGTTCATTTCGACGATTCGCGTCCGTCCGGGAAGTCCGAACTCTTATAAAGCATCGGGTAAAATGACCACGTTGCCGCCAACTCTCGCTGATCCGCGAAGTGCGGCGACTGTGGGTTCTCGCTCACTCCGGGTGGCGCCACGAACCGCCCGCGAGGCGAATCCCACAACTCAACGATCTGGATGTACGTCCCCCGCTCGTTGTAAAGCACCGGCTGCATACCGGTGAAGTTGATCGCCGGAGCGGAGTACCGCCACAGCGTAACATCCTCACCACGGCTGCTCATGAGGCGTGCGATGGCCTTTTCGAACGAAGACCATACGATCTCGCTACGCGTCCTGCCGGCAAGGTAATCCAGGTGCGTGACGCCGTGCAGCGCGTTCCAAAGAAGCGTGGGCTGCAGCACGGTGTGGAACAGGTCGGGCGCGAGGAAGTTGCCCAGCTTGGAAAGAAAGAGCTCCTCGCGCAGCGCCATGACCCATGCATCAAATATGACTGGCGCGACCGAGCCGTCGAAGTAGTCGCCACTCCAGCCTCGCAGGTAGTCCAGCGCTTGCCGAGCTGCGCCGGACGCGCGGACAGCACCCTCTGACATCAACAGGTCGGACAAAAAGTAACGATAGTCTAACTTTTGGGTTGCGATCAACCGCGCGAAGCGTTCGAGGTCCTGCGGGGTTACCTTGCCGGCCTTTTCCATCGCACGCACCAGCGCCTCGTTCCGGAAGATGCGTCCCCACGCCGGCGTGTCTAAGTTCGGCCACCACGAAACCGGCTTGTTGTTCCAGTTCACGATCCAGCCCTGGGAGGGGTTGATCACGTACGGCATCCGCTCGGGAGGCACGATTCCAACCCAATCGTGTTCGGGGTCCATCGGCGCAGGCAGTCGTGGGTCAACAGCTGCCGAACGGATGGGAATTCTGCCGCAGAAGAACCACCCTATGTCCCCTTGGGTCGTGGCGGCGAACAGGTTGAAGTTTGCATTAAACGTGAGCGCGACGGTGCGGATTTCCTCAATGCTCTTCGCCGCAGGCAACCGTACCATCCCCGCCAGCCCCTCGACCTCCTTCATCCAAAGCGGAGACTTGCGTACGTACGCCACACCCGTACTGATGCTTTTAAGGATAACTGGGCCGAAGTGCGTCATCTCGCGTGACGCTGTCACGGCATCTCCGTCCTTGACGTGGAGAGTCCACTCCACCTTCTCGAATGGACGCCAGCCTTCACTTGTGGCGTATTCGTTCGGGTTGTCTGGGTTCAAGCGGACAAAGAACACGTCGTCTGTGTCGGAAACGCCACTGGTCAGGCCCCATGCAGCCGTGGGAGAGTGGCCTATCAGTATGCCGGGCAGGCCCGGCACGTCCATACCTACGCCAACGTACTGCGGGCAGGAAATACTCATCTGGTGAGCTATGCTCGGCGTGCTGAAGCCCATCTGCGGCCCGGAAAGTAGAAGTGGCACCCCCAAAGCGCTCTTCGACCTCGAAACAACGATAGCGTAGCTTCCCCACTTGTGTGGAACGCCAAGCTGGGCGGCGATCTCACGCATCTCCGACTGTTCCTCAATGCGAATCGCTGGCAGCAACTCGAGCAGGTTCACCTTAGGGAGCAATCGCAGGTGCGCTTCAGTAACCTCGGGGCGGAGCGATGGGAAGGGCGACCTGCCTTGATGCGGGTCGTCGGCATCGTTGACGGTGCAGATTGCTGCCCTATCGTTTTGCCAGGCGAGATCGTTCATCGCCGCGCGCGCGTCCAGTCCCTTCCTGGATTGCAGGTATGTGTAAAGGGCAAGATTCCGGAGCTCGCCTGCACCGAAGCGACCGAACCGGCGGACAAGTTGAACCCCGATCGCAAGTGAGTCCGTCGGCGTCCACTCTCGAGGTCGCTCGTCCCCGTATTGCCGCGGTAGGTTGCCGGACTCCGAAGCCTCCGCGATCCACCGGTTCACTCCTCTCGCGTAAGCCCTGGTGATAGTTTGCGCGTCATTGGGGAGCGCCGCGAACATGCGCTCGTACTCGTCGTCGGTGTAGCCGAAGCGGAGAGCGTCCCGATCGCTGGCGATGCCCGCCTTGCCGAGCACCTCGCTCAATTGGCCGCGTGCCGAGCGTCGGCTCGCATCCATTTGCACGAGGCGATCTTGAGCAACGGCATAGCCGGCTCCCTCAAAGGCAGCCTCGATGGACTCGGCGAAAACGTGGGGTTCCCCATATGGTCCCCGAAGGATTCTAAAGTTAGCCTGTTGCGTTGGGAAAAGGCTCATCAGGACCGCGACGGCTATTGGTGTCACGGCGCGACCTTATACCCTCCCCTGGCTGACCCGCGGTCAGCACCAATGCAGAGGACCGCGGTAAAGCGAGGCTCTCGGCTAGCAAAGCCATTCACGGCAGGCGGATCCGGCCGCCGCCCAAAGCCTTCTTCCCGAACACCTGGTACAGGACGTACAGGATGCCCGCCAGGACCGCCAGCGGAATCACAAGCCCCAGAAGCGTCTTCACCACCGCCACAAGCACCGAAAACGCGACGATGACCAACAGGACACCGATGCCGAACTTGAACAGGTCGCTCACTTCTTCTCTCCTTGGGTGCGCACGGCTGCCGCGCTCCTATTATGAGAATTATGAGAACGTTCGAGGCCGCCAGCCCGTTGCGTGAAGGGACGAACGGCCTACCCTCGCTGGAGCAGGGCGCGCGCGTTGCGCCGAATCCCATCCGCCCCCGCACGCATCAGCGCGGTACCGGCGTAGAGCGCGAGGAACTCCTCGTCGGAGACGCTGCTGAGCGTCGCAAGGTCCGGCTGGGCGATGGCGGAGCGGGGCGCGAAGTCCGGCTCAGCGGTTTGCCCCGCTCGCTCAGGTTGGTTCGGGCGCGGCTGGTTGAACGGGCAGACCTCTTGACACACGTCGCAGCCGAACAGCCAACCGTGCAGCATCTGCTCCTGCTCGCGCGTGAAGGCGCCCCTATGCTCGATCGTAAGGTAGCTGATGCACCGCCGCGTGTCGACCCACGCCACTGGGGCATCCTCGCGCAGCACCAGCGCGCCGGTTGGGCAAGCGTCTATGCACGCACGGCATGTTCCGCACCCTCCCTCTGCGGGCTGGTCGGGCACCAACACGACGTCGGTGAGGAGCAGACCAAGAAAGAACCAACTGCCGCGCTTTGAGTTGATGAGGCACGTGTTCTTACCAAACCATCCGATGCCCGCCATCTGCGCATAGTCGCGCTCGAGGATTGGGGCGGAGTCAACGCAGATGCGTGTCCTCGCTCCCGGCGCCGACTGGACAAGGAAGGCAGCGACCTGTCGGAGGTCTCTGCGCAGCACTTTGTGATAGTCTCGCCCGAGCGCGTAGCGTGCGACGCGCGCGCCGTCTCCACCAGGCGCGGACTGGTAGTAGTTCTTCGCGACGGCGATTACCGAGCGCGCCCCAGGAAGCAGAGCCTGCGCCGAGCGGCGGAGAGCCGCCTGCCGTGCGAGATACGCCATCCCGGCGTGCATGTCGCGCTCCAGCCACTCGAGGTACGCCCCGTAGTGCGGAGGGGAGGCGGCAGAGGCGATTCCGCACAGGTCGAAGCCGACCTCGCGTGCTCGATCCTTTAGACGCTCCTCGAGTGAGTCTTTCACATGCTACGCTCCATGATGCTCTCCGTTCCATCTGGCGCGCATAATCAGCGCCTCGTCGGGCGGCGGAAAGCATGGAAAAACCATCTTGACTCAACTGGCGTCATTCTGCCTCTCGGCGCCGCCGGATAGACAAATCTGCTTGGGTTCGGTTCGCGAACTCCACGCGCTGCTAGACGCGTCTATGACAGTTGGCGTTCACGCGCGACAGGCGTGACGTCAAAAGGAGGACAGTATGGCTAAGTTATGCTGCTTCGCCGGCGCGTGCCTCGTCCTCGCGATTGCGATGGCGGGGTGCGCGGGAGGCGAGGCGACGAACCAGATCTTAGCCGAGCCGGGCCTGAGCCCAATTGAGAACTACAAGCAGGCGCGGTTCCGCGAGGCGATTCGTGGGCTGGATTACTCATCGGGGCGGGTGACGGTGAACCAGCGCGAAGCGCGCCAGGTTGTTCCGCCCGGTTCGCCGATGGACTTCAAGGCCGAAATGGAGGAGGCAGAGGCGCTGCTCCTTGACAACGCATACGTGGAGGCGATTGCCGCGTACACCAAGGCCGTCATCGTGAACCCCAAGTCGCCGGACGCGTACGTGGGCCTGGCGAAGAGCCTTCGCACGAAAGGCGAGTTGAAGATGGGGCTCGCAGCGCTGCGCACGAGTCTGGACCTGCGCCCAGAGCACCTCGAGACGCGCTTCCTGTACGCAGAGTTCCTGTGGCAAGACGACCAATGGCTCGACTCGAAGGCGGCACTCGAAAAGCTGATCGCTCTTCCCGCGTCCACAAACGAAGATCGGAGGTACCAGGGTGAAGCGTGGCGAATGCTCGCCAGCGCCTACTGGTACGACAACAACCCGCGCAAGGCGCTGGAAGCCGCCAACAAGGCAGTCGAGAATGGAGTGGACGTTCCGCCTCAGTTGCTTGACCTGATCCATGAAGCCATTGCTAAAGGAGGAGTGCGATGAGAAGGCACATCAAGACCCTCGCCGCGACAACGCTTGCGATGCTCGCGTGCTACTCGCTGGCAATACTTCCCATCGTCGGTCCGCAGATGCGGATTGACGTAAACAACGGTACCGCAGCGACGAACGAGAACTCGGCCGCATCCATTGACCCGCTGGGCCTTGAGGTGGTCGGAACCTCCAACGACTGGCGATCCTCCGGCGGCAGCGAGATCATTCGCATGGCCGTCATGGTCTCCAACGACGGCGGACAGACTTGGACTGACTTCCACGTCCGTCCGCCGGGCGCAAACCAATCGAATGTCGAAGGCGACCCGATGACAGCATACGACAACCGCACCGGAACCCTGTGGGTGGGCGCGATTTCGTTCGCTTCGAACGGTGGCCTCTTCGTCGCACGAAAGAACCCTGGCGCGAACACGTTCCAGCCATCAGTCCAAGTCCGCACGGAAGGCGACGCGGACAAGTGCTGGATGGCTGCCGGACCCGCACCAGGCAACACAAACGCAACGCGCGTATACATCTCGTACAACCGTGGGACATGGCGGAGCGCGGACATGGGGCAGACGTGGCAAGGCCCACTTCCCAACCCCGCCTCCGGCATCGGCTTTCTTCCACGAGTTGGCCCAAACGGGGAACTGTACATGTCGTGGTGGGACTTCAGCACTGGACATTGGGTTGTTCGCAGCGACAACGGCGGCCTTTCTTGGAATGCCCCGGTGCGCGCGGTGACGCGGATGGACACGTGGGGCACTCAGGATGGTTCTCGCTTTCCTGGGAACTTCCGCGTACCGCCGATGTGCACGCTCGCGGTGAACCCGGTCAATGGAAAGCTCTACCTCGTGTATTTTGATACAACAAACATCGTGAATGGTCAGCGGAATGTTGATCTGTACATGACCACTTCAACCGACCGAGGGCAGACGTGGTCCACGCCGAGGCGGATCAACTTCGACGCGAACCCTCCCGGCGACCAGTTCTTCCCTTGGCTTGAAGTCGACCGGAAGGGCCAGTTGCACCTCGGGTTCTGGGACAGTCGTAACGTCGTGCAAGACGACAACGTAACGAACGGCATGTTCGACAACTACTACATGTACAGCGGCGACGACGGCAACACGTGGACGGAGTTCCGTCTCACACCAAACTCATGGAACAGCAACAACGACGGCCTGAACCGGAGCAATCAGTTCCTTGGGGACTACAACGGTCTCGCCGTGGGTGGAAACTGGATCTATCCCGTGTACACATCCACGCAAAACGGCGACCCGGACACGTTCACCAACGTTGCGGTTGATCCTGCGCTCGCGCCTGATAAGTTCACGGTAACGCAAGGAGTTCAGGCCTCCGGCAACCTGCAATCGCTCGTCTTGAGCGACAACACGCGGCTCGTGGTTGAAGCGCGAAGACCGAACAACCCCGCCACCGCTTCTGCGGAAGTTGAGGCTGTCGTTCGGTCGTTCACCGCCACACCGAGCAGGATCCAGTTGACCGTGGAGGTCGCTTCGACAGGTGCGCCCGCGCGCATGCGAACGGAGATGTTCAACTACGCATCGAGCACATGGGAAGTCGTTGACGAGCGTGACAGCACGCCCGGCGACACGAATGTCGTGGTGGTCATCACATCAAACGTGTCGCGATTCGTCAATCCGGCGAACCGAGAGATGAAAGTGCGCAGCGGCAGTCACGACCGCGGCGTTACCTTTCTTGCGTGGGAGCATCGGATTGACCGAATCGAGTGGCTCGTGACGCCGTAAGGCGTGTACGGTTAGAGCTCGGAAGCCGGGAGTGCTTGGCTCCCGGCTTCTCTACTTAAGTTCGATCACTCGGAACCGGCGGTCGTGCTTAGTCGAGCGTTCGAGGAATCCCGCCTCGGGTCGCGCATCGGTGACGAGGCTCGCTTCGGCTGTCCCCGTGCCATGTAGGTCAGCGCCCACGCGCCACGCCTCCTCGGCGAGCGAGATGGCTTGCTCGATCGAATGCTTCACACTGTATCGCTCCCCTAACAATTCCATCATCCGCTCTTCACGGTCGTGCGAACCGGCGGCGACGCAGTAATGGTGTCGCAGTTGGAAGTCACCGTCATACTCAAGGCGGAAGAAGTGATCGTTCTCCGGCGCATGGCTAAGCTCCGCAAACACAGCGCGCACGACGCGGGGGGTTGTCGTTAGGTCCCCGAAAGCCTGTCGGAGCGGGGTGCTGAGTGCAAAGCCGACAATGCGCCCGCCGGTGACGTCATGCTCACTGCGCATGAAGCCCTCGCGATGAGCAAAGTCCACGGCGGCGATGCGAAGCGCTTCGACGTCGGCCTGCTGGCCCATCGCAGAAAACATAATACAGTCGTAGACCTCGTACACCTTCCGCACATTCTTCCGGTACGTATAAAGGAGAACGCCTTCCTCAATCGAAAGCCCGACGATCGGTGAACCGAACCGAAGCCGCTGCTCGATGTACTCCCCTCTTTGCGAAATAGACTCCTGCCAGTCGTAAGGCGAAAGCATAGTGTTGTGTTGCGCGTGTTACCCGATTGAAGGCATAATCCGCTTCCATTGAACGTCCCGACCGTTACGCCGGCGAGCATCGAGGAGGCTGCTGACGCCCTGCGCGGCGGAGAGCCGGTTCGTATACAGGGCCTGGGGACGAAAGCGGCCTTCAGCTGCCCAATGCGGGCGAGGCGTACGCTCTCGACGCAACGACTCTCGGGCATCGTCGAGTGGAGGCCGGACGACCTGGTCGTTACTGTCCGAGCGGGGACACCGCTTGCCGAGCTTCAGGCAGCGCTCGCCGAGAGAGGGCAATGCTTGCCGTTGCCACCGTGGCAGGACGCGTTGGAATTCCTCGCGGCGGGCGCGCCGGGCACGATAGGGGGCTTGGTCGCCGCGCGGCTGCCGACACGCTGGGATGCACGCACGCGCGGAGCTCGCTATTGGGTGTTGGGCTTGCGGGTTCTCCTAGCGAACGGGGAGGTGATACGCTGCGGGAGCTCGGCAGTGAAGAACGTGGCGGGTTATGACATTCAGAAGCTGTTCACGGGCTCGTGGGGTGCGCTCGGCATAATCTGTGAGGCGACGCTACGCGTCTTCCCGAAAGCAATGTTTGAAGAGCAGCCTTCAGCCGTACCTCCGGCGTCGTTTGAAGGCAGGTTCGCCATTGCCAGGACGGTTCGAACGGAAGTGAGACCGTATGTCGAAGCAATCGAACCGGTTGAGTCGGTCGTTGATGAGGAGACGGGCACCGCCTGGATGCGCCTCGACAGCCCGACCCCGCCGGTGCCACCGCGCAATGGCTGGCTGCTTTGCGGCGGTTTCGGCGAGCGCAACTTCCCAACGCTTGACGGTAACTTTGACATCATGCAGCGCATCAAGGCACGCCTCGACCCGAGCGGCGTGCTGAACCCAGGGGTTTTTGGCGCCCTATGAGCAACACTCGCGATGCCCACGAGAAAGCGCTGAAGTGCATTCGCTGCGGGTTCTGTCTTGAAGACTGCCCAACGTTCGTGCTGACAGGCTCAGAAGCGGAGTCCCCTCGGGGGCGCATCTACCTCATTCGCACAGCGATCGAGAACGGTCGATGGAGTGAAGAGATGCGCCCCCACATCGAGCGCTGCCTGGGGTGCCGAGCTTGCGAGACGGCATGCCCAAGCGGCGTCGAATATGGGTACCTGCTCGAGACCGCGCGAGAGCGGCTGTGGGAAGCCTCCTCGCCGTCGTGGCTGCGACGCGTGGCGCTCAAGGTAACTCTAATCGTGCTGACCCGTCCTCGCCTGCTCCGGAGCGCCAGGCGCGTCCTTTCAGCTTTGGGTTTGAAACGACCGCCCGGCTTGGTGAGTCATGCGCTATTCGGCGCGCCCGCCGAAGCCTCCTTTCCGCGCCCCGAGATGAGAAGTGCGGTCGCGGCAGAGGAATTCCCTCCCCCAACACGAACGGCATTTTTTCTGCAAGGCTGCGTCATGAGTGCGCTTTTTGAGCGCTCAAACGAAGCAACGGTCCGCCTGATGCGTCGCCACGCGTGCGAGGTTGACGCGGTTGAGGGCTCTCTCTGCTGCGGAGCACTCCATCGCCACCAGGGCATGGCTGAGGAAGCGAAGCGGAAAGCCCGCGCTTTGATTCGCAGGTGTCGGGGCGATGCTCCGGTCGTCGTGAACTCTGCAGGGTGCGGCAGCGCCATGAAGGAGTACGGACATTGGTTCGCCGACGACGAGGACATGGCAGAGCAGGCAAGCCAGTTCTCCAGGCGAGTGTTGGACATCTGCGAGTGGCTCAAGTCGGTCGGTTTTCGACCACCCGAGGGTACAAGAGCACCGGTTCTGGTGGCATATCACGACGCGTGCCACCTTGCACACGGCCAGGGGGTGCGGCGCCAGCCACGCGAGTTGCTCTCATCTGTTCCAGGCATACAACTAGTTCCACTTAGCGAATCGGATCGGTGCTGCGGCAGCGCCGGCGTGTACAACGTGCTTCAGCCGGAGATGGCACGAGCGTTGCTTGAGCGGAAGTGGGGGGCGATCGAGGCGAGCGGCGCCGAAGTGGTGGTGGCGGGCAACCCTGGGTGCATCGCATGGCTACGGCAGGCGGCGGAAGAGCACGGCTCGCCGATACGCGTGGTCCACACGGTCGAAGCGCTCCTGGGAGAGGGGGTGGTGGGGTAGAGCGGGTCAGACCTTCTGCTCCGCGGCGAGTTTCTTGGCCATTTCCTCGTTCTTTTTGATGTATTCTGTCCACTCGGCGGGGACATCGGTGTCAACGAAGATGGCGGTTACAGGACACTCGGGCTCGCAGAGGCCACAGTCGATGCATTCGTCAGGGTGAATGTAGAGCATATCATCGCCCTCATAAATGCAATCTACGGGGCAGACGGTAACGCAAGACTTGTCTTTGACGCCGATACAGGGCTCGGTAATCACGTAAGGCATCGCTCTCGTAGTGCCATTCTACCCAAGGCGTACTGCAGCCCTCACCCCCGGCGCCCTCGGTAAAGCGAACACAGACCAGACAGGGAGCGTGAGCGTCCTCGCGAACACTCCGAGGCGCAAAACGGCCATGTGCGGAAGAGCTCGCGGGACGCTCGCCCTCCCTCCGCGGCTCACCCGCCCCATTCAAGGCGGGCGAGTGCGCCCGCCAGCCCCAGCCCTCGCCAAGAGGGACTGGGGCAGAGGTCTGCGGTATGCTGCGGTCGTTGGACAGTGCAGTCGTACTTGGGGCAGGCAGTTGGGGCACGGCGCTATCGCTGCTGATCGCGCAGAAGGGATGGCGCGTGCACCTGCGCGCTCGCACGCCGGAAGCCGCGCGGCAACTTGATGATGCGCGGGTGAACGAACGCTACCTGCCCGGCTTTGCATTGCCCCAGAACGTAAAACCCTGTTTCGAACCGCCCAATAACGCGGGCGTGTGGGTGATCGCGGTGCCCAGCCACGCTGTGCGCGAAGTATGCGAATTGTTGCCGGAGCGCGGCCTGGTACTGATGACGGCGAAGGGCCTGGAGCCGGGCACCTGCCTTACCATGTCGGAGGTACTACTGCAGGTACGACCAAGCGTCGAAGTGGCGGTGATGAGCGGGCCGAACCTCGGCGTCGAGATCGCGCGCCGCATCCCGACGGCGACGGTCGTCGCCTCGTCGGACGAAGCGGTTTCCGAGGTCGCGGCTGAATGCTTGCGGTCGAAAAACCTTCGCGTTTACACAAGCACCGACGTTATCGGCGTGCAGATCGGCGGCGCGTTGAAGAACGTTCTCGCCGTCGGGGCTGGCATGAGCGACGGACTGGGCTTCGGCGACAACACGAAAGCGTCTTTCCTCGCGCGAGGCCTGCACGAGATGGCGACGCTTGGCTGCGCCCTGGGCGGATGCAGGGAAACCTTCATGGGTTTGAGCGGCGTTGGCGACCTCATCGCGACGGCGGTTAGCCCGTTGAGTCGCAACTATCGCTTCGGAAGGCTGATCGGACAGGGGCTCTCAACCTCGGAGGCGCTCGCGGACGTGGGCCAAGTGGTCGAAGGTGTGCCAACCGCGGCGGCGGTGGTGTCACTGGCGCAACGCGCCGGGGTGGAAACGCCGCTGCTCCGGGTGATTCACGAGATCGTCGAGGGGCGGATCGCTCCGTCCGAGGCCGTCGAAATGCTCATGTCGCGCGCACCGCGTCAGGAGACGCCACCGGGACGAAAATAGCTCCGGTAGACTGTTGCCGTGAACTGGCTCACGATCGCGGTGTTCGTTTACTCGACGCTGGTCATCATTGGAGGCGTGTTCGGTTATGTGAAGGCGGGAAGCGTCCCATCGCTGGTCGCCTCGATCCTGGCGGGCGGACTGCTTGATGTCGCCGCCATCATCTCGATCAGGAACGAGACCGCGGGCTTTTCCATCGCCGCCGTCGTAACGCTGGCGCTGGCAGCCTTCTTCGGCTACCGCCTCGCTCAGACTGGCAACCTGATGCCCAGCGTGCCCGCGCTCATCCTTTCGGTCCTCATGCTCATCCTGCTCGCGGTTGGGCACTTCCTCCGCCGCGGGGCGGGCGCGTGAGCGCAGGCAGGTAACCTCGGGGAGTGCTCAAGCCGTTGAAACGCTCGCCCGGCGCGGAACTCCGCAAGCGAATGGACGAGGGCCTAGTCGTGCTCCCCGGCGTGTGGGACGCCATCACCGCTCGCATCGCCGAGAGAGTCGGCGCTCAAGGTCTCTACCTGACCGGCGCGGGCGTCACGAACTCCCGGCTCGGGGTTCCCGACGTCGCGCTTCTAACGCTTCTCGAGATGGCGGAGCAGGCGCGCAACGTGTGCGACGCCGTCTCGATTCCGGTCATCGCCGACGCAGACACGGGCTACGGCGGAACGTGGAACGTTCTTCGAACCGTGCGCGAGTTCGAACGCGCGGGGCTGGCGGGAATGCACATCGAGGATCAGGCCGTCCCGAAGAAGTGCGGCCACCTTGACGGGAAGGAGCTGGTTCCCCGCGAGGAGATGGAGTCGAAGGTGGGCGCCGCTGTTCGGGCGCGAACGGACGACTCGTTCCTCATCGTCGCTCGCACCGACGCCCGTGGAGTTTTGGGACTTGACGAAGCGATCCAGCGGGCGAACATGTACGTTCTGGCGGGCGCGGACGTCATCTTCCCCGAAGGGTTGGAATCGAAGGAAGAGTTCGCCGAGTTCCGCTCGCGGGTAGCTGCGCCTCTGCTGGCGAACATGACGGAGTTCGGCAAGACGCCGCTCATCACGGTGGATGAGTTCCGATCGCTTGGGTACAATCTGGTCATCTTTCCGATGACCGCGTTTCGCGTGATGATCAAAGCGGTGGAGAATGCTGTTCGTGTGCTGCTTTCCGAGGGCACTCAGCAGCCCCTCCTGGAAAGGATGCGCACACGACAGGAGCTGTACGACCTGATCGAGTATCAGAAGTACGAAGAATTGGACCGGACGCTTAGCCGCGTCAAGAAGGACTGACGACAAGGAGAATTCATCACAATGCCGACAGCAACACCAGAATACAGTCCGGGGCTTGCCGGTGTCATCGCCGGCATCTCCAAGATTAGCGACATTGACATCGAGAAGTCGCGCCTCATTTACCGTGGGTACGACGTTCACGAGTTAGCGGAAAAAGGCAGTTTTGAGGAGACAGCGTTCCTCTTGCTGCACGGTCACCTGCCCACGAAGGGCGAGTTGGCGGACTTCAATCGCACACTGGCCGCAGAACGCTCCGTTCCTGACTTCGTGTATCAAGCGATGGCTGTCGTTCCCGACAACGCCCACCCCATGGATCAGTTGAAGGTGGGAGTTCAGGCTTTGGCGCCGTCCGACCCCGATTACGACGCAGACCCTCTGGACCATGACGCGAACGTCAGGAAGGCGGTGCGTCTCACAGCCAAGATGGGCGCCCTCGTCGCGAACGGCTGGCGTCTCGCCCATGGGCAAGACGTCATCCAGCCAGACCCCGAGTTGAACACCGCAGGGAACTTCCTCTACATGCTGAACGGGCAGAAGGCGGACGACTACACGGTAAGGACGATTGACACGTCGCTTGTTCTTTACGCCGAGCACGGATTCAACGCCAGCACGTTTTGCGCTCGCGTAACCGTCTCCAGCCTGAGCGACCTGTACAGCGGCACCGTCTCCGCCATCGGCACCCTAAAGGGAAAGCTACACGGCGGCGCAAACGAGAAGGCAATGGAGATGCTGCTCGAAATCGGCGAACCGGAGAACGCCGAACCATACTTGCGTGAGAAGCTAGCCAAGAAGGAGCTCATCATGGGCTTCGGCCACCGCGAGTACCGCATCAGCGACAGCCGCGCGGGCATCATGGGCGACATGGGCAAGGAGCTGGGCCGTCGCCTCGGAAACACCAAATGGGGTGACATCGCCCACATCTGTGAGCGTGTGATGAAGGAGGAGAAGAACCTCTTCCCGAACGTGGACTTCCCCGCCGCGTACACCTACTACCTACTGGGGATTCCGATCCCGCTGTACACGCCCATCTTTGCCGTGTCGCGCATCACTGGTTGGTGCGCGCACATGATCGAACAACTCGACGACAACCGCATCATCCGCCCGAAGTGCATCTACGAGGGTGAGCCGCTCCGCGCCTACGTGCCGATTGACCAGCGATAGGCGGCCAGGGCGCCGAACGAAGTTACTGCAAATCTGTCGCAACATTTTGGCGCGGATCGTCGTCCGACGATGTGCCGCCCCAAATGGAGCGGCAAAGACAACCCAACAAGGACAAGATATCAAATGTACTCGAGAGTCATTGTCCTGGCAGCTCTTGCGCTGGTAACTGCTCAGCAGGCGCTCAGCCAACAAGTTGTTCCCTGCCCACCGTTTCCAGCCCCTGCTTTTTTGAGGCAGGACTACAACGGAATTGCGTTTGGGGCGTACTTGTCAATCAACGCGTTCCCGCTCGGAGTCGCATCGCGTCTTCAGCCCCAGAACGCGCTTCTCGTGTTTAACCAGCCTCTGCCGCTCAACTCCCCACCGAACATGATGTACGGTCGCGGGACAGATGTGGACTGGCAGTTCCTGTTCCCCGTGCGGCGCTTTGGAGGGTGGTTCAAGTCGGCTCATCCAACGACAACCGCGGCAAGGTTCACCCTTTACGACGCCACCAACAACATGCTGGGCACATTCACCGTGCCAGTCTTTCAAAACCAGTGGATTTGGTACGGTTGGTGTTGGACTGGGACTTAGCCCAACATCGCGCGCGTGACCGTCGAGGGAAATGGCGGAAATGGCACTTTGCCAGGGTACGTCGCTCACGACGACACGCGCATTCGTTACTGGTAAGGACGAACCGACACGAAGAGGCGGGCCAGACCCGCCTCTTACTTTCACTATCTCTCTTACGAATTGCACCCGTCATCCGAGGCTTACCAAAGGTCAGCTGATAGGCTGCTTATGCTCAACTTTTCTTGGGGATTCCTCGTGCAACGGGATCAATGCGACTTCGCGTTACGACTTCTTCGAGCAATAGACCCTCCTCACATGCACGTTCGTGCATAGATGGAGACCGTGGCAGGCAAGTACTGACGAGAGGTTTTTGGGTCTGGTCACTGGTCGAATTTCCTTTCGAAGCCGCCGCGGGACTCCAGATGCAGGGTAGCCTTGCCGCGATGATCGCCCGCTACTCCACCGCGGCAATGGACCGAATCTGGAGCGACCAGGCGCGGACCGAGACCTGGCTGCGCGTTGAACTCGCCATCTGCGAGGCAGCCGAACTGCACGGCGCAATCCCGAAAGGCACTACCGACGCCATCCGCGCCAAAGCCACGTTTGATCTTGACCGAATGGCGGAGCTGGAGAAGGAGACGCGCCACGACCTGATGGCGTTCGTGCGCAACGTTGCGGAGAACGTCGGCGAACCCGCGCGGTACTTCCACTATGGCGTCACGTCCTACGACGTGATTGACACGAGCCTTGCGCTGATGATGCGCGAGTCTCTGGTGCAAACCCAGCGCTCGCTCGGCGCGTTGCGGCGCGCGGTGAGACAGTTGGCGCGAGAACACAAGCAGACGCCGATGATCGGTCGCACCCACGGCATTCACGCCGAGCCGATCACGTTCGGCTACAAGGCGGCGTCGTGGCTCACGGAGCTGCGCAGAGCCGCTCGACGCCTGAGGGCGTGCAAGCGGGAGATCGCCGTGGGCAAGGTCAGCGGCCCTGTCGGCGTGCGCGGGGTTCTCGGGCGGGAGATCGAGGCAGAGGCTTGCCGCATCCTCGGGCTTCGACCAGACCCGATCTCGACGCAGATCGTCGCCAGAGACCGGCACGCCAACGTGATCAACGTCATCGCTCAGCTCGGAGCGACGCTTGAGCGCATCGCAAGCGAACTGCGGAACCTGCAGCGCACCGAGATCCTTGAGGTGCAGGAGGAATTCGCCGCGGGCCAAACCGGCAGCAGCGCCATGCCACACAAGCGAAACCCTTGGCACAGCGAGACGGTTTGCGGGCTCGCCCGCGTCTTGCGAGGCAACGCGACGGCGATGATGGAGAGCATCGCAACGTGGCACGAGCGCGACCTGACAAACTCGAGCGTCGAACGAATTGTGTTTCCTGATTCATTTCACTTAATTGATTTTATGCTCAACAGAATGACCAAGGTGATTTCGGGACTTGAAATCCGGGTGGATCGGATGCGCGCGAACCTCGAGCTTATGGGCGACCTCGTGTATAGCGAACACTTAATGATCGCGCTCATCCGAAAGGGTTGCTCGCGCGAGGAGGCATACAATATCGCGCAACGCAACGCTGCGCGTGCGTGGGAGGGCGAAGACTATCGCGCGTGTGTGAGCGAAGACCCCGACGTTCTGTCGCGCCTGTCGCCACAGGAAATCGAGGAGGTTTTCAGTCTCGAGCATCACCTCCGCCACGTTGACCCCGCCGTTGACGATGTGCTTAGAGACCGGCGCATGTGTTGAGGTATTCTATCGCTGCCCCGCCCCCGTAGCTCAGGGGATAGAGCACGAACCTCCTAAGTTCGGTGTCGCAGGTTCGAGTCCTGCCGGGGGCGCCATCACTAGAGCCGGTGCTCGGAGTGTTCGCGAGGGGGCAAGGGCTTTCTGAGGGAGGGCGGGCGTCCCCGCCAGCCATTCTTTCCCGCGAGCCGTTCTTTGGGGCGTTGCTTTGGTATTCGCGAGGAAGCTCACGCTCCCTGAGTCGGAGTCAGGGAGGGCGAGCGCCCCTCGAGGCTTTTTCGCACGGGGGCGTTTCGTGCATCGCCCTCGCCCACAGCGATACGTGGTAGGCCACCAGTGCCATCATTAGCAGGTTCGCGTAGATCGTGACTCGACGTGCGAACACGGAGCGCGGCCACAAGAACAACATAGCCGCACAGACAAGCAGCGTAAGCGCCAGCTTCAGGTATTCGAATAGTCCCACGCTTAGCGCCCAAGCGAGTAACGGGTTCAACTCGGTTCCCCCTGCGCTGAGCGCGGCGAGGGTGAATCCGAAGTCGGCCAGCCCCAGAGCGGCATAGAGCACGATGGCGCGGGGTACGGGGTCATGAGCTTCCGTCGTCCGCATCGCCGATTGCGTTCTTCCATACTCGCCCTCCCCCGGGGCACAGCACAAGTCCGCGGATCCTGAGGGTCGTGTATTGCCTGCGCAATGGCTTGGCGATGGATCAAGACGTCTACGACGCCGCCTCCTGGTCGGTCATCGGGCCGGTGCCAGGCGGAGCCAGTCAGTTGAGGTGCCGAACTTCACCCTTGGCAAGTGGAAGACGATGGAGCCGCTCGGTATCGTCAGTTAAGGCTGGGGATGAGTTCGTTCTTCGGCTTGTAAGGGAGCACCGCCGTTACGCCGGCTTGCATTGTAACGCCGAACCAAACGGGCGCGGCTGCAATTGTCGTTACATTGTGCGTGATCACAAGGAACTGCGTCGTCTTCGTGAAGTCACGGATCAAGTCGACATACCTCTCGACGCTCCGACCGTCCAGGGGGGCATCCAACTCGTCGAGGATCACGAGCGGGCTGGGTTTGACTTTGACCAAAGCGAAGAGGAACGCGCACGCCGTGAGCGCCCTCTCACCTCCTGACAGCAGTTCCAACCGCTGCCGCTTCTTGCCCGGCACCACGACCTCCATGTCCACGCCGGATTCAAGCAGGTTGTTTTCGTCCGTAAGGAGCAGGGTCGCTTCCCCGCCGCCGAACAGTCGAGTGAACGTCTCCGCGAAGGCGTCCCGCACCTTGTCGAACGTCTCCCGGAACGCGCCTCGCGTGAGTTGATCCAGTTCGGCGACCGACCTGTCCAATTCCGCCTTGCTCGCCAGCACGTCGTCGCGCTCGCGGGCGAGCACGTCGTAGCGCCCCGAGAGCGCCTCCCAAGCCTCGATGGCGCCGACGTTCACTTCTCCGAGGGCGCGTATCTCGCGGCGGAGCGTGCGGGTCAACCTCTCGGCGTCCTCCGGCACCGAGACGATGTGCGCCTGACTTTCGGCGTCGGCTTCGTCCACGCCGTACTCCTCCAATAGCCTCGCCAGCGTGCCAGCTCGCTTGGTTTCGTGGCGTGCCCGTTGAATGTCGTCCTGATACGCAGCGTCCTCGATCGTGCGTGCTTGCTCTCGAAGTTCGTTGGCACGACGCGATGCCTCGTGAGCCTCAGATTGGAGCTCGTGCCTCTCCTTCACCGCCACCTGCAGCGCAGCCTCCGCAAGTTCGTAGGCATGCGCCGATTCGGACACCTGCGCTTCGACCTGAACCAGTTCCTGCCGCAGGGATTGTCGCTCCGCCTCGATGGACTGCAGGCGGGCGGCCGGCGGGTCGGCAGCAGCGACCTGTTGGAGCTCGGCCTCGGCGGCTACCATGCGCTCCGCGATCACGGCCCTCCGCTCCTCGGCTTGCAGAAGAGCTCGCTTGGCTTGCTCAAGGTCGGCGCGTGTTGCGGACAGTTGTTCGAGAAGGCGGTTGCGCTCGGTTTCGAGGGTTTCAAGGTCATACTGGGCCGCATCGAGGGACTGCGGGGCCTGGAGACTCAGCTCCTGGATGGTGGCGCGCAAGTTGTCGAGAGCCTGTTGCGTTACATTGAGGCGCTCCTCGGCAAGCGCGCGCGTTTTGTCTGCCTCGGCAGTTCGGTTTCGCGCTGCAGCGAGGCGGCGCGCGCCCTCCTGGGCAGACGCCTCGACGGTCTGGCGCTCACTGGAGCAATGGCGGATTCCGTGGTGCAACTCTTGCAGCTTAGCTTGAATCTGCTGGGCACTGGCTCGCAGTTCCTCCAGTTCGGCGGATAGCCTAATAGGGCCGGCGCGGTCAGTGCGGTGCGCCCCGCCGGTAACAGCGCCGTTTGGAAAAACGACCTCTCCGTCGAGGGACACTATTTTGCGATAGCCACGCGCTTGCCTGGCGACGTCGATTGCCACTTCGAGCGTTTCGGTGAGGATGACCCCGCCCAGAAGCGCCTCTACGACGGCTCGGTGCTCTTGCGCTGCATGGACGCGATCTGCAGCGATGCCAAGGACACCCTCGCGCCTCGGAACGAAAGGTCGGGCCCTCACCCTTGCCCTCTCCCAGGGGGAGAGGGTGTCCGAAGGCAGGGTGTCGGCTGGGGGGTTGACAAGGTCGAGGGGAAGGAACGTCGCCCTCCCTGCGCGCTCCTTCTTGAGCCATCGGATTGCGGCGTCGGCCTCGACTGCAGACGGGGTGATGAGGTCTCCGACGGACGCGCCAAGGGCTGCTTCGATGGCAGCGGAGAGATCCGAGGGCACTTGGATCGCCGTGCCGAGGGGAACAAAGGATCCTGCGAGCTTGCCGCTCTCGGCGGCTTCGAGGACGGCTCTGGCGCCAAGGGGGAGTGTCTCGTTGTTTTCGATTGCCGCGGAGACCGCGCTCGCCCGCGCATCGAGGGAGGCGTGCTCTGCAAGCAGGGCCCTGCGCTGCGTCTCTAGGTGGTCGAGTTTCTGGTCCAGTTCTCTAAGTCGGCGTGCGGTTGCAGAAAGATCCTCATTGAGGGCGGCCTCGGACTGTTGGGCATGTTCAGAGGCACGAATCGCATCGCGGAGCGCGCCCTCCGCGGACGCAAGCGCCTGGGTGAGCCTGTGCTCTTCAGCGGAGAGTGACTGGAGCCGCCGCGCTGCCTCTTCACGTGCGGCCGCCAGCCTAAAGCGATGCACCTCGCGCTCCCTTGCGGCGGCGAGTTCTGTTTCAGCGACTTCGAGGTGCTCCATCAACGCCGTGGCGGAGGCCTCGAGCTCCGCGATTGTCTCCTTCAGCACAGCGACGGCGGACTCCTCTCGCTCAGCGTCACGGCGCGCCTGATTGAGGGCGTCGTTGAGCCGCGTTACGCGAGCTTCGTGCTCGCGGCGTAGGCGGTCGGCGTCTTGCTCGATCTCTCCGAGGCTCGCCAGACGCTGATCGAGCAGAGCCTTCCGGCTTTGCGCCCGCTCTGAAGTTGAAAGGGACTCCTGGACGCGTGCGCGGAGTGACTCGAGTTTATCGTCGAGATCGTCCGCTCGTTTGGAAAGTTCCTCCGATGCTGCGTCTGCCTCCTTAGCTTCGCGGCGCATCTCCTCAGCCTGGGCCCGGCGAGTTCGCATGCTCTCTTCCAGTTCCCGAATGCGCTGTGCAAGGTCGCTCGCCTCTTTGATCAGCACAGCAGACTCCACCTCGCGAAGGCTGCCAAGCAGTTCCTTGTACCGGCGCGCCTTCTCGGCCTGCTCGCGGAGGGGCTCGCGCTGCCTCTCGATTTCGGCAATCACGTCGTTGACCCGCTCGAGGTGTCGTAAAGCGCTCTCGAGCCGCTTGAGCGCATCAACCTTACGGAGGCGGTACTTTTGTACTCCGGCAGCCTCATCGATCCAAATCCGCCTTTCGATGGGAGTTGCACTTAGTGCGGCATCGATATCGCTCTGGTTCACGATTGCGTAGCCGGTGCGGCCGAGGCCCGAGTCAGCGAACAGCTCATGGATGTCCTTAAGTCGGACAGGCTGCCGATTGATAAAGTAATCGCTTTGACCGTCTCGCGTTAGGCGCCTGGTGATGACGACTTCACTGGTGGGTACGGGCAACGCCCCATCCTCGTTATCGAAGACGAGCGAGACCTCTGCATAGCCGAGCGGTTTCCTCTTGGCGGAGCCGGCGAAGATGACATCGGTGGATTGGGCTGCGCGGACGCTACGCGGGTTCAATTCACCAAGCGCCCAAACGATGGCGTCCACGATGTTGCTCTTACCGCAACCGTTGGAGCCGACGACGGCGACAAGGTCGCCGTCCACGTCAAGTTCCACGCGATCGGCAAACGACTTGAAGCCGTAGATGCGAATGGTTTTGAGTTTCACAGTGATTGGGGCGACTCAGCCATAAGGACGTTCGGCAGCAGTGTTTCGTAGCCGCGAGACTGCGCTTCGCTCGGGGTCTGGATTCTACCCGGCGCAAAGGGAGGACGGCGAGCGCCGGGCGCTCGCCGTCTTCGGGCGATCGACCGGCGTCTGTTAGGAGACGCCAACCTGGACGAGGTCAAACTCCGTGAAGAATGTCGCCTCGGTTATCGGCAGATTTACGATCGACTTCACTAGCATCTCGATACGACCATCACTCGCCCGGACGTAATTGCCCGCAGGGACGTTGTCGATCGAGAAGAAGCGATAGCTCGTCGTCGTCTGGAACGAAGGGCTGACTACTTCGAAGTCGCCGGTGTTCCAGTTTCGGAAGGAGATCGTCAAGAAACCGCCGACGCTCTGGTTGATGTTGGCTTTGATCGTCGCGCACAGTCGGCTCGGGTTGGACACCGTGGTGTTCATGCCCAGGACCATGGCCGTCAGGTTAGCTTCCTGGATCGCAGATGTGCCATCGGAGAAGGTTCGGTACGCCGAGTCGTCCAGGTTCGCAAGATCGGCGATGGTGCCGCCGGCGTTACCGCCACCCGGAGACAGGAAACCAACCGAACTGATCGTCGGCACGACGGCAAGCACGAGATCGTCCCAATACATGCGGCTGATGCCACGCGGGTTGCTGTTGAACTCTCCCCCGTACAGGTCAAGCGCGTCGATATTGGAGATGCCCATGCCGTCCACGCCGTCCTTCCAGCTCTGCCCGATGACGAACGGGACTCCATTGTAGTAGGTGTCCTGCTTGTCGTCGCTGAGGTTGATGTCAACCTTGTATGGCACCCACTGGCCCTTGATCAAGTCCGTTTCTCCCTGATTGAAGTCAGCGTGCACCTTATTCGTGGTCGCATTAAAGTTGACCTGATGCGACCAGTTCAGAGGACTCGGGTACTGGTTGAGCATGATGAACCACCCTGAGCCAGTCGCGTTGCTTGGAACGAAGCACCACGCTTTCATCAGGTAGCGGCCGGAAGTGAGTCCGCTGAAGCGCTGAACAGTGTCGTCGCCGGCAGGACCTCCCGACACGCCGCCCTCGATCAGCAGCGACTTCGTGCCGCCATGGGCTTGGGCGTTCGTCACTTGTCCCGACACGTTCTGCGAGCCGGTCCACTCTTCCCAACCGCCTTGGCCGGCAATCGGGCCAAGCGGATAGGATTCGAAGTTGTCTGACCAAGGCGCGCCACCGCCGAACATGGCAACGGCCGCGGCAGCCGCGCCGGCGCAAGCAAGAATAAGCGCCGTTTTCTTTCCTTTCATAGTAAGTCCCTCCGTTTAAGGGCTTGAGCGCACGGCATTGCGCTCGGAGTAGCAAGCAGAGTATACCCGACTCTGTGACCTCAACCTCTGATTCCTACCGGGTTTTTGTTCGGGAAGCATGCTTGCTGTCCGTTCTCTCGGCTTCAGTCGTCCTCACCGGCTGCTCTTGTGAGCCAAGGGAGCAGGCCCAATCTTCCCAGACATCGCGAAAACAAAAACAGGAAACAAAGGCCCACCCGACCGATCCATCTACGCCGATCGTCCGCCTTGAGCCGCCTGTGATGGAGGAGCCCAAGAACGACGAGCCCAAGGGTGAGCTGCTGCGACTCCGGTTGAAGCCGGGATACGAAGAAACTCGTACGTTCGAGGGTAAGGCGCGGATTGAGCTCGACGGCGGAGACCCGATTACGCAGCAAATCAACATGCGTGTCACCGCCAAGGTTCAACGGGTTGACGGCGATGTGTATGAGATCCTTCTCGAACCAAGCCCCATCACCGTTCAACAAGAGGGGCAACCGGATCAGTCCGGATTGCTGACGGAAGAGCCTGCCGTTGTCGACGTGGACACGCGGGGCCGCTTGCTAACTCCAACGAACGCGCTTGTGAGCACGCTCCAAACCATTGGCTACGTTCCCCTGCCTGAAAAGCGCATCTTGCCAGGCGCTAAGTGGTCGCTCTCCGGCGAGCGCTCGTGGCCGCTGCTTGGCAACGTGAGCGTGCGCGAAACCTTCATTTACCGCGGCGCGGAGAAACTGGAGGGACGGAAGGTCCACCACATCGATCAACTGGTCAAAGGCAGCATCTCCTCGATTAAGACGGAAGCGAGCTACTACCTGGACGCGGACACAGGGACGCTACGGAGCGGTGAAGTCCGCATCAGCGGAAAGATCGAAATACCCGGCCCGGATGGATCCAAGTCTCCCGCGGAAGTAAGCATTCGCCTCACGATTCGAAAGATTGAGCCGCCGGTATAGAATGGCGACCATGCAGAGGTATCGAGGTCAGCCGCTTCCGCCGTCGCCCCGCATCGCGCTTGTCGTGAACGATGCGCTCGGCAACTTCGCGGTGGCGACGCCCCTCGCGCGCGCGATGAAGTCGCTTCATCCCAATTGTATTCTCGACTACTATGGCGGAACCAGAACCGCCGAACTCGAGCAGGCATCCACAGGGCCCGGCGCACTGTTCGACTGGAGGTGCGACGTTCTCGGCTCTTCACCATTAAACCTGTTCGAAGTGGCACGCAGCAGGATGAACGAGGTCGGACCATATCACCTCGTACTTAACCTTGAAGCGAGTGAACTTCATCGCGTCTTGGCGGCAGTGCTTGGCGAGCAGGGTTTTGTGTGCGGGCCTTGCTTGGCTCCTGACGGTCGCGGCGCCTGGGACTATCCAGACGACGACCGCGGCGACCTGTGGCGTGATCAGCGATGGGCGTCCGATGACCTTTCCGAGCGATACGACTTTCTCGAGACCGGCTTCATTTCTGAGGTGTTCTTGCGCTTGGCGTACGTGCCGCCGCTGCCGGAGGCTGAGTGGCCAGGCGGCGTTCCGCGTTACGCCCTTGCATCGGCAGAGCCCCCCTTCCCTACGCCACCGATTCTCATCTCAACGGGCGCAACGCTCCCCGGGAAGACCTGGCCTGTGGAACGCTGGGCGGAGCTGCTGCGGCAACTGTCCCAACCGTGCGGCCTTCTGGGCGCACCACCGAAGCGACAGGAGCGGTTCTATCATAGCGCCACCTCCGAGGGGTACCTCGTTGAGCAGGAACTGGTTCAAGATCTGCGGGGACGGCTGACGCTTCCGGAGGTAGTCGGCGCGGTGCAGCGAGCGGACTTAATTATTACGGTAGATAACGGAATCTTACACTTTGCTGCAGCCTTCGACCGTCCGACGGTCGGTCTGTACCGGCGGGAGGTAATCCGTTTGTGGGCGCCACCAAACCCGAATCTTCTCGCGCTCTCCTCAGAGAGTGGGGTGGCCGACATACCTTTGGATGCAGTCCTCGCGGCGGTCGTCCGATTAGCGCCATCTGTAGGTCAGGCAGCGGATTAGGGCGTTTTTTGGTAAACAGCCCACTCTTCGCCGCAAGTGCGGTAAACTAAAGGTTGGCGCTTCTGCGTCGAGGAGGACAATTTCATGCAGAAAAAGGCTTTTACTTTGATTGAGTTGCTCGTCGTAGTGGCGATCATCGCGATCATGTCTGCAATTCTGTTTCCCGTCTTTATGCGCGCCAAAGAGGCGGCCAAGCAGACCATGTGCTTGAGCAACCAGAAGCAGCTAGGCATGGCGATGATGATGTACCTTGCCGACCACGACGACACTTGGTTTGCTGCCGCCACCTATAGCCCCCTTGAGGGCTTTGCGCCGCAGGAGATGTGGATTGGGTACGACAACAACAACGCCGGGATCTACGGCGCATTCTGGGGACGGGTGAATCAGCCCGCCCGCAACAAACCGAGGCCGGGCAAGATTGACCCGTACATCCAGAACGAAGGGGTGAAGCGCTGCCCATCCATGCCTCCACACTGGCAGATGAGCTATGCGCTGAACTTTTTCACTCCGCCGTATTACTCACCTTACTATAATCGCAACCCAAACGCACGCTATAACGAATGGGGCCCGAGCGTCAAAGACTGTCAATATGTTTCAGGCGTTTGGCATTGCACTGGGGCGAAACAGACCGAGGTGCAAGAGCCCGCGGAGACGTTGATCGCTTGGGAGCACCATGCCTGGGTACCGGTTTGCAACTTCTTGCAAGTTGAGGACTGGTTCTGGAGCCCGCCAAACAACAAAACACTGCGCACTCACTTCCACTGGCTTCACATCAATAAGGCGATTGGTCTGTTTGGGGATGGACACGCGAAGGTGCTCATCTACGGAACGCTAAAGCGCCCCTGGTTCTCAAGCAGGAAGGACATCTATCCCGACTGGAACCGATGACCCCTTCTGTCAGGAGTGGAGAGCCGACGCGGGTCAGTTTTGGCCCGTGTCGGTTTCCGTTATCAGTCTCGCGAGACTGGCGATGCGATCATCGGGCGCAAGGTCAATCAGTTTTACGCCCTGCGCGATTCTTCCGACGCGGCGTATTTCGTTGACCCGTAGGCGAATGGTCTTCCCCTTGGTCGTCATCACGGCGAGGCGGTCCTCGTCTCGAACGATGAGCGCTCCGACTACTTTACCGGTCCTTTTTGTGACGTTCATAGTCTTGATGCCCATGCCGCCGCGCTTCTGGCGACGGTAGTCATCAATTGTGGTGCGCTTGCCAAGGCCCAGTTCCCCGACGGTGAGAACGTCAAGTCCTTCGTCTTCGACGAGCATCGCCGAGACGACGACGTCGTCCTTTTTAAGGCGGATCCCTCTCACGCCTCCCGCCGCGCGGCTACGACTGGTCAGTTCTCGCTCGTTGAACCGAATGCTCATGCCTTCGCGGGTAACGATGATGACGTCCTGGTCGCCCTTGCTGCGGAGCACCCACCGGAGGCTGTCCCCTTGCTCGATGTCGAACGCTCGGATTCCGTTGCTGCGAATGTTGCCGAAATTCGCGAGCGCGGTGCGCTTCACCTCGCCTTTTCGCGTTACCATCACGAAGTATCCTTCACCGCCCATGTCCCTCACAGTCGTCGCCGCCGTAACATGTTCCGCGCTATCAATCGCGATGTAATTGATGACTGGAGAGCCTTTGGCATAGCGCCCCGACTCGGGAATCTCGTACGCTTTCAGTCGGAAAACGCGCCCTCGGTCGGTGAACAATAAAATCGTCTGGTGTGTAGTCACTTGGAAGAGGTGTTGAATCTCGTCCGCCTCCTTCAGGCTTGTGCCGACCACGCCCTTCCCGCCCCGACGCTGGCTGCGGTAAGCGTCGAGGCTGACGCGCTTGATGTAGCCGTCTCGACTGATGGTGACGATCGCTTCTTCGTCGGGAATCAGGTCTTCGTCGCTGATCTCGCCCGGTTCATGCGGGATGATCTTTGTCCGGCGCTCGTCGCCATGTTTCTTTCTGAGAGCTTCGAGTTCGTCCCGGAGGATTTGCGTAATACGCTCCGGGCTGGTCAGGATGTCCATTAAGTCTGCAACCTTGCGTAGGATGCGTTTGTACTCCTCCTCGAGTTTCTGTTGCTCCAGCCGGGTCAGCCTGCGAAGTTGCATGTTCAGGATGACATTGGCTTGGTACATCGTCATTCCGAAGCGGCGCACAAGTTCGCGCCGAGCCTTGTCCGGGTCCTCGGATTGGCGAATAACGTGGATGACCTCGTCGAGATTGGCTCGGGCGATCTGGTACCCCTCGCTGATGTGCGCCTCTTCGAGCGCGCGGTTCAGTTCAAAGCGCGTTCGACGCTCAATCACCAGTTTTCGGTGCTTGATGTATTCGTCGAGCAACGTGGTCAGCGACGCAACTCGCGGAACGCCGTCTATCAGCGACAACATGATCGCACCGAAGGTAGTGCGCAACGCTGTGTGCTTGCGAAGGTAGTTGAGCACTTTTTGCGGATTGCCGTCCCGCTTGATGGTTACTTCAATGCGCATGCCGCTCCGATCGGTAAGGTCTTCGATTGCGGCGATCGCGTCCTGTTTCTTCTTTTTTACCAGGTCAGCGATCTGCTCGATAAGCGTTTGCACGTTGACCTGATACGGCACTTCCGTAATGACAATCTTGCTTTTGCCCCCTTCCCCTTCCTCTATGGCGGTCTTCGCCTGGCAGGTCATCCTGCCGCGACCGCTTGCATACATCTCGCGAATTCCCTTAACACCCATGATCATGCCGTAGGTCGGAAAGTCCGGCCCCGGCAAGACTTTCATCAGCTCGTCGACCGTACACTTCGGGTTCTCGAGGCGCATAAGAATAGCTGCGACCACCTCGTTTAGGTTGTGAGGCGGCATGTTGGTCGCCATGCCGACAGCAATTCCTGTAGCGCCATTACACAGCAGGTTGGGAAATCTGGCCGGCAGGAACACCGGTTCGTTCTTAGTTTGGAGATAGGTCGGCGTCCAGTCCACCGTCTCTCGCTCGATGTCTTCGAGCATCTCCATAGCGATGGGTGAGAGGCGCGCTTCGGTGTATCGCATCGCGGCAGGCGGGTCGCCATAGATGCTGCCGAAGTTGCCCTGAGGATCGATCAGTGGATATCGCAGCGAGAAGTCCTGCGCCATGCGGACAAGCGTGGGATAGATGACCTCTTGACCGTGCGGATGGTAGTCGCCCTGGGTATCTCCAGCAATCTTGGCTGACTTGGTCCTCGGCCGATCAGGCGTGTAGCCGCCCTGGAGCATCGCGTAGAGAATGCGTCGCTGGACAGGCTTTAGTCCGTCGCGAACGTCGGGAAGTGCGCGTGCCACGATGACGGACATCGCGTAGTTGACATAAGACTTGCGCATCTCGTCCGCGACTGGGACGACTTGGACGTTGGTGGTTTCTTCCTCTGGCATCTCCGTCTACGTTTGGGCGTCGCTCCTTCGGTGGCCGGGAGGAGTATACCTCAGCTGGTTCGCCGCTCTGCTTCGTCGAGTTCGACCTTCAGGTTAAAGAAGTCCATTACATCACGTAGAGAGAGAAGACCTACGAGGCGTCCGTTTTCAACTACCAGCAGGCGACTCCTTCCGGAGCGCATCATCTTCCCGAGGGCCTCGAGCGTATCCGTGTTCGGATGGACGCTTGTGGACTCGTTGCACGGCTCCATCACGTCCCGCACGGTCAATGTGTGCCAGCGTTCACGCGGAATCTCTGTGAGACTCGAGCTGGTTGCGCACCCGAGCACGGCTTCATCATGGACAACGGGGAACATTTTGAAGTGGTACCTGTATACGAAGTCCTCGACGAACCGATCCAACAGAAGGTCGGGCGTCACAGTGATGACGCTGCGGTTCATGAAGCGGTGCACGGGCTCGCCCTGAAGGTACTGTCGCAACAAGACATGCTCGTATGACTGAACAGCCGCGCTGCGTAAAAATGATCCCAGCAGGAACCACCATAGTCCCATCACAAAGTGACCCATGAGTATGCTCACGACACCGAGCGCGATGAGCAGCAAGCCGAAGCCGGAGCCGATGGTGGATGAAGTACGTGTTGCCTGCCGAAGGCTGCCCTGCGCTTTCCACAGAATGGATCGAAGCACACGCCCGCCGTCAAGCGGAAACGCGGGGACCATGTTGAACACTGCAAGCATGATGTTAATGCTCGCCAAATAGCTCAAGGTGGCACCGACCAATTCCAGGCCGGCGAGGTTTAATAGGGCGGCAAGAGCAAAGCACACCCCGCCGATGAGCAGGCTGGCTACGGGCCCTGCGATCGCCATCTTGAACTCAGCCTGTGGGCTGGGCGGCTCATCGAGCATCTCCGCAACCCCACCGAAGATGAACAGCGTAATGCCGCGCATTCGGATGCCATTAGCCCTTGACACGACGGAATGGGCGAGCTCGTGCAGCACGATAGAAAGAAACAACCCCAGCGCGCCGCCCGCACCCATCAGCCAATAAGCCGTGCGGGCCACTCCTGGCGATTGTATTGGAAATACGCTCGTAGCCAGGCTCCACGTAACCAGCACAGCGAGGAACACCCAACTGAAATCAATGTACACGTCAAAGCCCGAAAGCCGAAAGATTCGCACTCGCTTGCCAAACATCAGACCAATTCTATCCGTTGTAGGCGTGCTTGGATATACTTCTCAGCATGGAAGCGTTATTGGCTTTCGTTCTTACGGCTGGGCTGCAAGGTGCGCCCACGCTCGACATCGTCAACCAGGCAAAGGCGGCGGTTCAGAGCGGCTCGTTCGCCGAACTTCGCGCACTGTTTTCGACCTCAGAGGCGATGCAGCCGTTACGCCACGTGGTGGGCCCCGAGGCTTCGCTCCGAACGATCAGCGTGCACGGGTTCCCTGCCCCACCCGGATACGAGCGCTTCGGCAGAACGTGGGTCGTGTTTCATCGATGGCAACGACACGAACACCAGCACGACATCGTTGTGCCTGTTATCTCCACCGGCGACGGCCCGAGGTTCGGCGAAGAGATACCGGAAGACCTGCCCATTAACTACAGTATCACAGAGATGCGCTGCACGGTTGACCTACACCCCGAGAAGCCAAACGCTACGTTCGACATCACGATAACGATTCGGCGCGAAAGCGAAGGACCAGAAACCGTCCTCATGCGGATAAACGATTCCTACGTCGTTGCGGAAGCGGAGTATCGTGGCCGAGCGCTGAACGTCTTCTCCAACGAGGACCCTGAGCAGGTCCGCCTAGGTGATTCGCCTGCGCTTGTGCAAGCCGGCAGCATTCTGTACTTGGCCAACGCGGGCGAAGGCGGCGATCTACGCCTGAAGTATGAAACCGATATCCAGATAACGAGGCAAGACGGCATCCGGAAGGACCACGCGCTCTTCCTCTCTTACTGGTGGCCGCACATCGGGCGACAGCCATTCAGAAGCCGCATCACGTTAACTGGCCCGGTGGACTGGCTGCTGATGGCGAACGGCGACGTGGTGAACGAGCAACAGAACGGCGAGCGCAAGACTGTCACTTATCGAAACGACGTTGCCGTGTCCTATCATCACATCGTTGGTGGGCCGTATCTCTTAGCAGCCGAGATTCACGACCGCAACCGCACCATCAGAGCGTGGCACGTCGGCAACGTCAACCGCGAGCGTGCGGCAAGGGACGTGCGGTCCGCCGCCGACTCAATCGCGTTGTTCGAGGATCTGTTCGGCAAATACCCTTACAACCACTATGACATCGTGGACACGCTGGACTTCTACGGCTTGGAGTGCTACAGTTTCACCGTACTCTCGCCGCCCATCACGTCTTGGGCGACCTCCCACGAAGTTGGGCACACGTGGTTCGGCGGACTCGTACCGAATACATACATCCGCAGCATGTGGAACGAGAGCGTCACTCAGTACGTAGACAGTGTCCTCTTTAAGAAGAACAGCGACCGAACGCTCGAGCAGGGTTGGAACTTGAGGGGAGTTGACGTCGCTCTCGGAGAGCTGGTCGAGCCACATGGCCAACACGGCATCGTCGGCTACATGCGCGGCGCATATGTGCTGAACATGCTCGCCCAAGAGATGGGTGAACAGGCCGTCATCAAGGGCTTGCGGCTTCTTGTCGAGCGACGCACGGGGAAGGCGTCGGACTGGAGCGACGTCGCCTTGGCGCTTCAAGACGCAGCCGTGCGGGACCTGAGGTGGTTCTTTTCCCAGTGGCTTTGGTCGAAGCAACGCCCGTCGCTCTCGTTCGGGCGCGCCGAGGCGGCATTGTCCGGCGGCGAGTGGCTCACTACAGTGCGGCTCGTCCAAACCGGCGTCGCGTCGCCGTATCGCCTCCGCTTCGACGTGGTGCTCGAGACTCCTAAGGGGGATCAACGCTTTCCGGTCGTAATGGAGCAAATGAACCAGGCGTACACGTTCAGCACGGCGGCAAGGCCGAGTCGTGCGAGAACGGATTGCTTCGGCAAGTCTCTCGCCGAGCCTGCGCCGACGATTCTGGTGGCAGGAGGTTGAACGCCGTTGAACGAATCGCCTGACGTCGACGAGTTGCTGCTTCCTCCGTTTCGAGGAAGGCGCGTGTGTGTCGTCGGTTATGGCTCGCAGGGTCGCGCACAGGCGCTCAACCTTAAAGACAGCGGCGTGGACGTCGTAGTCGGCCTGCGCGCCGGAAGCCCCAGCGCCGCCAAGGCGCAGAGGGACGGCATCCCAATTCACCCGCTTAAAGATGCGGTCGCGCAAGCGGATATTATTGCGCTCCTGACACCCGACTCGGCGCACGAGGAGATCATTCGCGGCGTAGTAAACACCACCGCCAAGCGAGGGGCAGCCATCGTCTTTGCGCATGGCTACAGCATTACGTTCGGCAACATCGGCTTGCGGGGCGACCTTCAATCGCTGCTCGTGGCCCCAAAGGCGATAGGCCCCGAGTTGCGCAGGCTGTACGTCGAGGGGCGGGGCGCAGCAGCGCTTATCGCAGCGGAGCCGGGCGATATCGAGTTGGCACGCGCCTATGCGGTCGGGCTCGGCTGCGGGCGCTCGGTAATTCTGGAGTCTTCCTTTCGCGAGGAGACCGAAACTGACCTTTTCGGTGAGCAGGCGGTCCTCTGCGGAGGGATGCCTGCGCTGGTGCTGGCTTCGTTTGACACGCTGGTCGAGGCTGGCTATTCCCCCGAGGCGGCGTGGTTCGAGTGCCTGTTCGAAGTCCGCCTCATCGCGGAGATGATGATACAGAGTGGCGTCGCGGGCATGGTTGAGCGAATCAGCGACACCGCCAAATTCGGTGCGATGGAGGCGAGCGACAGGCTGGTAGATGAGCGGTTCAGAGCCAAGCTCCGGGAGCTGTTGGAAGAGATACGAAGCGGCCTCTTCGCCGAGCGCTACGAGCAGGAACGCGCGGGCGGCTTTGCGCGCACTCGCCAGTGGGTGGATACGGTTCGGAACGCGCGCATCCAGGCAGCCCACCAGACTCTTGCCAAGCGAATGGCACTACCAACTGCTGCCGCCACCTCCGCCGAACCCTCCGCCGGAGAAGCCACCCCCTCCGGAAAAGCCTGACCCGCCGCCGCTCGCTCCTGATGACCGCGGCGGGGTGGAGGCGGCGCTTCCAAGCGAGCCGACCGTGTGCTCGAGGTCGCTCCCGAAAGAGTGGAAGTTGAACCCGGAGTCCCAGGAACCAACGTACCACGAGGGGGGCTGCTGCAAGACGCTCTCGAACGCCTCGACCCACACCTTCGTCGCGCCGAACGCTACAGCGTGGGGCAGGTAGGCCTCGAACAGCGCCATATCCGGATGCTTTTTCGACATCAAGTCCATCTCCTTCCCGTTGGCTCGGAGGATGAACTCCTCAAACCCCTTCAGGTCACGCAGGACGTTGGCTCCCTTATGGGTCCGTGCAGGCATTAACCTGGAGAACACCATCACCAGCAGCGCGGAGACCACCCCTCCAACGATCGACGGCAGAAACGAACCCATGGAACTCACCAGCAGGAACGTGGCCAGCCCGACAGCCACCAAACCACCCACCAACCAGGCCCTTCGTACCACATCCGGGTTCTTCAGATAGTAGCCACGGTCTACAAGCGTTTCGTAAAGGCTTTGCTGCAGGTCAGCGAGGTGCGGCGCCACCTTCGTGCGAAGATCGTCCTCGCGAACGATGTTTCCGCACGATCGCAGCTTCGATAGCAAGGAAATCTCGAAGTTGGTGAGATTCTCGATCGGCTTGTCTGTGTTGCGCAAGAGGGTCGTCACAGTATCACGCTCCTGTTTCCGTTCGATATTGATGTACCCTTTCGTGGCGAGGCCCACGATCCCCGCGGCGATGTCTCGCGAGTCCACCCGTTCGTCGAGCATCGCGCCGGCCTCCGGGCCCGTCAAGCTATCCGGCGGGTCGTACTGAACCGCCACCGGCCCGTGGGAAGGGTCCTTTCCTCGAAGAGACCAAGCGTAGAAGAGCACTGCCCCGATAAAGAACGGCATCAGCAACCCGAGGTTAGGCCAAAGGAACAAACGAGCCTGCACCAGCAAAGGTGGGCGCTGGATGTGGCTTCCTGGCAAACCCAGCACGATCGTGATGCCCTCCCCCGGCTGAAGAGCAGCGTCCCGCAACACATCCGCCGAGTCTGAACGAAGCGAAATCGTCGTGTGCGTAACGTCGTCGTGCTTTCCCTCCGCGAACGCGATTAGCTCGTTCTGCCCTCTCGAGCCATAAGGACCAGCGAAGACCCTCAAACGCGCCGCCCCGTCGCCCTGCAACGCTGGAAACTGCACGCGGCACGATGCGACCTCAATCCTTGTGTCCCACTCGTCCCCCGTGACGTTCCAATACAATTCTGCGCGGCTTTCGGTCCATCCATCCTCTGCCTCAAACCAATTGAAGGCCCCCGTGACCACGTAGGCGATCACATAAGTGACCTCCGTCCCAGGCGCAAGTGTCACATCCGGCTCCCCGATACGGATCATGAGCTTTGAGCCCTCTTTCCAAACCTTCAACCCCAACGCATTTCCTTCACTGTCTGCCACGGAGACCACACTCACGTCCACCCAGCGGCGATAACCCCGCCCCGTGTCGTAGTCAACCGGAATGCTGCGAATGATGCCGCGCCTTGGCTCGTTGAACCGCACGGAAATGCGCTCCTGGACCGAGAGGCGAGAGTCGGCGTGAATCTGGATGCTGCTCTCGAACCGCTGAATGACGTACGGCTGGGCGGCTGCGCCGACGGCGGCAATGAGCAGTGCAGCACCAAGCAGCGCCCTCACTCTGGGCCTCCCGATTCCCCGTCCATCATGGCGCTTGGGGTGACGGCCTCGCCGGCGGAATCCAGTTCGAAGAACTCCGCCTTTCGAAATGCGAAGATGGAAGCCATCAGACCGCTCGGGAACGACTCGACCAAGGTGTTGTAGTCTCGTACGGCAGCATTATAGTACCGCCGGGCGTTGGCGATGTTTGTTTCGGTAGCGCTCAACTCCTCCTGGAGACGTAGGAACTGGGCGCTCGCCTTCAGTTCGGGGTAGTTCTCGACTACCGCAAGCATTTGCTGCAGGCGGGCGGCCAACTTCGCTTCTGCGCCCGCTCGCTCCTGCGGACTCATGTCGCTGCCGGCCACAGTCGACCGCGCCCGCGTTACCAATGCGAGCGTCTGCTGCTCAAAACCGGAGTAGCCCTTGGTCGTCTCGACGAGGTTCGAAATGAGCTCCGCGCGGCGTTTCAGCTGCACGTCCACGTCGCTCCACGCTGCGCGAACGACGTTCCTCATATTCGCAAGCCTGTTATAGGAAACGACGAGCGCGATGACCACTGTTGCCGCGGCGGCGATGACCAATCCCATGCGTTAGTCTCCGTACGAGGCAGCGGGCTCAACCTGCTCGTAAGCGGTCGCCAAGTCGTCTTCGTCCGGTTTGATGTCCGGATTCCACGTCTGAACCAGCCGGCTCGTCACTCCGTCTCCGTAGACGTTCACCACCGTTCGCATCATGTCCAGTGGACGATCAATCGCGAACAACAATGCGATCCCCTTCAGAGGCAAACCAACCGCCGTGAGTACGAGGGCCATCGTGACCAGGCCAGCGCTGGGTATCCCCGCAGCCCCCACTGCCGCCGCGACCGCCGTGAACACCACCAGAATCTGCTGCCCGAACGACAGGTCGGTGCCGTAGGCTTGAGTGAAGAACAGCGCTGCAGTCGCCTCATAGAGCGCAGTCCCGTCCATGTTTGCGGTTGCGCCGACAGGCACCACGAAGCCCGCAATCCGCTTCGGAACCCCCACGTTCCTCACGCAAGTCATCGTCACCGGCATTGTCGCGCTCGAGCTGTCCGTGCCAAGCGCCGTCGCGATCGCCGGGCTCATACCGCTCAGGAACCGGCCCGGGCGGTACTTGCCCACAAAGGCGACCAGCATTGTAAGGAACAGGAAATGCGCCAGCAAACCGAGCACGACGCACAGCGCGAACTTGCCCAAGCTTTGCAGCAACATGCCCACGTACTCCGGGACCTGTATCCCCACAAAATACGCGATGAGGGCGCCGACGCCCAGCGGAGCCGTCCGCATCACCCAGCCGATCAGAACGTACACGATGTCGTTGAGCGACTCGAAGAAGTTGAATACGGGTGCCGCGCGACGCTTACCCAACTTCAGAATAGCGATACCGACCAGGATGGTGAAGAAGAGAATGCCGATAACGTCCAGCTGCGCCATGGCGCCGATCGGATTCTCCGGGACCACGCGCAACACGAGTTCGCTCACCGTGGGCGTCGGCTGGTCGCCATCCTCGATCGGCCAGTTCAGCCCAGAGCCCGGGTCGATGAGTGCGACGAGAAGCAGTCCGATGGTCGCCGCGACAAGCATGGTGCCGATGTACACCGTCAGCGTCTGCTTGCCCAGCCGCCCCATTCGGCGCAGGTCCCCGAGCCCAGCAACGCCCACAAGAACTGTCGCCACGATGAGCGGGATGATCAGCATCTTCAGCAACTTGATGAACAGCTGCCCGATTACGTAGAAGACCTGAGTTACAGCGGGCATGACCTCGACCGACGCCATGCTGCCGCGCTTTTTGAGCGTCAACCCGGTTGCGGCTAAACCCTTGGCTTGGGTTGAGGAGAGCGCATCTTCAGGCTGGAGCCCAGCAACCAGTAGCTCGCCTTCAGGGTTACGCGTTCCCGCCTTTGAGTCCTCCGGCGTAACGACGGCCGCCTCGACCGTAAATCGCTTGGTCTCCCCGCTGCTCAGTTTGACCCCCAAGATATCGCCGGGCTGAAGCGGCACCGGCTGAAGGAACATAAGCCCGACGCCCGCGACAGCGCCGATCAGCATGCCGAGGAGAATGCGTACCGTTGTTGCCCCAGACATCTTCCCTTCCCTTTTGACGAATTCGTACGTTACCCTGCCCGGCAGGGACCACACACCAAAAGAGGGCCCGGGAAGCATCCGGTTCTTACTCATTGCGGTTACGTGCCGCTGTTCAGCGTCGCCGCCTTCGGGCGGCAAGAAGACCCAGACCCATCGTTACCACCACCGTAGTCGCAGGCTCCGGAACGACGGTCAACTGCCCCCGAATCTCTCCTCCGGGGAACTGTGCCGTGTGGATATTCACGTAGTTGCGACAGGATAGCAGGAACACCTCGTTCGACTCTGGAAGCGGCCCAGCGTTCTGAAGGATGCGCATCAAGCCGTTTGGAGTCTGGGTGTAGTCAGAACCCGGTCCGATATTGAAGATGACCGGGCCGTTGACACCTGCAGGTCCTTGATGGATGTGCGAGGCGATGAGATCCGTCTGAGCAATCCCCGCGACCAAGACAGCCATGTCGAACATGTTCGTCACGTCGTTGTACGACATGCTCACCGAACCGACGGCTTGTGAGCCGTTGGGTGGCACCTGCTCGTTTGTTGATATCTACCTCCTTTCGAAGCCCGGGGCTGCGGATACCGGCCCCGATATCGATCAGCACGGTCACGGAGGAGGGTTGGTTCCCTGAAATCCGCTCCCCTACAGTCTACTTTCTCCGAGTGGTGGTATACTCTATGTATGAGCAGATCGGGTCGCCCAGTGGAGTTTCCGATTACCCTCACGCCGCGGGCAATCGATAGAGTGAAGGCGATTCAAGCGAGAGAGGGGCGTCCGCACGCGTTCCTGCGTGTAGGCGTTCGAGGCGGTGGCTGCTCCGGGCTTGCCTACGTCGCCAGGCTGGACGAGGAGCGAACCACCCTCGACTTGTCAAAAGACTTCGACGGCTTAGAGGTGGTTGTAGACTCGAAGTCGGCGCGCTTTCTCGCAGGCACGACGCTCGATTTCACGGGTGAACTGATCGGCGGGGGATTTCGCTTCGACAATCCAAACGCCGAGCGCGGCTGCGGCTGCGGCACCAGTTTCACTCCGCGCGCCTTGTGAGCGTAACCACTGCCGCGAGGGGTTGAACTTTTAACCACGCCCCCTTGCGTGCCAGAGCCTTGCCACCCTCGATCGCCCATTCGCCAGGAGCAGGCAGATAGATTGCTTGGTTGCGGAGTCGTTCTGGAATCGCCACGTTCCACAGCGGGCGCTCTTCCAGGGCCTTGAGGATGCCGTTGTGCGCATCCTTAGCGGTGGCGCCACCCGCAAGTCTTGTTGCCCGACCGAACGCTTCCGGAAACGCCTCATAGAACATTAGCATCAAACCGAGGTACGGCTCCATCGAAATCGCCCTACCCTCCACCAGGTCTTGGCTCGGACCTCGCAGGAAGACTTCGTTAGCGAGTGGCTGGACGTTCGCCGCAACCCAGGCTCTGAGCGCTTCGGCGGCAGCGCCCATTCGATCCTCATCCACTATCTCGTGCGAGGCGAGATAGGTCAGGAAAATGCGCTCGCCGAGGGCTCCGTTCGCCCAGCGCTCTGGCTTTTCGAATCCGCCTATCGGGGGAATAACCACGTGCCCGAATTCGTGCGCCAGCTCCCTTGCCATTTCGACGGGCTCTCGAAAGGAATCAAGGTCGTAGATGTAGATGCAATTGAAGCTACGCAGGCGTCCGCTTTCGTCTGGTCCTTCGAACACCCCTTGCTCTCCGCCCGGTTTACCACCGTCGCTGAGGAAGACATCCACTCTCCTACCATAGGCGAGGGGGTTGTCGTACTGGAAATGCGCGTGTGCGTACTCGAGCATCCGCAGCAATTGTCGAGCCGCAAGCGACGCCGTGGGATAAGTGCGCGCGGTCTGCGAGTGCACAACAAAGCGCAGCGCTTCGTCTCCGCGCACGCCAAGGAGGGCGTGCACAACGAACGGGTGCTCCCATCGGTGCTTCGGGTCGAGCCTCGGCGGCTTCCGTGAGCCTGCGGCCGCAACGATCGAAAGCGTGTAGCCTTCGATCCTGGCGGGTATCGGCTGCCGCGCCTCTGCGCCTTGGAGGAACAAAAGCGCGCAAAGGGAGATCACTTGCTGTGCAGCGCCTCGAGGTACCGCTCCGCCTCGATAGCCGCCATGCAACCGGTGCCTGCAGCCGTAACCGCTTGGCGATACACGCGGTCGGCGACGTCCCCGCAAGCGAACACTCCTGGAACCTTCGTTGCGGTGCTGAACGGCTTAGTGACAAGGTAACCGAGTTCGTCCATGTCAAGCACGCCCTTGAAAAGGTCGGTATTCGGTTTGTGTCCGATGGCGATGAAGACACCCTCGACCGGGAGTTCGGAGGTTTCGCCCGTTTGAAGGTTCTTTAGTTTGACACCCACGACGCGGCGCTTAGGCTCCAGTTCTCCGAGGATGTCCTCCACCACTGTGTTCCAGATAAACTCGATCCTAGGGTTCTCGAACGCGCGCTCCTGCATAATCTTGGAGGCTCGCAACTCGCTTCGGCGATGCACCACGTACACCTTTGACACATGGCGAGTGAGGAACAACGCCTCCTCCATCGCTGTGTCCCCTCCACCGACGACAACGACCTCCTTCCCGCGGAAGAAGAAACCATCGCACGTTGCGCATGCGCTGACTCCGAAACCACCAAACGTCTTCTCTGCTTCGAGTCCCAGCCACTTTGCGTCGGCGCCAGTGGCGATGATCACCGTCTCAGCACGATACTCTTGGTCGTCCACGCGAACGGTGAACGGTCGTTCGGAAAAATCAACTCCGGTGACGACTTCATCACGTATGCGCGTGCCAAAACGCTTCGCTTGCTTGCGGAATAGTTGCATTAAATCCGGCCCGAGGATGCCCTCGGGAAAGCCGGGATAGTTCTCGACGTCGGTTGTGATCATCAGCTGACCACCCGGCAGAGCGCCGGCAAACAAAAGGGGCTCGAGATTCGCGCGAGCAGCATAAAGAGCAGCGGTGTAACCCGCTGGCCCTGATCCGATGATGATAACGTTCTCAACCTTGGATTCAGTCATGCTAATTCAACGCTGGTGCGGTGCCACCTGTTCCCGGCGATTCTACCGCTGGCTATGGCATGCGGATCCACCGCTGCGGCTATGGCACGCGAATTGCAAACAGGATAATCAACGCTTTTCACCCTCCTGCGGGCTGCCCGCAGCAGGCGACCCCGAGCCTGCGGTGGCGGGACGCGGCAGCACGCACCTCCGGAAGCGCGGCTCCCACGAGTCCGGACTTGTCGGGAGCCGCTATCTTTTGCAGGGCAGCCCTGTGCCAAGATTCCCTGGATGGATTTCTCCATCTCAGGTTGCGTAGCGATGGTCGCTGCGGCCAGCAGGGGAATTGGCAAGGCGGTGGCGAACGCGCTCGCCGGTGAGGGCTGCCGCGTCGCCATCTGCAGCAAAAACGAACAGCACCTCAAAGAAGCCCTCGACGACCTTCGTGCGCTGGGCGCGGACGCGCACGCCACACAGTGCGACGTGAACCGCGCCGAGGACATCAAGCGGTGGTTCGACGAAGTGGCGGAGAAATGGGAGCCGCCAAGCATCGTGGTAACCAACACGGGTGGGCCGATGCCGGGAAGAGTAGGAACGCTGGATGACGAGTCTTGGCTGGGCGGCGTTGAGACGACGCTGCTCTGCGCGATCCGCATGACGCGGTTGGCCGTGCCCGCAATGGTTCGTCAAGAATGGGGTCGGATCGTGCACGTTACGTCTATCGTGGCGATGGAGGTCAACGATATCCTCGCCATCTCAACGACGCTCCGCTCCGGAATGCGCGGCCTCACGCGACTGCAGGCTCGCGAGTTCGGCAAACGCGGCATAACCGTTAACGCCGTCCTACCCGGCCACACGATGACCGACCGCCAGGTGGAACTCGCCGAGCGGCACCACGAAGAGACGGGCGAGGAGGCGGTAGAGTACTTCAAGCGCCTCTCCGACGCGATTCCAGTTGGTCGTCTCGGCAGGCCGGATGAGATCGGCGCGGTCGTCGCGTTTCTATGCAGCCGGCAGGCGTCGTTCGTCAACGGGGTAAGCCTGCTGGTGGACGGCGGCATGTCCAGTGCGGTTTAAGGTGGTAACATAAGGGCGCAATGGCTGAGACTCGACGTTGGCTCTTCAAGCGGGAGGCGGATCACTTCGACATGGACTCGCTGATGAAGAAAGGCAAGCCTGTGCCATGGAAGAACGTGCGAAACTACACCGTCCGCAACTGGATCCGGCAGGAGATGAAGCCGGGCCACAAGGTGCTTCTTTACCAAAGCGGCGCAGACGAGCCTGCGGTGCTCGGCGTGGGGGAGATCGCCCGCGAGCCGTATCCGGACCCGGCGCAGTTCGACCCCAAGTCGCCCTACTTTGATCCGCGAGCGAAGAAGGAGAAGCCGATTTGGTACATGGTGGACGTTAAGCCGCTGAAGGCGTTCCGCAATCCGGTGAAACTCGCCGAAATGCGGGCGAACCCGAACCTCGAAGGAATGATGGTGTTGCGCAAGGGCAACCGCTTCAGCATGACGCCCGTCGAGCCGAAACATTGGAACGAAGTGCTGGCGATGGCGGGCGAGAAGAGCCCGAAGGCTTAGCGAACGGTAAAGATCGATTCGGGGATCTCGACGTCGCGCAAAAGCCGGACTGTCCATCGGCTCGTGATGTTATACTGCACGCCGCCGTCCATCATGCCCTCTTCATACACCACGCCGAGCAGGTCGTAGGACTTGCTGACATAGAAGTAGATCGGAATCTTGACCTCTGGGCGGTTCGCCGTACGTCGGAAGCGGATGTATTCCCCTTTGATGACCCATGCTTGCTGCTCTCCGACAGTGCGGTCCTCGAGCAAAGTAAGAGCGGAGAGTTCCTGCGTCAGCAGCCGCATCTCGTACTCGTTGTAGAACGCCACCGCAACCGGGAACGATCGGTCAAGCAACAGCGGCGCAAACGCGTCCAACCCCTCGCTCACTCCCGAATAGTCGGGCACCGCCTCATACAGCTTCGGCGGGTCTCCGGGCAGAAGCCCCTTCGGAACGGTGTAGCCCAACTTCTTGCCGTCTGAGACGGCGGCAAACGAGTTCGGCATGATGTCGTCCCGCGGACTCCTCGACTGCTCGATGAAGAACTTCTTCGGCTTCGAGACGGCAAGCCGCGTGCTGATGACGACGCGCTTCTCGCCCGAACCGCTCCTTGCAGTCTGTTCGAAGACAACCGTGCCCTCCACACTCTTCGCTGCGTGGTACCGGGACAGCATCTCCTGAAAAATCTCCTTCGCGATCGGCTGCGGAGCCTCCGTCTCCGGTACCTGCGGCGCAGAAGCTACGACCATCGAAAGTGCAAGTGTTGCAATCATTCCGACTTCCTCCAAACTACCTCTTGGACGGCTGAGCGCGCGTTGGCGGTCCGCGCAAGCACGAACAGCAGGTCCGAAAGGCGATTCAAGTATACAAGAATCGTTCCAACTTCTCCGCGGTCAGCGAGGACAGCGACGACGCTCCGCTCCGCCCGGCGGCAGACGGCCCGTGCGTGGTGCAAGTGCGCTGCCGCAAGGCTGCCGCCCGGCAAGATGAACTCCCTGAGCGGCGGGAGGCGCTCCTGCAAGCGGTCTATGACCTGCTCCAGCCTCCCGACCGGCAGAAAGCCGTCGGGTGGCCCCGCACCGGCCAAGGCCGCGCCAACCTCAAAGAGCTCGTTTTGGATAACCGCGAGCTCCGCGTCCGTCTCTTCGTCTGTGCCGCATGCCCTGGCGAGGCCAATGACGGCGTTCAGCTCGTCCACGTCGCCCATGGCTTCGACGAGAGGGGCGTCTTTGCGAAGCCGCTTCCCGCCGACAACCCCCGTGTCGCCCTCGTCTCCGGTACGGGTGTAGATTCGTGCCATGGCTTGCAGTTTACGGGATGAGGCCGCGCGAGGTGCCCCACCATGGATTAAATGTCTCGAATCTGGATGTCCACCTGATGGAGGAACGTGCGTTCGACATCTGGGGTGCCGCTGTTCTTCGACATCCGCAAGCCGCACGGCTCCCGCCGCCGGTAGGCCGGGCGAGCGAGAGCGCATCTCACTCGAAGAATACAGGGGCTGAAAAAAGTCCCAATCGTCCGAACCAAACGCCTTGAACCCCCCGTCTAACGGTTGATTCGCCCTTTGGGCTGAATCATTCGATGCCTGCCTGCACATGAGGGGTCGGGCTTACGCTCCGACCCCCTCCTCTTTCTGCCTCATTCGCCGCCCGGGTGCCGTTCCCTGCTCTTTGAGGTGGATCACGGCAGGATGCCCATGGTTGAGAGGCATAATCGCTACGTGGTCGGTATACTTCTCGCCCTCTTAGGGTCGGGCTCACTCCAACCTGACCCGCAGGTATCGCTCGCCTCGGGCTTTGTTTTTGAGGACAGGAATCGCAACGGCGCTCGCGACCCCCAAGAGCCTGGCATCCCCGGCGTGCGAGTGTCGAACGGGGAACAGATCGTCTCGACCGACCGGGACGGGCGGTGGCAATTACCGTGCGACGACGACACCATTTTCTTCGTGATCAAGCCGGCCGGGTGGATGACACCGACGGACGAGAACAACCTGCCGCGCTTCTTCTACATCCACAAGCCAAGCGGCTCCCC
>PSLA01000004.1:66208-108685 GCA_040289295.1 Armatimonadota bacterium
GCCGCCAAGCCGCTTCGGTGGCGTCGAGCCAACCGGCCCGTTGCCGGAAAGCGTTGACTTCCCTTTGTACCGTAGACCCGAGGGCGCCAGGTTCGAAGTGCTGATGCTGGGCGACACACAGACGCGAGACGTGCGCGAGGTCGGCTACCTGCGGCGCGACGTACTCGACCACCTCGTCGGTACCCGAGCGGCGTTCGGGGTTACCCTGGGCGACCTCGTGTTCGACGACCTGAAGGTACTGGCGCCCTATGTCCAGGCGGTCGCATCGGTAGACATCCCTTGGTACAACGTGCTGGGTAACCACGACATAAACCAGGACGCCGACGACGACGAGCACTCAGACGAAACGTTCAAGCGCTTCTTCGGCCCGTCGTACTACTCGTTCGACCATGGGCCGGTGCACTTCATCGTAGTAAACAACGTCTACTGGACTGTCCTCGAGAGCGGCAGAAAACAATACCTGGGCGGACTATCCGAGAAACAGTTCCACTTCATTGAGAACGACCTTCGCGCGGTCCCACCGAGCCGCCTGGTCGTGCTGATGATGCACATCCCGCTCACCTATATGCGCGACGCGGATCGCAGGCGGCTACTCAGCATCCTGTCGAGCCACCCACACACTCTCAGCGTCTCCGCGCACACTCACACGCAGGAGCACGTGTTTCTCAAAGCGGAAGACGGCTTCACTGGGCCGGTGCCGCATCACCATGTCATCAACGTGACCGCTAGCGGCAGCTGGTGGCAAGGCGCGCCGGACGAACGCGGAATCCCCCACACAACAATGCGCTGCGGAGCTCCCAACGGCTGGTCTGTCTTTCGGTTCGACGGAAACCGGTACAGCATCCGTTTCTTCCCCGCCGGGCGCCCGGAGGCTTGGCAGATGCGCATCAACGTGCCGGACGTCGTGAACCTTACGCGTATCGAAGAGCATGAGTTCACGGTAAACGTGTTCGCAGGTAGTGAGCGATCGGTCGTCCGATTCCGGATTGACCGCCGCGGCGAGTGGACAACGATGCAAAAAGTGAATCGGCCAGACCCGTGGTACGTGCAACTGTACGAGCGTGACCGCGGGCTTCGTGCGCCGTACCGCCCACTGCCGGCTCCCGCAAACAGCATGCACCTGTGGGAAGGAACATTGCCGGAGAGCCTCGGCGCGGGCCCGCATCTGCTCGAGGTGGAGACAACCGACATGTTCGGGCAAACGGACCGAGCTTATGCGTCCTTCGTCGCAACGGCCGGTTAGGAATTCCCGAGTTGGTCGAAATTGCGCTCAATGGCATCGCGGTTGAGGTGCTCGGGCGCCTCTTCCGGGCCGGCAGCCTTCTCGTACGTTCCGTCGCCCCGGTTAACGTACTTTGAGAACCCGGTCGCCTCAAGGTTGCGGTCGGTCAGCTTGCTGGGTTTCTGGACGGTGGCGTCAAGCGGCATCGTGACGATGCGATGAACCGGGAAGAAGCAGTACGGGCAGGTGCTGAGCGGGTCGTCCGAGATGGAGTGGGCCACCTCGATAACTTCGGGGCAGCCTTCTCCTCGTTCGCCATCGTGTTCGTACTCGTAAGTCGGCATCTCTGCTCCTTCTACGCCTCCGGGTCGCGGTAGAATTATGGGCTGATGCCGAAGACGATTGGAGCGTTCGGGCGAGTCGGCATGTGAAAAGTGCTGGATTTGGGCCGAATTCGAACCAAATCGCCATCGCGGCTGTCTAAACTATAGGTCGGTTGGCCGCGGTTTTGCGGTGAACGCGACAGAAAGCATCAACCCTGAAAGGAGACCGGTCATGAAGCGTTATCTTGTTATTACTTTTACATTCGCGCTGGCGACAGCGCCCCTCATCATCGCAGGCTGCGGCGGCAACCGCAACGTACCTGGCGGCGGCGGTGGCGGTGGCACTACGAGTCCGATCGTCTTCCAGAGCGACCGCGCCGGCAACGTTGACGTGTGGATCAGCACGGGAACACCTGGCGGACCTCAACAACTCACCACAGCCCCGGGATTCGACGGCCAGCCGGCTCTGAGTCCCGATGGAACGAAGATTGCGTTTACTTCGGACCGAGCCGGTTCGCTCGATGTCTACGTGATGGACATTGACGGCTCGAATCAAACGCGCCTCACCTTCTTCCCCGGCGACGCCAAGGACCCATCGTTCCACCCAAGCGGCCAGCAGATCGTGTTTGTTGCCCAGGATGTGAACGGCATATTCCAGGTGTACGTGATTCCGACCGCAGGAGGGTCGCCGACCCAACTCACGGCGGGGACAGCCGAGCACGCAGAGCCTGCCTTCAGTCCCGATGGCCAGCGCATCGCATACGCCTCAGATGAGGATGGAGACCTTGAACTGTTCGTCATGAACGCCCAGGGCGGGAACAAACAGCAACTGACCAATAATACGGTTGCAGACACCATGCCCGCATGGCATCCGAGCGGCGACCGCTTGGTGTACGTCTCAAAGGAAGGCGGAAACCTTGACATCTGGGTGATCCTCGCTACTGGAAGCGGAAAGCAACGCCTGACAACGGACCCAGCCAAAGACATCAGCCCTTGCTACTCAGCTGATGGGCAAGCAATCGTCTTCGAATCGGACCGGTCAGGCCACAGCCAGGTTTACCTGATGTCCGCCGTTAACGGAAGCGGCGTTCAAAATCTGACGAACAGCACGAGCAACGACGGCTCTCCCTGCTTCTGAGACGGAGTGAGTGCGATCCGATGGGGCAGTTGGTGCCCCGGGCTCCGCCTTGCCTTGCAATTGTATCGCGCGATCAGGTAGTCTCAATGCATGATCAGTAAGACGTTAGGTACTCTGTTGGAAGCGCAGGTCGGCAACGAGCTGCAGGCGAGCAACATGTATCTCGCGATCGCTGTCTGGTTTGGGCAGCAAAGCCTCGATAAATGGGCTGCGTTCTTTTTCCGCCAGTCTGAGGAGGAGCGGGAACATGCGATGAAGATCATCCGCTTCCTTATCGATGTGGACTACCCGTTCAGCATTGCCGCCGTCGGTGCGTCCAAGGCGAACTACAAGGATGCGAAGGCAGCCGTCGGCGCGGCGATGAAGAACGAGCAGGCAGTAACCGGTCAATTCAAGAAGATGGCCGATGCGTGCATGAAGGAGAAGGACTTCACCGCCTTTCAGTTCATCCAGTGGTTTATCGAAGAACAGGTCGAGGAGGAGGCAACGATGAAAAAGCTACTGGACATCCTCGGATCCGTCTCCAGTGCTCGTGAGGCGGAGCTTCATCTGCCGTCAGGCGAGTAGACCTCGCGCCTGTGTCGTGCGTGCTGGGCGGCGCATGACTGCGCCGCCCAGCCTTATGTGAAACGGACCCGCGTCTACTCGAGGTCGAACAGTTCGTCCGTCGTGAGGTCTCCGTCTAAATCGAGTTCACCAAGGACGTTCGCTTTCCACGGCGCTGGATCGTAGTTACCGTAGCCGAAAGGCTGGTGTCGAAGCGTCGGCCTCCAAACGCGAGCGTGCGAATCGACCCATACGACGACCCCAAAGCCGTTGTGCCGACCGTGAAAAGTTGGATATTCGGACGATGGCGGCTCAAGGTAGGTGCTACCCTCCAGTAGCGGTGCTCCGTACTGCCAAGTGTTGATGCGCGCGCAGTCCGCGAACAGCACCGTCATCGCCGGGTCGGCGATCTGCGAAACCTTCACGGGAATCGGCACCTCCCGATAGTCCGGCGGATCGAACCGGCTCGGAGAAAGATACGCGTAGTTGTAGCCGTAGCCGGTTAGACCGAGAGCGGTGCGCAGCTCGTTCCTGAACACCGGGCACGCCTGGATAGCGTCCGTTTGCATGTATGGGAAGAGAAAGCCCCGACTCTCATCCAGCCGGACGCCGTCCCAACTTCCCCACCAGTAGATAGTCTCGCCTGATTGAGCAATTGATACACGCATGCACACATCATCATAGTCAGCGGTGTACAGTGTCCAAGCAAGTCCTATCTGACGAACCTGGGTGAGGCATTGGGTCTTCTTCGCTGCATCCTTCGCCCTTGCGAAAACGGGGAAAAGGATCGCTGCGAGGATCGCAATGATCGCGATTACGACGAGAAGTTCGATGAGCGTGAATGCCCTGTTTGTGTTTTTCATTTGTGTTCCTCCAATGCTCGTTGGAGGGTCGCCGCACGCGGAAACAGGGCATCCGCTTTGTCGGCATCGTCCCGTGCTCGCGGCCGACGACCAACCCAACCGCGCGAGACGGGTCATCGGGCTTAGGGCGCGGACGCCCCACACCGTTGCGGCACAGCCCCGGTCTCACACCGGAGTTCCCCCGCTTTCGCGCGCTTTGCAGATTATTTGACGGGCAACGACCGCGAAAGGCCGCACCGTCGCCTGGGTGCCTGCGCCGCTCCAGGCAGGGCGGCTGCCACGGCGAGCAGGCAGAGGGCGGAGTTGACAAAAAGCCGCCTCACCATACCCCAGTATACGATACAATGGAGCAAGCCGATGCGCCCCGGCGCGATTGGCATCCAGGGCTGCCTCTACTAGGAGGAAATGAAGATCAAACTGTTCGCAGGTTTGGTGTTTTTCTCAGGGGTCGCACTTCTGGTGCCCTCCCACCCCCCGCAAGGGTCCACCGAGACCAAATGGCAGCGTACCGTGCTGGTTGATCCCGACCACGGCACCTCCGGCAACATCTCGGACGCCGGCACGGTCAAGGGCGGTATCCAGATCGTCTTGGATAACCGTAGGAACGCGAACGAGTCTTGGACGGTGCTGGTCAACCCAGGCGAGTATGTGGTGGGCGAAAACGACGATCCGATCGAGCTGTCCGGCACGAATGCACGCAACATCAGCATCGTGGGCGTGAATCCGGAGTCGTGTATCATCAACGTAACCGCCTCCGGGGTGCCCGGCATCAAGATCACGAGCGGACAAGAGAGCGTCCGCAACAACGCCATTCGCAACCTGACCATCAAGACCGCAGGCGGCCACGGAATCGAGATCGTGAAGGGTCAAGGCGGCAGCACGCCCAAGGGCATCACAATGGAGAACTGCATCATCCGCGCGGACGGCACGTCAGGCATCGGCATCGAAGTGCATACCGTCAATGACCTGTTCGTGCTGGGCTGCGACATTCGTAGCGATGACGCCCAAGGCGTTCACTTCCAGAGTACGCAGGGGATTGCCGCGTAGAGCCTCCATAGGAACGTACTCTTCGAGGGTAGCACTATCAGCGCCAAGGACATCGGCGCAGAGATTCAGTCGTTCCTATCGCCTTTTGTCATCCGCGATTCTCTTGTTGAGGCACGTGGTCCATCGAGTGGCACAACATGTCGCATTAGGTACGAGAAGCTGTCGTCAGGACAGGATTTTCTTGCAGTCATTGCTACGCGCATCCGTGCGATCAACGATGCGGTGGATGGTGACGAGGCGATTGTCCTCTTCAGTGACCCTGGCTCCGTCCGTAGCGTCGGCTCCACGTTCGAGGCGCGCACCGCAAAGGCGGCAGTCTACGGCATCAAGAGCGGAAACTACGACGACGTTCGGTTTGAGTTTACGGGCTGCGTATTCATGACGTCGTGCAACGACGAACGGCAGTCTAATGTGTTCGACATCTGGGGCGAGGTGACGACCGGCGACAAGGACATGTTCGTTCGAGGTTGCGACTTCTCTAAGTGGTTCGGCGTCATTCAGGCACTGGGTCCTCCACGTACGCAAGTTGAGCGTATCCTGAACGTGAACGCCGCCTCTGACACGGCGATCCACAGCAGTATCCAGTTGAGCGGCAGCGAGCAAGAGAACACCACGTCCATCACCAATCCTGACGCGTATCGAGCGTTGAAGGTCGTGGCCGTGGGGACGTGGGCAAGCAGCACGGATGTCTGGATTGTGGGCACGAACCTCACGTGCAACCCGGTTACCGATAAGATCGCGCTTCCCTCCGGCAACAACCCCTCCTCCGAAGGCAAGAAGTCGTTCAAGACCGTAAGCAAGGTCATCGTTCCCGCTGCGGAGCAGGGGCAGTTGCAGACGATCAAAGTCGGCACGACGGACAAGCTCGGCCTCTCCTCTCCGCTGTCGGCAACGAGCGATGTGCCGCAGTGGTCGAAGGTCTCAGGCAGCGCCTGGCAGATTCAGACCTCGCTGCTGACGCTTGACGTGAACGACGCCACCGTCAACCCGGGCGCCATCTCTGCGGGCGACTCCTTCGAGTTCACTTACCTCACCGCGGCGTAGGCCGGGCGAAGCCAACCTGCTCCGGCGCCCTGTTTTCGTCGCGGGAACCGGTACCATGCGCAGGAACGAATGAGCGCGAACGTCCGCTTTTACAACTGTCTCAACTGCCCGGCGTGGTGCTGCACGTACACCCGCATTCCGGTGACCGAACGCGACATCAAGCGGCTTGCCAAGCACTTCGGCATCACGCCCAGCGAAGCCAAGAGACGATTCACCCGTAAGGGCGAGGAGCCCGGAGAGATCGTGCTCCGGCACCAGAAAGATGAATACTTTGGCAGCGCCTGCCGGTTTCTGGACGTAAAGACCCGGCACTGCACCATCTATAAAGCCCGCCCCGCCGCCTGCCGAGCCTATCCCGGGAACGTTCGATGCGGCTACTACGACTTCCTGATGGCGGAGCGCGCCCGACAGGAGGACGACGACCACGTTGCAACGACCGACCATCGGCTCCTGTGAAGCTCGCGGCGCGCAGGGCAGTGTAACAGTCTTGAATTGATGGAGGCGAACCAATGGAATCAGCGTGGAAAGTCGGACTCTTAGTGGTTATTGCCGGTCTACTCGTCGCCACGGGCTATCAACTCGTGGGAGAACGTCTGTTCAGAGAACCGGTTGACCTGTACTACGCCGAAGGGCCAGACGTTGCCGGCATTCAACCAGGCGCCGCAGTCTCGGTGGCAGGCGTGGTCGTTGGCAGGGTGCGCGACGTCGGGCTTTCCGACGCAGCGCAAGCGCGACTCACTTTGGCGCTGAAACGAGGTACCCGCATCATCGAAGGCTCGCAGGTCGAGATCCCTTCAAGCCTGATCAGCATCGGTGAGCAACGAGTAGCCATCGTGCCGCCCAAAGCCGGCGAAGGCGCTTACCTAACTCCCGGAGCCACCCTGCCAATCGTGAAGGAGACTTCGCTAAGCGACATCCTGGCGACAAGCAAGGACATGATCGCTGAGTTGAACCGCACACTTGTTGCGACGCGAGAGTTGCTTTCGGACAAGGAGCTTAAGGACCAGATACAGAAGGTGCTCAAGAGCACCGACGCCACTATTCGACACGCGGGCAGCCTGATGGCAGAGACGCGCGGCGTCATCGCCGAGAACCGGAACACCGTTCGCGACACACTACGCGAGGCGGCAATCGCCGTGGTGCAACTGCGCGAGGGCGTCGAAGCGGTGAACGCAATCGTCTCCGACCCGAGAATCCGCGCGAATGTTACGGAAATGCTGAACACCCTTGCAGGCACGGCGAAGCGCGCGGACGAACTGGTCGCTAACCTAAACGCGCTGGTTACCGACCCCGACCTGCGCCTTGCGATTGACAACACGCTGGCGAACACAGAGCGAATCTCGAAAACTGGCGTCGACATCGCGGCGGACGTTAAGCAGATGACCAGCGACGGCAAGGTGGTCTCCGCCAAGGCAATCGAAATTGCGGAGAAGGCGAGCGCCATTGCGGACGAGGCCAAGGTGCTGCTCGAGAAACTGAACGAGTTCATTGACAAGCTTCCCAGCGATATCCGTCTTCCTCGGCCGTTCTTCCAGCTGGAAGCCGGTTGGAATATCGAGCGCGATGCCGTCCAGACCGAACTGCTCGTCGGCTATCCGCTCCGGCCAGGTGCAACGCTTTACGGTGGAGTCTACGACCTGACGGAGCGCAACCGGCTAACCCTTCAATACGGTCAGGAGTACCAGGACCTGACGCTGCGCTACGGCGTGTTCGCATCAAAGGCAGGCGTTGGGGTAGACTGGCGCCCCTGGAACTGGCTGGGTCTCACGGCGAACCTGTTCGACCCAAACGACCCGCAGTTCGACTTCCGCGCCCGCTTCCTAATCGGCCGAGACGCGTTCGGCTGGGCAGGGGTGAACAGTCTGTTCGGAAGGAACGAACCGATTCTCGGCTTGGGCGTAAAGAGGTAAGCGATTCGATGAAGGTGATTTTGAAGCAGACGGTTGCGAAGGTTGGCAAAGCGGGGCACGTCGCCAACGTCGCCGACGGGCTCGCGAGGAACTTCCTGTTCCCTCGCGGCATGGCTGTTCCGGCAACGCGAGAGAACCTCGCACGCCTCGAAAGGGAGCGCGCCACGATGGACGAGGCAGCCGCGAAGACGCTCGACGGCGCGCGAGACAAAGCCGAGAAGATCGATGGCAAGGTCATCCGCCTCGTGGGCAAGACCGCGCCGAACCAAACGAAACTTTTTGGCCAGATCACAACCGCAGATATAGCTCAAGCAATTGAGTCAGAGGTTGGCGTTGCAGTGGATCGCCGACAGGTTGCCCTGCTTCACCCGATCCGCCGCCTAGGCGTTTACGACGTTCTGATTGACCTCCATCGCGAAGTGGACGCGCACATCCGCCTCGAAGTGGTTGACGAGAACGGCTGGCTGGGACAAACTATAACCGAGCAGCGCCCCGCGCTGGCAGGCGAGGAGGCTGCCAACGAGAAACCCGCGGCCGAGGCCAAAGATGCCGTGACCAGCGGTGACGCACGCGCCGAATCGGCGGTCGAGGCACATGCCGACGCAGGAGCGACCGACGGGGGCGGCGAATAGAACCTGGGCGTGAACGACCCGGGCCGCCTGACACCACCTCCGCATAGTCTCGAAGCCGAGATGGTGGTGCTCGGATGCGCCCTGCAATCCGAGCGAGCGGCAGACCTCATCCTTTACCGGCTCCAAGAGCAAGACTTCTATAGCCCAACCCATCGCATGATCTTTCGCGCGATGCTGTCGCTCCAAAAGTCATACCGACGCATTGACGTCCTGACATTGAAAGAGGAGCTCGCCCTCCGCGGAGACTTTGAGAAGATCGGAGGCGCCGAGTACCTCGAGCAACTGGTCGCCAGCGTGCCGTCACCAGAATATGCCGAGCACTATAGCGACATCGTCGTCGACCGTGCCATCCTCCGCGACCTGCAGGCCGCGGCCCAGCACATTCTCAAGAGCGTCGGTGAGCAAGAAGGAACCATTCAGGAGAAAATCATCGAGGCGGAACGCGCCGTGTTCGAGGTTACGCGGCGCCGTGTCGGCAAGGACTTCGTCCCCCTCTCGGAACTTACCCACCAGTTCTATGAAGACGTCGAGCGAAAGGCGGAGACCGGAGAAACGATTCAGGGGCTTCAGACAAACCTTGTCGACCTCGACCACATCGTGACCGGCTTCTACCCTGGCAACCTTGTAGTGCTGGCAGCTCGACCGGCTGTCGGGAAGACCTCGCTGGCTCTGTCGTTCGCGTACAACGCGGCAGCGAAGACGAAGCAGCCGGTTGCGATCTTCAGCCTGGAGATGTCGAGCCTGGAGATTGTCCGGCGAGTCGTAACGACTATCGCTCGCGTAGACGCCAGCGTACTGAAGAGGCCTGGACGCATCCGCGACGAGGACACCGAGAGAATCGTGCATGCGTGCGACAGACTGTACGATGTGAACATCTTCGTTGACGACAGTTCGGACATCAGCCCCTTTGAGATGCTCGGCAAGTGCCGGAGGTTGGCGGCAGAGCATGGCAAGCTGGCTCTGGTAGTCGTTGACTACCTGCAACTGATGCGGGCGCCAACGCGCACCGAGAACCGCGTCCAGCAGGTAGCCGAAATCGCACGCGGACTCAAGAACATGGCGAAAGAACTCGAGGTGCCCGTGGTCGCTCTGTCGCAATTGTCCCGCCAAGTCGTGCATCGAGAGAAGCAGATTCCCCAGCTGAGCGACCTCCGAGAGTCCGGCTCGATCGAAGCGGATGCGGACGTTGTGTTGATGCTCTACCCCGTGCCGAGAAAGGAGGATGAGGGCGACTCCGTCGAGCCACTCGACACAACCGTCCCCAGGCCCGTCGCAATTCTCGTTCGCAAGAACCGCAACGGGCCGACAGGAATAGCGCCGGTCGCATTCATTCCCGCTTACACCGAGTTCTCAAACGCTGACCATGACCTGCGCGACGAGGTGTTCCGGGCGGTGGGTGGCGCGTGAAGGTCCTTGTGCTAGGCGGAGGCGGCAGAGAGCACGCACTCGCGTGGCGGCTATCGCAGAGCGAATCCGTCTCACAGGTAGTCGCGCTGCCGGGGAATCCCGGCATCGGTGAGTGCGCACGGCTGATTCCAGGCGACCCGAACGACCCGGCGACAGTTGTGGAAGCCGCCAAGTCCGAGGGCGCCGCGCTCGTCGTGGTCGGCCCGGAGGCGCCTCTCATCGCAGGCGTGGCGGACAAGTTACGAGAGGCAGGCATTGACGTCTTCGGCCCCGTAGCGGCGGCGGCGCAGATCGAGGGCAGCAAGGCGTTCGCCAAGCAGTTGATGCAAAAGGTGGGCGTGCCCACTGCACAGTTCGGCACTTTTGCCGAGATCGCGGATGCGGAGCAATTCATCAGAGAGATGGATGCACAAGGTCGCAAGATCGTGGTCAAGGCAAGTGGAGCTGCCCTGGGCAAGGGGGCAATCGTGTGCGACGACGCCGATGAAGCGGTGGAGGCGGCTCGAAGGATGCTGGTGGCCCGCGAGTTTGGCGAGGCGGGGGAGGTGATCGTCGTCGAAGAACGTCTGACCGGCCGAGAGCTCAGCCTGTTCGCACTCTGCAACGGCGAGGAGTACGTCTTGCTGCCGTGCGCACAAGACTACAAGCGCGCCGAGGACGGGGACAAAGGGCCGAACACCGGCGGCATGGGCGCGTTCTCGCCAGTCGAGGATGTGAGCAACGCGCAACTTGAGGCCCTCGGGCGGGCGTTCATCGCGCCGATCGTTCGGCACTTCCGTAGCAAGGGCACACCCTACGTCGGCGTCCTATACGCCGGACTGATGATGACGCCGATGGGCCCGTTCGCCCTTGAATACAACGCGCGGTTCGGCGACCCGGAGGCTCAAGCAATCCTACCGCGCCTGCGCGGAGATCTCGGCGCGCTCCTCGTCGCCGCGGCGCGCGGCGAACGCCTCTCCGCCCCGGAGGTGGACCCACGTCATTCGGTCGTAGTTGTGGTGGCGGCGCGCGGATACCCCGGAACGTATCGGAAGGGATTGCCATTGCCGAACGTGTCGCTCTCCAACGGAATATTGCTGTTTCACGCGGGAACTCAGGAGCAAGGAGGAAAGGTGGTCAGCTCGGGCGGCAGGGTGTTGAACGTCGTTGCACTTGCGGACTCGCGCGAGGAGGCGGCGCGCTCAGCGTACGCGTCCCTCGAAGGATTGTCGTACGACTGGCACTTTCGACGGGACATCGGGGCTGCACCCTCCGGTCGGGCGAGCGGATGACTCGCGCTCGGCAAGCGCTGGAACCCGAGGCACCATAAGGGAGTAGGCTGTAAACAGCAGACACGGAAAGATGTTAACCCTATCCTTGATCGCATCGGTCGCCCTGTCCGGCACCTACTTTGAAGCGCGAACCTGTTCGGTTTTCGCCGGGCCGTGCCACGTTTCGGGCGAGGTAATGACGGACGGTCGAACTGCGGTTGTCGCTGTGGAGTTCGACTCCGGTGCGCTCGCGGGCTACCGGGCGGCGGCGGTGATTCAATCCGATCGCAACCTGACGTTCGATGACGAGCGCCGAAGCGTTCTTTACCTCGACGCTCGGGCGTCAGACGTCAAGCAGGCGGCGATACGCGAGGCATTGGAGCGGCGCTCCGGGATCGCGCTGGGCGCAATCGTAGCGGTGACGCGCGCGGAGATTTCGATGGCCGTGAGCGGAAAACACGCTTCCGTCGAAGTTCGCGAGTTCGACACCGGCCGGCTTCTCTACTCCGCTCGCACGAGCGGGAGAGAGTGCCTTGCTTGCAGCATGCCCGGCGAGTTGTGGTACTCGCCGCTGAGCCGCGGGGCCTCTGCAGATTTCGCAACGGTGGAGGAGCACCGTCTCGCGGACGGGCGCCTCGGCGAAACGTACGTGCGCCGAGATGAAGCGGCTGCGTTCGTTGGTCGGTTTGTTTGGTAGCACGCTATCGGTGGCGCGAAAGAGGGAGCGGCGATGTCTCGCCGCTCCCTTTGCGTTTGCGTTGGAGGTTAGAACCTCAGCGTGGTGGTCGCGCCGAGGAAAAAGTCCGACTTAAAGAAGCCCAGCTGAACGTTGAAGTAGTCTCCGTGGGCATACCGGATGGCGGCATTGAAGTCCTTGGTGTCCCATTCACCGACAAGGCTGACGTTCTTTGTAAAAAGAAGTTCGCCTCCTGCGAAGAGTTCCTCATTGAACATGCCGTTCCCAATACCTGCGTGAACTTTCAGACCGATGGTTGAGAAGCGCTCGCCCCGCACCTTGACCCGCCACTCCGGCGTAACGAGGTCCGCCGAGCCGACGACGTAGAACGTCTGGTCAATCGCGTCGAAGGCGTCAATGACTCCGATGCCTACTTCAAAGTTGCGAAAGTTCTGCGGGATGATAGTGACCTTCGCGTTCGCGACGGCCTTATCACTCACGCCCGTTCGATCAAGGAATGCACCGCCGACCTCGACGTACCGAATGATGCCGTAGTTGCCAGATGCAGCTGAGAGGTCGTCTCCGAAGAAAGCGCCAAACCGGATGCTATTGTGTTCGCTGACGTACGCGGTTGGCGTGCCGATGAGGCCAGTCGGTCCAAACAGACTGTTCATCGTGCTGACGGCCTCTCTTGTCCCCGGCATCCACTGAGCCCCAGGACCTGCCGGCGTTGCAGCCGTGGCTGCAACGGCGGTTGCGGCGGCGATTGCTGTTTCAAACCCTGCGATCATCTTGTTCAGTCTCCTTTTTTTCAAGTTGCCGCCCGGCTGCTCTGGCCTGGCGGCACGGTAAGTTTACCCGCTCACCGTTGCTGGGAATCGGACGCCCCTCGGCAGAGGGGCGTCGCGGTTCGATTATCTACTGTTGTTGGTCGTGCCGACTCGGATGGGTCGGCGGATGACTTTCTTGGGACCAACGTTCATAGGTGGCGAGACCCCCGTTGTCATCGGCTGTTCAGAAGACGTCTTCTTGGACGCCCGCTTTCCGCTTGCGCGCTTCTTGGCGCCGCCCTTCTTGGCGATCGTCTTCTTTGCCGCGGTCTTCTTTGTGGAGGCATTCTTGGTCGCCGTCTTCGTGGTCTTCTCGGCGGCGGTGTTCTTTGCCGCCTTCTTCGTCACTTTTCGGGCCGGCGCCTTCGCCGCGGTTTTCTTCACGGTCCGCTTCTTAGCGGTCGTCTTCTTTGCCGCGGTCTTCTTCGCGGCCGGCTTGCGTGTTGCCGTCTTCTTAGCGGCGGTCTTCTTCACTGCCGGCTTGCGTGCTGCCGTCTTTCGAGGCGCGGCCTTCTTGGTCGCAGCCTTCTTCGTTGTGGGTTTCGTTGTCTTTCTCAATTCCGTTTTCCTCCTGATCTCGATCGAGATTTGGTCGAACCGACGCAAACACACGCCGACTCAACCTATCTGTTAAGACGTTAGAGATGCGAAAAAAGCCGCACTCTTGCGCAGTTTCGCGTGGTTCACCTACTGTTTTCGGATTTGAAAACTCTCAATGAAGAACTCCATCATGCGCTCGAAGCGTATGCCTGCGTGCCCTTGATCCGGTCCGAGCTGCACCTCGAAGCTCTTGTTTGCCCGCTGCAGCGCCTGAATCAACTGCAGCGTGTTCGATAGATGAACGTTATCGTCGGCGGTGCCGTGGAACAGCATGAGACTTCCCTTCAGGTTCGCGGTGTAGGTCATCGCGGAGCCGTCGCGATAACCCTGTTCGTTGCCCTGCGGTGTCCACATGTATCGCTCCGTGTAGATCGTGTCGTAGTTTCTCCAATCCGTCACGCTCGCACTTGCGCAAGCAGCGGTGAACACGTCCGGATAGCGCAACAGGCACATGATGCTGGCATACCCTCCGTATGACGTTCCGTAGATTCCGACGCGAGCGGCGTCCACATAGGGACGCTTCAGCAACTCGCGGACCCCGGCCGCCTGGTCGTCAATCTCAGTGATGCCGAGTTTCAAGTAGAGGTCGTCCAGCAGCCGCTTGCCTCGACCTGGTGCGTTTCTCCCGTGGATGGTCGCAACCAAGAACCCAAACTCGGTGGTCGCGGTCGGCGCCGAGAACACTTCTCGCACGCCGCCCGAGTCCGGTCCAGCGTAAACGCTCACGAGCAGTGGATACTTCTTGCCGGGGTCAAAGTTGCTCGGCTTTTCCAGCGTGCCGTAGCAGATGCTCTTGCCGTCGGCAGCGACGAAGGTGAACACCTCAATCGGCTGAAGGCCAAGCGCATTGAACTCGCTGATGTCGCTCTCTGCGAGAACGGCTAATTGCTTCCCCTCGCCGTCGCGCAGCACCGTCGTTGGAGGAATCGAGGCGGTCTCGTACGTGTCGAGGAAGTACTTACCCCCGGGAGCGATGTTGACCGTGTGGTTGAACGCCGGGTCGGTCAACCGCTTGTCGCCGGTGCCGTTCAACTTCACACGATGGAGTTGCATTTTGTACGGGTTGTCGCCGCTTCGGGCCAAGTACCACATGGTGTCCCCCTCAATTCGAAGGATCGGCCCGACTTCAAAGTCATGGCTCGTCAGCGTTGCGTGAAGTTTTCCGTCAAGATCGTAAAGGTAGTAGTTTGCAAAGCCATTCCTCTCCGACGTCCAGACGAAACGCCGCTCGTCCAGCCAACGGATGGCGGGCGAGTTTGCCACCCAACCGGTCTTCCATTCCTCTCGGATGACGACGCGCACTTTGCCGCTCTCCGGGTCCGCGGCGCATAACTCCATCTCGTTCTGTCGGCGGTTGGTTCGGTTAAACAAAAGCTCCTTGCCGTCCGGCGACCAACGGACGTTGTACACGTAGTGCCCTATCGAGTCGTCGCTGAACTTCTCGCCGCGCCTGACTTCCACCTCGACCGTCTCGCCGCAATCGGGTTCGGCGCGCCCGCCTTAGGATACGGCTCCACAAGAACGTCGTTTTGGATTGCAGTATGCCGAAGCGTCACGTAATAGTCGAGAACCGGTCGGTTGTCGGTGCGATAGAACACGAGTTTCTTGGCGTCGGGCGACCACCACATCGCCTCGTTCTGGTTCAGTTCCTCGCCGTAGACCCAACTCGCGGTGCCATAAACGACGCGCTTCTGCGGGTCGCCGTCGGTTGTTACTTGAATCGGCTCCCCCTCGCCGTTTGCGCGCCTGATGGTAACGTTACCGTCCGAGTAGTCAGCGCGCCATTCGCCGTCGGCTGAGAACGCTACGGTGTACTGCCTGCCCCTGGCCGGACGTGGTCGCGGGTCGCGTGGTGCTGCGGGCGGTGGAGGAGGCGCCTCCGCCTCCGACACTTTGCCCGTCTCGACGTCGTAGCGGAAGTACTTGCCGTTCTTGCGATAGATGAACGCTTTGCCGTCCTCGACCCAAGTCGCCGTTACGTCTCCACGATCGATAGAACGCTGAATCTTGGGGCGCATCTCGGTCCAGCGCTCGTAGCCGGGCATCTGGGGCAACCGTCCCTGACCGCCGAGCAACAGTACAGAAACGAGCGAGAGAAGCGCAAGCCTCATAACGGCGAGACGATACCTAACGGGAGATGGTAGACTCGGCAACTCGACCCCGAAACGAAAGGAAGAACGCGTATGAAACGAATCTTCATTCTCATTGCGGTGTTTTCGGTGGTAGCTGCGGGATGCAGTCGCGAAAAGGGAACTGCGCCAGCCCCCGGCGTTGAATCGGGCGAACTGCCCCCCGCCGAGGGCTTGGAAGAAGGCGGCAGGACGACGCCCTCCGCCGACCCTGCCGGCACAGTGCCAGGAGCGGCGCAAGAGCAACCCACCGCCCCACCGGCAGAAGAGCCCAAACGCCAGGAAGGATCTTCTTCGGCAAAGCAACCCGAGCCAAAGAAAGAAGTGCCCAAGCCGCCGAACGGCACCCGCCTCGACGCGGCGCTCGTGTCGAAGGGCAAGACGAAGTTCGCTGAAGTCGGATGCGTTAACTGCCACTCCATCGCAGGCAAAGGCGGTAAGTTCGGGCCGGATTTGGCGCACGTTGGGAACGAGCACCCGGATGTGCAGTTCTATCTGGATCTCCTCAACGACCCGAAAAAGTTCGGGAAGCAGGGCATGCCGTCCTTCGCGCATCTTGCCGCGGAGGACCTGCGCGCGATAGCAGAGTACCTGCGGTCCCTTCGCTAAATCCCGAGCTCGTCCCAGATGGCGTCTATGCGTCGCTTGACGTCGTCGCTCATTTGGATGAAGGGGGGCCACTCTCGAGGGAAGCCCTCCCTCGCCCACTTGTGCGTGCAGTCGAAGCCGATTTTGCCTCCGAAGCCCGTGACGTCGGCGGCGTGATCCAGTTGGTCGAGCGGGCCTTTCACCAGCAGGCTGTCGCGCATCGGATCGCAGTTCGCACCGATGCGAAAGAGGACGTCGTTTAGGTCGTGGACGTCCACGTCCTCCTCGAACACGAAGATGAACTTCGTGAACATCAGCAACCCGAGACCCCAAATTGCGTTCATCACCTTGAACGCGTGGCCCGGATACCGCTTTCGTATCTTCACAAACGCCATGTTGTGGAACGCCGCAGCCGGGGGAAGGTGGATGTCGAGAATCTCGGGCACCACGACGCGAATCAACGGCAGGAACACCCGCTCCACCGCCCCACCCATATATGCGTCCTCCATCGGTGGATAGCCGACGATGGTCGAAGGATAGACCGGCTTTTCGCGCATCGTCATGCACGTAACGTGGAACACCGGAAACTTGTCGGCGAGCGAGTAGTAACCCGTGTGGTCGCCGAACGGCCCCTCCACGCGCGTCTCACCGGGGTCCACATAGCCCTCAAGCACGATCTCGGCATCCGCCGGCACGCGCACGTCTACCGTCTTCGCCTTAATCAGTTGCACCGGCTGGCGGCGAAGAAAACCGGCGAACAGCATCTCGTCAATCCCCGGAGGCAGCGGCGAGAGCGCTGTGAAGATCAGCACGGGGTCACCCCCGAGGGCAACAGCCACTTCGATGCGCGACCGCTTCTCCGCCGCTCGCCTCATGTGCTCCGCGCCCACCTTATGCATCTGCCAGTGCATCCCAGTCGTACGTTCGTCGAACACCTGCATCCGGTACATGCCGACGTTGCGCTTGCCGGTTCCGGGGTCGTGAGTAAACACGAGCGGCAGGGGGATGAATGGGCCGGCGTCAAGCGGCCAGCAGGTCATCACGGGCAGACGCGACAAGTTAACGTCTTGCCCCTGCAGCACAACCTCTTGGCACTTGCCGTTCGACACTGTCTTCGGCGGCGCCTTGAGGAACCTTGACGCCTTCTTCATAAGCGCCCATTTCTCGGCGAGCGTGGCGGGGATTTCGGGCTGCAGAATCTCTTCCAACTCCCGCGCGATCTCCTCGACGCTTTCCACTCCCAGAGCCATCGCCATGCGTCGCCACGAACCCATCGTGTTGATGGCGACCGGGATGTCGAAGCCTCTCGGCTGTTGAAAGAGCAGCGCAGGGCCGCCGCCCGGCATCTTCATACAACGGTCAGCGATCTCGGTCATCTCGAGATGCGGACTGACCGGTACGGACACCTTGCGCAACTCCCCCGCCTCGTCGAGCGCGTGAAGGAAATGCTGGAAGTCGTCGTACATCCCGCGGAAGCGTACTCGAAACGCCCCTCCGGGCGTCCGGTACACTTCGGCGCATGTCCACCCCCGCGGTTCAAGACCCTTCGATGACTTGGGACCTAACGCACCTGTTCGCCGGGCCCGATGACCCGCGCATCGGAGAAGCCTTTTCCGAAGCCGAGAACGACGCGAAAAGCCTGGCAGAGCGATACCGCGGGCGGATCGTCGCGGGGGACTTGACACCTACTGATCTGCGAGACGGCATCCAACGCCTCGAGGACATCCTGGAGCGCCTGTCACGTGTCGCGTCTTTCGCTAATCTGCGCTTTACAGAGGACACGAGCGATCCAAAGCGGGGCGCTTTCTTGCAATCCGTTCAGGAGCGACTGAGCGAGATTCATGTGCTGCTCCTGTTCTTCGAACTCGAACTGCAAGCGGCACCTGAGCAGTGGGTGCAGGGCGCCCTTAGCGCTCCCGAGTTAGCGAACTACCGCCACTGGCTGCAGCGCGTGCGGGTCTACTCGCCGCACCGCTTGAGCGAATCCGAGGAGGTGCTCCTCGAAAGAACGGCGAACACCGGTGTCCGTGCCTGGCAGCGCCTTCATGAGGAAGTCGTCGCCGGACACCCATTTCGCTATCGAGACCCGAAAGCAGGCGACATCCGCACGACAAACTTGGAGGAACTTACTTCCCTGCTCCGCGAATCCGACCGCGACGTTCGACAGGCTGCCGCCGACTCCCTCACAGAAGGGCTCAAGGAGATTGAGCGCGTCGTCGTCTTCTGCTACAACACGATCCTTGCAGACCGCAAGCTCGAGGATGAGCTCCGGCGGTTCTCCTATCCCGAACAGAGCCGTAACATCGCAAACGAGTTAGACCAAGAGACCGTCGAGCTCGTCGTTCAACTGTGCGCAGAGAACCATCCGCTCGTTGAGCGGTACTACCTGCGGAAGCGCGACCTGCTCGGCCTACCGGAGTTGACGCACGTTGATCGCTACGCGCCGCTGAAGGAGGCGAGCGCGCGAGTGCCTTACCACGAGGCTAAGGAGATCGTACTCGGCAGCTTCCGCCGGTTCTCCGAGCAAATGGCGAGCATCGCGGGTGAGTTTTTCGAGGGGCGGTGGATTGACGCCCAGCCGAGGATGGGTAAGGCGTCGGGTGCCTTCTGCGAGTACGTGACGCCGAAGGTTCATCCCTACATCCTAATGTCCTACCAAGAGCGACTCGACGACGTGATGACCCTCGCACACGAACTCGGCCACGGCATGCATGCATACCTTAGCCGCGCACAGACGCTGTTCAATTTGCACGGTACGTTGCCGCTTGCCGAATTAGCAAGCATCTTCGGCGAGATGCTCGTGTTCGACGACCTGGTTCGCAACTGTAGCGACGAAGACCGCCTCGCGTTGTACGCGCAGAAGATTGAAGGCATCTTCGCCAGCGTCTTTCGCCAGGCCGCGATGTTTCGCTTCGAAAAGGAGTGCCATCAGATTCGACGAGAGGAAGGTGAACTTTCAGCAGATGAGTTCGCGGAGATCTGGCAAAGTCGACTTCAGGAGATGTTCGGGGCGGGCGTAACGCTAGGCGAGCAACACAAACACTGGTGGCTGTACGTTGGGCACTTCTTTTTCGCGCCGTTCTACGTGTACGCATACGCTTTCGGCGAGCTCCTCAGCCTATCCCTCTATCAGCGAGCTAAGACCGAAGGGGCGAGTTTCGCAGAGAGGTACCTCGACGTGCTTCGCCTCGGCGGTTCACGCTCACCGCAAGAGCTGATGAGCCTCCTGGACGTTGACCTCACCTCCGCCGAGTTCTGGCGCGGGGGCTTTCAGGTCATCGAAGGGATGATCTCTCAGTTCGAGGGCTTGTCCACGAAGGCGACGCGCTGATTCACGTAGTCGAAGACTACGGTGAAGCGATCGAGAAACGCGGTCCCCAGGTTCCCTGCGAGGTAAGGGTCGCCGAACGCGCTGTCGTCGCTGGTCGCAAACGTTACCGTAGGCTCCTCGATGCGCTTACCTCCGACTTCGAAGTACTTGATCTTCCCCGCCTTCGCTTGGATCATCCCGCCTACCCCGCCGAGCATGGTGTCCGTCGTCTTACGCCCCTCGAGTAAGCGATACTTTCGCACAGCGGGCGCGTGGAACGTGACGTTGTTCGGCGCGCCGGTGTCCAGGCGGAAGACGTCCTTGAAGCCGCCCTCGAAGGCGGCCTCGACGCACGGTAGTTTGCTGTTGAACCGGAGCCGTAGCCACTTGCCGCCGCCCAGAGTGTATCGCTTAGGGTCGTGAATCGCCACGGAAGGCGTTGCATGGTCGTACTCAACGACCGCGTGCGCAAGCAGGTCGTAACCGATGATCCCCCCGAACTCCGACCCGAACACCGTGCGCAGCATGCCCAAGTCAATGCTGATCGCGTTAATCTCCTTCAGCGCAACCGGGCCGACGGTTATCGTGTTCAGTGGGCGAAACTGGGCCTTCACCAACCCTCCGATGCCGAGCACCGGCAACTCGCCGAACGCGTCCAACTTCATGTCGTCGGCTAACTTCTTATCGAGCACAGTGATGCCCGCTCCAGAATCGAGGATAAACCACTTCTCCTCACCCCCGTCCAGACTCGCTCGCACCATTGTGTGCCCCGTGATCGCCCGGCGCGACTGCACACTTGGCGGCTTGGCTGGATCGAACGCCGCCCGAGCACCGCTCGCCACCGGCACTTCGAACGGGTTGCGAATAAACATCGGCAGCGGCTCGATTGTCGTGATGCTGTATGTATTCACGACGCCGCCCTCGGTCTGCGTTACCGCAACGGGAAACTTGACGCCACGGAACTCGCGGTACTCTTTGAACTCGATGACTTCGTCCCCGGCGGGCGTCTCGCGCACATAGCGCTTCGGCAAGTACGTCTCGGCGTCAACGAAGATCTCCGCCACCGCCGGGCTGTCTGGTAGGCGGAGCGGGATGACGAACTCGCCTCCCTGCCGCTTCGCGCTCAGTTTGGCGACACGAGATCGATCGCTCAGCCACGAGTGGGTCATTACGGCAGCGAACAGGTGTGCGCTGTCCTCATCCTCCATCTCAAGGATGCGAACCACACCGTGCCAGTCAGATAGCCAGGTAGTTTTGCCATCGAAGCCCTGGCTCATGGTTAGCCGCCCTGTGATTTGTTCCACAAACTCGCCTTTTTGCGTGAAGAGGAACGAGAAGTCGGAATCAACACCGAGGAACTTTGCCTTGCCGCTAAAGGACACCCCCCGTTCGATGCGCTCGAAGGCGTCGTAGCCGACGGCGGTGCGGATATTGAGGCGGAGCGCAGCGTCGAGGTCATGCTCCTGGAGGGGGACGGCAAATGCGGAAACGACGAGGAGTAGGGCTGTAAGCACGGGCATATCAGCAGTTTACCGCCCCGGAGTTCACCCCTACTCTGTACCCTCCGTAGCGAGCGGCAGAGGGGCAGGGCGCCACCCTCTCTGTGGCATGCGCGTCCCGCGTATCATCAGATGCCAAGCGTCTCTCCGCGGGGGCTACCGCTTCTCTTTGATTCTCGCCGCCTTGCCGACCTTCTTCCGCAGGTAGTACAGCTTCGCACGGCGAACGCGGCCTCGGCGCACGACCTCGACCTTGGCAACCATCGGCGAATGGAGCGGGAAGGTTCGCTCAACGCCTACGCCATGGCTGACCTTGCGGACGGTCAGCGTCTCCGCGATCCCGCCGCGCTTGAGCGCCAGAACGACACCCTCAAAAATTTGAATACGCTCCTTACCACCCTCGCGCACTTTTACGTGTACTTTCACTGTGTCCCCAGGGCCTACCTCGGGCAGGTCTGTGCGGAGCAAAGGCTCGGTGACGCTATTCAAGATCGCTGCTTTCGACATCGTTAAGGTTCCTCGGAAACGGTCAGACGAGCGGGCATTTTAGCACAATCGAGGGGCGCGGAGGAAGGCGAGCGGGCCTCGTTCGTGCTATCCTCTGCGGCGTGAAGTTCCAGACCGCCGAGCCGTCGCCTGGTGATGTTGCTGGGCTCGTACCGGTGGGCCGCATCGTGGGGACGTTCGGGTTGCGAGGAGCCGTGAAGGTGCTGCCATTGACTACCTTCCCCGAACGCTTCGACAAAGGACGGCCCCTGCTCCTTCGCGGTGAACCGCGCGTTGTGCGACGGAGCGCCTGGCACAAAACGCTCGTGAGGGTCTGGCTGGAGGGGGTGGGGAGCCTCGAACAGGCCGCCGGGCTCGTCGGCGAACTGGTTTACGTACCAGAAGAGGATGTGCCACCTCTTACAGAGGGAGAGTACATGGTGCGGGATCTGATCGGGCTCCAGGTGTTCAATGAGCATGGCAAGCCTCTCGGGGTGGTCGAGGAGGTCGTGCCGGCACCCGCTCACGACCTGTATCGTGTGGGCGAGGCCCTCATTCCTGCTGTTAAGGAGTTCGTCATCTCGATAGACCTCGAGAGGAGGCGCATGGTGATCCGCCCGATTCCAGGACTTTTCCCCGGCGATGAGGATTGACTTCGTAACGCTGTTCCCGGATGCGGTGCTGAACTGGACGCGTTTCAGCATCCTCGGTCGAGCAGAAGAGGCGGGGCTCGTCCAGTTCGGCGCAGTGAACCCACGCGAGTTCGCAACGGATGCCCGCCGAACGGTCGATGACGAACCTTATGGTGGCGGGCCTGGGATGGTGATGAAACCAGACGTGCTCGGCCAAGCGCTCGATTCGGTCGCAACCGAGACATCAACGGTAGTGTTCACGGACCCGTCAGGGGAGCTGTTTCGGCAGGAACATGCCGAGGCGTTGTCGCACGCAGAACACCTTGTCCTCGTTTGCGGACACTACGAGGGAATCGATCACCGTGTTGTAGAAGAGTATGCACAAGCGATCTTTTCGATCGGCGATTTCGTGCTAACCGGCGGCGAGCTGCCCGCCGCCGTGATTGCGGACGCAGTGGTCCGCCTTCTGCCAGGGGTGCTCGGTGCGGCAGAGTCACTGGAGGAGGACTCATTCGCTGATGGCCTACTAACGTACCCGCAGTTCACGCGCCCTCCAGTCTGGCGCGAACGCGAGGTACCGGAAGTCTTGCTCAGCGGCGACCACGAGGCGATTCGCCGTTGGCGGCGTCGGCAGCGGCTGATTAGGACGCGCGAGCGTAGGCCTGACCTCTTTGCCCGCGCGCGCCTCTCCCAGGAAGACATACGGCTCCTCGAGAGCGAGCGGTAGAATGCCGGTCTTGATGAACTTCTTCCTTGCGCAGGCGCAGCAGCCGAGCACGAGCGTGATCGAGAAGCTGGCCCGCACTCCTCTCCACGAGATCGTTTGGTTCGCCGCCATATGCACCGTTTTGCGCATAGCCGCGGTGGCGTTGATGCCTCGCGTGTCCGAATCGCATACCACCGGCAGGGTTCTGCTACGCATCCTGCACGACGCGTCGGATGCCCTGATCTATGCGGCGATCGTCGTGTTCTTACTTCTGCGGCCGTATGTGTTGCAGACGTTCCAGATTCCCAGTGAGTCCATGGTGCCAACGCTCAAGGTGAACGACTGGCTAATCGTGAACAAGTTCGCATACCGCATCGGCGACCCGAAGTTCGGCGATATCGTCGTCTTCAAGCCTCCCAAGCGCGCGCTCGCGCCGTGGCAGCCGCCTGACCAGGACTTCGTTAAGAGGCTGATCGGCGAACCGGGTGACCTAATAGAGATCCGAAACAGCGTGCTCTATCGGAACGGCAAGGAGGTCCCGGAACCGTATCTTAACGAGAAAGCCATAGGCGACTTCAAGTTGGTCAAATACCACGGCGAGCTGATCCCGATCGTGCGATTCGGCACCGGCGGAGTTCCACAGGACAGCCTTTACGTTGACAAGGTGCCCCCGCGCGAGATGGGTACCGTGTGGGACCTACCATCGGAGCGAATCCCCGATGGGTATTACTTGATGATGGGCGACAACCGGAACTGGTCTGCCGACGGCAGAGTCTGGGGACTCGTTCCGCGTCGCCAGATTGTCGGCCGCGCGTGGTTCATCCTGTTCCCGCTTTCGCGGATGGGCTCCCCACACTGACTGGTGGGCGTGCCGCGCCCGGCCAAGTGAGTGATGAACGAATCGGTGCTTCTCAGTCAAGTGCAGAGCGAAGGGCTGAGCGGCCTGCTTCAGTCGCTCTCGAACGCTTCGGCGCAGCAAGTCGTTATGTTCGCGGCGTTCTGCACAGTTGCGCGGATTGCGGCTCTGACCCTGCTGCTGCGCAACCAAAAGCCAAGGCCGTGGTGGGCTACCCTACCAGCGTGGTCGCCTGGGGCGCTTGTCGTCGTAGTTGGCGTTGGAGCATTGCTCGGCGGCTGGAGATGGGTAGGTACCAGCGTCTTCGCTATCGGGATTTACCTGCTTCTCCGCTCACGCAAATCGGTTTCGTTTCCGTGGCTCCGAGCTGCGCATGATATTCTCGAGGGTTTGCAGTACGCCGCCGTTGTGGTGTTCCTGCTGATTCGCCCGTTCTTGGTCCAAACCTTTGAGATCCCCTCGCCCTCCATGGAGCCTACGCTTCGCGTCGGGGACTACGTTCTCGTCGACAAAGCGTCTTATCGGTTGCGTGAGCCGCGTGCAGGCGAGGTCGTGGTTTTCGATGCGCCTATCGAGGCTTCGACCGTCTCTGGAGGCCCCCCCGGTATGTACGTGAAGCGCCTCATCGCAGGACCGGGTGACGTTGTGGAGGTAGTTGCCGGGATCCTTTACCGAAACGGCGTCCCCCTGCATGAGCCGTATATAGCCGAGGAGGGCTTCGGTGACTTCAAACTGGTCAAATATAACGGAAGGGTTTTGCCCATTCTGCGCGACCGTCTAGGGCAGTTTCCGAGCGGCACCCTGTATCTCGAAACCGTCCCGCCGAAGGACCTCTTCAGAGTCTGGGACCTGCCCGCCGAACCGCTGCCGGCGGGCACCTATTTAGCGCTTGGAGATAACCGGAACAACTCGATGGACAGCCGCTACTGGGGTCTTGTAGATCGCCACGCAATCGTCGGGCGCGCATGGATCGTATTCTTCCCGCTCACGCGATGGAGCATCGTCCGCTAAAATGCGTCTTTACGGTATACTTTTCATTTTACCATGAAGTTGGAACCTTCCGAAGGCGACCTCACACTGCGCAAGCAGCAGATTCTTCGCGCCGTCGTCATTGAGCACGTGAACTCCGCGGAGCCGGTCGGCAGCGAAGTCGTGGCGCGCAGCTATCGGCTTGGCATCGGGCCCGCGACGGTTCGAAACGAAATGGCGGAAATGTCGGAACGCGGCTTCCTTGAACAGCCGCACACTTCCTCCGGGCGCATCCCTTCCGACACCGGCTATCGCTTCTTTGTGGACAGGCTGGCGAAGCCCCAGGTCCGTCCGGAGAAGGCGCGCATCGTGAAGGGTCTGTCGCGGCTTCAGGCGGAACTCGGCGAACTGCTGCGCGAGACGTGCCGGTGTCTCGCCCGCCTCACGCAATACGTTTCTGTCGCGGTCACAGCAGGTGAGCGGTCGCTGACGGTGAAGCAGGTGTCCCTCACAAGCCTTTCGCCAGAGCGCGCGCTGCTCATCCTCGTTCTAAGTAGCGGAGCTATTGAGAACCGCATCGTGTCCGCTTCGCCGGATGTAACGTTGCGCGAACTGCACTCCGTTGCGACGTCGCTGAACCAAGCGTGCGAGGGGCGGAGCCTCTATCAGATTGGCCGCTCCACAGCGCTGGACGTCAGTCACTTGTCAGGCCCGGCGGCAAGATTGGCTCAAGAAGCTTGGCAGGAGTTGCGCGCCGTCGCCAAAACCTCGACCGCGGGTCGCGCGTTCGCCGAAGGCACGGCGATGCTGCTCGCCCATCCAGAATTTCAGCGCGACTACGAACTGCTCAGGGGGCTGGTCCAAATCATGGACGACCCTGCGGTACTTGCTGCGCTTATAGAGCGCACGGCTGACGGCCAGGAGCGCGCCACTGCCACTCGGCCGACCGCGCTCGTTCGCATCGGGCGCGAGAACCCTCACGAAGTACTGCAGCGTCTTGCCGTTGTCGCGAGTCGCTTCCACGCCGCGGAAGAGGAAGCTGGCACGATCGCCGTTATCGGACCGACGCGCATGCGCTACACCGAGACGATTCCGCTCGTGGAGACTGCCGCGGGCGCCCTGTCCGACGCGCTCACGCGCCTGATGCGTTAAAGCTTAAACGCAGAATCGGCGATTCCGGTGTTCGCCTTGACAGCCTTGAAGATGCTCACGCCGGCAGTCTTGCCCTCGGCGTTCTGAACCGTCAGCCGAGTTGGGAACCAAACGCCGTTGCTCTGCACAGGGTTGTCGTAAAGAAACGTCGCAACGAGGACGCCCTTCTGGTTGTACCACATTCTCTTCGTGACGAATTTCTTCGCGGGGTCAACCCAGATGCGGAAGCGAGTCGTGTCGCCGCTGTACTGGTAGGTAACATCGAAAACATACTGGTCGTCGCGGTCGGTGCGAACATATGTCCCCTTCACGAACGACCGCTGCATGCCCGAGGTGATCACGCCGAAGTCAAGCAGCGTTTGCCACTTACCCGGCTCCTTACGCACGTCCTCGTTCGTCCGTCGAATGCCGAGCCGAGGCACCGAGAAGGACTTGAAGCCCTCGTTCACAATGTAAATGTAGCGCTCGCGGTTAATATACGAAATTAGGCGAATCTTAAGCGGGTCCTTGTATTGCACCTCAACCATGTCCGCCTCGTAGCCCGCGGCGAAATCCTTGTTGATTTTCCGCAATTCAGAGCGGTTCGCGGTCTCAACGTCCACCGTGAACGAAATGTCCCGCAGCGCGGTTTGAACGGCGTCAGAGAACGTGGGCGCGGCGGCGCCCACGGCGAAGGCAGCGGCGATCATCGTAAGTCCCATCACCTTTACTGTACGTTCGGCAGCCGGAAATGTTTCGACACCCCACATTCCTTATGGTAGGCGTGGCTCAGTCTTGACAAAAACGGACAGGCTTCGATCGTACTATTTCCCTCCTTAGTAGCCCTGGCCGACCGCCTGCATACATCACCACTTTGTAGCGTGGCAGCACAACCGCGTCAAACGTCAGAATGAGTGGGATGACACGCCTTCGCGCAGTGCTTTCGTGCTCGCCCTCTCTCATTGCGGCGACTGCTTGTGGGGCGACGTATACCGTTCATCCGTTACCTCAGCAGAACGGAGTCGAGGTTACAATCTCGGTGTCGCGACCTTCCACGCAGTTCCGGATGCCCGCGTGGGCGCCCGGCGATTATCGCATCGTTAACTTCGGCACGAACCTGGCCGACGTCCGGTTCTTTCGCGGCGGATCGCCCCTGCCCTCAGAGAAGGCCCCCCAGGATCCAAACCTCTGGCGCGTTCCTGAGGGCGCAGATCAGGTCCGATACGTGGTCCAGGGCGTCAGAAGCGGCATCTTCAGCGAGAACCTGCGGGTCTCGTCGCGAGAGATGTTTGTGCAATGGCCTGCAGTGCTCGGCTGGTTCGATGGGCATTCGAACGAGGAGCACACGCTACGGGTGCAGGCGCTGACCCCTGATTCGAGGGTCGAAGTCGCGTTGCGCCGTGTGCCCGAGGCGGACAGCGGCTACTTCGTGTTCGCGGCAACCGACTATGACTCCTTGATTGACGCGCCGCTGGTCATGGGGCCCGACATTCGCGTCCACTCGTTCATCGTCGGTGGGAAGGCTCATGCCGTCGTGGGCTTCGGGAGAAACGTTCCGACCGACCTATCGCAGTATGGCGCGCTTTGCTCGCGCATCGCCGCTTCGGCATTGGGGTTGATGGGCGAGTTGCCATACGAGCGGTACCTGTTTCTGATTGACTTCAACGGTCCGGGCGGCGGCCTCGAGCACATGAACAGCGCGCGCCTCGCCATCCCGTCGGGCGCGCCTCCCAAAGCGATGGCGGGCTTTCTCGCACACGAGTTCTTTCATCTCTACAACGTGAAGCGCATCCGCCCGAAACCACTTGGGCCATTCGACTACACAAAGCCCGCCGTAACCGGCTCGTTATGGTGGCTGGAAGGCGTCACCGACTACTACGCCGAGGTGCTGCTCCTCCGTGCGGGCATCATAACTCCGGAAGAGTTCCTTAGTGAAATAGGACGCGCGTTGAACATTGCGCGTCGCTCGCGAAGCGTGTCCCTCGACGAATCCTCGCGAAGGGTGTGGGAGGCGAACAACTCGGCTGGATACGGGATCAACTACTACTCCGGCGGCAAAGCGGTCGGCGCACTCCTCGACCTTGCGATTCGCGCGGCGACGGACGGCGCGCGCTCGCTCGATAACGTTCTCCTCGCGCTCTACAAGGAGACGGGAGGCGCCAAGCCAGGGTTCGCGGAAGGCAGGATCCGCGAGCTCTGCGTCCAGTTCGGCGGCCCGAGCGTCGGAGAGGTTTACGACCGGTGCGTCATGCAGGCTGTGCCTCTGCCCCTCGACGACATATTGTCGAAGGTGGGGCTGGAATTCAGCAGCCGGCTGTCACGTGCCCCGGGCGTAAACGCCAGTGCTGCCGCGCTGCTTGAGGCGTGGCTGGCGGCGGATGGCTCGCGGGGACGCTCGCCCTCCCTGCTTTCAACCTTCAGAGGGAGCGTGAGTGTCTCGCGAACATCCCTTTGAATCTATCTGCCGCCACGACGGAACTCGATGAGCTTCAGCTCGCTTCTGGCCGTGGTGTTTTGCCCTCTGGCCTTTACGGAAAAATGTGCTTGTACGATCACTCCCGTCTCAAGGTCGTACCATACCACGCCGGGTTGCTCAACCTCAAGCACGGACGAATCCTCGGGTCGAGATTCGATTTTGATGGTCCGCCACTTCCCCAGTTTCTCGACCTTTCCGACCGTGTGCACCATCTTCGGAAGCATGTCGTTGAACTGGGATGCAGGGTCGAGCGGGTTTGTGACGTTCTTGATCTCCGTCGTCCAGGTGTCGCCTTCGCGGACGGCGCCTTCGGGGAGAACGCCGGTGGCTGCTGCGTCACCGTCGATAGAGCGGTACCGGTCGTCGAGCCGCAACGTTTGCTTCTGCGGGAAGTTGTCGCGTCGCATGCTCTCGATTCTCTCCTCCTGCCCTTCGTACGCGCCCGTGGCGGTCACCTTGTAGACCGGCGTTTCATACGTTCGTTCGATCGTGTACACGCTGTTGGTCACTTCCGTTACCCGATCCAGGAAGCGGACGGCCATCTCCACCGTAACGGTTCCCTCTTCCTCGTTGGAGCCGGGTACGACCGCCTTTCTTGTGGTGTCGAGCGAGTGCATCTCGTACACCAGCTCGTCGCCTTCGCGAAGTTTGAGACGAACGGTATACGCCCCTGCTAGGTCGACGATTGGCTCGGGCTTGTAGAGTTCAGTCTCGAGAGACGTGTCCCTCGTACCACAAGCCGCGAAAAGCGGCACAAGCAAGCAGAGCGGCGCAAGACGATTCACGAGCCTGTTATACACCTCGGGGCGGTTGTCGCGTTGCCGCCAACGGGTAGGATGGGTGGCCATGAATCTAGTCGAAGGGCTGATCGAGGTCACTCAGGAGGCGGTGGACGACCTCTTTCGCTATGCGCGCTCGATGCCCGAAGAGTGGCTGGAGTTTCAGCCTGGCGGCAAAGCGCGGACCGTGATGAGTATGCTACGAGAGTGCGCCGGGCTTCCGGCGATGATTGAAGCACACCTTCGTGAGCGGCCAAGCGAGCCGATGCTCGAGGCACAGGTGGCCGCACTCTGGGCGCCCGCGAAGGCGTGCCGCACCATTGACGAATGCGAGGCGCTATCCCGCCAGAACAGCGAGCGACTCTACACCGCGATGCGTGAAGCGGACCTAACTGACCTGCATGCGCGGGTGATGATGCCCTGGGGAAAGGAGTTCACCCTACTGCAGCTGCTGTTCGACCACTATTGGAACCTAACATATCACCTGGGGCAGGTGGGGCTTGTGCAGCTCATGCACGGTGACGACTCGTACCACTAAGTCACTCACCTTCGCGAGAGAATTCGCCATAGGCGGAATCGGGGAACCATAGCACCCTTGGTGACCAAGTTTGCGTGAATCTCAGGAAAGCGACTCTGCCGTCCGCAAAAAGGTAGTTGTTCGAGCCGTTGTAACGGTCGTGTGCGATCTCGTGTTTGGCGCGCTCCACTGGCGGGCTCGTCGGATCCGGCGGCCACTGCGCCTGCCACTGCCACCACTCGACGAAATAGCGTTCATACTGCGTTTGTCGCTCCGTAGCGTAGATCGTGTTCGACGGTTCCGGGATGCTCGAGAGGTGGACGAAGTAGTCGAACCAGCTGTTGTCGGCATAACTGCATGGCAGGCGCCATGGGTCGCTGCCGTCACCTCGCGACCGAAAGATCCGCCGGTCGGTGATGTAGAAGCCCAGCTGTTCGTATCATTCGACGATGTCGTCTTCGTTCTCATCCGCCTGATCGCCGGGTCCCGCCCAGTAGGGGGTCGGGAAGTGGCTGTCCGCCTAGTCAAGGTAGGCGTTCAATGCCATACCGATCTGCCGTAGGTTGCTCATAGAGGTGAATCCGATGACGCGGTTACGCGCCGAGACGAACACAGGAAAGAGCAGCGCCATCAGGATGGCGATGATCGCCATGTTGACGAGCAGTTCAATAAGGGTAAACCCTCTGCGCGACATACGGTTAGGATAATCGGCAGTCGGTGAACGCCGCAACAGGCGTGTTGCCGGCGGAACGAGCAGAAATTAGCGCTCAGAATTACCGGGATTCACGCGCTCGAAGAAACTTCCAGGAACGACTTGAGGTCCTCCTCGTTCACAAGCGGCTCTCCCGGCGAGACGTTGGAACACTTCCCCTCGTAAATCCACTTCTCCAGGCGCTCGACCTCGTCGAAAAGATGCTCGAACGAATCCACGATAAACAGAAGCGGTTGGTAGTGATCAATCTCGAAGTATTGATTGACCACCCACTCCAACTGGAACGGATACCGCTGCACCTCGGGCGATTCGATGCAGTGTTGAATCTCTCCGTAGGAACTGAGCAATCCGCTGCCGTAGACGCAAAGCTCGTTCGCATTGCCCGGCCGCCGCATCAGGCCGAACTCGATGGAAAACCAGAAGAAGCGCGCCATCGCCTTGATGATGGACTCGACGGTGTGGAGACGCTTCTGCTCGTCTTTGATTTCTCCGACCATGAACGCCGCCGAGCGGGCGGTTTCGCCGAACCTAACGAGAACGTCGGCAAACTGCGGGTCGGTGTGCATCGGCACATGCCCCGCGACGTCGTGGAAGATGTCAGGCTCGGGCAAGTAATCGAGTTTCGCTCCGTCCCGGATGGTGATCGTGGTCGGAAAGTCCCGCCGGCGAATGCAATCGAAGAAGACGTACGCGGGAACGTACCCGCTCACCGCTTTCGCCTTGAAGCGCGTCAGCGGCTCAAGGAATTGGTTGATCTCTTCCAAGCGCGGGATGCGGTCTGGGTTCAAGGCAAGGTTGTGGACGCCCTCCAAAAACTTTGGGTGGGCATACTTCTCCCAACGAGGTCGGATACGCGCATACAACCGTCGCCAGGTCTCCTGGTTCTCCTCGCTGTACAGTTCGTACGGCTGCTCAATGTACACCTCGCCGCGCGCCTTAGCCTGCTCAATGAACGGAGCCTTCGTCGTGGTCAATCCTGGTGCTGAAGTCGCCATTGCTTCCATACCTTCCTTTCTATCGAGTATACTGTATGGACGTGCAACGTCGACCAATCGGTTGGCGAGCACAGTCAAGATTATGAGCAGTTCTGCCCAAAGCCAACCCACAAAGCCAAGACCGAACGCCCGGATGCGCGCCTGCCTGCGCATCCCCAAGAAGGACTACAACGTGGTGCTCCGGCGGATTCAGAGCAAACTGCCGCCGAAGTATCAGATTATCCGCACGAACACGGTGGACAAGACGGACCATCGTTGGGCATACGTCGCCGGCCCGACCTACGCCGAGAAGCCACGAGACCCAGGCCTTATCATTAACCAAAAGCAGATCACGGACTGGGTTATCGCCCCAGGATGGCCTCCGCACTGGGTGGTGAAGCCGGCGGGCACGCGCCTTTCGCTCGTGCGGCTCCCAATCGAGGATTTGCCAGACCAACCGTTCAAGATTAGCAACAAAACTTAGAATCACGTGGCCGGCACTCATACTGCTAAGACGACCCAGAAGCTCCCCGCACGGCTCTCCGAGGGCTATCGTGTCGTCACCTGGGGCTGCCAAATGAACGTTGAGGACAGCGAGCAGATGGAGCGACACCTCGAGGACCTCGGCCTTCACCGTGTTGAGTCGGACGAGAGCGCTGGCGTCATCCTTTTGAACACCTGTTCCGTTCGCAAGAAGCCTGAGGACAAGGCGTTCTCCTATCTCGGCGAACTTCGGAAACTGAAGGAGCGGCGCCCCGACCTCGTCATCGGCGTTTGCGGTTGCATGGCGCAACTACGACACGAGGAGATCCGTCGCCGGTTCCCGCAAGTGGACTTCATCGTCGGCACGGCGCAGGTAGCCCAGATTCCTGCCCTCGTGCAGGAAGCTCGGCAGAAGCGCCGCTTTCTGCTCCGGCTGGACCTTCCGCCCAGGAGGGGCGCAGTGGTTACGGACGTGCCCCAACGCCACCTGGGTACAGACACCACAAGGGGGAAGGTCAAGGCATTCGTACCGATCCAATATGGGTGCGACAAGTTCTGCACTTTCTGCATCGTGCCAACCACCCGTGGCCGAGAGCGCAGCCGCCCAACTGCAGACATTTTGGAGGAGGTGCGCGCGCTTGCAGATCGCGGAACCAAGGAGGTGACGCTCCTTGGCCAAACGGTGAACTCGTACGGCAAGAACCTCCTGGAGGGCAAGGTTTCTTTTGCACACCTTCTTTGGCAGATCGCCAGGATTCCAGGCATTGAGCGAATTCGCTACACGTCGCCGTATCCTCGCGACTACAACGACGATCTAATACGAGCGCATCGCGAGTGCCGTCAAGTGATGCCGCACGTGCACCTTCCTTTGCAGTCCGGTAACGACAAGGTGCTTCGCGAGATGCGCCGCCTGTACACAGTTGAGCAGTTCCGAGAGGTGTACTACCGACTTCGGGCGGAAGTGCCGCGCATCGCAGTGACGACCGACATCATCGTCGGCTTTCCAGGCGAGACGGAGCGGGAGTTTGAGGACACTTTGCGCCTCGTTGAAGAGCTGCGCTTCGACTCCGCGTACATGTTCGCCTACTCACGCAGACCCGGAACGAAGGCTGCTGAGCGAGAAGACCAGGTGCCGAAGGAAGTCAAAAGGCGAAGGCTCGCCGAACTTATTGATTTGCAGAACTCCATAACTTGTGAAATCAATACTTCACAAGTCGGTCTCGTCTTCGAGGTGCTCGTTGAGGGCGACGCGGAAAAGCAGACGGGGGCCTGCCGCCTGTTGAAAGGCCTCACGCCCCAGGGCAAGACCATCCACTTTGCAGCCCAGGCGCAGCCCGGCGACTTAGTCCACGTTCGCGCCGAGAGTGCGCACCTGTGGGGGTTCTTAGGTACACTCAGGCCCTGAATCATCACTCTACAGAAGCAACGAGACATGGTACTGCGACTCGGGGACACCGTTCCCAACTTCACACAGGAATCAACAGAAGGCACGATCAACTTCTACAATTACATTGATGGCCATTGGGCGATTCTGTTCTCGCACCCGAAGGACTTCACACCTGTCTGCACCACCGAACTCGGCCAGGTAGCCAAGATCAAGAACGAGTTTGACAAGCGCGGAGTAAAGGTGATCGGCCTGAGTGTGGACCCGCTCGAGAGCCATCGAAGGTGGGTTAGCGACATCGAGGAAGTGGAAGGAACAAAGATTAAGTTCCCGATTATTGCTGACTTTGACCGGAAGGTCGCGAACCTGTACGGCATGATCCACCCAAACGCGGACGACACGTTCACCGTCCGATCTGTGTTCATCATTGACCCACAGAGGAAGCTTCGCCTGACGCTCACTTATCCGGCTGCCACAGGACGCAATTTCCAAGAGATCCTGCGCGTCGTGGACTCGCTGCAATTGACAGACGCCAAAAAGGTCGCGACGCCCGCGGATTGGAAGCCGGGAGACAGCGTCATCATCCTCCCAAGTGTGCCGGACGCGGACGCCCAGAACCTGTTTCCTCAGGGCTGGGAGGCGAAGAAGCCGTACTACAGGGTCACCAAAGTTTGATGCCTGATTTGGCTGACGTCTTGCGGGATCGCTATCGCGCAGGCCCTTGCCTGAAGCTGCGGGGATGAGGATGCTGCCCGTTTGCCCACCACGTCGGGCGAACAGTTTCGAAGGACGACCTGAGGCGTTGGGAAGGCTACTGCGCGCCGTGCGCCACTCGCGCCCTAACGGTCGATCGGGTGTACCACATCGGCGAAGCGAACTTGGATTACCCTGCAGCAGGTAGCCTGCTCGAACCCGTGGACAATCAAGAAGTAGACCCTCGAGAGATGATCCGCCGACTCAGGGAGTTGGCGTTAACGGTTTCACCGGCAGAAGTGGGTGTTCCGGAAGACGCCGGCATCTGGGCGGTCGTTATGGAGATTGAGGTGAGCGGCGAGACCGCCACACTCGTCGGCATGGCGGATGGAACGGCAAGCCTGTACATCTCCTCCGGCGGAGGCATCATCGGTGGAGGGGACCACGAAGTGGTGCGCGCTGCAGCGCAGGGGTTGGTTTCGATCGCGCAGCGAACCGATGACGCCATCGGCGAGCCCGTCGCCGAGGACCTCCCCTACCCATCGCCGGGTTCGGTCCGGTTCTACTTCCGCTATGGGTCGGGTACCACCACCCTGGAGGTATCTGAGGAAGACGTCGCCGACCCGGGCCACGCCCTGCACGACGTTTTCGCGTCTGGCCACAGGCTGCTGGAGAAACTGCGGCTCGCGGTTGAGGCCCAGCGCGCCGACACTTCGTAACGCAAGTAAACTGGAGGCGCAATGGCAAGAGCCATCTGGAAAGGTCCTATCTCTTTCGGGCTGGTCACAATCCCCGTCGGGCTCGTTCCAGCGCAGAAGAGCGAGGTGGAGGTGAAGTTCAACCAGTTGGATGGGCGGAACAATGCGCGCATCCGCTACAAGCGAGTGAACGAAATCACCGGCGAAGAGGTACCGACTGATGAAATCGTCAAGGCGTATCCATACAGCAAAGACCAGTTCGTCGTCATCGCAGAAGAGGAGTTGGAGCAGATCCGCGCGTCCGCCTCAAGCTCCATGGAGATCGAAGAATTTGTTGACGCTAGCGCAATAACAGGCCTGTACTACGAGAAGCCATACTACGCAGTGCCTGACCCCGCCGCCAAGCGTGGCTATGTCGTTCTGCGTGAGAGCCTGCGCCGCTCGGGTAAGGTCGGCATAGCGCGGTTGGTGCTGCGGCAAAAGGAGTACCTTGCTGCATTAATGCCGCTTGAGAACGCCCTCATGGTTATGCTGCTCCGATTCCCGGAAGAGGTGCGCCTTCCGTCTGAATTAGACCTGCCTGGCCAGGACCTCGACGCCGTGAAGGCGACAGAGCGCGAAGTCGAACTTGGGCTGCAACTGCTCGAGGCGATGACAGCCGAGTGGCAGCCGGAAAAGTACCGAGACCGTTTTCGCGAGCAACTCCTTGCCGCCATCGAAGAGAAAGCGCGCACGGGCCACATCTCCGCACCCGCCAAGCCGAGCGAAGAGCCGTTTGAAGGCGAGCCTATAGACATTATGGCGCTGCTGAAGAAAAGCCTCGAGAAGCGCGCCGTTTCCGAATAGACTCTCGATGGCAGGAGACCTCTCGGACTACCGCAGCAAGAGGAACTTCAACCTAACCTCCGAGCCGGCCGGCGGAGGTACGGATGGCAGCGCATCTCCGCGCTTCGTTGTGCAGAAACACAACGCTTCGCACCTCCATTACGACTTTCGTTTGGAGTGGGCAGGAACGCTCAAAAGCTGGACGGTGCCCAAAGGTCCGAGCCTGAACCCCAAGGACAAGCGCCTTGCGGTGGAGGTGGAAGACCACCCTCTCGAGTACGCGTCGTTCGAAGGAACAATTCCCGAAGGTGAGTACGGCTCAGGAACCGTTATGGTTTGGGACTTCGGTACGTGGGAACCCATGGGCGACGTAGGGCAAATGCTTGACAATGGCTCACTAAAGTTCTATTTGCACGGAGAGCGCCTCAAGGGCAAGTGGGCGCTCGTCCGGATGAAAAAGGACCCCAAGAACTGGCTGCTGATCAAGGAACAAGACGAAGAAGCGCGCACCGAGGGCGAGCGCAACGTGCTGGAGGAGTACACCGTCAGCGCGCTGACCGGTCGCACGATGGAGGAGATCGCGGCCGGCGTCCAGGGCGGCGCAATGCGCCGAGCCAGGGAACTCGTTGAGTCCCTACCCCAAGCGCGCAAGGCTGGCCAACCCCGGGAACTGTCGCCCCAACTTGCGGCGCTGGCCACCAAGCCCCCCGAAGATAACACCTACCTGAATGAGATCAAGTATGACGGGTTCCGCATTCTCGCCTTTATCGAAGACGGAGTGGTGCGGCTCGTTTCTCGCAAAGGGAACGACTACACCCGCGGCTTCCAGCGGATCGCCGACGCTCTAGAGCGCCTCGGCTTCTTGAATGCGGTTCTCGATGGTGAGGTGGTCGTCGTGAGGCGTGACGGCACGCACGACTTCGCGGCCGTTCACACCGAGGCAGCCGGCGGCTCGGTGGGCCGGGTTGTGTACTATGTCTTCGACCTACCGTTTTTCGCAAGCTACGATCTGAGGTCGGTGCCTCTGAGCGACCGGAAGCGCGTGCTCGAAGTCGCGTTGAGTGCACGGCGCGAGGAGTGCGTGCGATATAGCGAGCACGTTGTCGGCTCAGCGCAAGCGATGTTCGAGGAGGCATGCCGCCTCGGGCTGGAAGGCATCGTGTCGAAGCGCCCCGACAGCCGGTACAGCTCCAAGCGCACCCAGGACTGGCTAAAGTTGAAGTGCTCGAACGTGAGAGAGTTCCTCGTCTGTGGCTACACGGACACCGAAGGGACGAGACACGGATTCGGCGCACTCATCCTCGGACGCTATAACGACGAGGACATAGAGTACGTTGGCCGAGTCGGCAGTGGGTTCACCGACGAGCAACTGAGCGCCTACTATGACATGTTCCAAGAGATCCGCACGCAAAAGCCGACGGCTCTCAACCCGTCAAAAGAGACGCTCTCGAGGGGCGTACACTGGCTGGAGCCGCGCTATGCCGCGAAAGTGCAGTTCGCTCGGTGGACGAACCAGGGAACGTTGCGCGAGCCGACGTTTCTTTCGTTGCGCAAGATTCAGGACCCCGCCCCCGAGCAGTCCGACTACCCCGAAAAGGACCCCATCGTTGCGGGGGTGCGCCTTTCGAACCCCGACCGAGCGCTATGGCCGGAGGCGGGCGTCACGAAGAGGAGGCTTGCGGAATACCTCGTGGCCGCATGGCAACGTTTGGCGCCGCACCTGCTCGTCCGGCCGCTCTCCCTCGTTCGCTGCCCCGACGGTTGGCAAGGTGAGCAGTTCTATCAGAAGCACCTCAACCTAAAGGAGATCCCGGACGGCCTCGAGACCATCGAGATCGTCGAGGATGACGAGGACAAGGGCATGTTCCCCATCGTGCACACTGCCAAAGGCATCGTACACCTCGCACAACTGAATGTGCTCGAGTTCCATCCATGGGGAGCGACCATTTCAGACTTGGATCATCCTGACCGGCTGGTTTTCGACATCGATCCCGGTTCCGAGGTTGGCTGGACGAGGGTGGTGGAGTGCGCACACCTCGTTCGGGCGTTCCTGAAGGAGCTGGGCGTGGAGTGCTGGGTGAAAACGACGGGTGGAAAAGGGCTGCACGTGGTCGTCCCGCTACAGCGGGTGCACCAATGGGAGGCCGTCGGTCGCTTCGCGGCAGAAGTGGCCCGTCGGATCGCTGTCATTGCCCCTGAGCGCTACACGACGAAGGCAACGAAGGAGACGCGGATCGGTAAGGTGTACATTGATACGCTCCGCAACCGTCGTGGCGCAACCTGCGTGGCTGCCTACTCCCCCCGCGCGCGGAGCGGCGCGCCCGTTTCCATGCCGGTCTCGTGGGAAGAGTTAGACGACCTGCCCGCGGGCGGCGGCTTCACGATAAACAACCTGCCAGAGCGCTTGGCGCTGCCCGACCCATGGGAGCAGTTCCTCGGAAACGAACAGTCGCTTACGCGGGAGGCGTTCGACGCGCTCGGAATCGAGCCGTAGCGCGCGATCCGCACCCCGATGTGCGCCGGCAGGAGGAAGACGATGGCTGGCAAAAACCTCCCGCGCGGCGCCGTCTGTCGCGACGTCAGCGGGAACCCCGCCCGCCCTAGCCAGGTATCACAAACAGGGCCGGTTCGACCGCTGCAAGACCGACGCACGTGACGAGGCCATTTACTCAGGCTCTTGTCCCGTCACTAGCACTCTCCGCGGCGGCGTAGGATTGGGCGGCGAGGACCCGAACGCCTATAGGGGCAACAAGAAGGCGCGCAAAGAGGCGCGGGCGAGGTGGAAAGTCCTGCTGCGGCGGGCTTTCTCTTGTCGGGGCGCACTACTCGAGCGGATCTCGACTGGGCGTAACCTGCCTGCAGGCGTCAGCAACCTTGCGCATCGCAGCCTCGGCGACCGGGTCGAGGTGCATCGGGCTCATCATGCACATTAGCAGCAGCACATACGCCTCCTCGCGGGTGAGGAGGACGACCGCTTCCTCTTCATGGGTTGCCGCTGTTTCCGGCATCCTTCCTATCCATTGATAGACTTCGCGGAGCGCGATTTGTTCCACACCCGGAAAAAACCCGAAATTTTTTTAGGATCCATCGTCCGTTTGGCAGATACGGCATAATGGGCAGTTCCGTGGACGGCTGCACGGGGCACCGGGGCTGTGCAAAGGGATGTTCGCGCTTAACTTTTACTCGGATATCTATCTTGACGTTCTCAGGGCCCATCGCAAGACGGTCTCTATCAGGCTGGGTGACAAAACTGACAAATACCGCTCGGGGGAGATCGTCTGGGTCACCGTCGGCCAGCGTTTCGGCAGGCGGCAGAAGTTGTTCTCGGCAATCATTGACCGTGTGGATGTGAAACTGATCCGCGATCTCAGCCCCCGCGAGATTCAGCGCGAGAACCCGGCATTCCACAGCGCGGATGAAGTCGCCGGACTGCTCTCGCGAATCTATGGCCAGCCGATCACCCTGGACCACGTCGTCTCGGTCATCCACTTCAGCCCCGTCGAGGAATGAGCGCAGATCAGACCTTCAGCATCCAAACCGCCGCCCAGATGCTGGGGGTGTCGAAGGGAACTCTCGTCGCTTGGGAGAAGAGGGGGCGCATCCCTCCGGCGGAACGGGATGAGCACGGCTGGCGTCAGTACACCATTCAGGACATTGAGGCGATTCGCCGTGAAGTGTATGGGGCGGGGCATCCGTCCCTCGAGATCTCGACCGCCGAGGTTGGCATATCCAACCGCCTCGCAGGGGTAGTGCACAGCCTCGAGCCTGAAGGGCTGCTGAGCGAGGTGGTGGTCGAGGTGGCGGGCGAGCAACGCTTAGTGGTACACATGCCGCGGAAGGCGTGCCTGCGCCTGGCGCTTCGCAAAGGGTCGAGGGTGATGGTCTGGGTGCGGCCGGAGGACCTCATCCTCTCCCGCTGACGCGATCACCGACCTCAGAAAGTCCAGTAAGAATACTGGGTCTTGCTGTTTCGTTTACCTGGAACAAGCGGCTTGGAGGCGAGCAATCCTGCCGGGTTGACGTCTCCGGACGAGGGTGTCTTGGATGACGCCCGAATTGGGTGCTCGGGGCAAGAAAACCGTGATTGGGACCCTGCCCCGGCACCACTCTAACCGCAGTCAAGGAGGATCGGAAAATGTCATTTCGTATCAACAACAACATCGAAGCGATGAACGCGCTGAGGAACCTCGGCCGGGTGTCTTTCGAATTCGGAAAAACAGTAACCAGACTGTCAACCGGCTTGAGGATCGTTACGGGTGCTGACGACCCGGCGGGTCTCATCATCTCGGAGAACTTCCGAGCTCAAATCGCCGGCCTCGACCAGGCCATTCAGAACAACCAAGACGCCATCAACTATGCCAAGACGGCGGAGGGCGCCCTCGACGAGGTAAGCCGCCTTCTAAAGGATGCGCGCAAGTTGGCGGTCGCCGCGAACAACACGGGAACGCTCGACGCCGCGGCGATTCAGGCCAACCAGAACCAGCTTCGCTCGATCATCGAGTCCATTGACCGAATCGCGACTCAGACGCAGTTCGGCAAGAAGAAGTTGCTGGACGGCTCGGCAGGCATCGTTTCTACGGTTACCAACGCGACCAACTACGCAGCCATCAACATCGGCGGCACGTTCGGCGGATTCACCGTCAACGCCAGCGGCACCGTGACCGTTCAGGTAACCACCGCCGCTACGCGCGCCACGATCACCGGATCGGTGAACCTGAGCGCCAGCGGCCTAAACACCATCATCGGTGCCGGTACGTTCGTCATAAACGGTTACACCTTCCAAACCGACGGCACCGAGTCGCTCCAGAGCCTGCTCAACAGGTTCAACAACGCCTCGCAGCAGACTAAAGTCACCTTCAACTTCAACGGCACGAACGTTGTGATGAAGGCGAATGACTACGGCAGCAACACCACCATCTCCTTCACCGACACGGCAGGGCGCCTCAACGCGGCGGGCAACGCCACCTCGGCAGGCGTTGACGCCATCGCTACAGTCACCGTAACGACCACCAACGGCGCGACCAGCGCGACCTTCACGGGTGGAAGAAACGGCGACAGCGGCTTGCGCCTCACCGACACCTACGGCAACTCCATCCTGCTGACGGAGGCCGGAAACGTCGTCGGCGCGGCCGCTGCTGTTGGTCGCATCGAGGCGGGAGCCGCACAGTTCCAGATCGGGGCGAACGCCGGGCAGACGGTAAGCCTTTCACTGACGAACCTGCTATCGAGCAACCTCGGCGACGACGTGGTGTCGGGCGAGAACCTCTCGACGATCAAAGTGACGAGCACTCAGGACGCCAACAACGCCCTGGTCGTCATCGAGCGAGCGATCGAGCAGGTCGCAGAACTGCGTGGAAACATCGGCAACTTCCAACGGAACGTCTTGGAGAGCAATCTTCGATCGCTCGGCGTGGCTCGAGAGAACCTCGCCGCGACGGAGAGCTCGATCCGCGACGCCGACATCGCCAGCGAGGTCACGACCTTCACCAAGTTGCAGATCCTGCAGCAGACCGGTCTGGCGGTGCTTGCTCAAGCGAACGCCGCACCCCAAGCAGTGCTTTCACTCCTGCGATAACGAGCGGTTAGAGCACGTGGGCAGACGGGGCGGCTCGGGAGAGCCGCCCCAACCTAGCAAGTAGTGTTGCTAGGTTTGCCCGTGTAGAACGAACCTGTATCCCGAGCCCGGTACGATTGCGTGCCCAGCAACCCTTCCCTTGTGGAAACGTGAGGTCAGGAGGCGAAATCGGATAACGCCCCTGGTTCTCCCTTGGGAAAGAGTCCCCCACGGGCAGGGAACCAAACAATCAGGACATCAGGGAGGATACAGAAGACATGTCATTTCGTGTCAACACGAACGTCAGCGCCATGAACGCGCTGCGAAACCTAAGCCTTACGGGACTGGAGTTCAGCAAGTCGGTCAACCGGCTCTCCACGGGTCTGCGAATCGTCTCAGGCGCAGACGACCCGGCTGGCCTGATCGTCTCGGAGAACTTTCGAGCTCAAATCGCCGGACTCGACCAGGCGATGCAGAACAACCAAGACGCCATCAACTACGCCAAGACGGCGGAAGGCGCCTTGGGCGAAGTTAACCGCCTGCTGAACGACGCTCGGAAACTCGCCGTCGCAGCCGGCAACACGGGAACGCTCGACGCCGCGGCGATTCAGGCCAACCAGAACCAGCTTCGCTCGATCATCGAGTCCATTGACCGAATCGCGACTCAGACGCAGTTCGGCAAGAAGAAGTTGCTGGACGGCTCGGCAGGCATCGTTTCTACGGTTACCAACGCGACCAACTACGCAGCCATCAACATCGGCGGCACGTTCGGCGGATTCACCGTCAACGCCAGCGGCACCGTGACCGTTCAGGTAACCACCGCCGCTACGCGCGCCACGATCACCGGATCGGTGAACCTGAGCGCCAGCGGCCTAAACACCATCATCGGTGCCGGTACGTTCGTCATAAACGGTTACACCTTCCAAACCGACGGCACCGAGTCGCTCCAGAGCCTGCTCAACAGGTTCAACAACGCCTCGCAGCAGACTAAAGTCACCTTCAACTTCAACGGCACGAACGTTGTGATGAAGGCGAATGACTACGGCAGCAACACCACCATCTCCTTCACCGACACGGCAGGGCGCCTCAACGCGGCGGGCAACGCCACCTCGGCAGGCGTTGACGCCATCGCTACAGTCACCGTAACGACCACCAACGGCGCGACCAGCGCGACCTTCACGGGTGGAAGAAACGGCGACAGCGGCTTGCGCCTCACCGACACCTACGGCAACTCCATCCTGCTGACGGAGGCCGGAAACGTCGTCGGCGCGGCCGCTGCTGTTGGTCGCATCGAGGCGGGAGCCGCACAGTTCCAGATCGGGGCGAACGCCGGGCAGACGGTAAGCCTTTCACTGACGAACCTGCTATCGAGCAACCTCGGCGACGACGTGGTGTCGGGCGAGAACCTCTCGACGATCAAAGTGACGAGCACTCAGGACGCCAACAACGCCCTGGTCGTCATCGAGCGAGCGATCGAGCAGGTCGCAGAACTGCGTGGAAACATCGGCAACTTCCAACGGAACGTCTTGGAGAGCAATCTTCGATCGCTCGGCGTGGCTCGAGAGAACCTCGCCGCGACGGAGAGCTA
>PSLA01000030.1:0-508 GCA_040289295.1 Armatimonadota bacterium
CGGGAAGCCGAAGGGCATCATCCACACAACCGGCGGCTACCTGACGGGGGTGCTCGCGACCTACAACTGGGTCTTCGATCACAAGGAGAGCGACATCTTCTGGTGCACAGCGGACTGCGGCTGGGTAACTGGGCACAGTTACGTCGTGTACGGCCCCCTCGCCAACGGCGCCACCATCGTCATGTACGAGGGCGCGCCTGACACGCCGGACAAGGATCGGTTCTGGCGCATCGTCGAGCGCCACCAGATAACGGTTCTCTACACCGCCCCCACCGCGATCCGGGCGTTCATGAAGTGGGGCGATGAGTATCCCGAGAGGTGCGATCTTTCCAGCCTCCGCCTACTTGGTTCCGTGGGCGAGCCGATAAATCCGGAAGCGTGGGTGTGGTACTGGAACCATATCGGCGGAGGCCGGTGTCCCGTTGTGGACACCTGGTGGCAGACGGAAACCGGACACATCCTCATCTCGCCGCTGCCAGGCATCACGCACTGCAAGCCAGGCTCCGCC
>PSLA01000030.1:518-20670 GCA_040289295.1 Armatimonadota bacterium
GGGTATCCACGCCGAGGTCGTCTCGGAGAAAGGCGAGGTACTGAGAGGGGCGGTGGGCGGCTACCTCGCGATCATGCATCCCTGGCCGGGCATGTTGCGCGGCCTGTGGAAGGACCCCGAGCGCTACGTCCAGACTTACTGGAGCCGCTTCCCTGGTCTGTACTTTCCCGCTGACGGCGTGAAGCGCGACCAAGACGGCGATCTGTGGCTGCTCGGCCGCGTAGACGACGTGATGAACGTCGCAGGCCACCGCATCAGCACGATGGAAGTTGAAAGCGCACTCGTGGATCACCCAGTTGTGGCGGAAGCAGCCGTCATCGGGCGATACGACGACCTGAAGGGGCAAGCGATTAGCGCCTTCGTCCTACTCCGAGCGGGCCACGAGCGGGGCGCGATCGAAGATGAGTTGCGACAACACGTTGCGAAGGTCATCGGCCCGATTGCGCGACCGGACGAAATCTTCGTTTGCGCGGATTTGCCTAAGACGCGCAGCGGTAAGATCATGCGCCGCCTGCTGCGCGACATCGCTGAGGGCCGCGCACTGGGAGACACCACGACACTTGCCGATGCAGGGGTCGTCGATGGGCTGCGAAAACAGTACGAGCACATCGAGAGTTAGCATGGGCGTCGCTGTATATCCAGGAACCTTCGACCCGCCGACCGTCGGGCACGTGGACATCATCAGGCGCGCAGCGGGCCTCTTCGACCGAGTCATCATCGCGGTGGGAGCGAATCCAACGAAGCGCCCCCTATTTGACATAGACGACCGACTCGCCATGCTGAAGGAGATCGCGGCGGAGTTCCGGAACGTGGACGTTGAGCCTTTCTCGGGGCTGCTCGTCGAGTTTGCCCGTGAAAAGCGCGCCTCGGTGGTGATCCGCGGCCTTCGCGCCGTATCGGACTTCGAGAATGAGTTTCAGATGGCTCTGGCAAATCGTACTCTCGCGCCTGATGTGGAGACGATCTTCCTGATGACAAGTGCAGACGTGATGTTTGTTTCGTCCAGTATTGTGAAAGAAATCGCCCGACTTGGCGGTGACGTGCGCAAACTGGTGCCCGAACCCGTGGCGAGAAGACTGCAACAGCGAGCCGTTGAGGAGGTGTAACCACAAGTGGAAGTCATCAAAGCATTGGAAGAGCTAAGGCAGCACCTGGAATCCACACGCCAGTTCCTCGGCATTACCTTGGGCCTCAACAAGGAGGAGTGCGCCGTGATGCTGCGAAAGCTGCACGCCCTGCTGCCAGAGGACATTCGACAGGCGGCGCAGCTCCGAGACGACGCGCAACGCGTACTGAGCATCGCCAAACAGGAGGCGGAGACGATCGAGAACCGCGCCAGAATCGAAGCACAACACATCCTCGACGCGGCGCGCAAAGAAGCAGACCAGACCTTACAACGTGCCCGCATGCAGCAGGAACGGATGCTCAACGAGAACGAGATTCTGCGCATCGCCAAGGCAGAGGCCGATAAGACCCGCGCCGCCGCCGAGACCGAGGCGAATCGACTTCGGCGAGAGGCTGACCAGTACGCCCACGACGTGCTCACCAAACTGGAAAACGTGGTCTCAAGGGTGCTCGGGACGGTCGAAAGGGGGCGCTCGGAACTTCAGCACTCTCTCAGGCCGGCAGACGCTGCTGCCCTCCCGAACGACAGCGACCGATGAGCCTGGGGGTAGACTGCCGCCCGGTCTCCGCAGGCAATGCGAAAAGCACGACTCTTCGACCTGAATGACGCGCTCCAGCACCCCGGACGCAAGGTAACGCTCCAGGTCAGCACTAACCTTGAAGAAGAGACGGACATCGATCTGGTTGAGCCCGTTGTCGGTGAGATATCCGCTGTCTCGACCGGGCAAATCCTCGTAATTGAAGGAGTGCTACACACTACGGTCGTGCTCGAGTGCGCCCGATGCACGGAGCCGGTCGAAGTGCCCCTCGACTTCGAGGTGCATGAGGAGTTCCCGGTTGAAGGCGTCGCCGCAGGCTATGGAAGCGGCGGCACAGCCCACGTCCGACCGGGCGAGGACGCAGTAATGTTCAAGGGGAACAGCCTGCTGTACGAAGAGTTAATCCGCCAGGACATCTGGGGCTGGATGCCGTTCAGTGCACTTTGCCGACCTAACTGCCCCGGTCTCGAGGTACCGGATACCCCCCCTGTCGGACGACCGGAGTTCCAGATCCTTTCCAGCCTGCTGGAGGGCAAGGAGGAGCGGGGTTAGGCATGCGCATCGCGCTTGATGCCATGGGAGGAGACTTCGGCCCACGCGTTACCGTACCCGGAGCCGTGGCGGCTTCGGAACGGATTGACGGGCAGATTCTCTTGGTCGGAAACAAGGAAGCCATCCGCGCCTCATCGCCAGGCGACCTCCCATCCAACGTCCAAATCGTTCCGGCAAGCGACGTCATCGAGATGGGCGAAGAGCCAGCCACCGCGGTGCGGCGTAAGCGGGACTCTTCGCTGGTGGTGGCGGCAAACCTTGTGCGCAGCGGCGAGGCTGAGGGGTTCGTGTCTGCGGGCAACACCGGGGCCGTGGCTGCGGCCGCTCACCTCTTCTGGAGGTGTATTCCGGGAGTTTCTCGACCGGCGATTGCCACCATCATTCCGAGTCGCCGAGAGAGGTTCGTGTTGTTGGACAGCGGTGCGATGCCCGACGCGACGGTTCGGAACCTGCTCGAGTTCGCGGTGATGGGAGCTGCCTACGCCGAATCTGTGCTTGGCTTGCGCAGGCCGCGCATAGCGCTGTTGAACATCGGCGAGGAACCGGGCAAAGGCAACAACCTAACCAAAGAAGCGTACAAGGTGTTCTGCGCGAACCTACCTAACTTCGTTGGTAACATTGAGGGCAAGAGCCTGTTCGACGGCAACGCTGACGTGGTGGTGTGCGACGCGTTTGTGGGTAACGTGCTGCTCAAGACCGCGGAGGGTTTAGGCGCGTTCGTGATGGACATGTTTCGTGAGTGCGTACCGAAGAACCCGATTCTGCGCCTGCCGCTCTTGCTTTTGAGAAAGGGATTGGAAGATATGAAACGAAAAATGGACTATGCTGAAATCGGTGGTGCGCCACTGCTTGGAGTGAACGGCATCTGTTTCATTTGCCACGGGCATAGCGACGAGCGCGCAATTCGCAACGCGCTGCTGAACGCTCACCGCGGCTATGCCGGCCATCTAACCGACCTGATCGCTGAGCGGGCGGCTGCGCTGGGAGGCGAGGCAAGTGCCTAATCGAGCGGTCATCCAATCTATCGGCATGGCGGTCGCCGACCGCGTGATGACGAATGACGAGTTCGAGGCGATCATCGACACCACGGATGAGTGGATCCAGACTCGCACCGGCATCAAGGAGCGAAGAATCGCTGAGCCGGGGCAATCCTCATCCTACTTTGGCATACGCGCGGCAAAGGAAGCACTCGAGCGCGCGGGCAAGAGCCCAGAAGAAGTGGAGATGGTCGTTTGCGCAACCGTTACCGGCGACTACCTGTTCCCCGGCACGGCGTGTCTGATTCAGGATGCGATCGGAGCCAAAAACGCGGGCGCGTACGACCTCGGGGCTGCGTGCGCAGGCTTCATCTACGCCGCTGAAGCAGCCGCCGGCATGATTTGCAACGGAACCGTTCAGAACGCGGTCGTCGTCGGGATCGACACCTTAACGCACTTCGTTGATTGGAAGGACCGCTCCACTTGCGTGCTGTTCGGCGACGGTGGAGGAGCGGTGTTTATGGAGCGACAGAAGGACACCGAGCGCGGCATCGTTGCCACTGTGATGCTCGCCGACGGCTCCGGCGCAAGGCACATCAAGATCGCACTGGGTGGCTCGCTCAACCCACCGCACAGCGCGAGGGGCGAGGCAGCCTGCGGCTACATCTACATGGCGGGTAAGGAGGTGTTTCGATTCGCTGTTCGAGCGATGGCGGACAGTTGCAGCCGCGTGCTGGAGAAAGCAGGACTGACCAGCGACGACGTTGCCCTCTTCTGTCCGCACCAGGCGAACCTTCGCATCATCACTGCGGCCGCGGACCACCTAGGGCTTTCAATGGATCGCGTGTTCGTGAACGTGCACAAGTACGGAAACATGGGCGCGGGCAGCATCCCCGTCGCACTTTACGAGGCTGAACAGCAGGGCAAATTGAAGCGTGGAGACCTTGTGATGACAGTGGGCTTCGGTGCTGGTCTCGTCTGGGGGGCGAACCTGATTCGTTGGTAACACGATGAACACAGTCGAGCGGTATCGGAACGTCGCCTTCGGGCTGATCTGCCTGCTCGTTCTGTTCCTCATCATCTATATGCTTCGCCCGTTTTGGCAGGCGATTGTGTGGGCGATAACGCTTGCCATCATCATTTATCCCGTTCACAAGCGGATCGCCGACCGTTACGGAGACACGGTCGGTGCCCTCGTTTCGACACTCGGCGCCCTCCTGTTCGTCGTCGGGCCTCTGGTGTTGACCGGATTGCTTTTTTACGCGGAGTTGCGCTCGATGGCGGCGGTCGTCGAGCAGGGGACGGACGGCCGAGGGCAGTCGCTCAACCTGTCGGATCTGATTGACGAGGCGGATCGTTTCGTCCAACCGTATGCGCAACAAGTCGGGCTCACGGACTTTAGCGTTCGCTCGATGACGGAGAACTGGGCCAAGTCGCTCCAGGGCAAGACGGGACAGTTCATCACCACCGGTATCCAGGTTGTGTTGAACTTCATCTTCGGCATGCTGCTGCTGTTTTTCTTGCTTCGCGACGGCAGTAAGTTGAAGATCCCATCCCTCGATCTCATTCCTCTGGAGAGGGAGCAGTCTCAGCGCGTACTTGATTCGGTGTACGACATGGTGCACGCCACATTCTTGGGCATCGTGCTCGTCGCCCTCGCGCAAGGTGTCGCCATCGGCGTAACGTACTGGTTGCTTGGGGTTCCCTTTCCGTTCTTGTTGGCGCTCCTATCGATTCTGCTTGCGCTAATTCCGATGGCTGGAACTCCGGTGCTGTGGGTGCCGATCGCGATCCTGCTGGCTGCGCAAGGTGAGTACGCTAAGGCGATTACGCTCGTGGCTGTGGGAGTCCTCATTGCCGGGCAGATTGACACGGTGCTTCGCCCGCTGATCATCGGCTCGCGCGTGAAGATTCACGCGGCGCCGATCTTCTTTTCGCTACTCGGCGGCATCGTAACGCTGGGCCCGGTTGGGGTGATCGTCGGGCCGGTCGTGCTCATCATCGGCATCGGCGCGGCGCAGATTCTTCGCGAGATGGTGCGTCAAGCCGCCTCCGAGGAGCTGGAGGCCGAAAGGAACCAAGGCTGACCTACACGTCAACGACCGACGCCACAACCATCGGATAACGCCGCATCTGCTTTCGCAGGTACCTCCGCGCCGACTCATCAATGCGCAACTCGACGCCCGTAACGTCTTTCAGGTCCGGCAGCGTGAGCGAAGCGAGCGTCGCCTTCAGGACAGCGCGCAGCTCGTCCAACTCTCCGTCGCCTGTGAGCACGCCGCGTGCTAACACCTCAGGCTCTCCGACCACCTGGCCTGCGTCGGAGTCTATCGCGACGGTGATGACGATGACGCCGTCGCGCGCCAGCGTCGAGCGGTCGCGAAGTGTCTCTTCTGGAACACCCGCGACGGCCGCAGTGTCAACAAGGATGCGACCACAGGGCACGGGCTCGCCGAAACGCGCGCCGTCGCGCTCGACAATCAGCTGCATCCCGTTCTCCATCACAACGACGCTGTCCTCCGAGTAGCCCATCTCTTCTGCAAGATTCAGGTAGTGATGGACGTGCCTCGGCTCACCGTGAACTGGAACGATGTAGTCGGGACGCGTGAGGTTGATCAGCATGCGCAATTCCTCCGCGTAGCCGTGTCCGCTCACGTGCACTCCTTCGTCAGGGCCATACACGACGTTCGCGCCCTGCCGGAACAAGCGATTGATGGTTTGATAGATGGCGGCTTCGTTCCCTGGGATGGGGCGCGCGGAATAGATGACGGTATCGCCCTTCTTGACATAGAGCTGGCGGTGAGCATCCGTTGCGATTCGGTTCAGCGCAGCCATCGGCTCCCCCTGGCTCCCGGTCGCGAGGATTGTCAGGCGGCTGTCTGAGATGTCCTCACACTCGTCGAGGCTCACCAATATGTCGTCGTCGGCGCGAATGATGCCGAGGGAGCGACCGATGGCGGTGGTCTGCTCCATGCTCCTGCCCGCGATGGCAACCTTCCTACCGAATTGCCTCGACACGTCAATCGCCTGCTGAAGGCGGTGGAGGTTCGATGCAAATGTAGTTATAATAATCCTCCCTTCTGCGGAGCGAAACACGCGCTCGAAACCAGCGCGTACGGTGCGCTCGCTCGGGCTCCAGCCGGCAAACTCGACGTTCGTGCAGTCGGAAAGAAGCACGGTAACTCCCTCGTCTCCCAATTCGCCGAGTCGCGCGATGTCGGACAACTTGCCATCTATTGGTGTAAAGTCGATCTTGAAGTCTCCCGAGAAGAGCACGATGCCGATGGCGGTGCGAATCGCTAGCGCGCACGACTGTGGGAGGCTGTGAGTCATGTGAATTGGCTCGACTTCGAAGGGACCGGCCTGAAACGGTTCGCCAGGAGTGATTGTCTTCAGCTCGCCCAGCACCCTCCGTCCAGGTTCGTTCAGTTTGCGCTTTACGAGCGCGATCGTTAGTTCGGTGCCGTAAACAGGGACATCAAGTTCAGAGAGGATGTACGGCAGCGCACCAACGTGGTCTTCGTGCCCATGAGTAAGCACGATGCCCACAACCTTCTCGGCGTTCTCACGAAGATAAGTGTAATCCGGAATGACAATGTCGACTCCATGCATCTCATCCGTGGGAAAGCTAAGTCCGGCATCAACAACCAGGATAGCATCGCCCTGACGGAGCGCCGTGATGTTCTTTCCGATTTCGCCGGCGCCTCCGAGGGGAATTAAAGAGATTTCGCTCACGGGGGACAGTTTAGCCCTTCGAGCCTTGCGCATGCGCCACGGTCTCGGGCACGTCCTCGGTGCAAATACGCACCTCGGCGACATCGAGGCTTGCGAGGAGCCACGAAAGCGTGGATTCAGCGCCCATGTTTTCGTTCACGCCGATCGCCGTCAGTCCGTCTCGACATCCTCCTGTGGACGCGTCAACCAGCGAGATGCCGAGGTCGTTGCGGCCGAGGAACCACTCGTAGGCGACCTCCATTCGCTCACGCCACTTTTCGTCGTCGGTGAGTTCGAAAGCGCGCTTGGCGGCGGCAACCATCGCCGCGGCGTCAACGGGCTGTTGATCGAATCGTGCCTTCTCTCCTCCCTTGCGATACCAACCGTTGCTTCCGACGAGCGAGAGGTGGCCTGCCGGCGCCTCACAAACTGTGAACAACCATTCGAGCGCCTCCAAGCCGATAGTACTCATGCGCTCGTCGCCGCACCAGTAGGACGCCGCGAGGATCGCCTCGGCTAACCTGGCGTTATCATACGCGAGAACCGCCTCGAACCAGCGCCAGTCCTCGCCGCGCGTCTTTTCGTACCGATCCGCGAGGCGAAGAGCCAGCCCGCGACCCACTTTTCGAACGGTTAGGTCCCCGCCATAGCGCTCAAGATACGCGGTGATGCCGAGCAAGCAAAACGCCCAAGCACGCGGCGATGTGAAGCGGTCAAGTTTTTGCAGCAATAGATGGAACAGCTCAAACGCAACTTCGCGGGCTGCGAACTCGGGCCCGTATGCGGCAGCGACACCTGCCGCCCAAACGCACCTGCCGTGCGCATCTTCGGAGCCTGCCTTGTCGAGCCACTGCCGATCGTAGCCCATGAAGTTGCGCATCCGGCCGTTCTGTGAGTTGTATGCATGGTGTAAGAAGGAGATTGCTTTGCGCAACCAAGGAAGAACGAAGGGGCTTCGATTAAGGCACCACTCGTTACAGCAGAGCACGACCGCGCGCGCGTTGTCGTCTGAGCAATAGCCGTGACTGCGATCCGGCACACCGAACTTAGCATGCTGGATGATTCCGACGTCGTCGAACAGCGCTTCGAAGTGCCTCCACTCCACGAAGCGCTCTCGGGCAATTCGTGGCGGGACGTTCAGTTTGTGCTCACCCGACATCAGACCGACAGCCAACTTGAAGTAGCGAGCTCCGACGCTAGGCCACGTGAGCGTTCGACCGAACTTATAACCCTTCTTGCGCACCATTACGCGCGCAACGGGGTCTTCCAGAATCTTCGCGAGGTTGTTGGCGAGCGCGCGCGCGTCGTTGAACGGCGTAAGAATGCCTCGACCGTCCGCCAACAACTCCTCGGCTGCGACAAACGGCGTAGCCACCACCGCCTTACCTGCTGCAAGCGAGAACGTGAGGGGGCCTGACGCAACCTGCTGCGCACCGGGATAAGGCGCGAGGTACACGTCAGCCATCTGCAGATACTCCTCCACCTCATCCTGCGTCAGGTACTTATTAACGAATTGTACGTACTGCTCGATTCCAAGCTCGCGCACTCGCTTTTCCAGGCTCTCGCGATAGCGCTCGCCTTCGTGCTTCAGCAATTCAGGGTGAGTCGCGCCGACCACCATGTACACGACGTTGGGGTGAGTCTTAACTAGCTCGGCGATGGCGTCCAGTGCCATCTCGACACCCTTGCCCGGCCCGAGTAAGCCGAACGTCATGATGACGTCCTTGCCCGTTACGCCATGGCTCTCTTTGAAGAACTCTGGGTCGGAGAACGGCAGGTCGGGCGCACCGTGCGGAATGTGAACGATGCGTTCCTCGTCGCAGCCGTACTCCTTGATCAGCAGCGGGATGGCCGCCTTGGCGAGGACGACCACGACGGTTGCTTTCCGGCAAAGAAGCGACAGCGTCCTTCGCTGCCCTGACGTCGGCTCGCGCAACACGGTGTGAAGCGTAAGAAGAATCGGTTTGTGCACGCGCTTGGCGAGGTCGAGAACGTGCTCGCCGTCCTTGCCGCCGAAGATGCCGTACTCATGTTGGATGCTGACGACGTCCACGGGCGCACGGTTGAGGAACTCCGCCGCAACCAGATAGTCCTCGAGTTCTTGCTTGCGAATCTCGAAGGCAACTTCCGGCGGGTACTGCATCTCTCCCGCCTCGTCCGAAATGGCGACAACGAGCGCCTGCCCCCGCCTGCGACCTTGCTCAGGTCGGTAGTTGCTTATTAGGTCATTTGAAAAGTTTGCCAGACCGCAGTGGCGTGGGACATAGGTGCTCACCAGACCGAGCCTGGGGTTGACCTGTGGTGTGCTCGTGTCAGCCATAACAGCAGCGCAGATTCACCTTACGCCGCTGTATTATACCTGGGTCGAGAGCCAATCGAGAATCTCGCGGATACTGCCCGTGGCAAGCGCCACCGCGGTGTCGGCCCCACCGTAGTAGAGCCTGAGCGTATCCCGATCTTTTTCTATTGTGTATCCACAGGGAAACACGACGTACCCGACGTCGCCCACCCGCTCGTACTCCTTCTCCGGGCCAAAGATCCATTCGCTACCGCGACGCACGAGTTTGGCAGGGTCCTCGAGGTCGAAGAGCGCAGCGCCGAGACGATATAGGCTTCCAGCCGGCGTAATTCTTACTCCATGATACAAGACAAGCCACCCTTCCGGCGTCTCGATGGCGGGCGGGGAGATGCCGATGCGGTTGGCGTCCCACCATGCGCCCCGTCGTGCCTCAAGCATAACCTGGTGGCAGCCCCAGTGGATGAGGTCTGGCGAGTAACTGATCCACATGTCGGCGCTGCCGCCGAAGGCGCTCACGGGGCGGTGGATCATTACCCATCGCCCGTTGATGCGCCGAGGAAGTAACGTGGCGTCCTTGTCCTCCGGCGGCATGACGCTGCCAAAGCGTTCGAACTCTTTGAAGTCGCGAGTCAGCGCGAGTTTTACGTGCGGACCACTGTGGGAGTAACCGGTGTAACAAATTGCGTACTTGTTCAGCTCCTCCAGACTTACGATGCGCGGGTCCTCAATGCCCCACACCTCGTCGGAACCCGGCCGTTCGTCTGGCGCCAGTGTGGGCTGTTCGTCAATCTGCCAATCCGTCAGGCCGTCACGACTTCTGGCAGCAGTTAAGTGTGAGATTCCGCGCCTATCCTCTACACGCACAAGCAGCAAGGTGTCGCCGTTCTCCAGAAGTGTGGCCCCGCAGTTGAACACGGTGTTCGCGGGATACGGCCACATATCGGCTGTCAGAATCGGGTTGCCTTCATAGCGTCGGAAAAGTTCGGAAGCCATCTTGTTTTCCCTTAGGATCGTCTCCGTTTTTGTCTGGTCCATCGTTGTGTATTGTCGGGTTTTGGGTGGTCACCCCCCAGACCGGCGTGCCACAATACCCGACGTGCCGAAGGTCGCATTCAATCGTTACTACCGCTACGAAGAACTTATGGGCTTGCTCCGTTCCTTTGAGGAGGAGTTCCCGTCCTTGGTTCGCGTGGAGGTCATTGGCAAGAGTTACGAGGGGCGGGAGATACCGCTGGTTACCGTGACGAACTTCGACACCGGAGACGCCGCCGAGAAGCCGGCATTCTGGTGTGACGGCAACATCCACGCCACCGAGGTCAGCGCGTCGGCCGCGGTGCTCAATATCCTTCACACGCTAACTTCGAAGTATGGTACGGACAAGAGGATTACGCACGCCCTCGAAACGCGCACCTTTTACCTGGTGCCGAGGGTAAACCCCGATGGCGCCGAGTGGGCTTTGGCAGATGTGCCGAGGCACATCCGAAGCAGTACCCGCCCGTATCCCTACGACGAGGACGATCCATACGGCCTGGAGCGGCGCGACATGGACGGCGACGGCCGTATTCTGCAAATGCGCATACCCGACCCGAACGGCGCATGGAAGGTAAGCGAAGAAGAGCCACGCTTGATGGTGAGGCGCGAGCCTGACGAGTTCGAGGGCAACTTCTATCGCCTCATGCCCGAGGGCGTCTTCCACAACTTCGACCCGTTGACAGTGCGCTTACGTCGTGTTAAAGAAGGTCTCGACCTGAATCGCAACTTCCCTTCCTCTTGGCGTCTTGAGAGCGAGCAGCAAGGGGCAGGGCCGTATCCGACCTCCGAGCCGGAGATTCGCGCCCTGGTGGACGCCATCGCCAGTCGCCCGAACATCTGCGGTGCCGTCACTTTTCACACATTCTCGGGCGTTCTCCTCCGACCGCCCAGCACGAAGCCGGACGAGGAGATTCCCGCCGAGGACCTCTGGACCTTTGACCGCATTGGACAGAAGGGCACGGAGATGACCGGCTACCCTGCCATCGGGGTCCACAAGGAGTTCCGCTACCACCCACAGGAAGTCATAACCGGCGTATTCGATGATTGGATGTACGAGCATCGTGGCGTCTACGCGTGGACAACCGAGATCTGGTCACCGCAAAGGCAGGCGGGAATTACCGACTACAAGTACATAGACTGGTTCCGCGAGCACCCGTTCGAGCATGATCGCATGCTACTGAAGTGGTCAGACGAAAAGCTGAGTGGCCGTGGCTATGTGGACTGGTATGAGTTCGATCATCCGCAACTTGGTCGCGTAGAGCTGGGCGGCTGGGATGAGGTTTACGCCTTCCGAAACCCGCCGCCGGATTACCTCGAATCCGAGATCTCAACCTTCGCGGGCTGGATTGTCTGGCAGGCGCTTGCTTCCCCGAAACTGGAAGTTTTTAAGGTCGAAGCGACCAAGGTAGGCGATGGAACGGTCATCCGCTTTGCCGTGGACAACACGGGCTTCCTTCCAACGAACATAACCGAGCACGCGGTGAAGGCGAAGCTTTGTCGCGGAGTGGTCGGCGAGATCCAGTTGGGTGACGGACTGTCGCTTCTCTCCGGCCTCCTCAGGCAGCAGGGCCCGCAACTGGCCGGGCGCGATCGCATTACCGCCGGAGGATTCGGTTGGATGATGCAAGAGACGTCCCACCGCCACGTCTTCGAATGGACGGTGAAAGGCAAGGGCTGCATTTTGCTCACGGCGAAGCACGAACGGGCGGGCACAGTGAGGCACGAGCTGACCGTCGAATAGGAGCGTTGTCTGCCGGTGTCGCCAAATAGAGGAGCGGATGTCGGCTGCTTCGCTGACGTTTACGCCGAGGGGGCGAAGGCGGCCCGGCAGACACTTGTTCTGACGACCTCGTTGGACGGCTTGTTCCCAATCGGCCCACCTCACAGGGCTCTCCGCCCGAACGGGTATAAGAGGGGCGCAGACGGAGGAACCCCAGTGAGCGAGAACATGGAAAAGTTTCGGAGCATGGACGGCACCGACGCGATCGTTGACCAGGACTACATCAAGATCATCTTCCAACACGGCTCGCCGCGCGAGGTTGGAATCAACGGCTGCCGCATCGAAGACGTCATCGAGGTCCTCGTCCAAAGGCTTCTGGACTTTCAGGGGCGCGACATGGCCTGCGAGGAGAACGCCAAGGCGCTCTACCACCTTGAAGAGGCACGGGAGGCGCTGCTGCTCAGGCGGAAACGCCGCGAGCAGCAGGGGGTCCTCGGCCTCAGGGTTCCTCATGACCCTGTCGATTAGGGACGACGAGCGTCCCCGCCAGCTGTTACGAACCTTGGCAGTGCCGAGCACCGTCGCGTATCATTGAGGCAGGAATAGCAACCATGGTCACGACAGCGTTGGCACCGGCTTTTTTCTTGGTTGGGGCATTCGGGCAGTTCGGTCCGGTAGGCGCTGCGGGAGGTCCACAGCAGCCGCACAAGCCGCTGCTGCTCCGTTACCAGCAGTTCGACCCACTCTACGTCTGGCCGGTGATTCCCACGGAACTTACCGGCGACCCGCAGAGCCGGTTGGCTATCGTCCAGCTCTGGGACAAGCCCCGCGAGGAGAACCTCCAAGATCTCCGTGCGCGAGGAGTCACGGTCTACCGCTACCTGCCGGAGCACGCCTACGTCGTGATGCTCCCACCCTCAGGCGAGCGTTCCCTCGCGGGCATGGGCGCGGTTCGCTGGGCCGGCAGGTACGAACCGGCGTTCAAGATTGACCACCAGATTCTTGAGTTGCTCTCTCGCGGAGTGCTCGGCACGCAACGCTACAACATCCAAGTGCTTGAGAAGGGCAGCAGAATGAAACAGGAGGTCGCCGTTCGCCTGATGTCCATGGGAGGGCTTGTACACGAGTTCGACGGGGGCGGATCGCTGATGGTCGCCACGCTCTCTCCGTCCCAACTGTTGAACGCTGCAAAGATTGACGAGGTTTTCTGGATTGACCTCTGGTCCGCGCCCGAAACCGATATGGACATCGCGCGTGAGATCGGAGGCGCCAACTTCATCGAAGGCGTCGAAGGCTTCACCGGTCAGGGCGTCCGTGGCGAGGTGATGGATGGCAACGTCAGGGACACGCACGTTGACCTCCGAACACCGGGGCTCCTGTTCCACGGCAGCCGCGGCGGAAGTTCGTCTCACGGCACGTCGACGACCGGCATCGTGTTCGGAAAGGGCATCGGGAACCAACATGGCCGAGGCATGCTCCCGGACGGGCAAGGGATTTTTGCTGACTACGATTTCGCGCGAAATATGCGGTACATCCATACCATGGAACTCCTCGAAGCGCCATACTTCGCCGTGTTCCAGTCGAACAGTTGGGGAGACGCGCGAACTCGTGCATACACCAACATCTCATTCCAGATGGACGAGATCATCTTCGACGCAGACTTCCTGATCTGCCAGTCCCAGTCGAACGCGGGCAACCAGGACTCGCGCCCACAAGCGTGGGCGAAGAACATCGTTTCGGTGGGCGGCGTGAACCATCGCAACACGCTTACCAAGAGCGACGACGCCTGGAGCGGCGGCGCGAGCATAGGGCCAGCCGAGGACGGTCGTATTAAGCCGGACCTGACGCACTTCTACGACAACATCTTTACGACCTCGTCATTGAGCGACACCTCGTATACCTCCGGCTTTGGCGGCACGAGCGGTGCGACCCCGATTACCGCCGGGCACTTCGGCATCATGTTCGAGATGTGGCACAAGGGCGTGTTCGGCAACTACGCGCCAGGGCACTCCGTCTTCGAGGCGCGCCCGCACTTCACAACCGCCAAGTCGATCATGATCAACACCGCCGACCAGTACCCGTTCAGCGGCACCAACCACGACCTGACGCGCGTGCACCAAGGATGGGGAATGGCGGACCTTCGCATCCTACACGGCCTGCGCGACAACATCTTTATCGTCAACGAGGACATACCGCTCCGAGTGAACGAATGGGCATCCTGGAAGCTGCACGTACCCGCGGGTCAGTCGATGCTTCGCGTGACGATGACCTACGCCGACCCCCCTGGCACCACATCGAGCACGCAACACCGAATCAACGACCTTGACCTGCGCGTCGTTTCTCCGTCGGGAACTGTCTACTGGGGGAATAATGGGCTGCTGGAAGGCAACTTCTCCACACCGGGCGGAAGCCCGAACACCAAGGACACCGTGGAGAACGTTTTCATTCAGAACCCCTCGAGCGGCACGTGGACCGTTGAAGTTTTCGCGCGCGAAATCAACCTAGACCAGCACACCGAGACGGAACAGATGGACGCCGACTTCGCCCTTGTCGTGAGCGGCATCCTCGCCGACTCGAAGCCGAGCTCGCTCAACGTAATACAAGGCGTCGCGCTCGGTGGCGACGTGAACTCGTTGGAACGCAGCGACGACGCCTACCTCCGCGTCGAGTCCCGCCGACCTGCGTCCGTTCGCAGAGCCTTCGGTCGACGTCATCGTGTCGGGCTTCACCCAGGTGCCCAGCGTTGGCGCACTCAGCCTCCGTGTCGAGTCAGCCGCGCCGACGGAAACGAGCCGCGTCGAGCAGGCGGTGGAACTGTACGACTCGCAGGCGAACGCCTGGGTCGAGGTTGACCGGCACACGCCCTCTGCTGATGACGACATCGCGGTCGTAAGGGTTCAAGGCTCAGGCGCGGCAAGGTTCGTCAGCGCAGGGGGCGAGGTACGCTGCCGCCTTAAGTGGTTCGACCGGGGCGTTACCGTGGCGGGCTGGTCGGTGCGGATAGACCAGGTACGCTGGACCGTGCACCCGAACTAAGGCGGAACCAAGCCTGGCCGCTATTGGGTAACGTTCCTTCGAGGACATGAAACGCGCACGTATATTCGGATTCGTATTCCTGCTACTGCCCGTCGCTTCGCTATACGGACAGGGCGATCCGGAAGTCATTTCCAGGATCATTGACGAAGGGAAGCACAGGAACCAAGTCATCCGACACCTTGAGTACCTGTGCATACAAATCGGGCCGAGACTTACTGGCTCATCCAATTTGCAGCGCGCCTGCGAGTGGACGCGAGATCAGTTCAAGGCTTTCGGACTCGAGAATGCGCACCTTGAGCAGTGGGGTGAGATTCCGGTTGGCTTTCGCCGCGGGCCGAATCAAGTCGCACGCATGGTCCTGCCGTACGAACGAACGTTCCAGTTCACCACCCGCGCGTGGAGCGCTGGAACGAACGGTCTCGTGCGCGGCCACGCAGTGAAGGCACCTGCCTCGGCAGAAGCCGTGGAAGGGATGAAGGACGAACTAAAGGGTGCGTGGGTAATGATGCCCCCCGGACGACGTGGCCAACAGCCGAACGAAGCACTTGATGCCGCCCTAAGAGAAGCCGGCATCGCTGGAACGATTTCACCCGCCCCAGGTGAGTTAGTCATCACAAGCGGCTCGTACCGAGGTCTCACCTGGGACAACCTTCCCACGGATGTCGAGGTAACTGTGCGACGAAGTGACTACGAAGCCGTCATAGGAGCGCTCGACGCCGGTCAGCAGGTCATACTCGAAATCTGGGCTGAGAACGTCTGGGAGCGTGGGCCAGTGCCCGTGTATAACGTCATCGCCGACATCCCCGGGACCCAGAAGCCCGATGAGATGGTCATCGTAAGTGGCCACCTTGATAGTTGGGATGGTCCGGGTTCGCAAGGCACATGCGACAACGGTACGGGCACGATGGTCGCGCTCGAAGCGGCGCGGTTGCTCATGGTCAGCGGTGCCAAGCCAAAGCGCACCATCCGCTTCATTCTCTGGACGGGCGAGGAACAGGGCCTGCTCGGCTCGCGCGCCTATGTAGAGATGCACCGAGATCAAATCGATAAGATCTCCGCAGTGCTCGTGGACGACGGTGGGACGAACTACTCCGGTGGCCTCGTGTGCATTGAGGCGATGCGCCCGATGCTGGAGAAAGCCGTGGCTCCTCTCAACGAGGCGTTTCCCGACATGCCGGTTACGATTCAAGTCGCGCCCTCCATGCCGCGCGGCGGAGGTAGCGACCATGCGCCATTCAACGCGGTCGGCGTGCCGGGATTCTTTTGGCGAGAGACCGGCGTGGCCAACTACACATATGTGCATCACACACAGCACGACAACATCGCCGCTGCGATCCACCCCTACCTGTTCCAATCGAGCGTAGCTGCGGCGGTGACGGCGTACAACCTCGCGTGCGCCGACACGATGTTGCCCCGGCAACAAGGGGGGTAATGAGGGGCAAAGCGGTCCGCTTCCGGTATCCTATAAGCGGTGCACCAGCCGGAGCGGACCGCCCCTTTCTTTCCAAAGCCGACCCCTTTCCGCGTCGGACCGATCGTCGTTGACCCGCCGATTCTGCTCGCGCCCATGGAGGATATAACCTCGGCGCCTTTCCGCCGCATCTGCAAGCGAATCGCGAATCCGGGCTTGATGTTCACCGAGTTCGTGTCCTCGATGGCGGTAAGACACAACCCCCGACGCGCCATTCCGAAGATGCGCATCTACGACGACGAGCGACCTTTGGGAATTCAGATCTTCGGCGGCGACCCGGGCGCGATGGCGGAGGCCGCTCGCGTCTGCCAAGAGATGGGCGCGGACATAGTGGACATCAACATGGGGTGCTGGGTGCCAAAGGTGTGTCGAACCGGAGCCGGGGCAGCGCTGCTCAAAGAGCCCGACCTCGCCGTGCGAATCGTCCGCGCCGTCGTGCGCGCGGTCTCATTACCGGTGACAGTGAAAGTGCGCGCGGGCTGGACCTGGTGTCTGTTCGCCGCCCCCGAGCTGGCGAAACGATTCGAAGATGAAGGTGCGAAGATGATCACTCTGCACGCGCGGTTTGCCAAGCAAGGGTTTGAGGGTCGCGCCGACTGGCGACTCATCGAGCAAATGCGAGAGGCTCTTTCGGTGCCTCTCGTTGGCAACGGCGACGTGCGATCGGCTGATGACGCGCTTCGGATGTTTCAAGAGACCGGATGCGATGGCGTTATGGTCGGCCGCGCGGCGGTGTCGAATCCGTGGCGGTTGAGAGGCATCATCGAGGGCGCGATGGGCCTCCGTGTCTCGCCAGAGCCATCGATCGAAGAGCGATGCGCTGTCGCGCTTGAACACGTGCGACTGATGATCGCGGAGCAAGAACATGCGCAAGTGAAGAAGTTCGACCCGGAGACGCTGGCCGTGCGGCGGCTTCGTGGACTACTGCATCTCTACGTGAAGGGTGTGCCGGGCGCCGCCCAGATTCGGCATGAGCTGACGCGCGCCTCGACATGTTCTGAGGTGGAGGCGACCCTTAGGAAATTGCTTTCGGGCGCTTCCGCGCGAACGCCTGCCTGAGGACAAGGGTCTCCTTCCCTCCCCGCCAGTGCGGTGCCGCTTTCGAGGTCTCCGTTGCTGTCAAGGTTGGACGCCTGCGATGTCCTCGGGTTGCGAGCTTGCGGCGAGGAGCGTTGGAGTGCCAAACGCGCCTACACCACTGTTCGCCATCACCACCAGCTTTTTTACGCGCCGATGGATCCTGGATTGGCGATTTTCTTCTGGTGCGAGCCTGTTTACATCTCCCGACGGTACTCAAACGCGCTGAGCAAGGTGGCTTGGTCAGCGTAGTCGAGTTCCGCGCCGACTGCGATGCCCTGGGCAAGTCGCGTTACCAGAACGCCAAGAGGCTTGAGTATCTGCGCGAGATACAGCGCAGTCGCGTCTCCCTCTACCGTTGGGCTGGTTGCTAGGATTACCTCCTTGACCGTTCCCCCCTCCAGGCGGGACAGGAGCTCGCGCATCTTCAAGTCCTTGGGGCCGATGCCGTCCATGGGCGACAGCAGCCCGTGAAGGACGTGGTAAACGCCTCGAAACTCGTTGATCCGCTCGATGGCTGCAACGTCGCGAACGTCGGCAACCACGCAAATCTGTGCATGGTTTCGCCGTGGATCTGAACAGATATCACATGAGTCGGATTCGGTGAACGCCTGGCATTTGTCGCACAGGCGGATCGTGGCTCGAGCCATGGTGAGTGTCTCCGCGAAGCGCAGGACCTCCTCCTCGGGCCGCCTCAGGATGTGGAGAGCGAGCCGCTGTGCAGACTTCGGGCCCACGCCGGGCAGTTTCTCGAACTCGGCGACGAGCGCAGCCAGGTTCTTGCTGAAGAGCACCTAAACGTCCAGGCCGGGTGGAAGCGGCATCCCGCCCGTTATCTCCTGCATCTTTTCTTGACGGAGTTGCGCAGCCTTGGCGTGCCCCTCTCGCAGTGCGAGGAGCAGGCAGTCCTCAAGGTTCTCGATTTCCTGCGGGTTGACGAGCGACGGGTCAATGTGAACGGAGAGCGGCTCGCCGACGCCGTTAAACCGGACGCGCACCCCATCGCGCTCCACTTCGACTTCTTCGAGGCGCAGTTCCTTCTCAAGGTTCTGCGCTCGGCGCATCGCTTCTTGCGCCTGCTTCATAAGTGCTCCCATGTTGCCAAGTCCTTTCGGTATCTTCATCGTCTACGAATCCTCGGGAATCGCGCCCATTACGTCGACCACAGCGTTTGCGAGTTCGTTGCCTTCCACAACCTCGGATTGTACCTTGCCACTCGGCTTAGGCTCGGAGCCGCCACCGTTGTTTCCTGGCGTGAACTCCACCCTCCACCCATCCTCGCCGATGACCTCACAGACCGTCTCGTTCACCGTTTCCATGATGCGCGGAAGCTGCGAACTCCGCTGCAACCTATCGTACACAAAGCGGGTTGCCAGACCGACAACGATTCTCTTCTCAGAGGCGGACCGCACGGCGGAGCCTTGCAACGTCTGCTTCATCTTTGGATATTTTTCGATGAGGCGGCGCGTCGCCTCCTCCCACTGTGCCGCGAGGGCGGATGGCGCGCGGGGCCGGGACGATGCATTCGGCGCAAGGGCTGGAGACGTGGCTACCTGGGCTGGAGCGACTGCCGCGACCGCATCCGTTTTGTTACGTGCGGTTGACGCAGGAGGCGTCGGTACATTTACATCGGCGATCGGCTCGGGCGGCCGAGCCAAGCGAAGCAGCGCCAGCTCAACCCACACCCTGGGCAGCGTAACGTCACGCACATCGCGCACCGAGTGAACCAGTTCTGCCTGGTATCGTAGAATGCGGTCTGCGCCGAGTTCTTTGGCCAGGGCCACCTCCTCTTCGGTTGCGCCGGCTTCGGCGGGGATATAGAGGGCACGCGTCAGTTCGTTCAGTCGCAGGGCAAGGCTCTCTACAACGGCTTTAGGCTCCTTTCCCTGCTGAATAAGGGCAGCCACTTGCTCCAAAACCGGTTGTGGCTCCCCTGCTGCGATGCAACGCAGCAACTCGTCGAGCGCTTCCTCCGAGACGAGGCCTAGCTGGGTCAGGACCGCATCACGGGTAAGTTTGCCGCTCACGGTGAGGTGCACCTGTTCGAGCAACGTCAGGGCATCTCGATATCCGCCGTCAGACATCCTTGCGATGGCACGCAACGCCTCTTCGTCGAACTCGATGCCCTCTTGCTCACACACGAAACGCAGGTGACCCTCGATCTGTCGCAGCGTGCCACGGCGGAACTCGTACTTCTGACACCTGCTGCGGATTGTGATCGGCACCTTGTGCAATTCGGTAGTAGCGAGGATGAACACGACGTGCGGCGGCGGTTCCTCGATGGTCTTCAACAGCGCGTCGAAGCCCTTCTGAGACAGGTCATGCACCTCGTCAATGATGAAGATTCGGTACCTCGCCTCCATCGGGGCATAGTTGGATTGAGCGACGATGTGCGCGCGCACCTGATCCACGCCCGACTCGCTGGCTGCGTCCATCTCAGTCACGTCCGGCAAGCTTCCGGAGGCAATCTCCTTGCAAAACCTGCACTCAAGGCAGGGCGTTGGCGTTATGCCGTTCTCGCAGCAAAGACACTTGGCGAGGATTCTGGCGGCGCTGGTTTTGCCCGAGCCACGCGGCCCGGTAAAGAGATACGCGTGTGCGATTCTCCCA
>PSLA01000031.1:0-20084 GCA_040289295.1 Armatimonadota bacterium
CACGTTCCCCTCGCGGGCTCGGCTAACCCCGGGCCCGCTCCCCTTCACCGCTCGTTCCGAAACCGCCTTCGCCGGGTTCAATCAGGGCGATGAGAACCATCTGCGCTGCGCTTTCTGTCGCGGCGGTTTGTGCCACATGTGCTCGACAGGAACCGGGGACCAACGGCCAACCGGCGACAGTGGACACCGGGGACCCGTGGTCGTTCCGCGTACCAGCCGGAGCCGACGGTGACGCAAGGCTGTTCAACGGGACGCTTGGTTTGCGAATCCCGCTGGGCGGCGCCGATGCCCGGACGGAAGCATTCCTCCTTCGCCGGTGCAGACTGCTGCGCTTGGAGACGGATTTCGGCTCTTCCATCACACTGGATGAGAAGCCGCTTGCGTCGGCGGAGCATTTCGGGGGCACATTCAGTCTGCGTTACGGCACTTGGCGGTCCCAGTGGAAGCAAGCCGGGAGGCTGGTAACCGTTACGTGGCTGCTGCACCCCACGAAGGAGCGCCTCGCGCGGAGAATCGAGATTACTGGTGAAAGCGGAGTACTTCGCGTTCAACCCCCTGCAAGCAAGCGGGTCGAGCGCCTCTCTTGGGTATCTGAACTCGACCGCTCTGAGGAAACGCCAAAGGTGACCCTCAGTTCAAAAACGTTGGTGGAAGGGACCGAAGCCAGAGCTCAAGTGGAAGCGCTGATCCGTGGTAGGCGTCGCACCGTGGTCGTCGAGGATCTCATTGCATTGGACGGCGCTCCCCCTGAGTCGTTTGACGCGCTCTACCAAGAGGCATCGCGCGTGTGGGAAGCAAGATGGCGCACCGACATCGAAATCGATGGGACGACAGAGGATCAGCGCGCTATTCGAGCATGCCTCTTCCAACTTTATGCCGGCGGGAACTCAAAACTCCCACCGTTCGGCACTTCTAATCCAAAGTATCAAGGACACAGGTTCTGGGACGCTGAAGCCTGGATGCTTCCCGTTTACGCACTCATTCAGCCTGAGGTCGCGCGCCACGCAACGGATTGGCGCGCCAGCACCGCCAGCGAACGGCTCCCTGGCTGGGAAACCGGCGCAGACGGCGCCGACGTAACGCCCGTTAGCCATAGAAACGCCATTCACATCTGGGGCTGGGTGCACTGGTGGCTGGAGCGGGCGACTGCCCTCGACCTTGTTTCGAATCCTGACGACGCCCGGCGCGCGATGCAACGCATTGAGGATGCGTTTCTGCGTCGGGCGGAAAGAACAGCGAGAGGGCTGGAGTACCGCAACGTCATCTCGCCGGATGAGGGGCGACCTCGGGACAACGACCTCATCACGAACCTTCTGGCGCGTCGGGTGCTTTCGCGGCGGTATCCGCAGTTGGCTGCGAAGGTCGCTCTGCCCAAATCGGAAGATGGCCTGCCCGCTTCATGGGACGGAGACCATCTCAAGGGATACCAGCAGACCTCGGCCCTCCTCTCCCTCTATCCGCTGGAGTGGTCGCTGCCCCGCGCTGACGCCGAGGCGATGTTCGAGCGCTACGTCCGGTTGACGAGCACGAACGGGCCCGCCATGAGCGACGCAATCCACGGCACCATCGCAGCTCGGTTCGCAGCGTCGGGAGGCGATGAGGCGGCAACGTGGTCCCGGCGCGCCTACGAGCTTTGGAAGCAGTCTTGGATACCGTTCCTCGACCCAGTGGGAGGGTTCAGCGAGCGGCGTCAGACGAAGGAGGCCTCGTTCCTGACGGGCGCAGCCGGCTGCCTGCAAGCGGTCATATATGGGTTTGCAGGGCTGCAACTGGTGGAACCAGATGCGCCTACTGAGGGAGACGTTGTGGCTCGATTAGCGGGCGGGTGGCGCCTGGTGGCGCGACCGGCACTGCCGCCAGCCTGGCGGTCGATTACGCTCCGCGGGGTTTGGCTACGCGGGCAAAGGTTCACGATTCGGGCGACTCAGGACGGGGCGGTGTCGGTAATCCGAGAGGGGTAGGTAGGAACGCGGCGCTGCGTGTCAAAATGGTTCTTCACCCAAACAAGGAGGACGAACTAGGGTTCTCCTCACTCCCTCTCCCTGTGGAAGAGGGTTTGGGTGAGGGATGCCCACGATGGAGGAAGCAAACCGATGCAAACTGTCGCGCTGACCGTGGAATGCAAGGCGGCCCACCACGACACCTGTTACACCCGTGAACTGATCGACATTGCTGAACAAAACCTTGTTCCCGTTACCTGGCTGATTCACATCAGCGAACTTGACCCTTCTGCGAACACGAACCTGTACTACCGGGAGTACCTCCACAAGATCCCCTCTTGGCATGAAATCGGGATGCTCGTGTACTTCGAGAACGACCGAGGCTACGTGGAGGATGAGCGGGCGAGGGGCAACATCATCCGAATCGCAAAAGACGTTTTGAAGAGCCACCGTATCAAAGCCACCAGCTTCCGAGCCGGCAACTTCGCCCTAATGTCAACCGACCTCAAGTACTTGGAGGACATCGGTATTGTTGTGGATTCCAGCAGCGTCGCCGGTAGCGGCGTGCGCAGGTTCGTCGACTGGGAGGGCGGGCCCGTCGACCCGTATCATCCGTCCTATGAGGACGTGCGCCACAAGGGGGAGAGCAAAGTACTGATCGTGCCCATCACCGCGGCAAACGGTCAGGTGGCGTACCTCGACAAGGGGTTCGGTCCTGTGCGCACGGTGCTTGAGGCGTGCTCCGACCAGCAAGCGCTGTGCATTGCGATGCGCGATTACGTCAACTGTCCCGACGCTCTACGCGAGTGCATCGCCTGGTTGCGCGAGCGCGGCGCGCACTTCAGCACGCTCACGCAGATCGCAAGCGAGCTCTACGAGAAACACGGTGAGTAGGGTGGAGCCTTCTTAACCCTCGCGGCGAAATCGAACATCTGCTGCCGGCTCATGCTGGTGGACACGAGCGCGTACGACACCTTCCCGACCTTCCACGTCAGCACCGAGCAGGCGAAATCTCCCTCACCCCTACCCTCTCCCAAGGGGAGAGGGAGTGATGCCAGCCCCCATCTCAGGGGGAGAGGGAGTGATGCCAGCCCCCCCTCCGAAGGGGAGAGGGAGTGATGCCAGCTCCCCCTCTCAAGGGGAGAGGTTGGCGCGAAGCGCCGGGTGAGGGCTACTAATCAATGAAACGGACGGCTGAGGTCTTCCTAGGGTTCCGGGCGCCCACTTCAAAGACGGGCGAACCGCATCCCTGGCATAATGCTCGCATGACCGACGAAAGCCGCCTGCCAGACCCGCCCGAATGGAACTGGAGAGAGGAACAGGAGAAGCGTCAAGCGAAACAGGTCGAAGGGGACAAGGTGAGACGGCTCAGTACGACCCAGATGCTCATGGAGCGCAATATCGGCCTTGGTATCGCGATCGGCTACTCCTTTGTTGGCCCTGTGCTTGGGGGGATGCTACTCGGCTTGTGGCTGGATGGGTGGAGCCCCGGCGGCTACACGATCCTCGGTCTATTATTGGGTATGGCGGGGGCGTTGACCCTGCTGATTCGCTTGGTTGCGAGGATCAACCGTGAGAGTTGAGGCACGGTCGCTTGCGGCATTCGGAGTGGCTGCGTGCGTCTCGTGGGGGTTCCTCGGGTGGCAAGGAGCCGTCGGGTCGTGCCTGGGGGGTATGTTCTCCGTTGGTTCGCTGTGGCTGACGAAGCGGATGGCGTTCGCGGACCCACAGATGGCGTCCAGCCGAATGCTGCTTGCCCTGATTATTAAGGTGCCGGCAGCGGCAACTGTGATTTTTTTCACGAACTTCCTGGGCGCGGGGGCGCTTATCGGCTTTCTCGTCGGATTCGCTTTGGTATACTGCGCGCTGCTGTGGGGCACGGTTCGCGAGAACCGCGCCCCGAAGACTTGCGATGAGGACATCTGAGCGTGCTTGAGTTCGGAGCATTAGCGACTGCGGAAGGAGGACACGGCGCCGGCGCCTGGTGGTCACCGATCGCCTACTCGGTGTTCGTTTTTCTTCTGATCGTGGTCGCGGCAACCGTTGCCGTTAGCGAGGTGAAGCGCGTGCGCATTCCTCGCAGTCCGGTAGCGCGCGCGATGGAGCACGTGTACCTGTTCATCGAGAACATGTGCATCTCGGTGATCGGGCCGCACGGAACCAAGTACGTGCCGTTCATAAGCACGATCTTCCTGTTCATCCTGCTGTCGAACCTGCTTGGCATTTTTGGGTTGATGGCGCCGACGTCTGTATTCGGCGTAACGTTCGGCCTGGCGGTAGTCACCGTGATGTACGTCCAGTACGAGGGCATCCGCGTGAACGGGCCCTTGGGGTACGTCCGGCACTTCTTCGGTCCCACGATCGAGGGCATACCGTGGTGGGGACGCATGATGATCGCCGCGCTGCTTTTCGGAGTAGAGCTCATCTCGGAGGCAGCGAAGATGCTTTCGCTGTCGCTTCGGCTTTACGGGAACATCTCGGGTGAGCACGAAGTTGGAGCACAACTCGGGAACTTGGTGCACATTGGCAACTTCAGTGTGCCGCTTCACGCTATTCTGCTGCCGCTCGGTGTTTTCGTCTCGGTTGTCCAGGCGCTTGTCTTCACGATTCTTGCGTGCGTCTATCTGTCTCTTATGACTGCTCATGAGGCGGAGGGGCATGCGCACTAACAAATCAATCACGGAGGAGAACTAAACAACAATGCTTGCACTTTTCGGAATCGCACTCGGTCTTGGGATCGCAGTCCTTGGCTGCGGCCTGGGCCAAGGCCTCGCCGTGAACGGCGCGATGAACGGCATGGCTCGCCAGCCCGAACTTGCCGGTAAGATTCAGACGGCCATGATCATCGGCTTGGCGTTCGTCGAGTCACTCGTCATTTTCACGATGGTGATGTCGTTCCTGTTCCTCGGCAAACTTCCCGAGACCGTCTCCGAGCCTACAGCTTCCGCGCCGGTCATGCGCGAGATGCCACATGCGATGGTTACGCCATCGGAACTGAAGTAGCCAGCAGGAGAAATCTAACTCATGCGCTGGATTCTGTCAATCGTTGGAGCCGCCGTCTTCTGGTGGCTCTCCACCACGCCGTTCATCGAGGCGACTACGCACATCGCGTTGCTGCGAGACTTGAACCTTAACCTGCAGGTCGCGTGCGTGCAGATCGGAGTGGTGCTACTCATGTTCCCCGTCATAGAGATGGCGTTTATCCGCCCTCTGAAAAATGCGCTGGACGCCAGGACGCGAGAACTCGAGAGCACGTTCGCCGAGGCGGATAGCGTCAAGGCGAGAATGGAACAGCTAAAGTCCGACTACGAACAGCGCCTGCAGACCGCGGAAGCCGAGGCGCGTGAGAAGATTCAGGCGGCGCTCAACGAAGCAAATCAGATGAAGGAGCAGATTATCTCGGAGGCGCGAATCCAAGCCGAAGAGATTCGCTCACGAACCATGGCGGACCTTGAGCAGGAGCGCCAGAAGATGATGGTTGACCTGAGAGCACACGTAGTCGAACTAACACTGACCGCAACCGAGCGCCTCATCGGCGCCTCGATGGACGAGCAAAAACAGCGCGAGCTAGTGGAGCACTTCATCGAAACCGCGGAGGTGAAAGCGCGGTGAACCCACAAGTCGCCCGTCGCTACGCACGCGCGGCGTATCAGGTTGCCAAGCTGCACAACTCGATCCAAGAGGTGCAGGATGACCTCGACGCTATTGTGCAACTGCTGGAGGCAAGGGAGGATCTGCGCAAAGTCATCGAAAGTCCAAAGATTGATCGGAAGCGCAAACTCGGGCTGATCGACTCGCTCTTCTCAGACCGAGCGAGACCGATCACTTTGCGGCTGCTCCGCTTGCTTGTCGAGAAGCGGCGCGAAGAGGAGTTGTCTCTGATTCGCGACGCCTATCAACGCATCCGAGAGGAGGACCAGCGCATCCTACGCATACGCATCCGTTCTTCGTCGCCTCCGAGCGGTGACCAGGTTCAGCGCATCGCCGACCGCATCGCCGACCAAACGAAGATGCGTGTTCTAACGGAAGTAGAGGTAGATCCGAAACTCATCGGCGGTGTATCCGTGCAATATGGAGACTACGTACTCGATGGCTCGGTGCTCGGCCACCTCAAACGCCTTCGCGAACGACTGTACTACGACGTTCTCAAACAGGGATAATATCTAATGCCAATTCGACCAGAAGAAATTACGAGCATTCTTGCAAAAGAACTTGAAGGACTGACCTCCGACGCGCAGACGGAGCACGTCGGCACCGTCTTGCAAGTCGGCGACGGGATCGCCCGCGTCCACGGCTTGCCGGACTGCCAGATGGGCGAACTGCTCGAGTTCCCCGGCGGCGTGATGGGCCTCGCCCTCAACCTCGAAGAGGACTCAATCGGCGCCGTTCTGATGGGCAGCGACGAGCACATCAAAGAGGGAGACCCGGTTCGCGAGACAGGCCGCATCATCTCCGTGCCCGTCGGCAAGGGGTTGCTGGGCCGCGTCGTCAACCCGCTTGGCCAGCCGCTTGACGGCAAAGGCCCGATCCCCAGCGAGGAAACGCGACTCGTCGAGGTCATCGCCCCGGGTGTCGTCAAGCGCCAACCGGTGAAGGAGCCGCTACAAACTGGAATCAAGGCGATTGACGCAATGATTCCGATCGGACGCGGACAGCGCGAACTCATCATCGGAGACCGCCAAACCGGCAAGACTGCCATCTGCGTCGACACCATCATCAACCAAAAGCAGACGCACGAGCCGGGGGGCAGCCCCGTCTACTGCATCTACGTCGCCATCGGGCAGCGCATGGCGAGCGTTCGACGTGTCGTTGCAGCCCTCGAGGAGCACGGAGCGATGGACTACACCATCGTCGTTGTCGCTGAGGCGTCTGAAACCGACGCTCTGCAGTACCTCGCGCCGTTCGCCGGTTGCGCAATGGGCGAATACTTCCGCGACACCGGAATGCACGCGCTCGCGGTTTACGACGACCTCTCCAAGCACGCGGCTGCGTATCGCACGATGTCATTGCTCCTTCGACGACCGCCGGGGCGAGAGGCGTATCCCGGCGACGTTTTCTATCTGCACAGCCGCCTGCTCGAGCGCGCGGCGAAGATGAGCGATGAGGAGGGCGGAGGCTCGCTAACGGCGCTCCCCATCATCGAAACGCAAGCTGGCGACGTGTCCGCCTACATCCCGACGAACGTCATCTCGATCACCGACGGTCAGATCTACCTCGAGCCCGATCTGTTCTTCGCCGGCGTGCGCCCGGCGATCAACGTCGGCATCTCGGTCTCCCGCGTGGGTGGAAACGCACAAATCAAGGCGATGAAGTCGGTTGCGGGCAAGATGAAACTCGAGATGGCGCAGTACCGCGAGGTTCAAGCGTTTGCTCAGTTCGCCAGCGACCTCGACAAAGCAACACAGGCACAACTTGCTCGTGGACAGCGCCTGACGGAATTGCTGAAGCAAGACATTTACTCGCCTTACGACGTCGTAGATCAGATCTTCTCCATCTACGCCGGCACAGGCGGATACCTCGACAAGATTGACGTCGAAGAGGTGCAAGACTTCGAGCGCGGGCTGCTTGCGTTTCTGCGCGAGAAGTATCCAGACCTTATTGAAAAAGTTCGCTCGACCAGAGAGTGGACCGAAGACGTTCAAGAGACCGCCGACAAGGCGATGCGCGAATTCCAACAGCAGTTCATCGCTGCGCGCGACACAAAGGAGTCTCAGGACCCCGTCTCCACCGAAGTCTCGTAAGGCAAGAGCATGGCGACGCTAAAACAACTCCGTCAGAGAATCCGCTCCGCGAAGAGTATCCAGCAGATCACGCGGGCGATGAAGTTGGTCGCCGCCGCGCGCCTGCTGAAGGCGCAGGAGCGCGCCACAAAGGCAAGACCGTACGCCGACGGAATGCGCATGCTGATGGCGAACCTCGCCGAGATGGGCGACATGCCGAGTCATCCGCTTCTCGAACGCCGACCGGTTCAGAAATACGTTCTCGTACCGATGACCGCCGAGCGTGGACTTTGCGGCTCGTTCAACACGAACCTGATTCGCCGAGCGCACGACTTTATTCGAGCAACCGACGCCGGCGCCCCCGCCATCGCCGCCGTGGGGCGAAAGGGCTATCAGTACTTCGCTAAGCGCGGCTTCGACATGCTCTACCAGATGAACCTGCCAACTGCCGGACCGGCAATCGAGCACGCGCGCGAACTGACCACCTACCTTACCGACCTGTTCACGTCCGGTGAAGCCGACGCCGTGTATCTGGCGTACAGCAAGTTTCACTCGGCGATTCGCCAGACGCCCGAAGTTGTGCAGTTGCTTCCGATCGAGCCACCGAAACGCGAAACTGAAGACCTGCAAGGAGGCTTTAGCAAGGCGTACACCTTCGAGCCGGAGCCCGGCGCACTTCTTGGTGAACTCCTTCCCCGCTACGCGTTGACGGTGGTGTTCCAGGCGCTGCTCGAGTCCAGCGCCAGCGAACACGGAGCGCGCATGACCGCCATGACCAGCGCGACCGACAACGCTGGCGAGATGATCCGGTCGCTCACGCTGCAAGCAAACCAACAGCGCCAAGCCGCCATCACGAAGGAGATTCTGGAGATCGTCGGCGGCGCGGAAGCGCTCAAAGGCTAGACCACCCCATAGCTGTAAGCGGGAGAGCTCCGGGAAGGGGCTCTCCCGCTCCTGTCATGAGCTGATCTACTTCCGTCTTCGTGCAGCCAAAGCAGCGAATCCAGCAGCAACGGCGAGCAAAGTGGCGGGCTCAGGTACCGGGTCGTACTGCATGGTGTCGTTCATGATAAACCCATTGAACCGATTGTTCGCAACGATACGAACCCGCTTGATGCCTGGACCGTTTGTTTGCCAGCCGTTCCATGCCCACTGTCCCAGCGGAGCGGACGCGGTAAACGCGCCGCCAATCTGGTTGCCGTTCTCATCGAAAAAGGTAACGGTTGCGTCTGCGAGGTCGGCATTCGTAGCAAAGTACCCGCCGAAACGAACAGCCGGCGTGTTGAACACATACTCGTAGTTCACGCCTGCGCCGCCCATGAAGGCGCTACCGGTGTGAGGATACACAGTATAGAAGAACCCCCAACTACTTGTGATGTGAAGCCCTTGGCCGCTCCCAACTTGGTTTACCGTGCCTTGACCGCTGAAGACGGTGTACGAAGGCAGGAACTCACCACGCCTTTGGGTTTCGTAGCCTTCCTGGAACGCTCCAGTGAAGGGGCCAATAGAAATGATCTGAGCATTCGCCAACCCATAAAGGGTCAACGCCACTAACGCTACAAAGTAACGCATTTTGTTAGACCTCCTTTGTTCTGAGTTCTGAGAGAGCTTCCCTGAATCGTTCCGGGGCGCTCTGAGTAGAGTATACCATCAGATGCGGGCTGACGCGTTTGTTTGATCATCAAAAAACCGGTCCTGCCGGCATACCCGGTACTTCTACCGGGTAAACCCAGCACTTCTACCGGGCATGCCTCTCGGATGATTACAACGATTTGGCACTCAGCCAGGCATCGGCAAAAGAGTTCATTAGCTTGTTTACGTCATGGCTTTCGTAGTTTGTCAGCACCGCGATCACGACGCCGCGTTCGGGAAGTATCCACAGACTCGTCCTCGATCCCTGTTGCGCACCGTTGTGCGAAATCAACCGCTCTCCGTGATAGCGCGTTACGCCCCAACCGAGACCGTAGGAGATCTCGCGTCCATCTCTCAGCCGGGCGCGGGACCACATCTTCGTACGCCAGTCACTCGACAGAAGTCGATGTTCGAGTAGCGCATTGGCAAAACTGCACAGGTCGATGACCGTTGAAACGAGTCCGCCTCCGCCCCACTTGTAACCCAGGTCTACCTGGCGGCTGTTGAGGCAGCCACCGTCGTGGCGAGGCCTCATAGCCGGCAGCGCGATTCGGGACGACGCGCCTTTGGTCCTCAACGTCCGTTACCACCATTCCCGCCGGCTGGAAAACGAGTTGCCGCATTGCCTGGGGGTACTGCTTGCCGGTTACCTTCTCGATGATCGCGGCGAGAACCGTATAGCCATAAGTTGAATAGGTGTTACTTTTCGCCCGGCGCGTGCTCCAACGGGTCATCCTTGAAAATGGACATCGAAGGTACCGGCCCCGCGAAGTGCTCGTTCCTCAACGACTCGCTGCCACGGTAGTGCCGGATGCCGGACGTGTGCGAGAGCAATTGCCGGGCGGTGATCGTCGCGCCCTTGTCAGGGAACTCGGGAAAGTACCTGCGGATGTCGGCGTCCAGGTCCAGCAGCCCCGCTTCCGCCAAGCGGAGGACGCCGACCGCCGTAATCGGCTTGCTGATGCTTGCGAGGCGATAGACCGTTTCTGGCGTTGCGGGTGCGCGTTGAGGTTGGCGTAGCCAAACCCTTCGGAGAACACTACCTTGCCCCCTTCGGCGATGGCGACGGAGCAGCCGACCACGCCTGTCTTCTCGAGGTACGCTCACAAGACGAAGCGAAGTTCCGCCGCCGGGTCGCGCGCCGCCCCCGCGGCAACGGCAAGGCACAACATAACGACGACAAGCCTACGAGCGAGCATGGCGCGGTTTATACCGTCTGCGACCCGAGCGGCAGGTATAACTTCGCCGATGCATCCCATCCGGTCGCACGCTGATCCGAAGTCGGCCGAATTCCTTGATCAGGCAACGCACTATGCAGAACTGGTTTGCGAGTTGGAATCTCGGCGCGCGTCGGTACGCCTCGGTGGGCCTGAGAAATATCGGCAACTTCATCATGAGCGCGGCAAGCTGACTGCCCGCGAGCGCATCCAGCGGCTCCTCGACCCAGGTTCGCCGTTCGTCGAGCTGGGGATGCTGGCGGCGCTCGGCATGTATGGGGACGAAGTACCGAGCGCGGGCATCATCACGGGCATTGGCCAGGTGGCGGGCCGAGTGTGCGTCATGGTCGCGAACGATGCGACGGTAAAGGGTGGGACGTACTACCCGCTGACCATCCGAAAGCACATTCGCGCTCAGGAAGTCGCCCTTGAGAATCGCCTCCCTACCATCTATCTTGTTGACTCGGGCGGCGTTTTTCTGCCGATGCAGAGCGAGGTGTTCCCCGACAAGGAGCACTTCGGACGGATCTTTTACAACCAGGCGCGAATGTCGGCGCTGGGGATACCGCAGATATCGGTCGTGATGGGTATGTGCACCGCCGGCGGCGCGTACGTTCCGGCGATGAGTGACGAAAACGTTATCGTGAAGGGCACGGGAACGATCTATCTCGCCGGCCCACCGCTGGTGAAGGCTGCGACCGGCGAAGAGGTGAGCCCTGAAGAGCTGGGAGGCGGAGCGATGCACTCGCGCGTGAGCGGGGTTACGGATCACTTAGCCGAAAACGATGAGCACGCGCTGGAGATCTGCCGGTCGATCGTCGAGAACCTCCCTTTGGTTCCTTCATCTCAAGTTGACCCCCCTTATCCAATCGAAGAGCCGCTCTACCCAGCGGAAGAGATTCACGGCATCGTGCCCGCGGACACGCGACAGCCGTACGAGGTGCGTGAGGTCATCGCGCGACTCGTTGACGGTAGCCGCTTCCACGAGTTCAAGAGGGAGTACGGCTCGACTCTCGTTACCGGCTTTTCTCGATGGATGGGATATCCGGTGGGGATCCTTGCGAATAACGGCGTACTCTTCAGCGAGAGCGCTCTGAAGGGAGCGCACTTCATAGAGATCTGCGCGCAGCGTCGCTTGCCGCTCATTTTCCTACAGAACATCACCGGCTTTATGGTGGGCAAGCGATATGAACAGGGCGGGATTACGCGCGATGGCGCTAAGATGGTGCAAGCGGTTGCTTGCGCGGACGTGCCAAAGATCACGGTGATCATCGGCGCCTCGCACGGGGCAGGCAACTATGCAATGTGCGGCCGCGCATATGGCCCCAGGTTTCTGTTTACCTGGCCAAACTCTCGCATCTCCGTAATGGGCGCAGAGCAAGCAGCACAAGTGCTGATCACCATTCAAGAGATGAAGAAAAAACTCACGGACAAGGAAAGGAGCGCGATCGGCGACCCAGTGCGGAAGCAGTATGAAGAGGAAGGATCGCCGTACTATGCAACCGCGCGCCTTTGGGATGACGGAATCATTCTGCCGACTGAGACTCGCGAAACGGTTGGTCTTTGTCTCGCGGCTGCACTACACGCTACGGTGCCTGAGACTCGGTTCCCAGTGTTCCGGATGTAGCCCCTCCGTCACTGCGCCTGCGGCGCGCTTCCTCGATGGCGCGTTTGACTCGTTCTGGGAGTTGGTCTAGCGATACTAAGGCGGCGGACGGATCGAACTCACTCCACGAAACTGGTACCTTCGCTACAAGGCCGTTCCCGAAAACGACCCTAAGCAGCATTCTCACGATCCGACACGGCATTGCTTCCAGTCTCCGCCCGCCCACGGCTTCGTACTTCAAGACTTCTTCAGCGAAGCGCTCCACGAGGGCGTCCGAGTGCCAAGGAGGATTGGGCGAGCCATCCGTAGCCACGACCTGGTACCGTACGCCATCGTGCACGGTGCGGTCAAGGTAAACGCTAGCTGTGGGTGGCAGCCCGTTCGGGGGGCGTACTCGCTGATCTCCCAAGCCATTGCCGTGTCCTCGTCCTCATATAAGCGGTTCGGATCAGCCCACCCGCGCGCACGCTCGCTGTGCAGAGCCGATACCCACGCCCAATAAGCTTGCTGCGGGTTCAGCGATCACGCGGGCAGCGCATCGCCAGCCGCGAGGTGCGCGAGTTGTGCCGGTGTGAGCGTGCCGAAGAACTTGGTTGCTGCCGCCGCCCATGGCGCTTCAGTTGTGCCGTCAAGAGTCAACGAGAAGAAGGGATCGAGCAGATTGAAGAAACTGAACTCCCGGCCATACTGCGCGAGCGCTCCAACGCTAAGTCCACCGGACGCTAGGTAGTTGTCTCTCACGGCGCGTAATCGGCCTACTCGGACGGCATGCCTCCGATAGACGGCCCATGTACTCGATCGGGCATTGATCCATCCGTCTTCCAGCTGCCAGGTGTCGCGAAACAGGCCGCCGACCAAGATGTCTGCCTCCCGCATCCGCAGCGCTTCCGATGGCGGCCCCCAGAGAGCATGCGCATCAGCGAGAAGGTTCAGGTCAAGGGCGTCAGCAACGAGCACCGCGAGGCGTCCATAACCTCTCATAGGGGGCACGTTGCTACCTCGTGCAAGGTAAGCGAGCGACTCGGACGCTAACCGTCTGCGGGTTCCGGGCCAGCCCGTTGCCACGAGCTCATCGAATGCTTCGCTGCGGATGATCCGGCCGCGAAGCCGGTCATCAGAGTGCGGGATGACTCGCTGTCCAACATTGTTCAAGAATACGTCCGGCAGGAATACAGTCTGCGTTGCCACAACCCTGCCACTCGAGTCCAGCACAGCGATGTCTGCGTGATCCACGGGCAAACTCTCTGCCGAATAGATTGAGTCCTCATTGTGTGAGAATGCGACAATCACTTCAAACGACGTCACTCCGGTCGTATCAAGTCCGAGATCTGCTGCGACCTCACGCGCCTGGTCACGGAGGCCTTGTGGGACCCTCCACTGCGCCGCCGTTGGAGTAAGCGCGAACACGAGGCATCCCCTCTCTATCATCTGCTCATACTGTTCGTCATTAATGCTCAGGAACAGACGTGCAGTGTAGAGCGCCACAGGCGTCGCAATTCCCTCCAGCCTTTCAACTTCGTCGTACAACTCGCCCCACTCAGGGTTAGGCGGGCTTACTTGTCGGAATCGTTCGCGCGCCTCGCGCAGCCGCGCCCGGTTCTGCTCGAAGTCTCGCTCGATGGACGGGAGCCACTTCCGCATCGCCTCTTGAGAGCGCTGCAGAGGGAGCAGCAACTGCTCTGCGTATGCCTTCTGCTCCCGCTCTTTTTGCTCTTTGCTCTGAAACAGAACGTAGCCGCCGTCCTCCGCTCGCCAAGACCAATCGAAGTGACTCGCGACCCGCTCCATCACCTCGCGCGCGGCCACATTCTTCACGCGCAGGACGATGAGGTCCTCCTTAACGGAAGCGTCAGCCGTGAGCCGAACGCCGGTGCGGTTGGAGAGGTCGTCGAGGAGCGTCTCTATCGTTGCGACCGGGTGGGACAAGGTTACGCGCGCGGTCAGGCGTCCGTCGTCAGGCAGCGGGCCGAGCTGCGCAACGGCGCACATGGGCGCCAACGCGATCGCGGACAAGCATACGCGGGGCGAAACCATGACTGTCAACGCTACATTATACCTTAGCCGGACGCATTTCTGGGCTCCACATTGAGGGCGAGCGTCCCCGCGAGCCACTCCGCTTTCCTCCGAGCCGAATCTTTGCGCCTCGCGACGCACAGTGTTCGCGAGACGCTCACGTTCCCTGTTCGCGGGACGCTCACGCTCCCTGGTCGCGGGACGTTCGCTCGGAGCTACCTGTAAATCGAGTAGGCGTCCCACTCGGGGTCGAGCGCGAGCCGTACCGCGCATAACTGGCCGACGTGGTACGCGTCGTGAAGGGCAAGGTACTCAAGACCGACGTGTGGCGCCTTCTCCGGATCGCCCGTGCGAATCGCCTCAATGGCAGCTGCACGCTCGCGCCGCCACGCTTCAAGCGGGTCGCCGCCATCGGACAATCGATACGTGCCCCAATCGTGTGACTCACCTTTCAGGGCGGCGATGGCCGCGCGGTAGCAGTCGCAAAGATGCTCTGCAAGCTGTCGCGGCGATAAGATGTTCGGTAAGGGCGTCGCGTCCCAGCCGCTCAGGCTCAATCCTGCCCAGCAGGCTTCCAACTGGCGGCCTGCGATCTCAATCGCGTGCAAGGCGGTACCATCCATCGCAGCGGTTTTACCACGGCGCGAGGTAGAACGGAAAGCGTGAGCCTTATGGTTGATCAAGAAGGAGCCGTATTGCGGGTTCGGTTGAACCGTCCGGACGTTCGGAACGCCTTTGACGATTCGCTAATCAGCGAGTTGACCGGCGTCTTCCGCAGCGTGGCGTCGGATGCGCGAGTGGTCGTCCTATCGGGCGAGGGGAAAGCCTTCTGTGCGGGTGGAGACCTCAATTGGATGCGACGCACCGCGAACTATTCGGAGGAGGAGAATCTTCGAGACGCGGAAGCGCTCGCCGAACTGTTCCTTGCCGTGGACGAGTGCTCGTGCCCTGTGATTGCTCGCGTGCAAGGCGCAGCGTTCGGCGGCGGACTTGGTTTGGTAAGCACGTCGGATGTCGCTATCGCCGAAGAGAGTGCAAGGTTTTGTTTTAGCGAGGTCAAACTCGGCCTCGTTCCATCAGTTATTTCTCAGTTTGCAATTCGCAAGATCGGTGAGAGCGCCGCTCGTAGGTACTTCCTTACCGCTGAGGTTTTTGAGGCGGGCGAAGCACACCGCATCGGACTGGTGCACCGAGTCGTTCCGATGGAACGCCTTGACGCGGAGGTAGACGCCGTCGTAACCGCCGTGTTATCCAACGGGCCGAAGGCCGTCCGCACAGCGAAGACTCTGATACGGCAGCTGCGCGACCTAACGGTAGAAGAGGGGATCGCGCTGTGTACCAAGACGATCGCGCAGGCCCGTGCGGGCGGAGAGGGCCAGGAGGGCGTCGCCGCCTTCCTGGAGAAGAGGAAGCCGTCCTGGCAGGACTGAGCGAGAGCCGCTTACGCGCGCTCACCCTCGCCGAGGGCAAGGCGCCAACCGCCGCGAACATCCGCGCCATCGCCGAAGCCGTCTCGGCGGAAGATGCAGCGTGGGCGTTCACCCAATGGCAGCTCCGCGAGCGGGCGAGGGCGAAGTTCCCCACCGCCGAAAGGATGCTGTTCACGCGAGAGGCGCTTGAGCAGGCGACGCCAGCCGCCGTCGCTCGGTACCACGCTTCGAGGTTCCCAGAAGGCGAGTTGGTCGCTGACCTAACGGTAGGCATCGGTGGGGACCTGGTGGCGCTGGCCCAGCGCGGCTCGGTGGTCGCCTTTGAGCTGGACGAGGAGCGTGCGCTGTGCGCTGAGTGGAACACAGGGGTGCGCGTGCGCCGTGAGGACGCACTCGCGGCACAATGGCACTGGAACTACGCGTTCTGTGATCCGTCGCGCCGTCGGGCGGGCATGCGCCTGGTTCACCCGAGCGAGTTCATGCCGAATCCGGTTGAGGTTGCGCAACGGATGGCAGGACTACGGCTGGGCGGCATCAAGCTCAGCCCAATGTTGAGTGAAGGTTTCTTACAGAAGCTTGGTGATTGTATTGAGTTCGTCTCTTACCATGGAGAGTGCGTCGAGGCATTGATTTGGATAGGAAAACAAGTTAAACATGGAGTTTTTGCAGTCAAAGTCAAAGAGGATGGCACGAGCAGTCGCCTCAACGCTTCGGTTCCACTTCCGACGCGACGCGGCGCCTGCAGGTTTGTGTTCGACGCAGACCCCGCGGCGGCGCGATCCCACACTCTGGGCGCCCTATGCGTGGAATGCGATCTTCATCCGCTCGCGGATTCGGTGGGTTACCTCACGGGCGAGCAACCCGTCTCCTCGCCGTGGCTGCGGGGGTATCGGGTGCTCGCGGATGCGCCCGCACGTGAGCGAGCGCTGCGTGCGGAGGCGCGAAAGTTGGGCGCCCGGGTCGCGGAAGTGAAGTCGCGGGTTCGCGGGACCGAGAGGTTTAGGTGGGTCGCAGGCATTGTCGAGGGGGCGCGGCAAGTAACGGCTATGCTCTATCCACGCGAGCGCTCTGTGCGCGTCCTACTCGTCGAGCCGTTAGACGCCTGGCGGTAATCTGCGTGAAATGGATCGGGCAAACCATGAGGACATCCGCATCGGCACCATAGTTCAGGCTGCCGACTGCCCCCAGCGTCTAAAGCAGATTCAACCGCTTGGCTTCGAGTGCTTTCAGATCACATTTGGTGGAAGCCTGGCTGTGCATGACCTCTCGAGGCTGGCTGATGAGTGCAAGGCGTACAGTATCAGCTGTATTGGGCTCTACGCCAATCCTCTCCAGTCTGGGGATTCGGTGGAGGAGTGGAAAACGCTGATACTCAGCGCGCGGCTGTTCGGTTGCGACGTGGTTTCCGGTTTCGCCGGCGCGCTTGAGGATCGTCCTGTTGATGAATCATTACCACGCTTCGGCGAAGTGTTCAGGGAGTTGGCGCGGATCGCAGAAGGCGAAGGCGTCCGCATCGCGTTCGAGAACTGCGACATGGGCGGCACGTGGCATCGTCCGAAGTGGAACATCGCGCACTCCCCGCGTGCGTGGGAGATGATGTTCAACGAGGTGCCATCGCCAGCGCTTGGCCTAGAGTGGGAACCTTGTCACCAGATGGTTTCGTTCGCGAATCCGATGCCACAACTTCGCGAGTGGCACTCGCGCATCTTCCACATTCACGGTAAAGATGCGTCGGTGCAACACGACCTTATATCGAAGTTCGGTATCCGGTCGGGTCTAAATGTGGTATGGCATCGCCACCCCGGCTTCGGAGATACGAACTGGACGGACATCATCAGCATCCTGCGCTCTGTGCGCTGGCGGGGGGCGATTGACATTGAGGGGTGGCACGACCCGGTGTATCGCGACGACTTGGAGATGACTGGGCAGGTGCACGCGCTTGAGTATCTGAGGGCGTGCCGCGGGGGGAGGTACGTGCCGAATCCCTACTGACGGCTGCGGCATAATCTCGCCTCGCCATGCCCAAGAAGAGGAAACGGATTCTCATCGCCAACCGAGGCGAGATCGCATTGCGGGTAATGCGGACCGCGCACGCGATGGGCTTTGACACGGTCGGCGTGTTCACACCGGACGACGAGGGAATGCCGCACACTGCTCCGAGCGATCGGCACTCCGTGTTGCCGATTGACGACTACCTTTCGATTCGATCGGTCCTCAAGGCGCTGAAGGATTCCGGGGCGGCGATGATCCATCCTGGCTACGGATTCCTCTCGGAGAACGCGAAGTTTGCTTCCGCCTGCGAAAAGGCGGGCATTCAGTTCATCGGGCCCTCTGCAAGAGCTATGCGCGCCGTCGGAGACAAAGCGAAGGCGAGGGCAACTGCCCAGCAACTCAAGATACCAGTGGCGGATGGTCTCGGACCTTTTCGCGACGCTAAGGAGATCGAAAAGGCAGCGAAGCAGCTTGGCGCGCCCGTGATGCTGAAGGCCGTCGCAGGAGGCGGCGGCAAGGGCATGAAGCGCCTCATGACACTCGAAGGCCTGCGAGAAGTCATCGCGACCTCGCAGCGAGAGACTCAATCTGCGTTCGGCGACGACGCGCTAATCGTCGAGCGGTACGTCTTCCCCGCTCGCCACGTCGAGGTCCAGGTCATAGGTGACGGAAAGCGCTGCATCGCTCTCGGCGAACGGGAGTGCAGCCTTCAGCGCAGACACCAGAAAATCATTGAAGAGTCGCCAAGCCCTGGGGTGGACGAGGACTTGCGCCACAGACTGTTCGATGCGGCTGTCGCGCTCTGCGAAGCGGTCGGTTACCGCAGCGCTGGCACCGTGGAGTTTCTCGTCGGCGCGGACGGCCGTTACTACTTCCTCGAGGTCAACGCGCGCCTGCAGGTCGAGCATCCGGTCACCGAGATGCGCACGGGCCTGGACTTGGTGCAGATGCAGATTGAGGTCGCCCAGGGCGGCCACGTGCCGAAGCAAGAGCAGGTGTCCTTCAGCGGGCACGCGATCGAGGCGCGCCTCAACGCAGAGGACCCGTGGCGAGGCTTCCTGCCCAGCGCGGGGCGGGTGCTGATGTGCAGGTTCCCAAGCGGCGAAGGCATGCGCGTGGACTCCGGCGTGGGGAGTCGTGTCAGTTCGCGCTACGATTCGCTCATCGCAAAACTCATCGCCCACGGGGCAACTCGCGAGGAGGCAAGGAAGAGGCTGACCGACATGATCAAGCAGACGGTCCTGCTTGGAGTGTTAACGAACCAGCCGCTTCTCATTCAACTGTTGCAGTCTGAATTCTTCAAGATGGGAGAGACGTTCACGCATACGATTGATGGGTTGGACCTCGGCGAGAGACCGCTGCCCGAGCCCCTCGTCCGCGCAGCCGCTGAGACGCTTCGCGGGTATGTTCCTCCCGGACCGACGGTGTGGCGCTGCGCACAAAAGGCCTCGGAGGCGGCCACGACAATCATTGGCCCTGACGGGCGTGTTGAAGCTCCTCTCGGTGCTTCGAACCCTCGAACGATCGAGGGCGTCTCGGTTGCAAGAGACCGCGAACGCGTCTGGGCGGCGTTCGAAGGTGCGGTAGGCGTGTTCCACCTGCCAGACATTGCTGGCTCCGAGGAGGCGTCCGAAGCTCGCGCGCCGATGACCGGCAGGGTCGTATCCCTCCCTGTGCGCGTGGGGGACAAAGTCAATGAGGGCGACACCCTCGCAGTGCTTGAGGCAATGAAGATGGAGTATCGACTTGAGGCGGAGGCGCCGGGCGTGGTCGAGCAGGTCGGAGCAAAAGAGGGCGACTTGGTAGACCTGGGCCATGTTCTGGTGCGCCTGCACCTTGCCGCCGGGCGTTAGACCCCGCGAGCCACATACCAGGGACGGCTAATGTCCCCGCGCGCCTGTCGTCTTCGGTGCGTCTACTCCCCCTTCGGATGGAACTCCAGGACCTCTGAGTTGATGCAGAACCGAAGGCCTCCTTTTTCCTTCGGGCCGTCCGTGAACACGTGCCCCAGGTGCCCATCGCACTTCGAACACAGCACCTCCAGCCGCACCATGGCGTGGCTATAGTCGGGCCGCAGCCAGATGGCGTCCATGTCATACGGCTGGAAAAAGGACGGCCAGCCGGTTCCCGAGTCGAACTTGTGGTCCGACTTAAAGACCGGCTGTCCGCAGCCAACGACGGTGTAGTAGCCGTCCTGCTTGGTGTCGTAGAACCTGCCGCAAAACGCCGGTTCCGTGCCCTGGTTGCGAAGGATGCGATACTGCTCGGGGGTCAGAATCGCCTTCCACTCCTCTTCGGTGCGAACGATCTTGTCGGGACGTTGCGGGCTGGAGCACAGAAACCCCTTGAAAGGCCCTTCGGCGAATCGTCCGTCTTTTACCTTCCAGTTCAGCACCTTTTCATCCGTTGCTCGCCCGTCCTTGCCGCCGGGACCGATACCAAAGGCAAGCAGTAGGACGCCGACGAGCGGCAGGACGCCCAGCAAGAGAATCTTCATGTCTCTATTATACGCCGTGCGGGGACGCTGCGCGGCG
>PSLA01000032.1:0-20050 GCA_040289295.1 Armatimonadota bacterium
TGGTGACCGGCGGGGCGGTGGGGTCGGCGGGCGGGTTGCTAACGCGCTCGGTTCGTCCTCCGGGGTTATCCACGAAGACGCGTGTCTTCTGCGACTTCATCGTGGTTTGCGAACGGTCATAGACCCAAGCCTCAAGCTCATGCCAACCGTTCGTTTCTTTTCGCGTGTCCCAGATGTAGCTGTAGGGTGGAAAGTTCTTCATAGCGCGGAACTGGCCGTCCACGAAGAATGAAACGAACGCGTCCTGCATCTGTCTGCCGAAGCCGACGCGAATTTCGACTGTGCCGCGAACCGTCTCGTTCTGCTTGGGCAAGGCGATGTACACCGCATCGTTCGCCTTCTCGGCTTGCAAGACGAGTCGCTCTTTGCCGACAACCTCGCCCTTTGCGTTGAACAAAATCGCTTCGATCGCATTTTCGCCTTCCGTCAGAAGGCCGAGGTCAAGGGCGAAAGCGACTTCACCAGAACTTCGCCCCGCGTCTACAACTCGCTGGCCGGCGAACACACCGTTGATGCGGATTTCGATTCGTGCGGCACGAGCGCCGGAATACTGAACCATGACTCGCGGCTCGTCTGCGCTCTTAAGTATCTTGATGTCCTGCGCAGCGATCCCCATCGCGCGCAGAGACGGGCACACCAACACTGCTGCGGAGACCGCCAGCACAGCGAGCGCATTCCTTGCAATCACCTTCATAACTTCCCTCCTTTCCAGGCGGCTTCCGCCGCCCAGGGTTTGAAGTCAGGATTCTACCCAGACCACGGTACTGAGGACGAAGTCAACCCCCGCGCAAGTTCGCTGGGGTCCCTCGCCCGGCGGAATCCTACCACGTTCGCCTCATCCGTGAGCACCGCGAAGTCAAACAGGAACTCCCGCTCCCCCCTCACCCGGAGGTGAACCTCGCCGGCGGGAAGCGTGAACTCGCCGACCCGATAGGTGAACGCTTCGGGCGCATCGATGAGCGGGGGCGGCACCACCACCGAGTCTCCCACCGAGCACTCGACCGGGTAGAGCGCACCGCTGCGCACCGTCCTCAGGAAGAGGCGGTACTTCCCCTCGGCGGGAACATCAAGACTGATGCTGAACTCCTCACCCGCGTCCACGCGCACCATATTGGGCCGGTCGCTTGGCGTGCCGAACGGGGAAGCCTGAATTCCCAGACCGGTAGCGGAAGGAGAGTCCTCCGCCTGAGCGACCACGCGGTGCTCGGGCTGCCCGAGAAAAAACAGCACGCACTTGCCAGGGGGAACGACGCCCACACGGTTTTCCCCGAGGCGAAGTTCCGCTCGGTCTGAGCCCGCGTTCAGCGCCGCTACGAGGTCGCCTGCGTACGTAACGTACATGCCGTCGGCGCGGTCGTCCAACAGAGGGGCATCCCGCCGCCCGGGCTCCACCTGGCTGAGACGGTAGATGAGGTGCCGCACAACCGACGTGTACTGCTTCCACAACTGGCGCTTGCCGGGGAAGAACACTGCCAAACCTCGGCCCGTGCGCTGCGACCAGCCTTGGACGTCGGAGAGCGACACCGGCGCTTCGAACCGACCCGAAAGCGTACCGACCTCTGTGCTTGGCGCATCGGCGGGACGCACTTCCACTGACTCGATCGTGACAAAACGGTCGGCGTCAAGCGATATCTCCAACTCAAGGACTCCTCGTTGCACGAGCTGCTCGCCGGCGGTGAACTGGAATCGCCGCAGCCCTCCGCTGAGCGATACCGACGCAACCTCCCGATCACCCGAGGAGATCGCCATGCCGCCGGAAGCCGTCTGGTATGGAGAAAACCGAATAGCCACAATGACGTCTCCTTTCGTCCGGACGGGCAGCCGCAGTTGTGCGCCACTGTAAGCGACCCTCCCGGGCCGCTGCGCGCTTCCCCAGGTGCCAAGCAATAGCTCCGTGTCCAAGCCCGAACCAAGCGTCACGCGATAGGCATCGGGCAGCTCACCGACCCAGCGCTCGGTAGGGGCGGCTTGGGCAAGCGTCTGCGCGAAACCGAACAACTCTTGGTAGACCGCCGTGTCGCCGCTCGGGGTAGCCATCTTGCCAAAGTCGTAGGCAACGACGACGCCTCCCGCCAGCACCCAGTCTCTCAGGGCGCGAAGCGCGGGCTCCGACCAGACGGTCCCCTCGTATAGTACGGCGACGCGATACCGTGATAGCGCACCGGCGACCACCGCGCTCTCCTCGAGCACGTCGCAGTCGGCGTAATCCCGAAGTTCCACCAAACCCCGATACAACAGCCTCGGCGCAGGCTGCCCCGCGCGAAATCCCTGCGCGGTTGAGGGATACAGCACGGCCACATCGCATTGCGGCGGAAACCAACGAAGAGCGCTTCGGTTCGACGCAACCGGATTATCGGGTTGACGCAACGACTGGGGCCACTCGACAAACGCTCGTGCGCCTAGCGATATCACCTCGAACAGCCTCTGGTTCGCGTCCGTTTCGTTCCCGGGCGCGGGCGAACTCGCCAAAAGCGGCATGTCGGTCGCGCGCGCCGCTGCCCGGATTCGCCCTAAAGACAACGCCCAGTTCGCCGCGAAGTCATAGTAGCCGAGGTTCGTGGTTACCACACCGTCCGCGTTTCCGCGAACCGCCGAGAACAGGGAGAACGCGTCGAAGCCCAGCTCAGGCATGTCGTGAGGGGGGCCGACCGGTACGAAAATCCGCGCACCCAAAAAGATCTCTCGGGCCACACCGGCCAAGCGGCCCGCCAATGCCGGGATGGCTGACCGATACCAGTCAATGTATTCAGCGCGCGCGGCATACGGATAAGCAGGCGTGATGGGGTAAGGAACGGACGGCGGGTCAGGCACCTCCATCCCCCAGTCAGCATATGCCTTCTCAATCGTGCCGTGACTTCGAATGAGTGCCGCCTGCCACGACGCCCGCGCCTTCGGGTCACCCGACCAATAGCCCACTCCAGGTGGGTCGACCCTCAGTTTCGAGCGCCACAGTGCAGCCTGAGCCGCATCCTGAGCCGCCAAACCGGTGAAGAACGAAGCGTCTCCGTACTCCCCAAAGACCCCGAGCACCACGTGGTTCAGGTTCGGGAATCGCCGATTGACCCATCCGAACTTCGTCGCACTCCAGCGGGTGCGGTCCACGTCCCATGGCGACCACGCGGGCACTCGTTCGCCCGTGTCCAATCGCATCGTTCCCTCGCCAACAAGGAGGCTCTCATCAAACGAGGGGAACAGCGTGTGGACTGCGAGTCCCCATGCTGCGCCCAGGCGCTCGACGCTCTCCTTCTGGAACTGCAGAAGCTCCGGGGCGAACTTCCCCGTCCCGCCGTCCGGCGGCCCGAGTTCGTCCGTCTGGGCGTGGAAGAACACGACCCCCGCTTCCAAGAGGTCTGCCACGTCGCAGTTCAAAGGCAGATAACTTCCGAGCCCAATCCGATCACCCGGCTCGACGGCCCACCGTTTCGAGCGGTCATACACGGGCTCTATCCCGGCTTCCAAGAGGTCTGCCACGTGGCAGTTCGGAGGCAGATAACTTCCGAGCCCAATCCGATCACCCGGCTCGACGGCCCGCCGTTTCGCGCGGTCATACACGACAACCCTCTCCCCGGCGCTCTCCCAAAGGGAGAGGGGGGAGCTGCATGTAATTAGAGCCGGTGCCGACGCTTCAGGGATGCAAAGCGCGAGCAGAGCGGGAAGCAACAGCATGAGGTGTGTACCCTTAGACTTTGTCGATATTGCGCCGTTTCACCGCCCCTCGATCTCCGCAAGCACCCGCTCCACCTCCGAGTTACCCGGCCCCACTGCCTCTCGAATCGCTGCAGCGATGGATCGAGCCTGGTCCTGCCTCCCCAAGCGCTTCTTCACCATCGCATGCGTCAACAGTAATGGAACGCTGGCGAGACCATGATTCTCCAGCTGGCTGAGGAGGTTGTCGGCGTCGCCATCCCGTCCCTGGCCGATCAACGAGTTCGCCAAGTCAAGGTAGGTCGGCTCGCTTCCGGGATACAGGTTCAGAGTATGCTGCGCCGCCCCCTCGGCGTCCGTATGGCGACCGAGGCGGTTGTAGAGGTTAGCCAAGAACGCCCACGCCTTCCAGTATTCGGGCATCCACTCGACCAACCTCTCGAGGTCCTCCGCTGCTCCTGCTACGTCCCCCCGCTCGACCTTCTCCGCTGCAAGCTTCATCGCTTCGACCCGTTTTGGATTCTCCAGTTCGAACAGCCACGCCTGTGCGTGCGCCTTCACGTGCTGGTCGGGGTTCGACTCGAGCGCCTTGCGCAGCGCATCCGCTACTTCGTGCTGTCTACCGGCGGCACTGAGCGTGCGAGCGTACTCAAGCAACGTCTCCGCGTGGTCTGAGTACCGGTCGAGGAAGTCCTCGTAGTAGTCCATCGCCCGCTCGTACTCCCCTGCTGCTGCGAGGAGCGGCGCGAGGTATCGCTTGATAAGCAAGTCGCCCGAAGTCTTCTCCAGCGCCTCCTCCAGCGCCGTCCGCGCGTCGTCCTTGCGCTCGAGCCGGAAAAGCACACTCGCGTAGCGAATCCACGCGTCTGGTTTTTCTGGCGCGAGGTCTATCACCTGCCTCCACAGGCCCGGAGCCTCGTGCGATCGGTCGGTCTCGAAGAGAAGGTCAGTCAACAGGTCGAACGACGGCTTCGGATACGGCTCCCAACTCCGCAGCGCGCCGAAAGGAGAGTTCCGCGTTCACGATCATCCCAGCCGACCGCTGCAGCATCCCCAAGTGCGTCATGAACTCTGCGACTGCTTCGCGCGGCATGTGATCCGACGCCTGCGCCAGCGCAACCGCCTTGTCCATGGAGTTGATGGCGTCTTGTATGCGACCGGTAACTCGATAGAGGTCGGCGAGCGTCCGATGCACCGCCGGGTCCTCCGGGTTCCCCGCAGCCATCTTCTTAAGCCGCGCCTCCAGCTCGTCAGGTGGAACAAGGCGCGCCTGGATCAGCGAGTTGGCAAGGCGAACGGCTGCCACATATGCCGCGTGCAGGGACGGGTCGAGCGTTATCGCATCGAGAAGGGCATCAAGCCCCCTCAGGTAATCAATCTGCGGCGCCCTCCCTTGCTGCGCCTGCGCCGCCAGTACCATCGCGTCGTACCCCTCAAGGTACTTGAGAAACGCCTCCGGCTTGCTGCCTTCGATCGCGAGAGGCTGGTGGTCCTCAATCCCCATCTGTTGGCTTATCCAACCGTGGGCCTCAACGAGCGTAGGCCGTAGGTCGGCCAGCCGGGCGTTTTTTTCCCACACGCTCGGCGCGGCGTCCGACCGCGACAACCGCACCGTGAGAGTAAGGCTGCCCCCCTCCCTGCTGATAAGGCCATCCACGACCGCATCGCCTTCTTGCTGCGCCAGGACCCTTTGGATAACATCCTCGCCCAGCAAGGCCGAGCCAAGCGACGCAGGCGACACCGTGCCATCCTGGCCCTGAGTCATCAGCATGGAACCTTCATACTCAACTCCTTCCACGCCGGCGAAACCCGAGCCGAGGAGGTTGCCCAACTGTCGCCCGACCCCGTCGGGAACGGTTTCGGAAACGGCGAACGGAAGAAAAGTAATCTTAGGCATGAGATGGACCCAGGGGTGAGTTTATCGCAAACGGAACAGGTCGCCACCTCTCCTGAGGCGATGGAGCAAATCGGCGCAACCCTCGCCGCGGAGGCTACCCCGGGCCTCGTGCTCCTCCTCACCGGTGAGCTGGGCGCAGGCAAAACGACCCTTGCACGCGGCTTCGTGAGGGCGCTTGGTTACGCTGGCGAGGTTCGCTCGCCGACGTTCAACTTGGTCTTCCTCTACGACACGCAGCCGCCCGTCTGCCACGCCGACCTCTATCGCCTCAATCGAGCGGCAGAAGTGGAGGACATCGGTCTTGCCGACTACCTAAGCACCCACGCCCTCCTCGTCGAGTGGCCTGAACGAGCGCCGGACTTCTGGCCCGAGGACGCCTGGCGCATTGGCATACTCAGTGAACCAGACGGTACGCGCAAAGTAACCATTAATCGCCCACAACCAGAAGAATCATGAAGTCGATTGTCCTCTCCACCAGTTCTCCTCAGGCGGCGGTCGCGGTCCTCGACGGCAGCGCAGTGGTCGCCTTTCAAGCAGAATTTGCCCCGAGACAGGCGGAGGCCGCGCTTTTCCAGGCGCTAAACCACGCAATGGTGCACGCGGGCGTGTCCCTCGCCGAGGTCGAAGGTTTTATCGCAGACGTCGGGCCAGGATCGTTCACCGGCGTGCGCGTCGGCGTGACGGTCACCAAGACCCTCGCCTGGGCGCTGGGCTTGAAGGTCTCCGGAGTATCGTCGTTTGACCTCATAGCGGACGGCGCCGTGGCGGTACCGTCTCGACGCGAGATGTACCTGCTTCGCAACGAGTCAGTTACAGGGGTGGTCGAGGTGCCCGCTTTCTCGGCCGATCTCGCAGCAGCGGCGGGCTACGGCAAGGCGTTCCCCGAGCCCGCATACCCTGACCCGCGCCGAGTTGCATCACAAATCGATGGACTTCGCTGGGTTGCTCCCGAGGAGTTACTTCCGTGGTACGTGCTCGAGCCCGGCATCAGCGAGCCGAAAACGCCATATCCGCGCGTGTCAGAATAGGCCGCGTGCCGCTTCCCCCTGAGGCCAAGAGCATCCTTCCTCAGGGCGTCCCCGTCCTGGAGCAAGTTCCGCTACGCGCATACACCACGATGCAGGTGGGCGGGCCGGCACGCTACCTGGTGCCGGTGACCGACCTGGAAATGCTCGCCGACGTCGCGGCATGCCTCCACGAGAGCGGGATCCCGCACTCGGTCATTGGCTCCGGCAGCAACCTGTTGGTGGCTGACGCCGGGGTGGACGCCGTGGTGGTTGTCAATCAGTGCAACCGCATCCGCATAGGCGCCGAGGCAGAAGCTGAGTGCGGCTGCTGGTTCCAAGACCTCTTCCTGGCTGCAGCGCAGTCTGGCTTGGGTGGGTTGGAGTTTGCTGTGGGGATTCCAGGCACGTTAGGTGGCGCACTCGTGAGCAACGCTGGCGCGTATCGCTCGAGCATAGCGAATCTGCTGACGGCGGTGGACGTGGTGTGGGACGGTATTCGCAAGATTGTTGCGCCGCAAGAATTGGAATTCCGGTACCGCGACTCGGTTCTCCGGCGGCCAAATCCTCCACCTATCGTACTACTCAAATCAAGGTTGCGATTAGAGCCGAGTGATCCGCAGCACATTTACGACCTCGCACGCGACCACCAACGCCAGCGCATTAGCAAGCAGCCACCTCACCCGAGCGTGGGATCATTCTTCAAGAACGTGCTGGACCGCCACGTGGCGGAGCGTGTCGAAGGATTGCGCGCGGACCTCCGTGAAGCGGGCATCGTTCCCGCCGGCTACCTCATCGAGGCGTGCGGCATGAAAGGGTTGCGAAGGGGCAACGCGTTCATCTCGCCTTTACATGCAAACTTCATTTGCAACCTCGGCGGAGCGCGTGCTTCGGAAATTCACTGGCTGGCGGAAGAAGCTAAGCGACGGGTGCGTGAGGAGTTCGGGGTGGAGCTGGAGCCGGAGGTACTTTATCTCGGCGATTGGAGTGAGGCTGCTTGACCGGCGCGGCGCTTGGCTTTCTCTTGGCGCTGGTGAGCTCCGCGGCATTTGCGGCGTACATCTTTCCCCGCAAGTCGAGCCGCTTGCCGGTTCTCCAATATCAGTTCTATCTTTCGCTTGCGGTCGCCCCACTGTGTGTGGCCGTCGCGCTCATCGCGGATGGGGACATAGACACACGACCCCTACCGGCGGCGCTTTCGTTCGCTTGCGGCGTCATCTGGACGTTCGGCTCACTCAGTTACAGCACCGCGGTTGATTACATCGGCGTGGCGCGGAGCACGCCGGTTAAGAACATGGCGCCGTTCTTCGCTTCCGTGTATGGCATCGTCATCTTTCACGAGTACACATTCGAAGACCATCGGTCGCTTGTGGCCGCCGTCGGAGGAGTGATCTTGATGACGCTCGCCGCAGTTCTGCTGGGTCGCGCGGGCGCTCCGGAAACCGAGAGGGCGGTCGCGTTCCAAAACGGGCGCGACGCGACAAACAGAAGGCGGGCATTCGCCATAGGTCTGCTGGCTTCGTTCGGTGCGGCGTTTTTCTATGGAGCGTACGCGATTCCGTTGAAGTTCGTCCTTCGAGAGGGGATGACCGCGTATCAAGCGGTCGCCTGGCTTGGCGTCGGCGTACTCGTCAGTTCGGTCGCGCTCTTTTGGGTGCGAGGTCGGCGCTGGTCACCGAGTGCGCCGAGGCGAGAGGTAGCCCTCTGCTTCACCGCCGGAGCCATCTGGATGAGCGGGCAAACGCTGGGCACCGTGGCGATGGTGTTCATCCCGATGTCAATCTCGTGGCCGGTTTCGAACCTGAGCACGTTGATCGCCATCGCCTGGGGGGTCTGGGTGTTCCGGGAGGTGCACATCGAGAGCCACAAGCGCGAAGTGGGATGGAGCCTGCTCAGTTACGCAGTAGGGCTTGCGCTCCTCGCCGTTGCGGCGCCTGCCGGCCATGTGTGAGCCGGAAGGCGGCAAAATGTCGTTATGCGGGTGCTCGCCGTCGACGCAGGCGCGGGGTCGGTGCGAGTGGTCTAGGTTACGCTGAGCGGTGGAAGGCTTTCGCCAAGCACGCTCGCGTCTTTTACGACCCCGTGGTATCACGACGGCGAGTTTGAGCGCTGGAACCTCCGTGCGATCGTTGCTGGTGTCCGCGATGCTCTTGCAGCAGCAGGCGAGTACGACTCCTGTTCGGTAGACACCTGGGGTGTGGATTTCGGCTTGCTCGACGAGGGCGGGGCGCCCATTGCGGACCCGCTTCGATACCGTGACCAGTCGCATGAGGCAGGTGCACCGGAGTTGGACCGGCAGTTGCCGCCTGCGCGTCGCTATGCCCTCACCGGCATCCAACCGCTCGTGTTCAACAGCGCATCGCTGCTGATGGCGCGGGTTGTTCTCAAGGATGAGGAGCTAAGCCGTGCAAGTCGTTTGCTGTTCTTGCCCGACCTGGTGCATCATTTGGTAGCCGGCGACGACGTTCGAATTGAGCGCACCATCGCATCAACGTCGGAGATGCTGGGCTTGAACGGCGAGTGGGAGGTCGGCATCACCTCTTTGCTGGGTGTCGAGCGGCTGCTTGGCCCGTTGTGCGATGCGGGTGCGGGCGTGCCGCCTCGCGCGCCGGGCCACGACACGGCGGCTGCCGTGGTTGCCGCGCCCGGCGAGGGCGAAGGCTGGGCATATATCAGCTCGGGAACCTGGTCGCTGGTCGGAGTTGAGCTGCCCGAGCCGGTCCCCACTCTGGAGGCTCTCGCTGCTGGATTCACGAACGAACGAGGCGTCGACGTCACGTTCCGCTTTTTGAGGAACGTGATGGGACTTTGGCTGCTCGAGCGCTTTCGCGGCGGGCGCCCGGTTGAGCAGTGATGCCAGCCCCCTCTCCCGGTGGGGGAGGGGGTGCGCGAAGCGCCGGGTGAGGGCTACCACAGCAAGCGAGGAACCGACGGGCGTTCGCTTCGAAGAGTTTTCAGCTATTAGTCACTCGAAACTCAAAACCTGAAACTAAAAACTTATCTGTCGGGCGGGTCGGTTGCGGATGCTCGGCGGCTCGTCCGGAAGTCCTTCGCCTGCGAGGATGCTCGCCTCGAGCCAGAATGATGACTGTGGCCGTGAACACCCACGCCGTTCGGGCGTATCATCCGTTCACAGGAGCGAAAGACACGGAGCGATGACGACTCGCGAGCAGGTGGCGCATCTCCTACGGCGGTTCGGATTTGGGGCTAGCCGAGCGGAGATCCAGTTCTACGAAAAGTTAGGCGTTGATGGAACGATCGAGCGGCTCGTGCACTACGAGAAGTATCCGCTCGGCTTCACGATCGACCTGGTGAAACTGCTTCCGCGGCGTGACGGTGTGATTCAGGTCAACCCGGTGTTTATGGGTGCTTACTGGAGTGCCCGGTGCGTGCTAACGGAACGGCCGCTCGAAGAGAAGCTGACGCTTTTCTGGCACGATCACTTCGCAGTCAGCGCGTCGAAGGTGAACAACCCGTTCATGATGATGCAGTACGTGGACACGTTGCGCAAGCACGCAAACGGCAACTTCCGAGTTCTGCTCGAAGCCGCGAGCAAAGACCCCGCAATGATGCAGTGGCTCGACTCGCAGACGAACGTCGCAGGCAAACCGAATGAGAACTTTGCTCGCGAGGTCATGGAGCTGTTCACATTGGGAATCGGACACTACACTGAAAAGGACATCCAGGAGGCAGCTCGAGCTTTTACTGGCTGGGCGTGGCGCGCCAACCCGGCCCTACGTCGCGCGAGACAAGACCCGACCGCACTGGAAGAGGTTCTCAAGAGCGGCGAACCTTTGTTCGAGTTTGTTGAGCGCATTTTGCAGCATGATCGCGGCGAGAAAACGGTGCTCGGCAGGCAGGGCGCGTTTCGCGGGGATGACATATTGAAGATCCTGCTGGAGCGCGAGGAATGTCCGAAACTGCTTGCACGGAAGTTGTGGGAGTGGTTCGCCTACATGAACCCGGATGACAAAATTGTGGACGCACTGGCTTCGCAGATTAGGCGCAACGACTTCGAGATCAAGCCCGCGCTCGAATGGATTGCGAAGAGCGACGAGTTCTGGAGCGAAAAGTGCGTTAGGAAGCTGATCAAGAGCCCCGCCGACTTTTGCATCCCGCTGGCACGTCAGTTTGACCTTGGCGTGTTGGCGAAGCCTCTGGTGGAGAACCCGCCCCAGAACTCGCGCGGCGGAGCGTTCGCCTTCCTTGGAGGAGTGTATCAGGCGATGGCTCGCCAGGGGATGCAGCTGCTTTATCCGCCCGACGTCGCAGGCTGGGATTGGGGCGACGCATGGATCTCGACCAGCACAATGACCGAGAGAATCCGCTTCGCCGACACAATCGCGAACCAACGCGGGCCAATAGTCTCGTTTGGTCCAGCGATGGTTACTCAAGCCAACGTGCGGACCTCTTCGGAGGCTGTGGACTTCCTGCTCGAAGTAACAGACGCAGCAATACCAACCAACAGGAGGGGCGAACTCGCAAAAACCATTGATGCCGTAGGCGGAGTGCAGGCGTTATCGCAGGCACGAACCGCCGGGACAGTTTTGAACGGGACGCTCAAGGTGCTGTTCGCAGCACCAGAGTTTCATCTGTGCTAAGGAAACCCCCAATGGACAAAGAACTGACAAGAAGAGACTTTCTGCGCAGTAGCGCAATCATCGCTGTGGGGCTTGCCGCGCCGCCGTGGCTGGCGCAGGTCGCCCGCGCAGACATCTTGAAGTTGGCGAAGGGCGGCAAGATCGCCCCAGACAACATCCTCGTGGTGTGCCAACTGTCGGGCGGCAACGATGGGCTGAACACGGTCGTACCGTGGTCCGACCCGACGTATCGCCGCGTTCGCCCTACGCTTGCGATCCCCGAGGACCAGGTTCTGAAGGTGGACGATGCGCTCGGCTTCCATCCCTCGATGAAGGGATTCAAGGAGTTGTACGACGCCCGGTCCGTTGCAGTGGTGCACAACGTTGGCTATCCGAACCCAAACCGCTCCCATTTCCGCAGCATGGAAATATGGCAGACGGCCAACCCGGACGCGGTCGAGGCATACGGTTGGCTGGGTAAGTACCTTGACAACCAAGCGAAGAGCGGCTCGACGAACCCGGTGCTAGCGCTCGGCATCTCACAGACAACGCCCGTCGCGCTGAAGGGCAAGCTGGTCAGCGTCCCTTGTTTCGCAAGCCTCGCTGACATCCGCGGACTCATTGGTGACGCAGACGAGGAGAAGCGCCTGCGCGACATACAGGGCACTGAAAAGGGCAGCTCGGCACAAACCATCCGAGAGGCGAACCTCACTGCGCTCGACGCGATGTCGGAATTGAACAGAATGCTCTCGCAGTACAACTCCCGGTTCACCTATGGCAACGACAACTTCGGTAAAGGCTTCCAGCAGATTGCGCAAATCATCGGAGCGTCCCCGAAGACGCGAGTGGTCTACTTTTCTGCCGGCGGATTCGATACGCACAGCCAGCAGCGTGATCAGCATGCGAGGCTGCTGCAACAGTTCAGCGACGCGCTAAACACCTTCATGCAAGAAATGAAAGCAATCGGCAAAGCCGAGAAGGTAACCGTACTCGTGTTTACCGAGTTCGGTAGGCGCGTTGCCGAGAACAACAGCCAAGGCACCGACCATGGCGCGGGGAACCCGATGTTCGTAGTCGGACCGCAAGTCGAGGGCGGCTTCATCGGCGACAAACCCGACTTGAACAACCTCGACCGCGGCGACATCCGCTGGAAGGTCGACTTCCGCCAAGTGTACGCAACTGTGCTCGACGAATGGATGGGCGCCGACAGCGCGAGCATCTTCGGGAAACGCTTCGAGCACGTTCCCATCTTCTGACTCCGGCATCGTACCCTCACCCCCATGCCCTCTCCCAGTGGGAGAGGGTGGGGGTGAGGGTACGATAACCCTACCTCGGAAGAAGCCTTACTACCTCTTCCGCACTGATGTCCTTCAGGCCTCGAGGCCCCTTGTACACCACCTGATTCTTCCTCCGGAACGGGCCACTACGCTCTGGGTCCGTCGGTCCCATCATGCACGCAACAGGCTTGCCCAGAGCAACCGCGATGTGCGTCGAGCCCGTGTCCCCACCCATGTGCGCATCGGCAAGCGCAATCACGGCAACCAACTCTTCGAGGTTTGTTCTTCCCGCCAAGTTGGCGAGCGGCGGGTCGAGCGCTGCGGCGGCATTCTCGCAATCAGTAACATCCGCCGGGCCCCCGATGAGCACCGGCTCCCACCCTCCGTCGCGGGCGAGCGACATTGCCTCGATGAACCGCTCGAGGGGCCAGCGCTTTTTGGCTTTCCCGGCGCCGACGTTTACAGCGAGCAGACGGCGCCCCGTCGCCCTCGGCACGTCGAGCATCGGGGAAACGCTCTTGACGGCCACGGCGGTAGGTTTCAGCCCGAAGTCCGGCTCGCCGCTCACGCCCACAAGCGCCTCAGCAACCGCGAGGTAGTGCTCGACTACGTGCTTTCGTTCGCGAGGCGGAACCACCGGCTTACTGAATAGCCGAGAGAACTCGCGCTGGAAGAAGTAGCCCACCCTGCGATCCGCACCGGAGAGGAAGACGAGGCGCGCGCTCTTGAAAAGGCCCTGCATGTCAAGTGCCGTCGTGTATCTCTCTTCGCGGAACGCGCTACGAAGGCGGATCAGGTCGCCGAGGCTGGGTCGCCTTGGAACCCGAATGACGCGGTCCGCGTACTCGAAGCCTGCAAGGACGCCCGCGAAGTTGGCCTGAACCACCCAGTGCAGCGTCCAGCCCGGCTGTGCGCGCTTGATTGCCACGGCGGCAGGCATCGTGTGCACGATGTCGCCGATGGCGGAGAGGCGCACCAGGAGGATGCGTTCGCTCGCACGCGTCGGAGTGCTCACTTAAACCGCTCCTCGATCTTCTGCATCACCATCTCCACCGAAACGTCTGCAGCCGAGCGTCCCGCCTGCACCACGGCATCCGGCTGCCCAAATGGGTGATACGCCGCCGCCGGCATGTGACCGAAGATCGTCACGCACCGCGTCCCAACCGCCGCAGCTATGTGCGCTGAACCGGTGTCCCCGCTGATGTGAAGCTTTGCCCGACGGATGACCTCAGCAAGCTCCAATAGTCCCGTTTCGCCAACCACGCTTCTCGCTTCCACCCGCTCCAAGAAACGCTCCGCCCAACATCGCTCCTCCGCACCCCCCACGAGCAACAATCTTTCTCCTCGCTCAACAAGCTGACGCCCTACCTCCACAAACCGATCTAGAGGCCACAACTTCTTCCGATGAGTGCCACCGAGGTGAATCGTGATCCAACCCCCGTCGCCAAGCCAGCGCTGCACCGAGCCGCGAATTGCGTCGTTGATCGGCAGGTCGAACGAGTAGCGCCGAAACGGAAACCCCGCTTCTCGAACCGCCTCGAGATACGCGTCAACGCGATGTACGCTGGCAGCCACGCGAACTGCGCGACCGCCGAGCACTCGGCTGAGAGCGTCCTTCGGCTCCAGCGTCAGTTTTCGCTTCGCCTTCGAGAAGTACAGCGGCAACGCGCTTTTCGCGTGACCGTGGAGGTCAATGCCCACATCGGGAGAAAACTCCGCGATGCGGCGAAGCTGCCTTAGGATAACGCGCCATCTGGCGGGGTTGCGACGAGCCTTGCGATCGGTGAACACCGCAAACACGCGGTCAATGCACCGGTGTCCTATAACGAGTTCTCGCAGGCGGTGGTCAATCACCCAAGCGGTCTGCGCTCCAGGGTTCGACGCCTTGATGCTGGCCGCCGCAGGCAGCGCCATCACCACGTCGCCAATAGCGGAGAGGCGCACAATGAGCACACGCTCTGCATCACACGCCCTCACAACAGCCCCTCCTGTCGAGCCGAACGCCACCGGTCATGCAGCCAAAGCCACTGCTCCGGGTGCTCGCGGACCGCTTGCTCGATCGCCTCGTTGACCCGTGCCATGATCGCAACTGCGTCCGCTTCCCGGTCGCCCGTCCGCTCCGGCAAGTTGAGCCGAGAAATCATCACCTCGTACGAGCCGTCTCCCTGTTCGATGCAGAAGGTGGTAAGAATCGGCGCGTTGGTATGAAGGTGAAACATGGCGGGGCCGAGCACCGTGCCGGCCGGCATACCGAAGAAAGGCACGAACGCCTCTTGAGCGTTTTGATCGGGAAGTATCCCAACACACCGGTTTTGCTGCAGGTCCCTCAACACCCTGCGCGCTGCCGTCGCACGACCGTACACCTCAAACCCTTGGCTGCGCCGCGTGCGGTTCACAACTCGGTTGCTCACCTCGTCATTCGCATCCCGCGCGATCACGCTCAACGTTATGCCGTTGAGCGAAAAGTAGTGCGCCATGCGCTCCCAGTTGCCGATGTGTGCCGTGATCAGGATTGCGCCCTTCCCTTCGTTCAGCGCCTCATGAATCAGATTTAGACCTTCGCAGCGAACCGATGCGAGAACCTCCTCGGCAGACAGCGCCGGAGCGCGCAAGAACCGCGCACCCGTCTTGCCGAAGTGCGCAAACACTTCCCGTGCGATACGCCGCACCTGCTCGTCGCTCCAATCTGGGAAGACCATACGAAGATTCGCCCTAGCCCTCTCTCGGTGCTTTCGATCGAGTCTGTGCGCCAGCAACCCGACCGCGCGTCCGAATCCATCGACAAGCCGACCGGGCATCACACAGAGCAAGCGCGACAAAAAGGCGAGAGCACAGCCCATCACTGCAGCACTTCCTTTGCGCGCTCGTGAAGGAACCTCTTCACCTCATCGGGTGCGATGAACTCGACGTCCGAAACCAGCGCCAGCAAGCGGGCATCCCGCGCCCGACCGCCCAGCTTCACGGCGTCCTTCTCAGTGCACACTACCGTGCCGCCGGGCGGGAGCTGCACCCGTTCGAGCCCGCTGTGGTCCGGCAGCGCTTGGGTCGAGCCAATGCTCAACCCCAAGTCAGTTAGTGCGCGGTGAAATCGGTCCGGTCGTGCGATGGCGCTCAGCGCGAGCACACGCTCTCGGACCTCCGCTGGGTCCACGCGCTCACCCGTGGCAAGGTCAACCAATCCCCGGAAGATGCGTCTGTAGCGAAATACCGGCACATCGAGGGCAGGCGCAGAGCAACCCTCCTCGACCAGCAGTGCGTGAGCTCGCCGCGTGCAGCCCTCCGGCTCACGTAGTGGCCCAGCGGGCAGGCAGCGTCGGTTCCGGCGGACTGCCAGACGAGCAGGTCCCCCGCACGACCCAGCGGCAGGTGTTGAAAGCCGTCGTCGAGAACCAAGGAGCCCGCCCCGGCTTCGACAGCAAGTCGGGCTGCCGCCACGCGATCGCGCCCGATGATCAGGGGCAGGGCAGGGCGCTTCATGCGGACGAGCGCGGCCTCGTCCCCGTGTGTCTTTGCCTCAAGAGCCTCACCAGGCGCATGAAGACGCGCACCGACACTGGAGGGGCTGCCGTAGCCGCTCACGCTTACCACCGGACGGAGGCGCATCTCCTCGAGCAAGTCGGCGAGAGCGATGGCGAGAGGCGTCTTGCCGGAGCCGCCGACCTCAAGATTGCCCGCGCAAAACACTGGGATCGATACGTGGGCGCGCCGCTTCAAGCCGAGCGCGTACGTCCCCAGGTACACTCTCCAGCCAGCGGCGTACAGCCACCCGAGGGGCGCAAGCGCGGCAGAAAGAATCTGTCCGACAGCGCTGTCCGGATACCAGATGCTTTCCCATCGCACGCCGGGGATTATGGCTGCGCGCCGTCTGCGAGCCGGTAGCTCAGTGGTAGAGCAACGGCCTTTTAAGCCGTGGGTCGTGGGTTCGAGTCCCACCCGGCTCACAGAATGTCTCGGTCTACTAACCGGCCGAGCCTCGCGGGGCCCGTGGTGTATTTTCGCATCGTCCACGTCCTGCTACTCGCCCTCCCTGACTTCGACACCTAGAGGAAGCGTGAGCGTCCTCGCGAACACCCATCGATCCACGCACGATCGCCTCGTGGCGAAAGGCTCGTGATGCCGTACTGCATACCCTCTTCGTACCCCTTGGGCAGGCTGCTCAGGATGGTCTACCGGACGGCTTTCAGCGCTTCCCTGCGGTCCTCAGGAAGCGAGGCGGGCTACTCCTCGACGGTGGCCGCGTCGTTCGCGATTGGGTCAGGTTACCCCGTGCACCCGAACGCCCAAGGCGGATATTCTGCGCCTAATGTCGCGTATGCTCGAGGAGATTCAGGAGCAACCGGCTTTGTGGCGCGAGCGGGCGGGTGCTTTGTTCGAACAGGCGAGCGGCGTCGGGTGCCCCGCATTGATCGTTTTCGTGGCAAGGGGCAGCAGCGACAACGCTTGCCTCTACGCGCGGTACCTTTTCGAAGTGCACTTGGGAGTGCCCTGCTCGCTCGGTGCGCCGAGCGTGGTAACGCGCTACGGCGCAACGCCGCGCTATCCGAAGGGGACGTTGGTAGTCGGCGTCTCCCAGTCCGCAGCGGCACCAGACGTGGCTGAGGTCTTGCTCGCGGCGCGGCGAGTTGGATGCCAAACCCTGTCCATCTCGAACGCTTCGGAAGGGCCGGTTGTCGAGGCAGCAGAACGAAACATCCTGCTGGGCGCGGGCGAGGAGCGATCTGTTGCGGCTACGAAGACCTTCACCCTGACGCTCCTCGCCTTTTATCAAATGGCGCGCGCGTTCGGTGCGAAGTTGGCTGAGCCGCCGAGCGAGTGGCCGGTAGCCGATGAGGCACACGCGAGGGAGCAGGCGATTGTCGCCTCCGAGGCAAGCGTCCTGTTCGTTCTCGGGCGGGGCTTCCACTTCGGCATTGCGCACGAGGCGGCGCTGAAACTGATGGAGTGTGCCCTGCTGCTGTCTAAACCGTTCAGCATTGCCGACTTCGCCCACGGTCCGATCGCCCTGGTTGGCCCGGAAACGGCAGCGCTGCTCTTCGGCCCGGACGCCAAGGACCTCACCGCGAAGGAGGTCCGGACGCGAACCGAGGCCGCCGGATGCAAGTTGCTCCAAGCGCCGGTTCAGCCCAACTTGCCCGAGGAGTTGCGCCCACTGCCTGCCGCCATGTTCGGCCAGCTGGTTGCTTGGCATGCAGCTCGCGAGCGTAGAATGAACCCCGACAACCCTCGAAACCTGTCGAAGGTCACGCGCACGCGGTAGAATTCGCATCGACGTGGCGACTGTCGAAATGATTCACTACCTGACCGTCCAAGACGTCTTGTGGATTAACCAGGAAGTGACCAAAAAGGTCAACGACTTCAAGTACGCGCAACTCGAGGAGGCGACCTACGCACAGTACGCCTACGGGAAGAGCAAGGATGTTCTGACACAGGGAGGGCAGTTCCTTGAGCGATTCATGCGCCTGCGGCCGTTCTCGAATGGAAACAAGGCGACCGCGTTCGTCGCATTGCTCACGTTCCTACGGATGAACGGTTACGATGTCCTGCTCGACCCTGACCACGCCACGCAGTGGGCACTCGATGTGGCGGAGCAGCGCGTGCCGGGGCGCGACGCGGTCGCCCAAATCGCTTCCGCTCGCGCGCCGACGCACATCACACCCGTGGTGCGCACTATCGTGCACGACGTCATCGAGAAGTACGCGGAGACTGTCGCTGCATTGCAGGAGGGTTGACCTTAAGCCTGAGACTCGGCGTGCGTGCGGGCTTACCGCGCCAACGTGGCTGTGCGCAGGTGGCAACTGGGCGTAGGAGTAGAATCTGCCGCGATGTTCCACGCAGCACCGATCTTTTCACCGCGTCGAGGAAGACCCCGGCGCTTCTCCAGCCGCGACCTTGCCGGCGGCAACCGTGACTTCTGGGCGATCGAGCCGGGTGAGGAGAAGCCTCTGGCGGAATTCGGGGGCGCAGGTGTTATCCGGCATCTCTGGATGACCATCGGGCACGAGGACCGGCTCTACCTCAGAAAGATGGTGCTAAGGGCCTGGTGGGACGATGAAGAAACACCAAGCATCGAGGTACCGGTCGGAGACTTCTTCTGTTTGGGCCACGGCATCGCACGCAGTTTTCAGAACGCGGCGTTCGACTGCGTGACGCACCACGACAACGAAGGCAACCTCGGAGGCGGCGTGGCGATGAACTGCTGGCTGCCGATGCCGTTTCGGAAGGGCGTGAGAATCGCTGTACAGAACGAAAGCAACGAGACGTGCGGACACTTCTACTTTTATGTTGACTTCGAGGAGTTGCCGACAGACGAGCCGGACATCGTCGACGCGTTGTACTTTCACGCGCAGTACCGCCAGGAGTATCCGACCGAGACGGAGGCGCCGACCCTCGCGGAGAAGGGCGTGAACTATTGGGACCTCCTCGATACGCCCGTTGACCCTTCTCAAAACTACGCGCTGCTTGATGCATACGGACGGGGGCATTACGTTGGGTGCAACCTGAGCGTACACAACATCGACCCCGCGCTTTTTCGCAAGCGGTTCGGAGATCGAGAGCTGGCGGTGCCTGAACTGACGTGGTGGGGCGAAGGCGACGACATGATCTTCATTGACGGTGAGGCGGAACCGAGCCTTTACGGAACCGGCAGCGAGGACTACCTGACGCAGGCTTGGGGTATGCACGACAGGGCGCATCTCTTCGGCGGAACAAGCGTGCACGAGTACGACCCGCGCCACCCGGATCGCCGCGCCTGCACGAGTTATCGCCTCCACCTCCCCGACCCGGTGGCGTTCACGAAAAGCATTCGGGTGACGATCGAGCACGGTCATGCCAACCTCCAACGCAATGATTACTCGTCGGTGGCCTATTGGTACCAGACGGAGCCGCATGCGGCATTTCCATCTCTTCCCAACGCGAGCGAGCGACTGCCGAGGTTCGCGCGTTAGGAGCGTTTTCTCTTCCGGCTGCGCTTCTTGAGTTCCTCCTCCTCTGCCTTGTCCAGGTCGTCTGGAGAGAGTCGCGCGCCTTCGGGGATCTCTACGTCGTCGTACAGCACGCCTTGCGCGATGTTCTCGCCTTCGTAGTTTTCGACCTCTTCGTCTTCGAGCGCGATGTCCTCCGCCTTCGCTTTCGCCGGGCCTGGTTCGAGGTCGCTTCCCTTAACGAGGATGACATAGTTTGCGAAGAAGTGCTTCTCCTCGGGCGAGAGACTCCTGCGCTGCTCCTCGCTCAGTCCGGCGAGAAACTTGGCCCTCATCCGCTTGACTGCCTCGGTGTGCGCCTTCAGCATCCCGTCCTGCATTGAGGAGAAGTCTATCGAGACGGCAACCTCGTCTTGGCTAAAGACGTTGCGCACCGTACCGGTCAACCCGGCGAGGTGCTCGAAGTAGGTGCAACCTTCGCGGTCGGCGTCGGTCGCCTCGCGTTTGCGCACCTTGACGCGGTCACCCGGTTTCCATCGCGGGGTGGTTGTCTTGGCCTTAGCCTTGGGCACGTTGGGAGGATACCTGCTTGATTGCGATGGGCGGCAGGAAAGCCCCCAAAAAAGATGGAGCGGGCGACGGGGCTCGAACCCGCGACCCTCTGCTTGGGAAGCAGATGCTCTACCACTGAGCTACGCCCGCTTTGTGCGGCTACGGAGTGCGTTCA